>JBAZSJ010000111.1:0-2587 GCA_041662485.1 Opitutaceae bacterium | reverse complement strand
GGCGAGCAGATTTCAGAGGAGGAATCCCGAGGAATACCCGTGGGTATTTCGAGCGGATGACGCACTCTGAAAGGTGCCGTCAGATTACCTCGATGCGACCCTCTCGACTGCATCGTTACGGCTAAGCTGCGCCCCGGTGAGGGAAGGATGCGCCGGAGGCGCGCAAGGCCGCGGCGGAGCGCGCCGGCCGACAGGCCGATGGTCCAGCGCAGCGCAAACCCGTTTCCGGATCTAAACGAGTCCGCATGCGGTCTCGCCCTGCAGGCCCGCGAGTTCGTCGGCTTGCCCGTCGATCTCGAGGTAATCCGCGCCGGAGGACGCCAAGGATATCATCCCAATGAATACGTTGCATATGGTTGGCGCGCCAACTGCTATCTAATTTGCTGGGCATATGCATTGGCTGAATTTTACCACTGTCGGTTTTAAAAAAATGAACGTTAAGTCCAGAAAATTCATTGTTGTAAGCATAGGGAATTTAAATGGATGCGCTTATGATGAGCGTTCGCTTCCGTTTTTGACGATGCTTGTTGATTCGCACGTTCCCGACCATCGAGTGATTACGAACAGGGGAATTATCGTGTATTTTCGCACATCGAAGCGGAAATTTAAAAGGGTGAGGAGCCTCGTTGTCGAAACGGGAGCCCTTAGGGCAAGGGATACTCGATTTACGGAGCTGACAGTCGGGGTTGCGGAAGGGGAATTAAGTGGTGAGTTCGACTGGTTTGGTCGTGTCAAAACGTATGGCTATTTGGGGCTGTTCGGGGGAGCAAACCTTGAGGCGGTGAGATCGGAGACGACGCCCGGAGCATGTAAAGCGACGTTGCTGAAGATCGCTCAGAGGCTTGAAATACAAGCAGCCTGATTGTTTACCCGTGGTTTTTACCCGAGGGGGTGCTCCTCTCAGGGATACACGTTCGTAAGGCCTGCGTGCGGTTCGGCCCCTCGCGGAAAAGGATCTTGAAAATCTGCCTGATGCGCTTGAGCTGCTCGGGCCGCCGAAGCTGCGGCGCTCGAGACCGACCTTGTTGGGCACGCGGCCGCCGCCGGCACGGGTTTCCGGCTCGCCTACACGTCGGAGCGCCTCTTCGACCCGGCGGTCGTCTATAAAAAGAAATGAGCCAAAGTAGACGCGGCATCCTGCCGCGTTTTGGCTGCGCGGAGGACGGACCTCCAGGTCCGTCCTGATGATTGTTCGAGGGAGTTTGTCGGGATCGGACCGGGAGGTCCGTCCTCCTTTACGGCCACGACTTTATTTGAAATGCTCTAAACAGCGCAATCACACCGATCCTCCCTTTCACCCATGGATACCTCCCTCTCGCCCTCCCCCGTCTCCGGCAACGACCGGCTTTGGAGCGTGCTCTGCCACCTCTCGGGCTTTCTCGGCGTTCCCTTTCTCCTGCCGCTCGTCGTCTATCTGGCCATGAAACAGGACTCCGCCTTCGTGGCCGCCCACTCCAGGGAGGCGTTGAATTTTCATATTTCCATCCTGATCTACTGCCTCGTGATCATTCCGCTCTGCTTCATCGGAGTGGGCTTCCTGCTCGGAGGGGCCCTGATCATCCTGTATACGATCCTGTCGATTGTCGCTGCGATCAAGACCTCCGAGAACCTGCTCTATCGCTACCCCATCACGATCCGGCTGGTGTGATACCATTGCTCCTTCAAAGGTATCAAAAGGTAGGGCGAGGCGTCCCCGTCGAGCCGCGGCTCACCGGGACGGTTCGCCCTACCCTCAATGCACGCATTCTTATACATTTGAATGCGAAATGGCATGAGGTCGCAGGAGGCGGTTGCCAAAGACCGCGGGACGCCGGCGCGGGTTGACTGTCACGCGCGATCACCATGGCGGTTTTCATCAGTAGGACAATAGTCAGCCGATGCGCCCTTCTCTGCGGCGTTATCGTATACGAATGAAATCCTACCCCGTTTTAAATGCCGTGCCCGATGGGAAAACCCCGGTCACATCCTCGATCCAGCAGGTGATCGATGCCTGTGCCGCCGGGGGCGGCGGCCGGGTGGTGCTGACTCCGGGCGTCTATCTTTCCGGAGCGCTTCGTCTCCGTGATCGCGTGGTCCTTCATCTGGAAAAAGGCGCCACCCTGATGGCCAGCGGCAATCTGGACGATTATCCGCTCAAGGATCATGTGCCCGCCGGCTTCATTTTTGCGGAAAACGCCGAGGGCACCGGCATCACCGGCCCCGGCTCCCTGGATGGCAACGGCGAGGCGTTTTGGGACAAGCTTCCGCACCCCCACGCCTGGGCCGAAGACAAAAAACATTACGGCACGTGGGTTCCCCACTTCGATTACCAGCCCAGGAAACGACCGCGCGCGCTGATCCTTTTTGCCCAATGCCGCGGGGTTAAGGTCGAGGACGTGACCATCCAAAACTCGATGCATTGGACGCTGCTGTTCCTGGCCTGTTCAGGCGGCGTGGTGCGGGGCATCACGATGCGCAATCCGCTGCACGGCCCCAACACGGACGGCATCGATCTGGACGCCTGCTCGGATTTCCTCGTCGAGAATTGCGACATCCTCACGGGTGACGACGCCATCGCCCTCAAGAACAGAAACACCTGGGCCTGAAA
>JBAZSJ010000110.1:0-2986 GCA_041662485.1 Opitutaceae bacterium | reverse complement strand
TTCGAGCGAGGTGGCGCGCTCCGCCGCCACTCGCGCACGTTTCACCAGCTCGGGCTCCTCTCGTCTTGGTCTTGCCATGACTGAAGACTTGCATAATTAAGCTCATCTTGAAAGCGAATTAGAATTAATCAAGCCACCAGAATTTTATCACTGGCGCAAGTCGCACAACAATAAGTTGTTTCGATTAAATTGAGACTGAGTCCTAAAAACAATATTGACGACATCATCTATCATGATACCGAGTCTCAACTTCATTTATGGAATCCCAAGCTTCGTCTTCTTATTCACTCCTTTACCAAGTTCGAAGCCTGCCTGTCTGCTTGGCGAGCGTCCTGCTCGCCTCGCTCAGCCTCTCGGGCGCCGAATCCACCGCCACTCCGGACACCGCGCTTGCGCCCTCCTCTCCGACCCAAGCGGTCATCCAACTCGATACGTTGGAGGTCACCGCTTCGCAGCCCTCCTCCCCGGTTGAGTCCACCCCGCTCAAGCTCCCGGTCTCCCTCCACGAGACCCCCCGCAGCGTCACCGTCATAGATGCGGCCCGCATCCGGGAGCAAAACTTCCGCACGCCCGTGGACACCTTCTATTACACCCCGGGCATTTTCCCCAACAGCACCGCCTCCGGCGGCTACCACTACATCGCGCGCGGCTTCCGCATGTCTCCCGACGAGACCCGCATCGACGGCTTCACCGGCTTCTACGTCGGCGGCGGCCAATCCGCTCAAAACCTCTACGGCGTCGAGCGCGTCGTCACCCTCCGCGGCCCCGCCGGTCTGCTCTACGGCGCCTCCTCCCTCCCCGGCGGACTCGTCAACATCATCACCAAAAAGCCCTCCGCCGAAGCCTCCACGCGTATCGAAACTACCACGACGACCTACGCCGGCAACGGCCTCAACGTCGGCGACCGCACCTCCCTCGGCTTCGAACTCGACTCGACCGGTCCGCTCACCCCCGACGGACGCGTGCTCTACCGCGGCATCCTCGCCGGCGATGACACCGAGGTTTACACCGGCGACGTCCTCAACCAGACGCGCTACTACAACGGCGCCCTCACCTTCCTCCTCGACCCCGAAGGCCGCACCACCTTCACCCCGCTCGTGCAGATCTCGCAAAACACGCGCCCCGCCGGCGCCGCCATGGTGATGTCGCCCTCCACCTCGCTTTCCACCAACGACGGCTCCAACGGTCCGATCAACGAAAACGACCTCTCCCCCCTCGACGTGAACCTCTACGGCGGCGGCCGCACCGACGACATGTATGTCGCCGGCTTCGACTTCCAGTCCAAGCCCGCCGACGCCTTCACCTTCAACGCCGGCTACCGCTACATCGCCTACCGCACCGAAATCAACCAGTGGACGCCCGTCGTCACCACACTCGCCCAACGCACCCAGCTCGCCACCCTCAACACCGTCTCGCGCACCCAGGCCAAGAGTTCCACCGAACGCGACAGCCACAACGTCGACGTCAACGGCACCTACGAATTCGAGCCCGCCTCCTGGTGGAAAAACCTCACCCAGCTCGGCGTCAACGCCCGCGCCCTGCGCACCCGCGTCCGCACCGGCACCGGCCCCAACGCCCCTCAGTCCCCCATCAACATCTACACCGGCCAGAGCGCCACGCCCCTCGTGGACAACCTCGTGCTCGGCGCCCCCGTGCTCACCGCCGACGAAGCCAACTGGAACACCTACCTCCAAAACCAGGCCGCCTTCCTCGACGAACGCTGGATACTCACCCTCGGCGTCGGCTACGGCGAACAGAACCTCGGCACCGCCGCCCCCGGCGCCCGCAACCGCCCCGGCGAAGTCACTCCCAACGCCGCGCTCGTTTTCAACCTCACCAAGCAGCTCGCCCTCTACGCCAGTTTCTCCACCAGCTATTCCCCCGCCGATCCCACCCAGGAAAACTTCGCCGGCACCAGCGGCACCTTCGATCCCCAGACCGGCGTGAATCGCGAGATCGGCCTCAAATACGACCTGCCCGACCGCCGCGCCTCCGTATCCCTCGCGCTCTTCGAAACCGAACGCGACAACGTCATCGTGCAGGACACCTCGCTCGGCCCGGTCAACGGCAACGGCAACCCCTACTACATCCAGCAAGGCGGCCAGAGCGCCCGCGGCGTCGAACTCGGCTCCGAGGTCTACGTCACCCGCAACTGGCGCTTCAACGGCTCCTTCGCCTACATCGACGCCAGCTACGAAAACGGCACCGCCTTCGCCGAGCCCGTCGCCAAAACCCCCGAGTATTCCTGGAGCCTCTTCACCCGCTACGATTTCACCGACGGCCCGCTGAAGGATCTCGGCGCGAGCCTCGGCGTCGTCTGGCAGGATGAACGTCTCGGCGGCAACGCCGCGCGCACCGCCACCACCCCCGACCCCCTCATGCTTCCGTCCTTCTTCCGCCTGGACGCCGGCCTGTTCTACCGCCTCGGCCGTCACTGGGATTTCGCCCTCAACGTCGAAAATCTTCTCGACGAAACCATCTTCGTGGACGGCACGACAGGCGCGAATCTCCAGATCGCCGCCCCGCGCACCGTCACCCTGCGCGTCGGTTACAAATTCTGATCCGCCGCCACCTCCTCCGCCCGCCAATCGAGCTGCAACCCGACGCCATGCCCGCCACGCTGCCGATTCCGCCCGCCCGCAACAAACGCCCCCGTTTCCCCGCCCCCGGAGAACGGACCTCCCGGTCCGTTCCCTCCGATCAACGCGACGGACCAAGAGGTCCGTCCTCCTTCCTCCTCCCCTCCATCGGCTTCGCCCCCATCATCACGTTCGTCCTATGGGCAGGCTGTCTTCTGGTCGGCGGACTCGGCTACGCGCTGCCCTACTCCCGCCCGCAACCACCGGCCCCCGAGCCCGCCCCCGTCACGGCGGAAAAACTCGTGGTCGAGCTGACCGCCGATCCCCTGCCCGCGACCGATTCCCTCACGCCACCGGATCCACTGGCCCCGCCGCCGTCCGCGCCGCCACTCCCCGTGGCCCCGCCC
>JBAZSJ010000109.1:0-3279 GCA_041662485.1 Opitutaceae bacterium | reverse complement strand
GGGAGAAACTGCTCTCGCCCAACCCCAACTGCAATGCAGTCGGAACTCGCCCACGCCCTGCGTAGCGCACTCGCTCAAAAATCACCTCAAAAATCACGTTCCTACTGCATCGTTACGGCTTAGCGCAACGCTGGTTTCGGGGAGATTGGATAAAAAACAGCAAGTAGACGGAGCTTGGAGCTGTTGGTCAAAAGCTATGAGCTACGCATTCCCATGACTCTTTCCACCCATACACTCCGTCAGCTCGGTTATGCCGAGGGGCGTGGAGGAGAAACCTGAAGGCTGAAACCTGAGACCTGAGATCGAAACTCTGAAACCTGAAATGACCCTGTCCACGCATACAAAGAAGCAATTGGGCTATGCCCAGGGTTATTTGGAGTTGGAGATGCTGGACGCGGCGGCGGAGGCTCTTTCCCTGATCGCCGAAGCAGAGCGGGCGGCGTCTCCCGTCCTGACGTTGTCGCTGGCCGTGCATACCGAGCGGAGCGACTGGACCAAGGCGGCGGAGGTCGGCGCGATCTTGTGCGAGCGTGAGCCGGGTGAGGCCTGGCATTGGATTCAGTGGGCCTATGCGGTGCGGCGGAGCGAGTCGCTGGTGGCGGCCAAGGATATCCTGATGCGCGGGGTGTCGCTGCATCCGCGGGAGGCGATTTTTCATTTCAACCTCGCGTGCTATGAGGCGCAGCTCGGACGTCTCGATGACGCCCGCGTGTTGCTTGAGACGGCCTGCGCGCTCGACGAGACTTACGTCGAGTTGGCGAAGACGGATGAGGATCTCGCACCGCTGCGGGGTGGGAAAGTTGAGAGTTGAGAGACGGGAGATGGATTTTTCAACGCGAAGGCGCGAAGGTCGGATTCGCGTATAGGCTTCGCCACGCTATTTATGGTGGGGGTTCGGGGATACTTGGCGTTCTTTGCGTTCCGAACTTTGCGCCTTTGCGTTAAATTCGGTTAGGGTCCGGATGGATCGGATGAGTGATCATCAGTGCCCATCAGTGGTTAACACGGATCGAGGTTGGGATTCCGAACTTGATGGTTTCAACGGCTCGTTCCGGTGGTAGAAGCAGGGATGCCCCTTTATCGGTTTCTGGTTTGGCTCGTTGTGCTTGGCTTCGCCGCTGGCTCCTCACGTGGGAAAGAGGTCATCAATAAAAACTTCGACGGCTTCCTCGACGGACCAGGACAATTCACCGATATCCCCGGGCATGGCCGCGTGTGGCAGGTCTCCAACGACTCCGCGCAGAAATCGGCGATCCGCTCGCTCCCGTTGCCGATCAAGGCCATCCGCGGACGTCCGATCTTGGTGAACGCCGACATCCTCGCCGATCAGGTTTCCGCAAAGCCGCTCATGTGGAATGGCATCAAGCTCATGGCTCACATCCAATTCCCCGGCGGCGAGGAGTGGCCCCAGGCCGACATTCCCGTGGGCACGTATGACTGGCGGCACACGTTTGTGCGCTTCCAGATTCCCGACAACGCGACGGCCGTCACGTTGATCCTCGGACTGGAGAAGGTCACGGGCACGGTGAAGTTTTCCGGGCTCACCGTCACGCTGGAGGACAAGTTCGTGCAGGCGCCGCCGGCTCCGGCGGGACAACCGCTCTTCAAGGGCCACGACCTGCCGCGGCTGCGCGGCGCGATGGTGCCGACCACGATGTCGGAGGCGGACCTCGATCACTTCACGGAGCAGTGGAACGGCAACCTCATCCGCTGGCAGCTCACGCGGTTTTACTCGAAGGGCGACGAGGCGGGTTTCGCCGGGTATGACCAATGGCTCGACGGTCTGCTGGCCCAGACCGACCTCGTCGTCGAGTGGGCGGCCAAGCGGCGCATCAAGGTCGTGCTCGACCTGCATTCCCCGCCGGGCGGCAAGTTTCTCGCGGGCGGCTACGTGGGGGCCAACGGCGGGTTGTTCACCGACCCGAAGGCGCAGGAGCATTTTGTCGAGGTGTGGCGGAAGATGGCGAAGCGGTATCGGGGCAACGCCACGATCTGGGGCTTCGATCTGGTCAACGAGCCGGTGGACGAAGGGACCGCGCCGGGTTGCATGAACTGGCAGGCGCTGGCGCTCGCGGCGGGCAGGGCGGTGCGCGAGATCGATCCTCAGCGCACGCTCATCATCGAGCCGCCGAAAGGGGGCGGGGCGGGCGGTTTCAAGTATTTCAATCCGCTGCCGCTGGAGCGCGTGGTTTATAGTTTCCACATGTATGAGCCGATCCGGTTCACGCATCAGAAGGTGTTTCACCACGATGAGAGCGCGGTGGCCTATCCGGGCGTGATCGACGGGCGGGAGTGGAATCGCGCGGCGCTGGTGAAGGCGATGCAGCCGGCGATCGATTTCGCGTCACGCTACCGGGTGCACCTGTATGTCGGGGAATTTTCGGCGATCCGCTGGGCGCCGGGCGCGGAAAAATACCTGGCCGACGTGACGGACATTTTAGAGGAGAACGGCTGGGACTGGTCGTATCACGCCTACCGTGAGTGGCCGGGCTGGAGCCTGGAATACGGCACCGACCAGAAGGACACGAAGCTCGTGGAAACACCCACCGCGCGCTTTGAGGTGATGGAAAAGTGGTGGCGGCAGAACGTGAAAAACGGAGGACGGTAGGCGGAGGGCGGAATGACGGAAGGCGGAGGACGGATTTTTAACGCGAAGGCGCGAAGGTCGGATTCGCGTATAGGCGTTGCCCACGCGATTTATGGTGGTTGGATCGGATGGACTTCGCGTTCTTTGCGCTCTGGAACTTTGCGTCTTTGCGTTAAAATCCGGTTCGGATCAGAGCTCTCGGAGTTATTAACCACTAATAGAATCGCCCAATGGGGCGATTCGGTGGGAGCGGCTTCCCGCCAATGGCTTCAGCGATTAAGCGGAGGCGCGGCTGATGCCGCGGAGGGATCGGAATTAGTGCCCTTTAGTGTAGATTAGTGGTTAACTCGGGTTGGCTGTCTGTATTTCCGAACTTAGCAGCCATGAGCGTTTATTAGCGGTTCAAGCCTTTCCGTGGGGTTTACGTTTTAGAAGCGGGATCATCCACAAACGACGCGGTTTTCAGGAATCGGAGGGTCAGGACGATGACGCGGGCGTTGCGCATGAGGTAGGGGTGCGTCGCATGCACCACGGCTTGCTCGGTCATGCCGGCGACCTTGGTTCGCTCGACGGACACCTTGCCGTCGTTCTTGCCTGAAATCATGAGACTGTTGATCCAGTTGATGGACCGGTCTCCGGCGATCACGCCGAGCGGAAAATTCACCGGCCAGAGCTTGGCGGGCGTGTCGGTG
>JBAZSJ010000108.1:0-3328 GCA_041662485.1 Opitutaceae bacterium | reverse complement strand
CAGCGCGCGGCCGGCATCCGAGTCATAGGAAATGCCGGAGGTCATCAACAGGCCGCCGATGTTGGCGTAGCCTAAGCCCAGCGTGCGGAATTCGTAAGAGAGCTGCGCGATCTCCTTGGACGGGAACTGCGCCATCAGCACGGAGATTTCCAAGACCACCGTCCACAGCCGCACCGCGTGCTCGTAGCCTTCGATGTCGAACTTGCCGGTCTTCACGTCGCGGAACGTCAGAAGGTTCAGCGAGGCGAGGTTGCACGCCGTGTCGTCCAGGAACATGTATTCCGAGCACGGATTGGACGCGCGGATTTCGCCGGAGGCCGGGCAGGTGTGCCAGTCGTTGACCGTGGTGTGGTACTGCAGCCCCGGATCGGCGCAGGCCCAGGCGGCGTGGCCGATCTTCTCCCACAGCACGCGGGCGTCCAGCGTCTTCGCGACCTTGTGGTTCTTGCGGAACGTCAGGTCCCACTTGCCGTCGGACTCGACCGCCTTGAGGAACTGGTCGGTGACGCGCACCGAATTGTTCGAGTTCTGGCCCGACACGGTGAGATAGGCGTCGCTGTCCCAGTCGGTGTCGTAAACGGGGAAGTCGATGTCCTTGTAGCCCTGCTTGGCGAACTGGATGACGCGCTTGATCAGGTTGTCCGGCACGTAGGACCGGCGCGCGAGCTTGATCTCGCGCTTGAGCGCGGGGTTTTTCTCCGGCGAGAAGCAATCGTCGCCCGAGCCCTGGCAGTTCACGCAAGCCTTCAGCACCGCCTTGAGGTGCTTCTGGTTGAGCTTCGAGCCGGTGACGAGCGCCGCCACCTTCTGCTCTTCCAACACCTTCCAGTCGATGTACTTCTCGATGTCGGGATGGTCGACGTCGACGATCACCATCTTGGCGGCGCGGCGCGTGGTGCCGCCCGATTTGATCGCGCCGGCGGCGCGGTCGCCGATCTTGAGGAACGACATCAGGCCGGACGACTTGCCGCCGCCGGAGAGGCGCTCGCCTTCGCCGCGCAGGTTGGAGAAGTTGGTGCCGGTGCCGGAGCCGTATTTGAACAGGCGCGCCTCGCGCACCCACAGGTCCATGATGCCGCCCTCGTTGACGAGGTCGTCATTGATGCTCTGGATGAAGCAGGCGTGCGGCTGCGGGTGCTCGTAGGACGACTTCGAGCGCGTCAGCTTGCCGGTGGCGAAGTCGACGTAATAGTGGCCCTGGCTCGGACCGTCGATGCCGTAGGCCCAGTGCAGGCCGGTGTTGAACCACTGCGGCGAATTCGGCGCGCACATCTGCGTCGCCAGCATGTAGCGCAGCTCGTCGAAGAAGGCCTGCGCATCGGCGTCGCTGTCGAAATAGCCGCCCTTCCAGCCCCAATAGGTCCAGGTGCCGGCGAGACGGTCGAACACCTGCTTGGAGGAGTGTTCGCCGACATAGCGCTCCTTCTCCGGCAGGGCGGCGAGCGCTTCCTCGTCGGCGACCGAGCGCCACAGGAACGAGGGGACGGAATTCTCTTCCACCTTCTTCAGGCGGGCCGGCACGCCGGCTTTGCGGAAATACTTCTGCGCCAGAACGTCGGAGGCGACCTGCGAGAAGAATTCCGGCACCTCGACATTGTCGAGCTTGAACACCACCGAGCCATCCGGATTACGGATCTCGCTGGTGGTCAGCCGGAATTCCAGCCCTGCGTAAGCCGATTGTCCGTCCTTGGTGTAGCGCCGTTCGATCCGCATGTGTCTCTAGCCCCTTCAATGGCCAGGCGGTTGGCACCCCGCCTGATTATATCCCAGCGGCCCTGTCTCGGCCGCTTGTTCTGCTCGGCTCACGCCGCTTAACGCCACCCGGTACCCCAACTCCCGGCCGGGGCCTTCGCCCCGTTTCCGGCCGCACCTCCGCGTCGCTTCCCGGCACCGCGGCGCACAGACGGACCCGGTCCCAAAACGCCATTTCCGGCGTGGGTGAGCGCTTCTATGAGCCGTTGTGAGGTTCCGGCGGGAACTTCAAACTCACCCGCACCGGACTATCGAAAGCTAAGTGGACTCGCCGCACCCGTCAACAAGAGATAGTCGGTAAATCTGAATCAAACACTAAATCTTGTATGCACCGGTGAACTTTGGGGACAAACGGGCGGCGCGAACGAGGGCAGTATTGGCCCGCCGGGCGGCGCCGGGAAGCCTTTTTCACGGCGGCCGGCGGCAGGCTTTTATGCCTTCCTGGATGACGGAAAAACGACCGAAAATGGGGGCTTGCAGACGATCCACAACAAAGATCGTAGCCGGCTCGGGCGGGGGACAAACCCGGGATAACGCCGGCAAAGCCGGTTCCGGAGTCTCTGATTCTCCAAAGGCCGTCAGGGAGTTAGCGCCCGGCAGGGCGGGCTGCGCGAGGGGGAGGGCGCTACCCACCCCTGTGAATTCAACCGGAGCGGGTTAAATGCGGGATTTGGGTTGAACGGGCGTCCCGGCGGCTTTGAGTGCCCCCAAAAGGAAAAAGGCGGACCCGCGAGGAGCCCGCCTTTACCGGCACTGTCTTCCTTGGGCGGCTGCCGCCATGTCGTTAGGCGACTTGCCAAATTCGTGGGCAGACGTAGCCACAAAAACGGGCCCCGCGCAACTCAGGAAGATTGCGGAGCGCGCCGCGTCATTCACGCACCGGCCTTGGCTAATTCCGTGTGGGCCGGCCGTTTGCCGTGGCCATTGGCGCCGTCGCGTCTCACCTCGTTCTCTTCGATCGCGACCTCGGGGTGCTGATGCGGCAGTGCCTCCGGATGTCTTTTCAGTCTCAACGAATCCATGCGGCCTTCGCGTCATCCTTTTAGCGTTCATTGGCTGGGCACATGCCGGCGGTCGCCCTGGACATGGGGGCGGTGAGGTGGCAGAACGCCGTTCATCCCATTGGCTGTTAACGCGCGGCGGCGATGAAAAGTTTCCTGCTGAAACTGTTCACCTGGTGGAACTCGCAGACGTTCGGAACGCAGTTCTGGACGTGGATGTATGGCGAGGCTGTCGGCGAGGACGAGTTCGGCAACCGCTATTACCGCACCAAAGGCGGCAAGATCGATCCGACGCTGCTCTTCGAGCGGCGCTGGGTGGTCTACAACGGCTATGCCGAGGCCACGACCGTGCCGCCGTCCTGGCATGGCTGGCTGCACCACACCGTCGACGTGCCGCCGACTCAAGAAACCTACAAGCCGCGCGCCTGGCAGAAGCCGCACCGGCCGAACATGACCGGCACGGCCGGCGCCTACCGCCCGTCCGGCTCGACGCTGGCCGCGGGCCGCCGCCCGAAGGCGACCGGCGACTACAAGGCCTGGAACCCGGAGAGCTGAGGCTCTTTGTTATTTCTCTC
>JBAZSJ010000107.1:0-3388 GCA_041662485.1 Opitutaceae bacterium | reverse complement strand
TTTCACGAACTCACCGCAGGCGGGGAGGGCCGGCCGGCCGGCCGACCCTCCCCAACACCGCTGGCCAAGGGCAGCTTGCTTTACGCCTCTGCCCTTGGCCAGCGGTCCTACAAGGTCCGTCCTCCATGGTAAAAAGCGGCGATGGTTTTATTTACTGAGTCTAGCGTAATAGGGTGACAGGTAGGGACGGACCGCTGGGCCGTCCGTTGCGCGGTGCCCAGTGGTAAACCGCGGCGGGCCCAGCGGTCCCGCCCTACCTGGAAATCGTCACTCTATTATGCAAGGCTCAGTAAAACGCCCATTGGCCCCCGTGGTTTTGATTGAGCCGTTCGCCGCGCCTCACTTCGCGGCTTTTTTCGCGCGGGGCTTGCCGGTGGGCGGGGCTTTTTTCGCGGCGGATTTTGAAATCTTCGCGTTGAGCCAGACGGAGCCGTCCTTGGCGTTTTTGTTGAGCCAATAAACTTCGCCGTCGTGCTCCACGAATCCCGGTTTTTCATCCTCGTTCGCGGGCAAGCTCAGCCCAAGCCCCATGAGCACGGTGAGAAAATGCTGGTGATCCTGCTCAAGGGTTCGCGCGAGATGGCCGACCTCGGCGGAAACGCCGGTGCCGCGCTTGTTGGGCGCGAGCAGCAGGCGAACGGCCGCGAGCGGTGAGCCGGACGACGGAGCAGGCGTGGGCGCTGCGGGCGCTTCGACCGCAGGCTGGGCAACGGGAGCGGGCGCAGGCGCCGCGGTTTCCAACGGAAAGGCCTCGACTGGCTTACTCTCGACGGCGGCTGGAACCGACGGCGCGGGGGCTGTGTCCGCCTGCGGCGCGCCGGCTTCGTCGCCGTTGATCCAGATGCCGCCGCGGCTGTCCTTGTTGAGCCAGTAAACATGCTCGCCGATCGTGGAGGGGACGGGCTTGTCGGCGGCGGTCGCGGGGACGTTCAGCCCGAGCGCGGCCAGCGCGGTCACGAGGTCGGCCTCGGTGCATTTGAAGGCGCGCGCCAGATAGGTGGTGCTACCCGAATAACCGGGGCCGCGACGATTGCGGCGCATCTGCGGACGGATCGCGGCGAGAAGATCTTCACCTTGCGGAAGCGGGCCGGCGGGGATTTCGGATTTCGGATTCGGGATTTCAGATTTGGCGGATTGTTCGGCGGACGCGTTCGGAACGCCAGCGGACGGATTTTGCGCTTTCCGTTTTTCGATTTCAGCGAGGCGCTGCGCTTCGCGCTCGGCGCGGCGGGCGGCGTGCTCGGCCTCGCGGGCGACACGTTCCGCGTCGCGGCGGGCGTGCTCGGCCTGCTCGGCGGCGGTTTCCTCGGCGAGGACGGCGTTCACCGGATCGGCCGGATCGAGCTTCTTCGCGGCGGCGACACGGAAGACCGGACGCGGCTTCTCGCGGGTGTTGAGGAAAAGCTCGTGACGGTTGTTGAGATTCAGCCAGTAGAGCTCGCCCTCGAACTCCAGATACTCGGGCGGCGTGTCCTCGGACTCCGGCACGATGAAGCCGCATTCCTTGAGCGCGCCGACGAGGTCGGCCTCGGTCTGCTCCCAGCGCTTCGAAAGGAAGAGAATGCCGACGGACTGGCCGGGGCCGCGCTGGTTTTTGCGGAGGTGGGGCTTGATGGCCTCGAAGAGCGTGGGCAGGTCGTCGTCGAGATTTTCCCAGTTGTCCCACTCGTCGCCCTCCTCGGGCGCGTCGGGGTCGTCGTCGCGCGTGGTGTCGCGGAGCTTGCGAAAGCCGTCCTCGGGCGCGGCGGCGTCGGCGATGATCGACTCGGGTTTTTCGGCGGACGATTCGGCGGCGGCGGGCGCGTTGCCCTGGAACTTCGCGGCGAACTCGGCGCGCAGCTTGTCGGCCTCGATTTTCGCGGCGGCCGCGGCGGCGGATTCGAGCGTCCAGTCGCGCAACGTGGTGCGGCGGGCGATGCCGTTAAAGGCGAGCGGGTTGGCGGGGAGAGGCTGATAAGTGACGATCTCCCACTCGTCCTTGCCGAGTTGGTTGAGATAGGATTCCAGCAGCGCGGGCGTTGCGAAGCCATGAGGGCCGCTGGTGATGTGTTTGTATTCCCAAAGTGACATAAAAAATGATGGTGCGGGGTAGCGGGTTAACGCATCCCAAATGCCCCCTCGATTGCCGAGCCTAATCTGGCGGAGGACGCCGGAAGACGTTGCCCCGGTCGGGGGGATGGATAAATTTCCACGAAACACAGGAATAAGGAACATCCCGCGCGGCTCCCAACTCGTAATACTTTCCACCGCCCTACCCGCCCGCCATGAACATCCGCTCTCCGAAAGCCTGGGAACTGTCCGAATCCGCCGTCACCGCCGAGTCCGTCTACCGCCTGCGCAACCGGCGTGATTTCCTAAGAACCCTCGGCATCGGTCTTACGGGCGCCGCCCTCGGTCCGCGCGCCCTGTTCGCCGCGACCGCCGGCTTCCCCGACAAGGAAAACCCGCTCTACCCCGCCTCGGCCCTCAAGCCCACCGCCTACGAATACGTCACGAGCTACAATAATTTCTACGAGTTCGGCACCGGCAAGGCGGACCCCGCCAAATATGCGAACCAAGGCTGGAAACCCGATCCGTGGACGGTCGAACTCGCCGGCCTGATCCGCGCGCCGGGCAAATTCGATGTCAACGACCTCATCAGGAAACTCGGCGGCATCGAGCAGCGCGTCTACCGCCACCGCTGCGTCGAAGCGTGGTCGATGGTCGTGCCGTGGGACGGCTTCCCTCTCGCCAAGCTCGTCGCCCTCGCCGACCCGAAGCCCGAAGCGAAATTCCTCAAGTTCACCTCGTTTCTCGATCCGAAGAGCGCCGTCGGCCAGCAGGACGCCCACTTCGGCTGGCCCTACGTCGAAGGCCTGCGCATCGACGAGGCGACCCACGAACTGGCCTTCATCGCGACGGGCATTTACGGCAAGGCGTTGCCCAACCAAAACGGCGCGCCGCTGCGTCTCGTCACGCCGTGGAAGTATGGTTTCAAAGGCATCAAATCCATCGTGAAGATCGAGTTCACCGACAAGGAGCCCTACAACACCTGGCAGCGTCTCGCGCCCAACGAATACGGCTTCTACGCCAACGTGAATCCGCGCGTGGACCACCCGCGCTGGTCGCAGGGCAGCGAACGCGTGATCGGCGGCGGCATCTTCTCCGGACGCCAGCAGACGCTCATGTTCAACGGCTACGAGAAACAGGTCGCCGGCCTCTACAAGGGCCTCGATCTCTCGAAAAAATTCTAGGATATTCAAAATTAAACCGCACCCGTGAAAAGGAGGTCGGACCTTGTAGGACCGCTGGCCAAGGGCAGAGGCGTAAAGCAAGCTGCCCTTGGCCAGCGGTGTTGGGGAGGGTCGGCCGGCCGGCCGGCCCTCCCCGCCTGCGGTGAGTTCGTGAA
>JBAZSJ010000106.1:0-3711 GCA_041662485.1 Opitutaceae bacterium | reverse complement strand
TTTCGGCCGCGCTGATTTTCTGCTGCGAGGTTTCGATCTGCTTTCCGGCTTCATCCCGGCGATCCGTCTGGAAACGCTGGTTGCGGTCGAACGAGCCGGCGGCGGAATCGGCGCGGGCCACGGTTTTTCTGGCGTCAAATTCCTGCGTGACGCGCGTGCGCTCTTCCTCGGTTTTTGCACCGACCAGCGCCTGCGCTTCGGCAAGATCCAGTTCGGCGAGCTTGGCCTTGAGAGCGGCTTCGGCCAGGGCATCGAGGCGTGTGAGGGCCTCGGCCACGCCCGAATTAAGACGGTCGATGGAATCGGCGCCGGCCTTGGCATCGGTGGCGATTTTCGTGAGGGCGGTGTCTCCCGCTTTTTTGATGCTCTCCAGGGCCTTGGTGAGATCGACGCGGCCGGAACGGGTTTCCTCAAAGGCATCGGCAAGACCACGGGCCTTGACGATCATCCCGCCCAAGACACCGCCCGCCGCCATGGCGGCATCTTTCAGCAGGAGAAAGGTCGAGATCGCCGCGAGGACGGGGTTGGCGGCGAAGGCGGCGCCGAGGCCCTTGATGGCGCGGCCGAGGTTGAGGATGCCGCCGATGCTGCCGTTGGTTGCGCCGTTGAGTTTTTCAATGGCCTCCACCCCCTTGAGGGCTTTTTCACCAGATTCTGCATGGGCAGTGCCGACACTTTTTAGGTGCCCTTCCAGCTTGATGGTGTTGCCTGAAAGTTCTTTTTGGGCGGCGGCAATACGCTCGATTTCGGGCGCGGCTTCTTTGGCGGCCGTGACCTGTTGCAGCCTAAGCTTGAGATCATCGGCGGATTTTCCCGCCGCCTCGGTCGCCGCGATGACGGTCTTGAGGTCGGCCTCAAGCTTTTCAAACCCCGGCGCATCGAGCGCGGCGAGCGTGCGGTTCCACTTCTCCTGCTCGATCTGGCCCTTGAGCGCGCCCTCGGCGAGGAGGTTGGCGGCGGACGTGGCTTTGCTAATCTCGGCCGTGGTCGAATCGGCGTTGCCTTCGTTTTTGATCCGAAGGGCGATTTCTAGCGGGTCCATTTGGCGGAGAGTGAAAACGGGGTGCCGCCGAAGAGAGCGCGCACCCCGTCATCGAGCGGTTTGATTTACTGCGGGGAGATCGAGGCGCCGGCGAAGTCCGGCTTGGTGAGAAGCCATCGGATGCCGACAACCAGGTTGGACGAGGCCTGCACGGCCGTTGCAGTGAACGTCGCGGCCGTCTCCGCGACGGTCGCCGTGTAGACGCGGAACGCGACAGGCTGCTTCTTGTCGGCCTTGGCGGCGGCGTCCTTGTAGAACTGGACGGCGATGGTCGCAGTCGCGCCGGTCACCGGGTTGTAGTTGTAGCGCGGGGCCGAGGCGACCGCGTAGGTGGCGACGAAGCCGGTGGGAAGCACCAGTTCGACGTTGAGCGCCTGCGACTGCACGACGGGCGCGGGAGGAACGGTCTGCCCGTGGGCGAGGCCGGCGATGGAAACGGCGGCCAGGACGGCCGCGAGGAGGAACGATTTAGTTTTCATGGGTGAGAAAAGAGGGAGTGATCAGTAGGTCGAATACGTCACGGCAACACGCCGCCAGTCGCCGGATGCGAAACAGCGGTAGGTATATGTGTCCGTGAAATACATATCTCCGGCGTGGCCTGCGTCTGTGTGGGCGGGGGCGGAGGCATTCACGTTACGAAGGATGGCCTTAAAACCATCGGACCAGTCGGCAACATTCGTGGAGCCCGGTCCCACTAGAAATCGTTCTTCGATTGAAATTACTGGGGATGCCGCGAAGTAGATGTAGCTGCCTTCATACGAAGTGTCAGAGACCTGCAGTTTGGCTGCCCACAGCCCACCAGCTCCATCAGAACCAGCCTGCCCTCCATCAAATGTGATAGCCGCCGCGCCGAAGTCCCATAAACCCGAGCTCGGGTTGGTCAGTGTATCACCGCTTATGCCGGTTGCGGCGACCGCGACCACGTTGGCAACACCGGAGCCATCAAAGCTCGGAGAGCCCCAGCCGTTGCCCGCGAAAAAATCGGCGGCATTGGCCGCCCCCGACGAGGCGTAGTTCGCGCTCAACACATTCCCACCCGTGCCGTCGAAGAGGGTGGGGATTGCCGAAACGTGAACGCCTGTTTCTGACCCAAGTTCAGTCGATGAATTTAGAACGAACCAATTGTTCCCCCAATCAAAGAATGCTAAAGAGGTGCCTCCATCCGCAGACAGGAAATAGGAAGACCAGACGCTGCTCGCCTGTGCGGTGCCGCTGATTGACCATCCGACAGCGTTAGCGGAGATAGTCTGCGACCAATCATTGTTCATCAACGCAGGCGCAGTGTTCGCTTGATCCACCCATCCGGCCACGCCGTTGAGCAAGTCTTGGAAGTTCGTCCCGTTAACGGAGAGTTCTTGAAAACTCACCGAGTCCGTCGTGCTCAAACGCTGGTTTTCGAGGGGCTGGTAGGTGCCCGAGAGGTTGAGGGCGGCGGTGATCTCGGCGGAGTTGGCCGTCCAGAATAGCGAAGGCGTGAGGAGCACTCCGGTGTTGGGGTTGGCCGTGACTGGCGCGCTCGGGGCGTTGACCGCGAACGCTGGAGCCACAAAGCCGGCGACCAGGGCGAAGAGGATGAGGAGTTTTTTCATGGTGAGAAACCGCTCAGGCGGCGACGAAGACAAACGGGTTGGTGATGGCGTGGAAGTTCGCCGGGTGCACGATGCCGGGCAGCGTCTGCGCATCGGTGCCGGCGCGCACCTGGTAGCTCTTGCGCTCGCCGTCGACGGTGCCCTCGACCAGCTTGCCGAAGTCGTCGGAAGAGGCGTTGAGCTTGTCGAGCGAGACGTCGCCTTCGGTCAGCTCGATGAAGGCCGGATGGAAGATCGCGGCCGCGTTTGGCAGCGATTCGACGGGCGCGGCCGGCGGGAAGTCGTGGCTCTCGGCCTGCTCGGCGGTGACATTGGCGATGAACAGGCGGCCGATGCTGAAGAGATCGACGGTGGTGTCGCCCGTGGGCTGGTGGTAGCCTACGGTTTTGCCCGTGGGCGAATGGCGCCAGGGAGTGACGGCGACGGCGGTGGCGGAATTGAATGCGGACATGGTGGTGTGGTGTTGGTGGATTACAGATCGGTGATGGTGTAGCTGCCGCCGGTGACGGTGTAGTCGTGGACCGAGCTGGTGCCGGGGGCGCGGCCCCGGTGCTGGATGACGGCGTTGGCAAAGTTCATTTTGAAGCCGGCCCCGGCGGAGCCGATGGCGATGGCGAAGGTCGGGCCGACCTTGGTCTCAAAATCCAACTCGTGCTGCGCGAGCGCCCGCACCGCCAGCACGACGCTGGCAAGCGGCTTGCGCTTCACCGTGAAGGTGATCTGCCGGGAGCGGTTGCCCCGGTTGATCATCTCGGCGGTGGCGGCGTGGAAGAGCTGGCGCTCCTGGGTGACGGAGTGGCCGTCCATGAGCAGGTTCTCGACGGTGTCGTCGAGAGTCGCCAGGGCGAGCGCGTCGCCGCCGGTGCCGAGTTGGATCGCGATGACCATTTTAGGCGACGTTGCCGATGGTCCAGAGCGGGGCCAGGACGTTGGCGGTGATCTTGCGGACCGACTGGAACGTAAGCTCGCCGTTGCGGTTGGCGGCGCCGTAGGCGAAGGAGCCGGGCTCGACGTGGGTGTTGGCCAGGGTGAACTTCGGATCGCCCGACGTCGCGCCCGCGATGGCGAGATCATAGACGG
>JBAZSJ010000105.1:0-3821 GCA_041662485.1 Opitutaceae bacterium | reverse complement strand
CGACGACATAGGTCGTCCTCTGTCTCAACCGCCGGATGCGGAAAACCGCACGTCCGGTGGTGTGGAAGGGTCACGGGGCGCAATCCCCGTGACCCCATCCGATCGCCTCGGTCGCCTTGGCCGAGCATGGTTTCCCTTTCACGTAGCATCGGTTTTTCTCTTGGGTCCAATACCGATACGAAGCGTGCTTCGGCTTGGTTGGGAGGTGGGAGCGAGCTTGCTCGCGAGGATTGGAATCGCGAGCAAGCTCGCTCCCACGAATCGCCCATAAATGGGCTCCTACATCGGAAATGACCCGGGGATACTTACTTTGAAGACAGCGCCCAAGGGACACCCATTAAAAACATCAAAATCAGGCTGGCTGATTACCGAGGGCTGTTGTGAGGATGGAAACGAATTTTACGTGAACCGCCTCGTCGTCCAAAGTCCGGCCAAGTTGAACCTCTTTCTCGCCATCACGGGAAGGCGGGCGGACGGCTTTCACGATCTCGTGTCGGTGGCCGCGCCGGTGGATTTCGGAGACACGTTGGAGATCGAGGCGACGGCAGGCGGTTTCTCGCTGGCATGCGACGATCCGGCGTTGGAAGTGGACGAAACGAATCTCGTGCTGCGGGCGGCGCGGGCGTTTGCGGCGGCATCGGGATGGAAGGGCGGGGCGCGGTTTTCGCTGGTGAAACGGATTCCGATGGGCGCGGGTCTTGGTGGCGGGAGCAGCAACGCCGCGGCCACGCTGCGCCGGCTCAACGAGATCGCGGGGCGTCCGCTTTCCGACGCGCGGTTGACGGAAATCGCGGCGCAGCTCGGGTCGGACTGCGTGCTTTTTTTGAAGGACGGCCCGGTGGTCATGCGCGGGCGGGGCGAACGCGTGGAGCCGCTTCCGTCCGGGGCGGTTCGCCGGCTGAAGGGACGCCGGGTGCTGATTTTCAAGCCGGGGTTTTCGATCAGCACGGTGTGGGCCTACCGGCAGATGGCGGCGGGCGCGCCTCGTTATTATCTGCCGGCAGAGGAGGCCGAGGCGTGGCTGGCGGCGTGGCTGGCGAAGGCCGCCGCTCCGGCCGAGGAGCTTTTGTTCAACAACATGGAAGGTCCGGCGTTCGCCAAATACGTCGCGTTGCCGGTGTTGCTGGACGTGCTGAAGGAGGAGTTTGGCCTCGCGCCGCGCATGAGCGGGAGCGGGAGCGCGTGTTATGCGCTGCTGCCGGACGCGGCGGCGGTCGGGCCGATCCGGGCGCGCATTCGCGAGCATTGGGGTGAGGAGACGTTTGTCGTCGAGGCCCGTTTGGGCTGATTTTTGCAAATCTCACGCGACTTTTACAAAAGCGAGTTGACCCTGCCTCGTGCGGAGGCGTTATCTGGTTCGCATCCGGTCGTTTCCCCTCTTCCGGAGGCACCTTCCCAATGTCCACGGAAAACCGCGGTAAGATCGAGACCATCGTGCAAGGCATCTCCGCCTCGCAGGGTATCGCGTATGGGCAGGTTTTTCTCTACATCCAGAGCGACCTGGAGGTTCCCGCCTACCAGGTCGAACCGGCCAAGCGCATCGAGGAAGTGGCGCGTTTCGATCATGCGATCCTGGTCACCCGCCAGCAGATCCAGAAAATCATGGCCGAGGTGGACAAGAATCTCGGGTCCGAGGAGGCGCGGATTTTTGACGCGCATCTGCTGGTGCTCGAGGATCAGGCGCTGATTTCCGAGACGATTCGCGAGTTCGAGACCACCGGCCTCAACGTCGAGACGTGCTTCAACAAGGTCTCGCAGCGTTACATCAAGGCGTTCTCCGAAATTGACGATGAGTATCTGCGCGAGCGCGCCGGGGACATCCGCGACGTAGCCCAGCGCGTGCTCCAGAATCTTCTCGGCCACGCACGCCAGAGCCTGAACCAGCTGGTGGAGAAACGCGTGGTCGTGGCCAACGACATCTCGCCGTCGGACGCCGCGGGCATAGACAGCTCGCAGGCGATCGCGATCGTCACCGATTCGGGCAGCAAGACGAGCCACGCGGTCATCGTCGCGCGCTCGATGAAGGTGCCCGCGGTCGTGGGCACGCGCGATTTCACGAAGCAGGTGAAGGCCGGCGACTGGGTGCTGGTGGACGGCTACGACGGCGTCGTCATCCTGAATCCCACCGAGCAGACGCTGTTCCGCTACGGCAAGATCCAGCGCCAGAAAAAAGGATTCGAGGACCGCCTCTTCGAGGCCAACCGCCAGCCGGCGGTGACGCTGGACGGCACGACGATCACGCTGCGCGCAAACATCGAGAAGGTGGACGAGGTCGCGCTCGTGAAGGACTATTTCGCCGACGGCGTGGGCCTGTTCCGCACCGAGTATCTCTACCTGAACGCCAACCGGATACCCTCGGAGCAGGAGCAGTATGCCGCCTACAGGGAAGTGGCCGAGAAACTCGCGCCGTCCCCCGTGGTCATCCGCACGCTGGACCTGGGCGGCGACAAGCCGATGGCGGGCGCCGCGCATCTTTTCCCGAAGGAGGACAATCCCTTCCTCGGCTATCGCGCCATCCGGTTCTGCCTCGATCATCCGGACATCTTCAAGGACCAGTTGCGCGCCATCCTGCGCGCCAGCGCGCACGGGACCATCCACCTGATGTATCCGATGATCAGCGGACGCGAGGAGCTCGCCCGCGCGAACGCGGTGCTCGACGAGTGCAAGGCGGAGTTGAAGGCCAAACAAACCGCCTTCGACCCGAAGCTCGTGGTCGGCACGATGATCGAGATTCCCAGCGCGGCGATCACGGCGGACGTGCTGGCGAAGGACTGCGATTTCTTCAGCGTCGGGACCAACGACCTCATCCAATACCTGCTCGCGATCGACCGCGGCAACAACAGCATCGCGCATCTCTACGAGCCGACGCATCCCGCGGTGATCCGCATGCTGAAAAACGTGGTCGACCAGGCGCACAAACAAAAAATCAAGGTGAGCGTGTGCGGCGAGATGGCGGGAGACGCGGTCTATGTGCCGCTGCTCATCGGCCTCGGGGTGGACGAATTGAGCATGACTCCGCCGCTGCTTCCCGCAGTAAAATATTTGGTGCGCGCCATGAAGCTTTCCGACGCCAAAAAACTCGCGACGGAAGCGCTGGAGATGACGTCGCCGAAGGACATCTACGCACTTTGCGAGACGTTCTATCGCGAGCGCGTGAAGCTGGAGTGAGCGGGCGGCGGGATGAAGGGCGGCCGGGGTTGGACGCTTATCCCTGAGCTCACGCTCAGGGCCACGACGGATGATGCGGCGGTCAGTGCGTGAACGTCGCCTTCACCCGGTGTGATCGCAGCATGTAGGGAATCCAGATCGCCGCCATGACGGCCATTTGGAATATCGCCGCGGTTTGTTTCGCCATGTCGGCCTTGGCCGCGGCGAGGAACCGGCCCGCGGCCCAGGCGTCGAGTCCGCCGAAAACGACGCCGAAGATGAAGTAGGCCACCGCCACGACCGGGAAAATGCGCTTCCGGCGGAAATAAAGGACGATCATCAGGAGGCCGGTGACGATCATGACGAGGTTGCCGATGATCTCGGCGATGATGATGGGGCCGAGCGCGCTTTGATAGCTGGCGTTTCCGGGGATGGTCATGAGATCCCAGATCTCCTGGTCGAACGAGGGGCTCATTGTGCGGCAGGTTTCCACGGTGAGCACGATGGGGCGGATGATCACGCCGAAGCCGACCACGACGAGCCAGCCGCTAAGCCGTAACGATGCAGTAGGAACGTGATTTTTGAGGTGATTTTTGAGCGAGTGCGCTACGCAGGGCGTGGGCGAGTTCCGACTGCATTGCAGTTGGGGTTGGGCGAGAGCAGTTTCTCCCAAA
>JBAZSJ010000104.1:0-4038 GCA_041662485.1 Opitutaceae bacterium | reverse complement strand
CTGCCGTGGGAAACGGCGACGACATAGGTCGTCCTCTGTCTCAACCGCCGGATGCGGAAAACCGCACGTCCGGTGGTGTGGAAGGGTCACGGGGCGCAATCCCCGTGACCCCATCCGATCAGGATGAACAAGCTGCGGCGGTCCCAGCGGTCCCGCCCTACCTCGATCACTCCTGGCTGGCGGTGCGCTGCATCGCGCAGGCGATGAAATAATTTTGCGCGGAGAAGGACGGGGTTCCGGATGCGCGAGGCATGGGCAGGTAGCCGCCGTTGGCGTGGAGGAGGCGCGCGGCTTCGTTGTCCTGAAGTTCCAGGGCGAACAACTCGTCGGTCATCCAGCGGCGGATTTCCGGATCGTAGATCGGATAGACGACCTCGACGCGGCGGAAGAAGTTGCGCGGCATCCAGTCGGCGCTGCCGGCGAGGATGAGCGGCTCGCCGCCGTCGTTTTCAAAGTAAAAGACGCGGGCGTGTTCAAGGAACCGGCCGACGATGCTGCGCACGCGGATGTTGTCGCTGAGGCCGCGCACGCCGGGGACGAGGCAGCACACGCCGCGGATGACGAGGTCGATCTTCACGCCGGCCTGCGAGGCGGCGTAGAGGCTGTCGATGGTGTCCTTGTCCACGAGGGAGTTCATCTTGACCATGATGCGCGCGGGGCGGCCGGCGGCGGCGTTGTCGGTCTCGCGCCGGATGAGTTCCTGGATGCGGCGGTGGAGATTGTAGGGCGCGACGAGCAGGTGCTTGAACTCGGGCTCGCGGCTGAAACCGGTGAGGGTGTTGAAGAGGTTGGCGGCGTCGGCGGTGAGCTCCTCGCGGGCGGTGAAACAGCTGAGGTCGGTGTAGAGCCGGGCGGTCTTCGGGTTGTAGTTGCCGGTGCCGAGGTGGGCGTAGCGGCGGAGGAGTTTTCCCTCGCGGCGGACGACGAGGGAGACCTTGCAATGGGTCTTGTGGCCGATGAGTCCGTAGACGACGTGGACGCCGGCCTCCTCGAGCTGGCGCGCCCACTGGATGTTGTTGGCCTCGTCGAAGCGGGCCTTCAGCTCGACGAGCGCGGTGACCTGCTTGCCGTTTTTCGAGGCCTCGATGAGGGCGCGCACGATGGGCGAGTCGCCGCTGGTGCGGTAGAGCGTCTGCTTGATCGCGAAGACCTGCGGGTCGCGCGCGGCCTGCTCGACAAAATCCACGACGGGCTGGAACGAGTCGTAGGGGTGGTGAAGCATGACGTCCTGTTCTCGCAACGTGTCGAAGATGCGGCCGGGGTCGCGCAGCGGGGAGACGTTGGCGGGGGCGAACGGCGGATACTTGAGGTCGGGCCGGTCGATGTCGGCCAGGCTCATCAGGCGGAGGAGATTGAGCGGGCCGTTGAGGCGGAAGACGTATTCGTGCGAGAGGTCGAGGTTTTCGCAGAGGGTGGTGAAGATCGTGTCGCTCACGCCGTCCTCGATCTCGAGGCGCACGGCGGCGCCGCGGCGGAGGTTGCGCAGCTCCTCCTCGATTTTTTTGAGGAGGTTCTCGGCCTCTTCCTCGTCGATGTAGAGGTCGCTGTTGCGGGTGACGCGGAAGGCGTGGGCTCCGTTGACGGTGTAGCCGGGGAAGAATTCGCCGGCGCAGAGCTTGATGATCTCGGAGAGAAAAACGAAACGCTGTATGCCGGACTCGGAGGGGTTGATCCGAACGAGGCGCGGGAGTATCCGCGGGACGGGGAGAATGGCGACGAGCTGCTCGACCTCGGGCGTCTCGGGGTTGTCGAGGGAGACGATGACGTTGTGGGTCTTGTTGCCGAGCTGAGGAAAGGGGTGCGATTGGTCGAGGGCGAGCGGGGTGAGGACGGGGAAAACCTGCTCGTGGAAGTAGGCGGTCACCCAGTTGAGTTCGGCCTGGTTCAACTCGGCGGCGGTTTTGAAAATGATGCCCTCGGCGGCGAGGGCCGGACGGAGCTGGTCGCGCCAGCAGGCATACTGGTCCTCGACGAGGGAGCCGACGACGGAGTGGATGCGGCGCAGGGATTCGCGCGGGCCGAGGCCGTCCACGCTGGATTCGGTCACGCCGCTGTCGACCTGCTGGATGATGCCGGCGACGCGGATCTCGAAAAACTCGTCCAAGTTGGAGCTGACGATGGCGAGAAACTTGACGCGTTCGAGGAGCGGATGGCGCGGATCGCAGGCCTGTTCGAGGACGCGACGGTTGAAGGCGAGCCAGCTCAGTTCGCGATTGAAATAGGCTGCCTTGCCGGGCTTGGCGGAAGGGATGACCGGACGGACAACGGTTTCGGGAATGATGACGCGGTCGTCCTCCACGACCGCCGGTGCGGCGGGGGCTGGGGCGGGTTTGACGGTGCGTGAGCGCTTGGTGGCCATCGAAAGGAGGGAACGAGGAACGTAGGCACGGGCGGCGTTGAAACGAGCCTTTAGTTGAACGTTACTCGGATGTTACATGGCATCAGGAAGGTCGGACGGAGGTAGACGCGGCGTCCCGCCGCGTTATGGAGGGGAGGAGGCGAGGAAACGCGGCAAGATGCCGCGTCTACTTTGGGTTACGAAATCCAAACCGTCTTGATGTTCACGAAAGCGTGGATGCCGAACTCGCCGAGTTCGCGGCCAAAGCCCGAGTCTTTGACGCCGCCGAAGGGAAGGGAGACGTCGGAGCGGACGAAGTCGTTTACAAAAACCATGCCGGCGTCGAGGCGCTCACGGGCGAGGGTTTCGCCGCGGCGGCGGTCGCGCGTGAAGAGGGCGGCGCCGAGGCCGTAGGCGGTGTCGTTGGCGATGCGCAGGGCGTCGGTTTCGTCCTTGGCGGAAATAATCACGGCGACGGGGCCGAAGAGTTCTTCGTCGTAGGCGGGCATGCCGGGGCGGACGTTGGTGAGGGCGGTGATCGGATAATAGAAGCCGCGGCCTTTTGGCAGCGCGCCGCCGAGGAGGAGTTTGGCGCCTTTTTTGACGCTGTTGAGGGCTTGGGCGTGGAGTTCGTCGCGGAGGTCGGCGCGGGCAAGCGGGCCGATGTCGGTGTCTGCGAGGAGCGGGTCGCCGACGCGGCGGGCTTGGAGACGGGCGAGGAATTTTTGCTCGAAGGCGGGGCGGACGCTTTCGACGACGATGAAGCGTTTGCCGCTGATGCAGCTTTGGCCGCCGTTCACGAGGCGGGCCTGGGCGCAGATCTCGGCGGCGTGGTCGAGGTCGGCGTCGGCGAGAACGACGTAGGGGTCGCTGCCGCCGAGTTCGAGGACGCAGGGTTTGAGGGCGGCGCCGGCGAGGGCGGCGACCTTGCGGCCGGCAGCGGTGCTGCCGGTGAGGGTGACGCCGCGCACGCGCGGGTTGGCGATGAGCGCGGGGATGGCTTTCGAGGAGACGAGGAGCGTGCGCAGGAGGTCGGGGGGCGCGCCGGCGTCGGCGAAGACGCGTTCGATGGCGAGGGCGCAGCCGGAGACGTTGGAGGCGTGTTTGAGGAGGACGGTGTTGCCCGCCATGAGCGCGGGCACGGCGGCGCGGAAGGCCTGCCAGAACGGGTAGTTCCACGGCATGATGGCGAGCACGACGCCGAGGGGCCCGAAGACGACCTTGGTGTTTTTCGGGGAGCCGACGGGGCGCCGGGGCTTGAGGAAACGGGCGGAGTGTTTCGCGTAAAAATCGCAGCAGGCGGCGCATTTTTCGATTTCGGCGCGGGCTTGGGCGAGGGGCTTGCCCATCTCGGCGGTGATGAGGCGGGCGAGGACGTTTTCGCGGTTGCGCAACGCACGGCCCACGGCGGTCAGGTGACGGCTGCGGGAGGGGAGGGCTTGTGTGCGCCACGCCAAGTGGCCGGCGTGGAGTTGGCCGACAGCTGTGGTGATCTGCGTGGTGGAGTAATCGGCGTAACGTTTGAGAACGCGTCCGGTGGCGGGGTTGATCGAAACGAATGGCATGGGGTTATGCTTAGCCGTAACGATGCAGTAGGAACGTGATTTTTGAGGTGATTTTTGAGCGAGTGCGCTACGCAGGGCGTGGGCGAGTTCCGACTGCATTGCAGTTGGGGTTGGGCGAGAGCAGTTTCTCCCAAA
>JBAZSJ010000103.1:0-4051 GCA_041662485.1 Opitutaceae bacterium | reverse complement strand
TGAGGATTCCAGAGAGAGACTAGAATTAGAGAAATCAGCGCCAGATAAGTGAAATCAGCGCCAAGGCTAACAACTTAGGGAATCAGCGCGGGCACGATAACCAAACTGTAAGGAAATCAGGCCAAACCCGCGAGTTTCCGGTAGCTTCTGTAATGTCACAGCCCGAATGCATCAGGCCTGCCGGCCTCCTGCAAGATCACAGCAGCGGCAGCGTTTCATCGGGCGGCGGGGTCTTCCGTGGGCGTCCTGGGCGTTTGGTGGACGGGGTGTGGCCGGCGACGATCTCGACCATGCTGGCCTCGCGGGGCTTTGCCAGGCGATCCAGGCCGAGCCCGGCCAGCACCGACGCCATCGACTGCGCGGCCTCGTCTGATCCGGTGCGGCGGGCCATCGCCTGGATGTTCTCGGCGTTGGCGCCGACGTAGCGGCGGACGCTTGACCGGAAGTAGGCGAAGAAATCCCCGACCTTCCCTGCCTTCTGGTAGGCCGCGATGGGTTCGATGCAGGCCTTGACCTCCTCGGCGAGCACGGCGCCGTCCAGGAGCCAGCCACGGCCCCGCAGCTGGCGGACCATGACGGTGATCTCGGCGGCACATTGGCCGAGGAGCTTTTCCCGGCGTGCGCGATCCTGCGGCCACGTGAGGGTTTTGAGAAGTTGGCCTTTGACCCAGCGGTGGAAGCTGGTCCGTCGCTCCTCGGGGTCGATGCCACCACGTTCCCGGAGCCAACGGTCGTCGGCCTCGAACTCCCGTCGAGTGCGGTCTTCGCGGTCGTCGGCGATAGATTGGATGATGTCGGTCATGGCATCTCGATCCGCGTGCGGCCATAGAACTGGCGGTCGGTGCGGATGATCTTGCCCAGCATCTCCCTCGCCTGATTGCGACGGGCGCTCCGGTAGCGGTGGTATTCGTGCTGTGTAGCCTCGGCCAGGAGCTTGTAGCCGGTGCTACCCGGCGCGCTGATGATGTGGTCGCTGGCGCTGGCTACGGCGCGCACCGTGCGCTTGCCCCAGCCGGTGAGTTTGCAGAGCTGCTGCTGGCTGATCCAGCCTTTGCCCTTGAGCAACGCGATCAGCGTGTCCGCGCCAGCTTTTGGACGGCGCGGTTTCGAGAACGCGAGGTCGAGTTGTTCGGTGCTCATTCGCGGGGGCATTTTACCCACTGCTGATCCCAAGGTTGAAAAACGTCTGCCGAGTGCGCGGACGGCTGGGTGTAGAATTTGAGCTTCGGCGATGATGGCGGATTTAGCTCCGCGATCCGCATGGCATCGGCGGCGGTTTCGGCGAAGACCTCCATTTCGTAGAAGGCAAAACGCGCCAGATGCACGCGGAAGCGTTGGACCTCGGGCGGCAACGCCAGCGGCTGATGTTCCGTGGCGACGAGGCTGGCCCCTGCGAGAGCTGATCCGATTGATTTCATCCAAAGGGGTTGGCCGGATCGAAGTCGGCCTCGACGCGGACGGGCACCGATGCTGGCGCCGGATGGTTGGCGACCGGCTGGCTCTGCGACGCGACCGGCCGGTGTTTGTGGTAGGCGCCGAGCTTGTGTTCGACGGTGTGTGTGAGGGCGATGATCACGAGCTGGAGATCGGCGTCGGGCATCTCGTGAATCTCGAACACCCGCTCACCTTTGGCCGGCCGCGCCCGCTGCACGTTGTGGTAGATGCCTCCGAGGTAGGCCTCGCGTTTATCCATCTCCATTTTCAGCAAATCCAGGAGAGGATTGGTGGCGTAAAGAAGGCGCAAGAGAGGCTGTTCGTCCAGGTCGAGCTGCTCCTTGAGGCCGGCGGGCGTGTGCGTGGCTGCGCAGCGGCGTAGGAAGCGGTCAAATTCACCGTTGGTGAGGACGGTGCTGCTCTTCGGCTGGCCGGTTTTTGGGCCGCGCAGATAGACCGCGCCGATGAGGAGGTGCCAACGCTTGCGCGTGACCTCCTTGTCCTTCGCCAGCGCGCCGGATTCGCGCAGTTTCTTCCAGGCCTTCGACCACTCGGCGCGGTATTTCCAGATTTGGGATTCAGTCATGCGAGCGGAGGCCGGTGCAGGTTGGCCTTGGAGAGCCAGACCTTGCGGCCTTTGAGTTTTTTGTAGCGCTGACGACGAACCAGGAGATCGAGGGCCTTGAACCGCAGCCGATCCAGCCGATCTAGTCGGATTGTCCACGCCTGCTCGTCATGGCGTGCTGGCGCCGGCATCGCCAAAACGACGAGGTAGCGGGTGACGGCACGGTCGAGCTTCGTGATCATTTTTGGAGATCCGAAAGGATTTTCTTTCCGAGATGGAGGAATGCCCGGCGTTCGATGCACCGAACGCGTTCGCGGCTAAGACCCATCTCAGTGGCGACGCTCTGAAGTGTGCGGGGCTGGCCAAATACCCGGTGCATGAGGGCCTTGGTCCGCTCGATGGTCTCGTAGTTGTCGAGGGGCGTGTTCATCGTCAAAGGGACGGGCGGGAAACAGCGACGACGCGCCGAGCACCGTGACCAACTTTCCACGGCTCGGGATCGGGTTCATTGGTCCATTGAAAACGACACTGCGGGCAGCGTTTTTCACCGGCCGGAAGATCGCCGCCGAGGCCATCAATATAAAAGCCGCTCCAGTTACCTTGGTGCATGCACTTCGGGCATTGCATGGTGATCTCGGCGGCGCGGAGTTGGGTGGGCGCGTTCATTTGTGAGGCGACTGGCGGGCCTGCTCCTGGGCGGCTCTGAAATTAACGTCTAACTCAGTGGGCGTTTTACCCTTCGCCATCGTTCTTCCGTTAAGAGTGATGCGAAGGCCATTTTTAGAGGCGTGGACAGCGACAACTCCGTTTTTCCCGTCCAAGCCATAATTCAGCGCGCCCAGAATTGAGGCGGTGCAGTTTGACATGATACTAATGTGTTCGGCGCTCATGGCGTCTGGATGCGTTTGAGCGCCTCGTCGCGGGCCTTGGTGGAATGGAAATAAACGCTGCCTCCTGGAGGATTCAGCGGGTGCCAGTTGTCGGGGTGGTTTATCGACTGCGCTTCGATCCAGTCGCCCGCACCCGCGCGCACGGCCTGGCCGGTGCGCTGAATGATTTCACGCATCATCTCAATCCACTCGAGCAGGGTTGTGACGGGAGGGGTGCTCATTTTTTGACGGGTTCGATTTTTATGAAGTCGAACTCAAGCTCGCCGAAGAGCGGCCCCAGCTCCGGCACCTTGTCCTGGACAAACTCCGCGACGAGCGACGTGCGGAGACGGCGCGAGGCGCGTTGCGTGCGGTCCACGGCGCGCTGGGCCGATTTTTCGGACTTGAAGACCGTTTCGCCCCCCCCCGGCAACAGGATGCCCGAGGCGAAGAAAAGGCCGCGATGGAAACGGAGCATGGCGCGAACGCCACCGATGGTGACGACGACTTTAACGGCGGGCTTTCGTTTGGATTTTGCGGGCGTGGTTTTCATTTTTTGGGCGCGTGAAGGCGCGTTTTTTCTCGAACAGGTTGCGGACGATTTTCTGGCACAGATGTCGGTGACGCGGGGAGCCGCGCTCACGGTGGCGCAGTTGCTGGAGCGTGTGTTGCTCGTCGGCGGGAACCCGCGACCAGCACGACGGGCAGACCAGATGCCAGGCCTCCGCCTTGCCGTAGCGGCAGACGGGGCAGACCAGCGTGTTGGGATTGGTGGCCGGGGCGCTCATAGCTCAAGCGTTCGCGGATTCCGGCGGACGGCCGAAGCGTTTGCAGATTGCGGCGTAGATCTGCTGGAGGTCATCGGTGACGAGGTCGCACATCGCATACATCAGCTCGGGCTCTTCGCCTTCGCTGGGCATGAGGACGGCGGTGAATTTCCCCGCGCCCACGGCATAGCCGAGTTCAAGGTGCGCGCTTCGGCCGCACGGCAGCAGCAACACGCATGCATGGGCATTGGAGAGCGCGCCCATGTCGGCTCCGAAGCCGAACTGGGCTAGCGGATGGTCGAGCGCGGTGGTGAACTCGTCGGCTTTCCACTTGCGCCACTGCGGATCGATCTCCGACCAGGAGAAACCGGTTTTGCCCGGAGGATTTTTGAAGTCGTAAACGTCGAACCCGAGGG
>JBAZSJ010000102.1:0-5084 GCA_041662485.1 Opitutaceae bacterium | reverse complement strand
GAACTCACCGCAGGCGGGGAGGGCCGGCCGGCCGGCCGACCCTCCCCAACACCGCTGGCCAAGGGCAGCTTGCTTTACGCCTCTGCCCTTGGCCAGCGGTCCTACAAGGTCCGTCCTCCACGCAGCCGACCACGGCTGCAATTTTATTGGAAATGCCCTATGGGCTGTCCGTCAACGTGGGAGCTCTGGCGGGACTCGGAGTTTTTTCACACACAGCGCGGAAGCACGAATATGGCGGATTTTTTTAACCGCAGATTGCCCGACCGGCCCGTCAGGTCGCGCCGGAATCACGCCAGCGGCCAGGCGTTTCCTTGAAGTGACGTTTGAACGTCCGGTCAAATTGCGATGAATCCGTGAATCCGGCATCGAGCGCGACCGAGGTGATCGAGTGTCCTTCTTTGAGGAGTTTGCAGGCAAATTCCAGCCGCTTGGTGAGAACGAAGCTCCGCGGCGAAACACCCTCGATGCGTGAGAACATCCGGTGAAAATGGAAGGGGCTGTAGCCGGCAACGCGGGCCAGGTCCCCCAAGGTAAGTGGATCACCCAGATTCCGCCGGGCGTAATTTTTTATGCTTTCGACCAGAGCCGTCTCGTGGTCCGGTGCCGTTCGATAAATGCCTTGCGCGAGTTTCTCGAAGACTGATTGCAAAACATACGTCAGGAATCCTTCGGTCTTGCGGTGCGAAATTTCCCCTGCAGCCGCGGCCTGATCGAGCAGCGCCGCGGCCCGGCGAAAATCGCCGAGCAACTCCCCCTCCGGGCAGGGGATGCGGAGCAGTTTCAAAGCGCGCCGAGGATGGTGATCCACCACCTTCATCGCCACCAGTCCGCCCGGAAGAAAATGCATCCAGAAGTCCACGCAGGGTTTGTGGTGCAGGGAGTAGGTGGAATCGTGCGGGAGGTGTCTCTTGATAAAAAGCACGCCGCCCGGCGAAAGTTTCACCGCCTGGGAATTCAGACCGTAAACGTGCTCACCTTTGAGGCAGACCACGATTTCTTCATAGCTGTGCTGATGCGAGTGCCGGAGCATCCAGCGTGCGTGAGATGATGTGGGAACAGTCGTCGCGGTTGCCCAATGCAAACCGGCGCTGACTTGCTCCCACGGGATATCTCCAAGCCGAATGGGCTTCGATTTTGTCTGGGGCGCATTGCTCAAACCGCCCTGTTTCCGCCTGGCTGTTGTCATTCTAGGTTACGCTTAACTCTCCGTTTTTTAAGGCTTCTGCAACCTTGCGGATGGCCGCGCAGTTCTGATCGACGTATTCGTCGCTCATCGTCTGGGTGATCCCCATCACGACGGCGCATTCGAGCTGGGATACGGTCTGCGGACACATTTCCCGCGAGTATTCCACGGAGCACTCCATGCCGGGGGAGGTCCAGGGAAATCCGTTCCGATGAGGCGAACGTTTTTCCATGATGTAGTGCCAGTGGTAAAAGATATGCCTGTCGGGAAAGTCCTTGGAAAAAAGGGTGCCACAGGAAACACCTTCAGCGCGGAGCGCCGCGGCAACGGCCCGCGCGCCCGCGGTGTCCTCCATAAAAAACACCAGTGAGATGCCGCAGTCGCCCTCGATGTCGTGGCGCACTTCGCCCTTCGCCCCGGGGATTGCGGTGCTGGCTGCGTGGAGTTTTCGTTTAATCGCCCGGGTGCGTTCGAGGATCCGATCCCGCTTTTTCAATTGTTCGAGGCCAATGGCACCATGGACTTCCGACTGGCGATAATTTTCGCCCAGAAAAGACAAGCTCTGCAGCGCGGCCTTTTCCTCTTCGGTTTGGTTTTTCTGCATCCAGAAGGCCCAGGCGGAATCGTGATAAATCGCAGCTCGGTCATGGACGTTCCGGTCATTCGTAATGAGCGCGCCGCCTTCGCCACAGGTGATGATTTTGAATTGTTGGAAGCTGAAGGCCCCGGCGTGTCCCCACGTTCCCAGCGGACGACCTTTGTAATTACCGCCATTGGCCTGCGCGCAATCCTCCAGGACGCCGAGATTGCGCCGGGTGGCCACTTCCATGATCCGATCCATGTCGCAGGGCATTCCCCTCATGTGGACCGGGATGACCGCGCGCGTTCGTGCGGTGATTTTTCTTTCGAGATCCGCCGGATCGATGGTGAGGGATCGGTCGGTCTCGACGATCACCGGATAAGCGCCCAGGGCAAGAACCGCAGCCGGAGTGGCCACGTAGGTGTAGGCCGGAACCAGCACCTCGTCCCCGGGGGCGACGCCGATGCCAATAAGGCCGGCGATCAACGCGGACGTTCCGCTGTTCACGGCCAGAACGTGGGGGGCCCCGGTCTTTTCCGCGAAGAGCTTTTCGAATTGAGCGACGCGTGATTGAGACGGATCCATTCCGAAGCGGAAAAGCGATTTGCCGCGCAGCACTTCCGTTACCGCGGCGATTTCCTCCTCACCGATTTCATTCGGACCGTGCAACCGGTTTAGCGGTGCCGGTGCGGTGATGGCCGGAGTGCCGCCATGGATGGCCAGTTTCTGAGTGTTTAGGACCGGGACTGTTGGATAACTCATGTCCTGATCTTAGTATGCCGCTGCGATAGGGGGCTTGGTGATTCTTGCCCTCACTTGGCATTTCTTGCTCCGAACAGCGCCGCTGCAGTTTCGCCGTTTGGTGGCGCTCCAGTCTCGTATAGAGCATTTCAAATAAAACCGTAGCCAGATTTCGGAGGCGGATTTTTAGCCGCAAGAGAACACAAGGAGCGCAAAGAAAAATAGTTCCACCTGTATGGTCTTTATGATCTCTGCGTTCTCTCGCGGCTACAACTCAGTTTAAACCGCTCTAGTATGATGTAACATCAAAAGATTCGTATCTTTCGCCGGGATTTTAGGTAGGGACGGACCGCTGGGACGTCCGCTTCAGCTCATGTAATCCGGATGACTTCGCGGCGGGCCCAGCGGTCCCGCCCTACCGACGATCCGAAATAAAACGTGATACGGCATACTAGCTCACGAACCGCGTCACGCACCGTTCGGCTGCGATGGGTCGTTTTCGTAAAACCTAACCCGGATATTTCACCACAATGATAGCCCTGAAATCAGAAATATCCGTTTTGCCTTCGGCAAAAGCGACTTCGTCGCGGTTACCTGACCCCTTCGGCTCGATGTGGGTTTCGCGTCAACGAATGCGGCGACGTCTCCAACCGCAGAACAGCAGGGCCGCAACGCCGGCGAAGGCGGCGTAGGTGGAGGGTTCTGGCACCGTGTTCGAGCCGAGGGATTCCGTGCTGAAATTCACCGCGACAAAAATCCCCGTCAGTGTCTGGGTGCTCGGATTGTTGGTGGACGGGGAGCCATCGGTCCAGGTTATGCCATAATTGTATCGGCCGGCGCTGACGCCGACGTAATCGGCCAGCGTGTAGTCGCTGCTGTTGTTTGTAAGCATGGGATCGCTCCCGAAGAGCATTTCTCCGGCAACGGTGTAGTAGGTGTTGGCGACCAGTTCGATGGGGGTGGAGAGATTGATCCACCGGAAGCCGTCCACGAGCGCGGCCGTGGTGCCGTCGGGAATCGTGGCTTCCGCGAACGGCCATATGTCGCCGCCCGATCCGGAACCAAAACCGACGCGGTGGGCATCGACGAGACCATCTCCGCCCAGATCATAGAAACCGACCGAGCGCACGGTGATGTCGATCGTCGAGTAGAACACGAGACCGTAGATGCCATAGACGGTGTCATCCGGCGTGCCGGTGCCGACGTCGGAAATAAGCGTCTGGCCTCGCGCGGCTGGGCAGGCCAGGCACAAGGCGAGCAATACGGGTGCGAACGGACGAAGAAGGGACGGGAAATGCATGATGATTCCCGATCCTAGCATGCGCCGCGGCACGCGGGTATTCCCACAAATGGGGGATGCGGCCTCGTCCGGCCTTGCCGCGGGATGATCAGGCGGCGTCCCTGCCGTCGCCCTTGAAAAACCTGTTCATCAGGCCGGCATGGGATTGCACGCCGAAGTGGCGGTAAATCTCCTTTTGATACTGGGCGATCGTGTGAACCGAAAGATTCAGGTGGCCGGCTATCTGTTTTCTTCCGTGGCCTTCGAGAAGCAGGTTGAGCACGGATTGTTCGCGACGGGAGAGTTTGGGGATCCGGCCGAGGTTTTGTTCCTCGGGCCAGCCCTCGGCATGGAGCCAGGGAACTTCCGAAAGAACGATGTGGGCGAGACGGCTTTCGCGCGCGGTGAACGGCGGAGCTTCGAAATCACGGCAGATCGCGATGCCGCTGGCGGACCGCGCATCAAGGGGGCGCACCGAAAAAAGCAGCGGGCGGACCTTGGCGGCGCGCCACAGATGGACCGACTCGAGCGAGTCGAAACGGTTGGCGGGATCGACTTGGTCAAGGCGGCGGGTGAGGTGGACGCCGGCCCGGCGCACCTCGGCAAAAAAGGGATTGATGACCTGGTCGGAACCCGAGTGGGCGGAGGCCTGGAAATAGGCGCCAAAGCCGTCGTCGGAAAAGCCGCCGTGCAGGAGCGCCGACCACGAGGAATACGCGCTGTCCTGCCAGTCGCAAGCGATGCCCCACACCCAGGAGCGGGCGTTGATGAGCGTGCAGAGTCCGTTCATCAACATGCGCTTTTTTGCGGCGTGGCCGCCGTCGAGCGCGCCAACCTCGCCCAGGAGACGCACGAGGGCGCGCACATCGGTTTCAAGCAAGGGTTCGGACGTTTTTTGCGGAAGATTGCCCGGGCCCGACGCGGATTCGGTGGGTGGTTGCATGCAGGGGTGTGGGTGCCGTCCAAATTCTGGGAAGGAAAGCAAAAACGGAAATCAACCTCTGGCGGCGAGGCATGTCCGTTCCTTTTGCAATCGTCGCGATTTCGCCGGCCATTCCACGCCGGCGAGTTCCTTGGGGCAATTGCTTCGGTCGCGGCCACCTTCGTCTAGCGCGTCTCCTACGCGTAGCGAGGCGCTGGCGGGATTAGGAACTCAGGAACTAACAAAACACGGTCTAATTCTAATTCGCTTTCAAGATGAGCTTAATTATGCAAGTCTTCAGTCATGGCAAGACCAAGACGAGAGGAGCCCGAGCTGGTGAAACGTGCGCGAGTGGCGGCGGAGCGCGCCACCTCGCTCG
>JBAZSJ010000101.1:0-5487 GCA_041662485.1 Opitutaceae bacterium | reverse complement strand
TTTGGGAGAAACTGCTCTCGCCCAACCCCAACTGCAATGCAGTCGGAACTCGCCCACGCCCTGCGTAGCGCACTCGCTCAAAAATCACCTCAAAAATCACGTTCCTACTGCATCGTTACGGCTAAGCGCAGGCTGTTTTTTGAGTGTTAAGCGTTAAATGTTGAGCGTTGAGCGTTCCCCGAGTGATCGAATGTTTGAGGTCATCATTGGGGCGGAGGTCTTTCTCTTTCCTCTTTCTCTTAATCTTTCTCGGATCGAGGGGATTTAGGAAAGGGGAGAAAGAGAAAGATTAAGAGGAAAGAGAAAGATTCAGGCGGTGAGGGCTTCGTGCAGGGCGCGGCCTTTATCGAGGGTTTCCTGGTATTCGGCGGCGGGGTCGGAGTCCCAGACGATGCCGCCGCCGACGGAGTAGTAGGCGAGTCCGCCGGTGCAGGTGAGGGTGCGGATGGCGATGTTGAGGTCGCAGTCGCCGTTGAAACCAATGTAGCCAATGGCGCCGGTGTAGACGTGGCGGCGGTGGGGTTCCAACTCGTCGATGATCTGCATGGCGCGGATCTTGGGGGCACCGGTGATGGAGCCGCCGGGGAAGGTGGCGCGGAGGCAGTCGATGACGTCGCAATCGGGGCGGAGGGTGCCGGAGACATTGGCGACGAGATGGTGGACGGTGGGGTGGGATTCGAGGTGCCAGAGGTCGTCCACGCGGACGGAACCGTATTCGCAGACGCGGCCGAGGTCGTTGCGTTCGAGGTCCACGATCATGAGGAGTTCGGCGCGGTCTTTGGGGCTGGCGAGGAGTTCGGAGGCGAGGAGGGTGTCGGCGGCGGGCGCGGCGTCGCGGCGGCGGGTGCCTTTGATGGGGCGGGTCTCGACGTGGCGTCCGCGGATGCGGAGGAAGCGTTCGGGGGAGCTGCTGGCGATCTGGACGGGGCCGAAGTTGAGATAGGAGGCGAAGGGGGCGGCGCTGCGGGCGCGGAGGCGTTCGTAGAGGGCGAAGGGCGGGCAGGGCAGCGGGGTCAGGAAACGTTGGGTGAGGTTGACCTGATAGACGTCGCCGGAAGCGATGTAGGTCTTGATGCGGGCGATGGCGGCGGCGTAGGTCTCAAAACTGAAGTTCGCAACCGGCTGAAATTTTTCGGGTAACGAAAGTTTGTCACTTATTAAGTGACAAACTTTCCGGGGGGCGAGGGCGACGCGGTGGCGGGCGAGGATGGCGGGGGCGGGGGTGGTGTGGACGGGGTTGGCGACGAGCCAAGTGCGGGCGGTAGCGTGTTCGTGGGCGATGAGGCCGTCGTAGAAGGCGAAGGCGAGGTCGGGGACTTCGGGGAGGTCGTCGTGCGCGGTGCGCGGGATTTTTTCGAGCTGCGTGCAGAGTTCGTAGCCGAAAAAACCGACGGCGCCGCCGGTGAAAGGGATGTTCGGAGGGCTGAGAGCGGAAACCTGAGACCTGAGGGGCGGAGTCGTCGGGACGGAGGCGTAGTGGCGGAGGAGGGATTGGAGTTCGGCGAGCGGGTCGCCGAGGTGCGTCTCGGTATGGCCGTCGCGGGTGATCGTGATGGCGCGGCCTTTGGCGGTGATGACGAGGAAGGGGGAGAAGCCGATGAAGGAGTAGGCGCCGAGGCCGCCGGCGGAGAGTCCGCTGTCGAGGAAGAAGGCGTGTGCACGATCATGCAGGCCGGCGAAGAGCGCGGCGGGCGGAGGCGCGAGCGGGAGTTCTTCAAGGACGACGGACATCAGACGGGCGGTGGGGCGCTTGGTGGGGCAGGGGCGGTTTCGGGAGGGGATTCCAATCCTCGCGAGCAAGCTCGCTCCCACGTCGAACCATCGCGGCCCCGACTTGTCGGGGTAAACTGTAAAGCCGCTCCTACCGTTTCGGACAGGGGTTCGGTGAGGTGGATGCCGTCGGAGCCGAGGCGGGCGAGGTGGGCGCGGACAGTTTCGCCGTCGAGGAGGAGATCGGGGGCGAGGTCGGCGAGGGGGACGAGGACGAAGGCGCGTTCTTTCATACGCGGGTGCGGGAGCGTGAGGAGGGCATCGTTGAGCGTGGTGTCGCCATGGAGGAGGACGTCGAGGTCAACGGTGCGCGGGCCCCAGCGTTCGTGGCGGACGCGTCCGAGTTGTTGCTCGATGGCGAGGCAGAGATCGAGGAGGGCGTGCGGGGCGAGGTCGGTTTCGAGGCGGACGACGCAGTTGAGGAAATCGGGCTGGTCGGTGACGCCGACGGCCTTGGTTTCGTAAACGGGGGAGACGCCGGTCAGCCGGTTTTGCGGGTGGCGGGCGAGCGCGGCGAGGGCGTCGGCGAGCAGGCGGCGGCGGTCGGCGAGGTTACTGCCCAGGGCGAGGTAGGCGGTCGGCACGGGTTTGGCTGGTTTCGACGGCGACGTAATCGAGGATGCCGGCGATGGGCACGGAGGGTTTTTTGACGGTGATCTCGACGGCGTCCACGACGGGGCTGGCGGCGAACACGGAGTCGATGATGTGGCCGGCGAGGGACTCGATGAGCTTGAAGCGGTCGGTTTCGACGCACTTGCGGCAGACGTTGTAAATCTGGGTGTAGTCGACGGTCCGGTTGAGGTCGTCGTTCGCGGCGGCGGCGGTGATGTCGAGGGTGAGGACGAGGTCGATGATCCAGCGCTGGCCGAGCGTGCCTTCCTCGGCCATGGCGCCGTGGTAGCCGTAAAAGACCATGTTTTTGAGGTGAATGCGTCCGGTCATGGGAAGGAAGGTAAGAGGAGAACGAGAAAGAGTAAGAGAACGAGAACGATTTTTAGCGGGCGTCGCGGAGGGAGGCGGCCATGAGGGCGGCGCGGTGGTTGGCGAGGACGTCGTGGACGCGGTGGAGTTGCACGCCTTGGGAAACGGCAAGGGCGGTCAGCGCGAGGGTGCCTTCGAGGCGTTCGTCGGGCGGGAGGTCGAGGACGTGGCTGATGACGGACTTGCGGGAGACGCCGAGGAGGAGCGGATAGCCGAGGGCGTGCAATTCGGAGATGCGGGCGAGGATGGCGAGGTTTTGCGGCTGGGTTTTGCCGAAGCCGATGCCGGGGTCGAGGATGATGCGGGCGGAGTCGATGCCGGCGTGCGCGGCGAGGTCGAGCGTGCGGGCGAGGAAGGTTTTGATTTTCTCGATCACATCGCCGGGTGTTTCGCGGAAGGATGGGTCGTTGTGCATGAGGATCGCGGCGGCTCCGCTTTCGGCGATGACAGAGGCCATGGCGGGGTCGCGTTGGAGCCCGTGGATGTCGTTGACGATATGGGCGCCGGCTTCGAGGGCGGCTCGGGCGACGGCGGGTTGGTAGGTGTCGATCGAGATGGGGACGGCGGTGTGGCGGACGAGTTCGCGGATGACGGGGACGACGCGGCGGATTTCCTCGTCGGGACCGACTTCGACGTAGCCGGGGCGCGTGGATTGTCCGCCGACGTCGATCACGGAGGCGCCTTCGGCGATGAGCAGGCGGGCGTGGGAGACGGCGGCGGGGAGGGAGTTGTGCTGGCCGCCGTCGAAGAAGGAGTCGTCGGTGACGTTGAGGATGCCGACGATGAGCGGTTGGCGGCCGAGGGTGAGGCGGCGGTCGCGGCAGTGGAGTTCGCGGGTGGGCAGAGTCATCAGAGGTCCTTGCGTTGGTAGGAGTCGTGCCAGTGATGAAGGGCGAACCAGCTCAAGGCGACCACGGTTCCGGCGAAGACGAAGCCGAGCAGGCAGCCGACGGCGGCGGTGGCAAAGAGGGCGGGCAGCTGAAATTGGGCGCTGTAGATAATAGTAAGGAAGCCGAGGCCGCCCTGGCCGCCGGCGGAGTTGCCCGCGTAGGCGTCGCCGACGATGGCGCCGATGGGAGCGAGGGTGGCGGCGATGCGCAGGCCGGTGAAAAAATAGGGGAGGGAGGAGGGGACGCGCAGGAGGAAGATTTCCTGGAGGCGGGAGGCGCGGCCCATGCGGAAGAGTTCGACCAGATTGCGGTCGGTGGAGATGAGGCCTTGCGTGGTGTTTACGACGAGCGGGAAAAAGCAGATGAGGAAGGTGATGATGACGACGCTCTTCAGGCCGGGGCCGACCCACAGGATGAGGATGGGTGCGAGGACGATGATGGGCGTGAGCTGCAGCATCATCAGGTAGGGATAGAAGCCTGCGCGGATCAGCGGCGAAAGCGAGAGGGCGAGGGCGAGGGAGAAGCTCAGCGCGACGGCGAGTCCGAAGCCGAGGAACGCACCGGTCGCGGTGGTGAGGGTGGCGGACCAGAGCGTTGAACCCTTTTCGATGAGAGCGCCGAGAATCGCGTCGGGCGCGGGGAGGAGGAAGCGTTGGTCGGCGGCCAGCACGTGCAGGCGGAAGACATACCACAGACCGATCATGAGGGCGCCGACGAGCACGGGCAGGAGGATGGTGAGAACGCGGCGGTTCATGGGGAGGCGAAGGCGGGCGGGGGGGCTTCCACGGAGCGGAGGAGGCGCGAGACGTCGGCCACGCGTTTGAGGTAGTCAGAGGAAAGGCGCGTTTCGGCGGTGCGCGGGTAGGGCAGGTCGACGGTGACTTCGTGGGCGATGCGGCCGGGGTTGGCGGCGAGCACGATGATGCGGTTGGAAAGGAAAACCGCTTCGGCGACGGAGTGGGTCACGAAAAACGCGGTCCACTGCCGGCGGTCGCGGATGGCGAGCAGTTCCTCGTTGAGCCGGTCGCGGGTCATCTCATCGAGGGCGCCAAAAGGTTCGTCGAGTAGGAGCAGGGACGGTTGCAAGGTGAGGGCGCGGGCGATGGAGACGCGCATTTTCTGTCCGCCGGAGAGTTGGCGCGGGTAGTGGGCGGCGAACGGCTCGAGCCCGACGAGCGCGAGCATCTGGTCGGCGAGGGCGCGGCGTTGGTCGGCGGGCGTATGGCGGAGGCGGAGCATGACCTCGATGTTGCGACGGACGGTGAGCCAAGGGAGGAGGGTGGACTCTTGAAACACGAAGGCGAGGTCGCCCGCCTCTTTGCCGGCGGGGTGTCCGCCGACGCTTAGTTGCCCTTCACTTAGAGGTGTCAGTCCGGCGATCAGGCGCAGAAGGGTGGATTTACCGCAGCCGCTGGGGCCGATGAGGCTTACAAACTCCCCGGGGCTGGCTCTTAAAGTGATGCCGGACAGGACGGGCGCGCCGCCACCGAAGCGTTTGGTGGCATCTTTGAATTCTACGATGGGAGGCGGCTGGCTCATAAGGGACGGCTTGGGGCATTAGGATGCCATATCGCTCATCGGCAAATGCTAAGCCTGCTTTATCTGCTCAGATTTGAACAGTTGGAGTCATTTTAGTTAAATTAATCCCTGTTTTTGAAGTTGGTATGAACACTGCTCATGTGGGGATCTGTTAAGTCTTACTAAAAACCAACCCAGACCATGATCACAAACCTACTGAAACTGACCCGGGCAACGCTGTTTGCCATGGTAGCCGTCTGCGCGTTTGCGCAGGTGAAAGCACAGGACGCGGCCCCGGCGGCCGCGGCGCCCGCCGCGGAGGCCCCTG
>JBAZSJ010000100.1:0-5686 GCA_041662485.1 Opitutaceae bacterium | reverse complement strand
GCCCACCTCGGGCTACGCCTGCCCAAGGGCCCTCGAATCGTGGCGGATGTAGTGCCGAAAATCGCCCCTTGAATCAGGCAAAATGCTGATGATCAATAGAGTCGTTCTCCGAACTGACGAACTCGGGCTAAGCCGGTGCGATTTGCGGAGGTGAGGATGCCGGTCCGGCAGAATCGCTTCCCCGAAGCCGGTGCCATGAGCGTTACGATGCCGGACGGACTCATCGTGCGCGGAGCCGACGCGGCGGGCATGGCGGCGTTGGTGCGGGCGTTGAGGGCATAAAACCGATGCTCGGCTTCCCCTCGGCGCTCAAAGTCTATCTGGCGGTCGAACCGGTGGACATGCGCAAGCAGTTTAACGGTCTGTGGACGTTGGCCGAAGGCAGGCTCCGGGAAGACCCGCGCAAGGGCGCGCTGTTCGTCTTCATCAACAAAAGCCGGGACCGGCTCAAGATGCTGTATTGGGACGGGACCGGTTCGTGGGTCCTGGCGAAGCGGCTGGAGCAGGGTCGGTTCAGCTGGCCGCTCGGCGGGGATGGCGCGAAGCTCACGCTGGCGCCGGAGGCGCTGACCATGCTTTTGGCGGGGATCGACCTGAAGGACGGCTGTAAAAAGGCGTGGTATGAGCGATAAAATCCTCGCCTTATTGAGTATCTACTATACGGATACTTAATCATGCCGCCCGCCGAAGAACTCCCCCAAGCCTATCTGGCGCTGGCGGAGGAGAACGCGGTGCTGAGGACGCAGATCGAATGGCTCCGGCGGCAGCTCTTCGGCGGAGGCAAAAGCGAGAAGCTGGACCGCGCGCAGCTGCTCCTGAAGCTGGGCGAACTCGAAAAGCTCGCGGCCACGGTCAGGCCGACCGAGAGGGTCAGCTACGAGCGGGCGAGGCCCGCCCCGGAAAGGCGACCTGTCGCGGCCGAAGTGTTTGCGCACCTGCCGGTGAAGGAAAGGATCGTGATCGAGCCGGAGGAGGTGAAGGCGGAGCCGGGGCTTTACGAGCGCATCGGCGAGGAGCGGACCTTCGAGGTGGACGTGACGCCCCCGAAACTCTTCAAGCGCGAGATCGTCCGCCCGAAATACCGGCACCGCCTGGACAAGGCGCGTCCGCCGGTCGTGGCGGCGGCCTTCTCCCGTCCGGTGGCAGGAGGCTACGCCTCGGCGGGGCTGCTCGCCTGGGTGGCGCTCAGCAAATACGTGGACCACCTGCCGCTTTACCGGTTGGAGCAGATGTCGGCGCGTTGGGGTGCGCAGATCAGCCGTCAGACGATGGCTGACTGGATCAGGATCGCCTCCGAATGGCTCGAACCCATCTACAAGCACATGCACCGCGAACTGCTGGCCGGAGGCTATGTGCAGGCCGACGAAACCCCCGTCAAATGCAACGACCCGGATGAAAAACGCGGAGGGACCAGCCAGGGTTACCTGTGGGTGGTGAGCCGGCCCGGAGGCGACGTCGTCTTCGACTGGCGGCTGTCCCGCCGGCATGGCGAACTGACCACGCTGCTCACCGACGATTATAAGGGCGTGCTTCAATCCGACGGCTACGAGGCCTATGCCGGGTATGCGCGTGCGCATGAAGGCGTCGTGTGGGTCGGCTGCTGGGCGCACGCCCGGCGGAAGTTTTTTGAAGCCCAGGCGGAAACCCCGAAGGCCGTGCGGGTGGCGCTGAAGCTGATCGGCCGGCTCTATGCGTGGGAACGCGTTTGGGATGAGGCGGGCGTCACCGTGGCCGACGAGCGGGCACGGTTGCGGGCCGAACACTTTGCCCGGCCGCTGCGCTGGCTGCGAGCGCTCGCGCAAAACCTGAGAGCGCGGGTGCTGCCCCGTTCGCTCCTCGGCAAGGCCTGCGATTACCTGCTCCACCAATGGGAGCCGCTGTCCGCACACGTGCGCCACGGCCAGACGCGTATCGACAACAACTTGATCGAAAACGCCATCCGCCCGTCGGCCATCGGCAAAAAGAACTGGCTGTTTATCGGCCATCCCGACGCCGGCCAACGTTCGGCCATCCTCTACTCGCTGGTCGTCTCCTGTCAGCGCCATGGCAAAGATCCCCTTGGCTACCTCCGCGACGTCCTCTCGCGCCTGCCGTCTATGACGAACCAGGACGACCTTGCCCCTCTCACCCCGGCTCGTTGGCAACCGCCTGTCGAGGTCGTAGCTACGACCTGAGCCCGCTTCGTATTGGTGACCATTGATAACCATGTCGGCTTCGTAATCGTCACCATTACGACCGTAGCCTCCGTCATACTCCAGCCGCCACTATGAGGTCGCTGGCCGGACGCTTACACCTCTTCGATGTTTGCCGGTGTAGGTTTCATGCGCGTTGAAGTTGTTGGCTGCGTTCCTGGAGAATATCGAGATGCCGGTCGATATGCGCGCCGAGACCAAGTGCGGAGAAATCAAAATCCGCGAACCACAGGCCTGTAGAGAATCCATGGCAGCCGAAAAGGTCGATCGTATGAACAAGAATCCGAGCATGCGCTTTGGTCTGCGAACTTTGAAATGAATCGCGGCTGAGGTCTCTGTGCATCCTCTTGCACTGATCGAGCAACCCGAGCCAGCGGCACATGTGCATGGGGCAAACTATCGAACGGGTGACTGGGGCGATTTCGGACGAGTCAGACCAAAGGTGAGTAATCTCGTCGTCCTGCTCCGAGTGAAGACCTCCGAGTGCGATTAGTTTCACGGGGCGCGCTTCGTGCCCGTGCTCGTTGGCGTAGGCTACCAGTTCTTACCACCATTGGTGCTTGTCCTGCATGCTGTCGTCCCAGCGCTTCGCTTCGATGATCAGATCAAATTCCGTGAATCGAAGAAAAAGATCGGGAATAACGCGGGCGGAGTTATTTGTCCCCGCAGCATCCCACGCTGGCCAGAATGCTGCGTCGAGAACTTCACCGGAATTTTCAGGCAGGCGGCAGGTGTAGCATGCATCTCTCAGAATCCGCCAGAATAGCTCAACCGGCAGATGAAGCAGATGCGTGAACACTGCGGCGGTCAGCGAATCTTCACAGTGGTTGATGTGCTTCCCCATCAGCGTGCCGATGGCCGAGGTGTTCTCGCCCCCTTCCTGGTTGTCCACCCGCTGGCCCGCGAAGGCCGCCCGCAGCGCGTCGATGTCGGCCCGCAGGTCGGTCACGAAGTCGGCGGGCAGCTCGTATTCGACGAATTTGGCCCGCAACGCGGTCTTGGCGGCCAGTTGCGCGGGGGTGTCGTCGGGCTGGTCTTCGAGCAGGGCCAGCAGCGCGTCGGCATGGGTGAGCACCGCCGCGAAGGCGGGGTTGTCGGGCAGGCGGTAGGCCGCGGCGGCAAACCCGGGCTCGGCCAGCTCGATCGCGCGGGCGGTGCGGCGATGTTGCGCTGGTCGAGCTGGAGGGCGTCGAGCAGCGTCTTCTTGCTCACGGGCGTGCGGATCTGTCCTACCTTGGCCTGCGTGAGGTCGGCGAGGAGCGTGCCGAGCGCGGCCAGCAGTGTGGCGGCCTTGCTGTTGGCCGGGTAGTCGGCGGCGTGCTCGCGGCCGAAGGTTTGCACGGCGATCAGTCGGTTTTCACGGCGGATGTCTCGGTCGTTCATAGGTATCGGGTCTGATGTTGGACGAATAAACCGGCGCCACGACGGGCACCGGGTTCACGGAATCGCGGGGACGTGCGTCGAGGCACGCCTCCCGTCCGTAAACGCAACCAAAAAGCATAAGCAATGCCTAGGTGTAATAATTTGGGGCATTTGCGGGTGTTTTTTCGTGGATTTTCAGCGATTTACACGCCCAGGCCCCGTCTGCACAGGTCCAGGGACGAGTTGCACACCCCAGGGCTCAACTCGCACACCCCCAGGGTCCATCTGCACAGACCCAGGGTTCGGCTGCACAGACCCATGGTTGATCTGCACAACGCCAGGGTGTCCCTGACCAGACCCCGGGCTGCGCGCTCCCGGATCATTTCCGAATGTAGGCCCATGTAGGCCAGACCGCTGGTCTGGCATTTCCCCTCAATCAACCCGACCGTCAGTCGGGCTTTTCCCAAACCGCCAGACCGGCGGTCTGGCCTACAACGAACCACGGCGGCATCATCCGCCCCTCCGCAGCCCATGTAGGCCAGACCGCTGGTCTGGCATTTCCCCAATCAACCCGACCACCGGTCGGGTCTACACGCTCTCGGCTCTCGACTCCCGGCTCTCAGCCCGTAGCTTCTTCCGCTCTTCCCATGACCTTCCTCGAAGACCTTCAATGGCGCGGCCTCCTCGCCGACTGCACCGACCTCGACGCGCTCTCCAAGCGCCTGAACGAAGGCCCGATCACGCTCTATTGCGGCTTCGACCCCACCGGCGACTCCCTCCATGTCGGCCACCTCATGGGCCAGCTCACGTTGAAACGCTTCCAACTCGCCGGCCACCATGTCCTCGCCCTCGCCGGCGGCGCCACCGGCATGGTCGGCGACCCCTCCGGCCGCTCTTCCGAGCGCAACCTCCTCACCCGCGAACAGCTCTCGCACAACATCGCCTGCATCAAAGGCCAGTTGTCCAAGCTGCTCGACTTCGACGCGCCCGCCAATCCCGCCCGCCTCGTCGACAACGCCGACTGGACCGCCCCGGTGAGCCTGCTCGATTTCCTCCGCGACGTCGGAAAGCATTTTTCGCTCAACGTCATGCTCGCGAAGGATTCCGTGAAGTCCCGCCTGGAGAACGAGGGCGGCATCAGCTTCACCGAGTTCAGCTACCAGCTCCTTCAGGCGAATGATTTTTACCACCTGCGCTCCACCTTCAACTGCGAGCTCCAGATCGGCGGCTCCGACCAGTGGGGCAACATCACCGCCGGCACCGATCTCGTCCGCAAAAAACTCGGCGCGCACGTCTGGGGCTGGACCTTCCCGCTCATTACGAAGAGCGACGGCACCAAGTTCGGCAAGACCGCCAGCGGTGCCGTCTGGCTCGATCCGCAAAAAACCAGCCCCTACAAACTCTACCAGTTCTTCGTTAACACCGAAGACGCCAAGGTCTCCGAATACCTGCGCAAGTTCACCTTTCTCACCCGCCCCCAGATCGAGGAACTGGAGGCCAAGCACACCGCCAACCCCGGCCCGCGCGAAGCCCACAAGGCCCTCGCCCGCGAAGTCACCCGCCTCGTTCACGGCCAAGCCGCGCTCGACGCCGCGCTGAAGGCCAGCGACATCCTCTTCGGCGCCGAGATCGGCGACACGAGCGAAGAAACCTTCCGCGACGTCGTCGGCGAAATCCCGACCAAGGCTGTCAACGCCGCGCAGTTCGCCGCTCCCGGCTTTTCACTCACCGAAGCCCTCGTCCATGCCGGCCTCTCCCAGTCCAAAGGCCAGGCCAAAAAGGACATCGAAGGCGGTGGCGTTTACGTGAACAACATCAAGGCCGACACCGCTGCCGTCACCCGCACGCTCACGTCCGCCGACCTGCTCTACGGACGGCACATTCTTCTCCGCAAAGGCAAGCGCACCTACGCGGTCCTCAGTTTGGTGTAGGCCCGACCGCTGGTCGGGCTGCTTGGGACCTATCCTCGAACACCCGACCAGCGGTCGGGTCTACATCAGGGTCTGCGATCGGATGGGGTCACGGGGATTGCGCCCCGTGACCCTTCCACACCACCGGACGTGCGGTTTTCCGCATCCGGCGGTTGAGACAGAGGACGACCTATGTCGTCGCCGTTTCCCACGGCAGGGTAA
>JBAZSJ010000099.1:0-5887 GCA_041662485.1 Opitutaceae bacterium | reverse complement strand
GCGCCGGACGCGCGAGGCGTCGTGCAAATCGAGACGCAGCTCGGCCAGCGTCTGATCTTCAGCTCCCGCTGAGTACCGGAATCCCACCGCCGGCCAGTAGTGTCGGGTTCACTGGTAGGGTGGTTGCTTGCAACCACGCGCGTCGTTCTTCCCGAGAATCGCACTCGGTACCCGGTACTCAGTACTCCATTCCGCCCGCCTCACCATCGCCGCCAAGATTCCCTGCCGGCGATTCCGACACCGCAACGCGGTGACAATCACACAGCCCGGGGGTTGGCCGCGCAGCGGCCACCCCGGGTAACGAGGCCCGGTTGCCCCAACGCTGAAAGCGTTGCATCCCCTGGCTGTGAAACCCCGCTGGTCGGCGGTCCAAGCGTGGAAGGACAAAAGCGCGTCCCTCCGACACGAGTGGCAAGTTCCTTCAGCCAAAGCATTGTGCCGCGGTCCCGCGCCCTCCACCCGAGGATCGTTTAGCTTTGGAGTGCGGCGATTTATCGCCGCTTTTCTCTTGCTCACCGGCGGCAGCCGGTGGCTCCAGCTTTTCCACGGAAAGCGGCGATGAATCGCCGCACTCGTGCGCCTGTGAGCGCATCGAACCGGCAGGGTGGAAGTCCCTGTCAAAGTGGGTCTGAACTTTGTAACCGAACGTAACTGCGTCGCCGCGAGGCGGGGTGGAGAGCAACGGGAGGTGAACGACTGGTCCGCAGGATAATGACGAACTCGATTCGGCCGGTTGTCGTGGCCAACCTCCGAGTGATGGTGAAGCCCAAATGACGCTCTGGTCCCGAGAAAGGGATGCGGTCGGCAGACCGCGCGGTAAGCTCCGGGGGAAAACACAGACCAAACCCCGGGGACGGCAACAGGTGGTTGGAGGCGGAACGGTAGGAAGGTTCGATGACGTAATGCAGGGAGACCTGGCGGGCACAAGACGGAGTTCATTGCCCCTCATAAGGGTACGAAGAGCCGACCTGTCAGGAGTCAGAGCACCCATAGTAGCGAGGAAGCCGGGTAACGCCGGGGGAGCGAAGGGGTGCAGGGAGATGGAGGCGTGATGTCCAAGCCAAGGGAAACGGATTCCGAACCGGTGAAAGTGCCGTTCGCGGCTACCCCCGCCGGAGAGCCCCCATCGCTGCGCGACTGGGCGAACCCGTGTGTCTGGACGGACCGCATGTTGACGACACTCGAACAAGGAGTGCGAGGAGGACGATGGCACACGTTGATTGACAAGGTGTACGCGCCGCGGAACCTGTTTGCCGCCAGCGGCAACGTCATCGGCAACCGGGGAGCGGCGGGAGTGGACCATCAATCGGTGGAGGATTTTCTGGCCCACCGCCAGAAAGAACTGGACCAGCTGCATGAATCGCTGCGGACGAACACCTATCGGCCGCAGGCGGTGCAGCGGGTCTGGATTCCGAAACCGGGAAGCAATGAGCAGCGACCGCTGGGCGTTCCGACGGTGCAGGCATAATGCACTCCTTACAGTGAGCGTTGGGATTGCCGGCTGCGACTCTTCTGAATTCGTGTGGATTCCTCGGCCCATTGCCACAACCGACGTTCCGTTTCTGGGTCGAGGGTGACCCACAGTGCGGAACCCCCGTTTCGGCGGCGGGCCACCAGGATTCCACGTTGGATCCAATAGTATACAACGTTTGGGCTGACATCGAACTTCTCCGCCACTTGGGTTACTGTCAACTCTTCCGGCCGCTTCAACTCGGGCGATGGAATTCGGTGTTTGTAGCGGATCCAGGCGATCATCGACTGGGTAAAGGGCTTCCCTTTCGCACTACGGCAGCCCTGCTGGTTGAGTGCGTCGGCGATCTCCGCGTCGGCCTTCTCGGTCGCCAACCGCCGGACCTGTTCCACAAGCTCTTCAGAATACCGTAGTCGATCAGCGATCGGAAGTGGCAGGTCCACGGCAATGTCTTCGCAGGCGCCTCCTTGCCAGCGGACATGGAGCAGAACCTGTCGAGGCTCCGTGATTCTCTCGACGGTGATGTCTTTCACCAGCAGCCGCAGCATCCGTTTTTTGTCCTTGGCGAGCGTCGTAGGGGCGTTCCATAAGCGAGGGAAATCCTTGGCCAGGGCCAGGATCTTCGTCCGTTGCTCTGCCGTGACGGCCAAGCCATGACTGCGTTGGAAATCCCCAAACTCCTGCCGAATCTCCTCCAGCCGGCAGAGGGCCTCGTTCCAACGCTGCTCCAGCGAAGCCGCGACCAGCCGGTTGGCCGGATCGACGTGCTCGTAACGCCGCTGGGCGAGCTGGGCCTCATAGTCGGCGCGCTCCAGCCGCATCCGCCATTGGCCCTGCAAGGCGTCGTCGCGTTTCTCCAACTCCTGGAGAACGTCCAGGGCAAGGTGGATCTGATCAGAACTGACCACCTGCACCATCCGATTGGCTATCGCCTGGTCCACAAGCCCGCTGGGAATGCTGATGCAGGACTTGCTGGAACGGCCTTGCCGCTTACGCCAGTTGCATTCGTAAACGGGGTAGATGCCGCCGTTGCCCTGGTAGCGCGGCGTCAAGTGACGGCCGCAAAGGCGACACACCAAGAGCCCCTGCAGAATCGCCAAGCCCTCGCGTGCCGGTCCGCTCAAGAGTGTGTCCTCCCCGTTCGTACGATTGCGCTGGAGGATGTCCAGATTGTGGAGGTGTTCGTCAAAAGAAATGTAACCCGGATGGTGATTCTGGATCTCGACCAGCCAGGATGGCCGAGGCATGGCTTTCACTCGTGAGCGGACCTCGCCGTTGGCAAGGACGTACTTGACACAACGATAACGGCCAAAGGCATAAACACCGGCATACGCCGGGTTCTTCACTACGCTCCGGACCCGATCATCCGTCAAGTGCCCCCAGATCAGCCGGCCATTCCAGACACCGCCGTAGGCCCGCTTGGGGAACTTCAGCCCCCGCGCTGCGAATGTCTGGGCCACGGCATACCCACTGCCTGTTTCGCGGAAGAGGGCAAGTAACAACTCCACAGCCCCGCGCACTTCGGCGTCGGGATCCAGCACGATCGCGCCGGCGTCATCGTAGCACAACCCAACCGGCAATGGAAAACGCAGTTGGCCTTTCTTGGCCTTATTGAGCTTGCCGCCCTGGAGGCGGGCGCGGAGGAAATGCAGCTCTGCCTGAGACATCTGGGCTTTCATTCCCAGCAGAAGGCCGTCGTTGAAATCCGCCGGATCGTAACAACCGTCCTCGTCGATGATCAACGTGCCGGTCAAGGCACAGATCTCGATCAGACGGTGCCAATCGGCGTTGGACCGCGCCAGGCGTGAGGCCTCCAGGGCGAACACGGCCCCCACCTCCCCCAAGGACACCTCGGCCACCAACCGCTTGAAATCGTCGCGGCCGCTGCTGGTCGCCCCGGAGATCCCCAGATCCCCGTCCAGGATTTGCATGCCCGTCGCTGGCCATCCCAGCGAGATCGCCTTGTCTTTCAACGCATACTGCCGCTCGGTGCTCTCCTGGTGGTTCCGCACCTGCCCCATCGTCGATTGACGCACGTAGACATACGCCGCCTTCTGCCGGTGCGACAGAGTGACCTGTGCCGTCATGGGACACCTCCTCGATCTTGGAGAGAGGAGGTGTGTCGGCCAGATAAGCCTGGATCATGTTGGCCACGAGGATGGCCACGGCCTGAGCGTCGATCGGTTCGATGTCGGGTGTCATGATGGTAGCGGACGCGCCGCCTCCCGGTGAAGGCCCGCGCGCTGGCCGACCCTGTGGCAGGCCAACTGCCGGCCGCCTTCTGGTTCACCGACCGATCGGAACGGCGGTTTGTTATGCTCTCAATCGCCTTCATGGGTCAAGATCACTTTCTGCTTTGTTTGAGAAGCGACACGAGTTCTGCCAGCTGAAGAAGACAGCGGCCCTCCAAGCATGGCAGCGGGCTGATGCCCAGAACCATTACGGGCAGCGGATCGGCCCGGTCGGTCCATTCCCTCGGCACGGCAAAGGTACCGTGCGAAGTCCCTCGGAGGATGAGCGTTTCGATTCCCCGAACTCGTCGGACCTTGAGAATCGGGAACCGCTTTCCCTTAAGCGGATGGAACGGATGAGTAATCTCCGCCGATCCCGAAAGGGCGCTGCGATGATGTGCAGTTACCGATGACCGTGCCGACCGTGCGCGACCGCGTGGTTCAAACCGCCTTGTTGCACGTGCTGGAACCGATCTTCGACGTCACATTCTCGCAGCACAGCTATGGCTTTCGACACGGCCGGGGATGTCATCACGCCCTGGAGCGGGTCGAGGAATTGCTCAACGCGGGCTGCGTGTACGTGGTGGATGCGGACCTCAAGAGTTACTTTGACACGATCCCGAAGCCCGAGCTGATGGCGCGGATTCGCGAGAAGGTCTCGGACAGCCGGGTCCTCGGGTTGGTAGAGATGTTTCTTGAGCAGGGCGTGATGGACGGTCTGCGGGAGTGGACGCCTGAGAAGGGCACCCCGCAAGGCGCAGTCCTGTCGCCGCTGTTGGCAAACATCTACCTCAACCCGCTGGATCATCGACTGGCCGCTGCCGGCTTCGCCATGGTGCGCTACGCAGATGACTTCGTGATTTTGTGTAAAACCCGCGAGGACGCGGAGGCGGCCTTGAGTCTGGTGCAACGCTGGGTCGAAGAAAACGAGCTGACGCTGCATCCGACCAAGACCAAGATCGTGGACGCACGCACCGAGGGCTTTGACTTCTTGGGCTATCACTTCCAGGGCGACTTGCGTCTGCCACGGGAGAAGAGCCTGAAGAAATTCAAAGCGGCCGTGCGGGAGAAAACGAAGCGTACCAACGGGCAGTGCATGCCCGCGGTATGTGCCCGGCTGAATTCGCAACTGCGGGGATGGTTTACGTACTTCCGACACTCTTACTACACCGTGTTCCGGAGCCTGGACGGCTGGATTCGTGGTCGCCTCCGCAGTATTCTGCGGAAACGCGGCGGTCGACGCGGCCGTGCCCGAGGCAAGGACCATCAACGCTGGCCCAATCGCTTTTTCGACGCCCAAGGGCTGTACAGCTTGTACACCGCCTACTTGCGTTTCGTTCAATCCTCTCAGAGGTAAAACCATCAACTGGAGAGCCGGATGCGGGAAATCCGCCTGTCCGGTTCGGAGGGAGGGGAGGCCGGACCCAACCGGCCTTCCCTACCCCTATCAAAGGGGTCAAGGCACATCCCGCACCGGGCGGTGGCCCAACACGCGGTCGAGCGTCTGGTAGGCCTCGCGGCGCACCTCGGGCGGGAAGTCGTGGGGGCAGTCGGGGTGGCGGACCTGGAGGGCCGTGGGGGCGCCGAGCAGGCGGCAGACCTTCTGTGCCTCGGCAACGCCCTTTCTCACGCCGGCCACGTCGAAGTTCGAGTCATTCAGGGGCGAATTGGGGAAGAACGTGCGCGGGGCCAGCGCGGCCACCAACTCGTAGAAGTCGACGGGCGTTCGCACGGGCTGCTCGCGCCCCTGGGCGTCGAGGTAGTACATCACCCGCTTGTGATCGGTGTACTTCGCCCGCTCGCCCGAGAGCGCCACAGGCGTCAACATCAACAGCATCAGAAGAGCGCGCATGAGATTTCCCCCCGGTTAAGAGACACTAGCTCGACGCGCCGACGAGGGAGCGACAACGATTTACCCTCGCTGGCGCGTCGGGCTGGTGTTCGGCCGGTGGATTCCGGGCTAGGGAGATTTTAGGCGGCCGGCGAACCCGTCCGCAAGTTCCTCTCTCAGGGCGCGCAATTGCGACTGGTCGAGGCCCGCCAGGGCCGCGGCGAGCTGGTCGATGCGGTCTTCGAGGGGCCGGGGGTCTTCGCCGCGTGCGACGGACTGGTGGGCCTGGCGGCTCAGGTCGGCCAGCTCGTGGTGGCGCGGGTCGGCGAGGTCAAAGCGGCGGATGTTCAGGTA
>JBAZSJ010000098.1:0-6349 GCA_041662485.1 Opitutaceae bacterium | reverse complement strand
AGGCCATGGTCGATCTCATGCGCAAACAACTCCGCCGCCTCGTCTCCGTCCTCCTCTCCAAACGTCCTTTTACTCCAAGAACCCATGTCGCCGCTTGACCTCCCATTACAGCCTGTCTCCTACAATTGGCAGCGAATGCCCCGGAGTTCGCTCCGGGGATATTTACTCCATAAGGCAGGTTACACAGAGAACACGGAGCCTATCCCACAGGGATCAGGGAGGCCAAAAGGTAAGCACAGGATTACCGGCGAAATTTTCCGGTTTTGAAGTCCGGAACTTATTCTCCGTGGTCTCTGTGCACCTCTAGTGCCCTCTGTGTAACCCTTCCTCACCGGTAGTCCGGCAGATACGCCTTCTCCGCCGCGAAGAGTTCCAGCGTCATCGCCCGGATCTGCGACGGCGTGCACACCGCCGCGCTCAGCGGATCGAGCATCAGCGCATGGATCGCCGCCTCCTTGCTCAGCTCGACCGCCGCCTGCGCGCCGAGATCGAACATCCCCAGGTTCGTCGCGCAGATGTTGGCCATCTGGCGCGGGAGAGCGCCGTAGCGCGTCGGGTTGACGCCGTTGCCGTCGATCATGCACGCGACTTCCACGCACGCATCGGCCGGCAGGTTGGTGATGACCTGACCCGCGCCGCCGCGGTTGTTCATCACGTTGCCGTGAATCCGGAACGGGCTGTCCTTCTCGCGCGCCTCGATGATCCAAGAGGCGTATTCCCACGAGCGCGCCCAGTCTATCGGCTCCGTGCCCTTGACCATAGCGAGACGCGAGGCATCCGCCGCTTTGCGCCAATGCGGCCAGTTGGTCGCATAAAAACGCGAGCCTCCGTCGTAACTCTGGCGGAGCAGTGCCCGCCCCTCCTCGCTCTTGCGGTAGTAAGGCAGGTATTCCGACAGGTGCCCCGAGCTCTCCGTGATGAACGCGCCGAAGTTCAGGCACATGTCCTTTCGCACGAGATCCTTCTCCTTGTAGAGACTCGGCTTCGATTTGTCCGTCCGAGGATCAACGCTGTCATAGCAGGTCAGACCCGCCTTGCGCTCGCGCTCCGCCTCGGCGAGGTCGGCGGTGAACTTTTTGTAGAGCCGGTCCGTGTAAAGATTGACGCCCTTGTGCTCCAGCTTGGTGAACCACGCGAGGTGGTTGATGCCCGCGCACTCCCAGTCCATCTCCGCGTAGGGCACGCCCGCATAACCCGCGAGCAGATGGCTGGTCCCCTGCACGCTGTGGCAAAGCCCCACGACCTCCATGGACGACGCGCGGCCCGCCGCCGTGCACATCATCGCCATCGGGTTGGTGTAGTTGAGCACGAGGGCCTGCGGACACAGGCGTTCGCAGTCGCGCAGCACCGCGAGGAAAACGGGAATCGTGCGCAGCGACTTGAAGAGCCCGCCCGGCCCGATGGTGTCGCCGATGCACTGGTCGATGCCGTATTTCAACGGGATGTCGTTGTCGTGGCGCACGCACTCGACGCCGCTCACCTCGATGCAGTTCACCACGTAGTCGCTGCCCTTGAGCACCTGCGTGCGGTCGGGCGAGGCCACGACCTGCCACTTCTTGTCCTGCTTCAATTTCGCCACAAGCTTGACGACCAGCTTCTGCATCGTGCGCAGCCGGTCGGTATCAATATCCACCAGCGCGATCACGCCGCCCTGGTTGCCGGGGATGCGCAGCACGTCGTTGACGAGGCGCGGCGTGAAGCCGGAGCCCGCGCCCATCATCGTGATCTTGATGGGGCGCTGCACGACACCGGGCAGGCCTTGGACGACGGCGTCCTGGGTATGCGCGGCGTGACCGGAGAGTTTGCGAGACGATTTGACGGAGGTTGATTTGGCCATGGGTTTTCTTGGATTTCACATCGAGCCAAGCGTCCACCTCGAACAACAGCCAAGAGACAAAGTTTGATTAACCATAAGCATTTTGTGATTAATGCGCTCCTCCCCGAACCCCGTGAGCACCCCTCTCCCCGACCCGTTCGCCAACCTGCATGTCGGGTCCAACGAAACCCGCACGCACGCCGGCTATTTTTGGGACAACCGCCATCGCGGCCACGACGACGAAGCTGTGGTGCAGCAGACGCTCGCCGGCACCGTCTTCTTTGACGACGCCTCCGGCCGCCGCTTCGCCCCCGCCGGACACGCGCTGCTTTTCACCCACGACGAGCCCTCGTCCTACGGCTACCCGCCCGGCGAAACCGCGCCCTACCGACAGCGTTATCTCTCCTTCAAGCTCGCCGGCCTCCGTCCGTGGTTCGACCGCCTGCGCGCCGAGTTCGGCCCCGTCGTTCTCATGGCCGAAAACGGCGAGGCTTCCTCCCTCATCGAGGAAATCACCCGCCGCTTCCGCAAGCACACCTTCCGCGACCGCTTCCAGGCCACCGAACTTCTCCACCAGCTCCTCATCGCCCTCTACCGCGAACAGGTGAACGCCACGCAAACGCAGGACCCCGTCGAATACGGACGCCACTACCTGCAGGACCACTTCCGCTCCCCGCTCAACCTGAAGCTCGTCGCCGAAAAATGCGGCGTGAGCCGCGAGCACTTCATCCGCGCCTTCAGCCGCCGCTACGGCGAGCCGCCGGGCGAACTCCTCCGCCGCCTGCGCATGGAACACGCCCAGCGCATGCTCGTCGCCACCCAGCTCCCGCTCCAGGAAGTCGCCCTCGCCTGCGGCTTCGCCGACGCCAACACCTTCTGCCGCGCCTACCGCCTCCGCTACGGCATGACCCCCGGCTCCGCCCGTGCCCGCTGACGCCCGCCCCCTGAAACGCGGCATCAGCCGCGCCCTCTTTCTCGTTCTCTTAATCGTTCTCTTTCGTCAGGAAACCCGGCGGAGAGAAAGATAAAGATTAAGAGGAAAGAAAAAGATCGTCCCCTGACCGTCCGGCGCGCCTGTTTCTTATAGCAAAGCCGCCTCCGCCGTAAGCCCCGCGCATACCCTCCCATCCCCCAGCATTTGCTTTTGACCCTCCCTCACGCGCGCCCTTTGCTTCCTGACTTCTAGTCACTAGCTCCTAGCCTCTAGTTCCTAGCAACTAGCCGCTAGCGACGAGAAACTAGCCCCTTTCCCACACCACCATGCCCACCGCTCCCTCGATCATCTACACTATCACCGACGAAGCTCCCGCGCTCGCCACCTACAGCTTCCTGCCCATCGTGCAGGCCTACGCGAAACACGCCGGCATCAACGTGGAAACCCGCGACATCTCCGTCGCCGCCCGCATCCTCGCCGTCTTCTCGGATAAACTGCCCCCCGCCCAGAAGACCCACGATGCCCTCGCCGAACTCGGCGCCCTCACGCTCAAGCCCGAGGCCAACATCATCAAGCTCCCCAACGTCTCCGCCTCCATCCCCCAGCTCAAGGCCGCCATCGCCGAGCTCCAGGCCAAAGGCTACGCCCTCCCCGCCTTCCCCGAGACCCCGTCCACCGACGCCGAGAAAGACGCCCGCGCCCGCTACGCCAAGGTCCTTGGCTCCGCCGTCAACCCCGTCCTCCGCGAAGGCAACTCCGACCGCCGCGCCCCCAAGGCCGTCAAAGACTACGCCCGCGCCCACCCCCACTCCATGGGTGCCTGGTCTCACTCCTCCAAGACCAACGTCGCCGCCATGACCGAAGGTGACTTCTTCGGCAACGAGACCTCCTTCACTGCATCGGCTCCCATGACGGTGAGGATTGAACTCATTCCCGCCGATGCATCCCCCGAAGCCTTGGCGAAGGGGGACGGCATCATCATCCTCAAAGACAAGACCCCCCTCAAGGCCGGCGAAGTCTTCGACGCCACCGTCATGCGCAAGGCCGACCTCGTCGCCTTCTACGAAAAGGCCATCGCCCGCGCCAAGTCCGAAGGCGTCCTCCTCTCCCTCCACCTCAAGGCCACCATGATGAAGGTCTCCGACCCCATCCTCTTCGGCCACGCCGTGAAAGTCTTCTTCAAAGACGTCCTCGCCAAGCACGCCGCCACCCTCGCCACCCTCGGCGTTGACCTCAACAACGGCTTCGGCGACCTCGTCGCCAAGATCGAAAAACTCTCCCCCGCCGACCGCGCCGCCATCGAGGCCGACATCGCCGCCGCCTACGCCGCCGGCCCCGCCCTCGCCTACGTCAACTCCGACAAAGGCATCACCAACCTCCACGTCCCCTCCGACGTCATCGTGGACGCCTCCATGCCCGCCATGATCCGCACCTCCGGCCAGATGTGGAACAAGGCCGGCAAACAGCAGGACACCCTCGCCCTCATCCCCGACCGCTGCTACGCCGGCGTTTACCAGACCGTCATCGATTTCTGCCGACTCCACGGCGCCCTCGACCCCAAGACCATGGGCAGCGTCCCCAACGTCGGTCTCATGGCCCAGGCCGCCGAAGAATACGGCTCCCACAACAAGACCTTCGAAATCCCCGCCGCCGGCGTGGTCCGCGTGGTCACCATTCCGTCCTCCGACACACCGGCCTCCGGCTCTCCGGCCGCCGACATCCTCATCAGCCACTCCGTGGCTGCGGGCGACATTTGGCGCGCCTGCCAGGCCAAAGACGCCCCGATCCAGGATTGGGTGAAACTCGCCGTCAACCGCGCCCGCCTCAGCAACACCCCCGCCGTCTTCTGGCTCGACGCCGCCCGCGCCCACGACGCCCAGATCATCGCCAAGATTGAGAAGTATCTTAAAGACCACGACCTCACCGGCCTCGACCTCCGCATCCTGCCCCCCGCCGCCGCCTGCCAGTTCACTCTCGAACGCATCGTCAAGGGCCTCGATACCATCAGCGTCACCGGCAACGTCCTCCGCGACTACCTCACCGACCTCTTCCCCATCCTCGAAGTCGGCACCTCCGCCAAGATGCTCTCCATCGTTCCCCTCATGAACGGCGGCGGCCTCTTCGAAACCGGCGCCGGCGGTTCCGCGCCCAAGCACGTCCAGCAGTTCACCGAGGAAAACTTCCTCCGCTGGGACTCACTCGGTGAGTTTTTTGCCCTCGCCGCCAGCTTCGAGCACCTCGGCATCACGCAGAACCACGCCAAGGCCAAAGTCCTCGCCGAGACCCTCGACGAAGCCAACGGCAAGTTCCTGGAACACGACAAGAGCCCCGCCCGCAAAGTCGGCGCCGGCATCGACAACCGCGGCAGCCACTTCTACCTCGCCCTCTACTGGGCCCAAGCCCTCGCCGCCCAGACCAAGGACGCCGAGCTCAAGGCAATCTTCACCCCCTACGCCGAGAAACTCACCGCCGCCGAAAAGCAAATCGTGGCCGAACTGATCGCGGTGCAGGGCAAACCCGCCGACATTGGTGGCTACTACCAGCCTGACAACGCCAAAGCCTCGGCGGCGTTGCGTCCCAGCGCCACTTTCAACGCCATCCTCGCAACGCTCTAAAACGAAATCTCGAACTACAAACAACTAAAGACCCGCCACACAATCGGCGGGTCTTTTCGTGTATCACAATACATAATCCTCAAACCAGCAAAGAAGCCAAAATATGCTAATAGATAATATCTACTTCAAAGGCCATCGTTGCTTCAAAAGCGAGTGGGCGGGTTTTGATAGGTTCAAGCAGTTAAATATTATCATTGGGCGCAACAACTCAGGTAAATCACATTTACTCGATCTAGTCGCGGCTATGTGCGACACACACCCATACCCTAAGGATTGGAACCTACTTTGCAGTGGGACCTTAGACGACGAATTCCTTCAAAAAGCATTCCCCTCAAATTCCACCGGAGGCGGACTATATGGAGATCACTGGCATTTCCATGGCATCCACTTACGAATGGCCAATATCGAGTGGGAGATCATTGCCCCAGACACGATAGCCAAGGTCACATTCAAAGACGATTTCGCACCTAAAATTGGTTTAGCAGAAGACAATCAAACTGCGTCAATAGTCCAAAAGCGAATTGAATTCATACAAAGAACTTTACATAAGGCAAAAACGCCAATCACAGGGAAAATATTCAAGCGTCTTTCGGCCGAAAGAGACATTAGCCCCGAAACGGCACGAGTCCAATTAACACTATCCCCCAATGGCCAAGGCGCCACAAACATTATCCGGCGATATATAACCACCTCGGACCCAGAATTTCCATGCGAAGTAATACAAAACGATCTACTTGAAGCCCTCAACGAGGTTTTCGGCTGCGATGGTCAGTTTACAGAAGTGATAGTCCGGCATCATGACGATAAACCACCTCAGGGAATACCCAACGATACGTGGGAAGTCTTTCTTGGGCAGAAAAAGAAAGGCCCCGTCGCACTTATTCTAATTCGCGTTCAAGTTGAGACTAACAATCCAGGGCCAGGCGGCGATTCCGCGAAGGCGGACGGTATCCGACGCGAGGCGGGGCAGGCCCTCAAGGAGTT
>JBAZSJ010000097.1:0-6443 GCA_041662485.1 Opitutaceae bacterium | reverse complement strand
CAAACCCGTCAAAGTCGCCCTCACCGCCGTCATGCGCAAACTCATCGTCCTGCTCAATCGCCTACTCGCAGATCCCAACTTTGTTCTTGCCGACTGACACGGTTGCTCCAGGTCCGTCATGATGATCGTGCGAGTCCACCGGGATCGGACCTGGAGGTCCGTCCTCCTTGACGGCCGCAACTTTTCTAAAACCGCCCGGCTTTTGGCTCAGGGTTTGCGTCCGTAAATTTTGAGCGCGCCGGCATGCGAGGGCGGAGGCGGCGGGGTGTCGGGGCGGACGGGGGCGAGACTGCAGCGCAGGAGCAGCTGTTCGTTTTCGCGGTCGAGATGGAGGATCTGGAGGGAGCGCTGGCGCGCGCGTTCGAGGGGTTCCCCGCCGTGTTCGCCGTCGGCGCGGGGGCGTTCGCGCAGCCCGGCCAGACTGGCGTCGAAACGGGCGGCCAGCTCCTGTTTGCGCGCGCGCCAGGCGGCGTCGGGCGCGCGGCGTTCCTGTTTGAGGATGCGGTTTTCCTCAAGACAGAGCTGGTGGAGCTCGTCGCAAAGAGCGAGGTGGCGGGCGAGGATGTCGGCGAGACTCATAGGGCGGCGTTGCCGGCAAGAGGGACGTCGGATTTGGGCGGACGCAAGCCGTCGATTTTGGCGCGGGTGGCGGAGACCCAGGAGAGCTGGCCCGACCGCCAGGCGGCCATGCGGGCGAGTTCGACGCATTCGGACGGAGGGGTTTCGCCGGCGAGCGTCTTGATTTCGGCGTAGGTGGCGAGGGCGGCGGCCGGTTGTTCGAGGCGTTCCTGGCACAGGCCGACCTGATAGAGCACGGGGACGCGCCAGACGGGGCTTGTGTCCAGGGTGGCGAGGGCGCGGTAGAGGAGCAGGGCGGAGTTGAACTCGCCCTGCTGGTAAAATTGGTTGGCGAGCTGGTTGCCGGTCCGGCGCTGCCAGGTGCGCCAGCGTTCGCTGTCGCTGCCGAGTTTTTGTTCGTGGCTGAGAAGGTCGAGGGTGACACGCAGGGAATCGTCCTTGCGGCCGAGCTCGGTGAGCAGGCCGGCCAGGCGGAAGCGCGCCTCGGGGCTGTTCGCATCGTCCGGTTCCTGGGCGATGAACGTAGTGAAGGCGGCGACGGCGGCCTCCTTGTCGCCGGAGGAGGCGAGGGACTGGGCGGCCTTGAAGCGGGCTCGGGAGCGGTCGGCGGGCGCGAGTTCGAGCATGTCGAGGCGCTTGAAGAAGCGGATGGCCTCGGTGTAGTTGCCGGTGGCGAGGTGGGTCTCGGCGATTTCAAACTGGGCGGTGCGGACGATGCGGCGGTAGCGTTCGGATTCGGCGGAGGGAAGTTTCAGCGTGGAATGGATGACCGAATAGAAACGGGCGATGGCGAGCTTGGGGCTGCCGAGGTCGCGCAGGGTGCGGCCCAGTTCGAGCAAGGCGGAGGGGGTTTCCGAGTAGCCCGGGTGGTCGTGCAGCAGGTGTTCGTAGGTGGAGGCTGCCTTCACGGCGTCGCCGCACAATCGATAGGAGCGCGCCATGCCGAGCAGGGCGTTGGATTTTTCGTCCGGGGCCGTGGCGGAGGCGGCGGCCTGCCGGTAGGCGATGAGGGCGTTGGCGGCGTCACCGGAGGCGAGCTTGGCGTCGCCGATGCGCGACAGGCTGGCGCGTTCGTCCGCGGCGGCGTCGAAGATGCGCGCCGGAGAGGCGGGCGCGGCCGGCGCGGGATCCGGGGCCGCGTGGGCGGCGGTGAGCAGCGCCAGGAGGACGAGCGGGAGCGTGGTGCGCGGGTTCATTTCAATTCATAGGTGGCGCGGCTCACGGGCGGGGGCGGCGCGACAAAAAACGGCAGGATGTCCTCGATGCGCACGGGCGGGGCGGGGGCGTAGATGTCGGGCACGAGTTCCGCGCCGGAGTTGGGCGACGCGAGCGGTCCTGCGGGCGGAGCGCCGACGGGCGCGGGCGCAGGTGTGGGCGCGGCGTGGGGGCCGGCATCCACAACGACGGGCGTGGAGGGCTCGCCGGCGGGCGCGGGTTTTCCGGGTTCCGGGGGATCCGTCTGGATCGCGGACGGGCGTTTGGGAGGCGGCAGGATCTTGTGCAGCGGAACAAAGCGCAACGCATCGGGGGCGCCTTCGACCAGGTAGGGAAGGGAGGCATTGGTTCGGGCGGAGGCTTGGTTGGCGGTGAGGATGGCGACGAGCAGGCAAGAGACGGGAGCGCCGAAGCGACGTGCGGACGTATGAATACGAACGACACCGGACGAACGCTGAGCGGGTGCGGTCATAGGAGGGTGGTGCGGTGATTGGTTTCACGGAGCCATCCTGAGTCGAGTTCCACGCGAGGTATCGGCACGCGGGGCGCCTTGCTTGAGCGGCAATCGTTCACCGGGGATAAAAAACCCGCGTCCCAAGGGCGGGCGCGGGGTCAGGTTTTCCGGCACGGGCAGGAGCCCGAGGGGAAAGATGTTCAGGCCGAAACGGCGACGGGCGTCTTGTTGAAACTTTGACGGGCCTCCTCGATGGTTTCGTGGAATTGCCAGCCGCGGGTATCCTCGTAGCCCTTGCATTCGGCGACCACGGAACCGCTGCCGACGAGGGTGTATTGCAGGGCGACCTCGCGGCAGGTTTGCATCGCGGTGATCAGAAGTTTGATCAACGCCATGTCGAGCCGCTTGACCTCATGGAGATCGAAGACGGACCGGTTGATGCCGCTGTCGACGGCCTCCGAGACCTTGATCTTAAGATAGCTGGTGACCTCGTTGACGACGGTGGGGCCGCAGACCTCGGGCAGGGTCATGATGAACAGGTTGGGTTCGGTGCGGAAGTAGCGCTGTGACGTGTCGAGATTCATGGCCCTGGCGATCTTCGACTCCAGTTCGGACACATCGATGGGTTTGGTGGCGATGCCGGTGAAGCCGACTTGCTGCGCCTGTTGCTGGGCGATGCTGTCGGTTTTGACGGCCAGGCCGAAGATGGGCGTGTATTTGGTCTTCAGATTGGCGCGGAGCACGCGGAAAAGGGTGAAGGCCGCGTCATCGGGGAGGGAGAGGGTGATCATGACCAGGTCCACCGAACTGCGTCCGCAGAAGTCGATGGCTTCGCCGGTGGTGGTGACGCCATGCACCTGCCAGGGCGTGTGCTTGAGGCCTTCCTGGATTTGCGTGAAGATCGCGGGCTTGTCCTCGACCACGAGAATGGTGGCCGGATCGAGGATGGACTTGATCTTGGTCGGGGCGTCGGCGATGGGCTTGAGGTCGATGATGCGGCCGACTTTTTGGACGAGCAGGTCCTCCTTGAACGGTTTCACGATGTAATCGCGCACGCCGATCTTGGCGATTTTGAGGACGTTGTCCTTGCCTCCCTCGGCGGTGAGCATGACCACGGGGATGGCCTTGAGGGCGGGGTCGGACTTGAGCTTGGTGAGCATTTCCACGCCGTCCATGACGGGCATGGTGACGTCGAGGAGGATGATGTCGGGCGTCTCCTTGGTGGCGATGGCCAGGCCTTCGACGCCGTTGGCGGCCTCGAAGATCTCGCAGTCGTAGAGCTTGAACGCCTTTTTGATGATGATGCGGACGGTTTTGGAATCGTCCACGGAGAGGAGTTTGTAGCGCATGGAGGGCGGGGGAGAAGGGTTATTCGCCGGGCTGCATCAGCAGGTCGGCGGTGAGGGCCCGGCCGCCGATGTCGAAGCGGTAGATGCGGCGGGTGGCGGAGCTGATGGGTTCGATGCGGAAACGGCTGCCGCGGAGAATGGAGGGGATGGTGAGCCGGCAACCGAAACCGCGGTCGGAGAGTTGGTTTTTGAAGGTGCCGACGGTCATGTTGGTGAGTTCGCCGATGGCGTCGTTGACCGCTTCGTCGTCGAGGGAGGAGATTTCGTGGGGGGCCAGTCCGAGGAGGTTGCCGGCGCATTGCTGGGCGAAGTCGGCGTCGAGGTAGAGATACATGAGGCCGTTGATCGCGCCGATGAAGCCGACCGTGCCGACCACATGGGGAAGATCGAGGGAAAGGGTGTCGGCGGCCACGCAGGCATCCAGCGGCACGGGGACGGCCGGCTTTCCCAGCATCGTGCTGAAAACTTCCTGCACGGCGCGGGTGATAGTTTCTTCAAAAAGTGCGTCGGGTATGTCTTGAATCGCGGGCATGGCTTGCGGGTAGGTTGAAGTCGGTGTGAAGGGTCGAAGGCTTTTCAGGCGGAGGCGGTCTGGCTCGGATCGGGGGCGGTGGGGCTTTCGACGATCAGGGGGGAAATGATTTCCGGCATGGCCTCGGCGACCGCCTCGGCGGCGTTTTGCCAGTCGAAGGAGGATGCCCCGCAAAAAAACGTGCGCTCATGCAGGACCGCGCCGGTCGGTCCCCGCCAGCTCGTCTGGATGCTGAAATGCCCGTCCCCGAGCGCCGCGGAGCGCAGGCCGAGGGCCAGCCCTGTCGGGGGGTGCCAGCACAGGGCGGAGCCCGAGTTGTAATCGGCGCGGCGATTCCAGCCGGACGCTTGTTCGGGACGAAGCATGGCGAGCGTGGTCTCCACCTGGTTGAAAAATGAGAGCAGGCGCATAGTGAGGGCTTACCGAGTCATATCGGACCCAAGCGGCGCAAATTTAGGGCTGAAGCGGGGATTGGGTGAAATTTCCCTCTTTCCAATCCGGGAATCGAAGATTTAAATGACCCTTCGGTTTAGCTTTCTCCCCCCTGACGACATGTCTCTTGAAAAAATTTTGGTGATCGATGACGAGCCGTTGGTGAGGCGTTCGGTGGAGGATATTTTGAAGGCGCGACGGTTGCAGACCTCGAGCGCGGGCACGCTGGCGGCGGCCGAGACGCTGCTGGGCAAGGAGACGTTCGATCTGGTGCTGCTCGACGTGCGCCTGCCCGATGGCGACGGCCAGCGGTTTCTTGAGCAGGTCATGGCCCTGCCCAACCATCCGTTGGTGGTGATGATGACCGGCCACGGCTCGATCGAGAGCGCGGTCGGCTGCATGCGGGCCGGAGCTTTCGACTATGTGATCAAGCCCTTCCAGCCGGCCCAGATCGACATGATCCTGCGCAAGGCCGACAACTACAGCCAGTTGATCAAGGTGAACCGCTATTTCAGCGAGCGCGGCGGGGTGGATGGCGAACCGATGCTCGGTCGCAGCCCCGCCATGCTGCGGGTCCGGCAGATGATCGAGCGGGTGGCGCCCACCGACGCGACCGTGCTCGTGACCGGCGAAAACGGCTCGGGCAAGGAAATGGTCGCCCAGGAAGTCTACCGCAACTCGCCCCGGCGGGCGGAGCCCTACATCAAGGTCAACTGCGCCGCGCTTTCGGAGCAACTCATCGAGAGCGAGCTGTTCGGCCACGAAAAGGGCGCCTTTACCGGGGCGATCGAGCGCCGCGAAGGCCGCTTCGAACTGGCCAACCGCGGCACGCTGCTGCTCGACGAGGTCAGCGAGCTGCCCCTGAACCTCCAGTCGAAGCTGCTGCGCGTGATCCAGGAACGCGAATTCGAGCGGGTGGGCGGCACCAAGACGATCAAGGTCAACGTGCGCATCCTCGCGACTTCCAACCGCGACCTTCAGCTCTTCATGGAACGCGGTTTGTTCCGCTCCGACCTGTATTACCGGCTCAACGTGTTTCCGCTGGTGGTGCCGCCGCTGCGGGAAAGGCCGGATGACATCGATCTTTTTGCCGAGTCCTTTTTGCGCCGTTTTGCGCGCAAGCACGGTATGCGTCTGCCCGGGTTCAGCGACCACGCGATGGCCGCCTTGCGCGAATACCCTTGGCCGGGGAACGTGCGAGAACTTCAGAACACCATCGAGCGCGCGGTGATTCTTTCCGAGGATCACCGGCCGGTGACGACCGCCGCGCTCAATCTTCCGGCCCTCTTCCGCGTTGAACCCGGCCGTCCGGTGGCCCATTCCGGGTTGAAGGAAGATCCTTCGAGAACGCCGTTTTTCGCCTCGACCCCGACCCTGCCGCCGTTTGCACCGCCGGTTCCGTCGGCGCAACCGGTCGAGCCGGTCAGGGCGGAAGTCGCTCCTGTTGCCCCCGCCGAAACGATGTCTCCGGCGGTTGAGCCGCCGGAGGCCGATCCCATCCGGCCGCTCAGCGAGATCGAAAAAAAGGCGATTCTCGACACGTTGGTGTCCACCCAGGGCAACCGGACGAAGGCGTCCGAGCTGCTGGGCATATCGATCCGGACCTTGCGCAACAAGCTGCACGAATACCGGATCGAAGAAGGCATTCCCCAGGGGAAGTGACGGGGGGGCGGCCCTATATCATTTTAAGCGGAATTTTAGCCGTAAAGGAGATCGGACCTCCAGGTCCGATCCAATAGGGCTCCATCGAGAGATCATCATGACGGACCGGGAGCAACCGTGTCAGTCGGCAAGAACAAAGTTGGGATCTGCGAGTAGGCGATTGAGCAGGACGATGAGTTTGCGCATGACGGCGGTGAGGGCGACTTTGACGGGTTTGCCG
>JBAZSJ010000096.1:0-7315 GCA_041662485.1 Opitutaceae bacterium | reverse complement strand
GCCTCGTCGCCACGCGCCGCGAGGGCAAGACCGGCATCTGGATCGGCACGCGCAAGGTCGCCGCCATCGGGGTCGCCGTGCGCCGCTGGGTCACGTATCACGGTTTCGCGCTCAACGTGAACGCGATCCGCGCAGCTTTCCCTCCAAGGCCGAACTCAAGGACTTCGATCAGGCCCTGAAGACCGATTTCGAAACCCTGTCCACGACGCTCACCGCCAAACTCGGCCCTCCCAAAAGCGAGATGGCCGTCGGCGGCGTGGACCCGCGCCGCCGCTCGCTGCGCTGGGAATGCGGCGCGCAAACCTTCCTCGTCAGCCACGACGCCGAGCAGATGGTTTCTCTCAAAATCGTGCCGACCGACCGCGCCGGTTCCCGGCTGCTGAGCGACGAGCAGGTGCGCCTCATGCTCAAAGGCCGCGTCACCAAACGCCCCAACGGCGACGTCATCCTCGACCAGATTCCCATGGTGAACCAAGGCCCGAAGGGCTACTGCGTCCCCGCGACCTTCGAGCGTTATCTTCGCTACGTCGGCATCCCCGCCGACATGTATGAACTCGCCGCCGGCGGCGGCACGGATTTCGGCGGCGGCTCCTCGTTTGCAACCATGGCGGATGGCCTCGACCGCTACGTCCGCCGCCAGGGCCGCCGCCTCGACAAGGCCGCCCTCAAATTGAACGTCAACGGCGTCGCCCGCTACCTCGACGAGGGCCGCCCGATCATCTGGGGCCTCTATTCCACGCGCGCCTTCAACGAGCTCTCCGGCACCCTCGGCGACACCCGCCAAAACACCACCGACTGGGCCAAATGGAAAAAGACCGTGGCCGCGACCGACGTCTCCGCGCTGGGCCCGGACGGGTTGAGCGCGCACGCCTGCCTCATCATCGGCTACAACCGCGCCACCAACGAAATCGCCTTCACCGATTCCTGGGGCCCTCGTTTCGCCGAACGCTGGGTGCCGCTCGCCGCCGCGCAAAAAGTTTCCCAGGACGAATTCTGGGTGATCTCCTGGTAGCGCGCCTTCGCGCTACAAACCCGCGCTCGCCATAAAATCCTTCTCGGCGTCGGGCGGAGACTCAAACGGGATCGCGGTTCCGCCAGCCGTGTTGTCCTGGATCGCCGAAGACGGCGGCAAGGTCGCCTTGATCAAATTTTTCAGACGGCTGGTTGAAACCCGGATGAGCAACCGGCGCCGCAGCCACCAGCGGTTGGACGAATGCTCATGAAACCGCTCGGACTCCGTGTTAAAATCCCGCAGCCGGCGGATGCGCTCGATCTGATAAATCAGGTCAAAATCCGCCGCAAAATAGTCCCGCTTTAGAAGCGGCAGCAGCCAGGCGACCGGTCGCGCACGCCGGTAAAGCGCCCGCTTGAAAACCGCCCGGGCATATTGTTCGCGCGGAATACCATGCTGTTCGCAAAACCTCTCGGAAAAAGTGGGATTGCTCATGTTTAAAACCTTGAAAGGCGTCCCTCTCTCTAGCGAGGGGTATTCCCTTATACTTTGCCACTCCCATGTCTGCGCATTTTTTGCCATTGCTCCAAGCTGGCGGCCATACGGGCGTTAGCTGCCATACATGCTGGAAATCATGCCCCGGTTTCCCTCTGTAACTTTTGCGTGCCGCCGCCAATCGCGCGATGGCGCCATTTCAGCGGGAACCGGCTGCCCGCGTGGGTTTCCGAAGTGAAATTCGAGCGCCCCGCCATGGCATTTGTCATTTGCCAAGCCCGAGGTCCGCCCTACGCTCTTTCCTCTTCATGCTTTCCTTTCTCTTCAAAGGCTTCGCCGGCCGCCATTATCGTAAGTTCCTCGAAAAGGCCCGGCCCATCGTCACGCGCGTCAACGAACTTGAGAAATCCTACCAGTCGCTCTCCGACGACCAGCTCCGCGCCAAGACCGACGAATTCCGCGCCCGCCTGAAGGCCGGCGAGACCCTCGACCAGATTCTCCCCGAGGCCTTCGCCACCGTCAAAAACGCCGCCCGCCGCCTCGTCGGCAGCCGCGCCCTCGTCTGCGGACACGAACTCGATTGGAACATGATCCACTTCGATGTTCAGCTCATCGGCGGCTACGCCATCCACTCCGGCAAGATCGCCGAAATGGCCACCGGCGAAGGCAAGACCCTCGTCTCCACCCTGCCCCTCTACCTCAACGCCCTCACCGGCCGGAACACCCAGCTCGTCACCGTCAACGACTACCTCGCCCGCCGCGACTCCGAGTGGATGGGCCATCTCTACAAGTTCCTCGGACTCACCGTCGGCTGCATCCAGCAGCAGATGTCCTCCGACCTTCGCCGCGAGATGTATGGCTGCGACATCACCTACGGCACCGCCAGCGAGTTCGGCTTCGACTACCTCCGCGACAACGGCATGGCCACGCGCAAGGAAGACCAGGTCCAGCGCGACCACTGGTTCTGCATCGTCGACGAAATCGATTCCATCCTCATCGACGAGGCCCGCACCCCGCTCATCATTTCCGGCCCCGCCCCCATCGAGCGCGAACAGCCCTTCACCCGCCTCAAGCCCAGCGTCGACCAGCTCGTCAACGACCAGATCCGCCTCTGCAACAAGCTCGTCACCGAGGCCAAGGAACTCCTCGAGAAAACCGACCTCTCGCCCGAGGACCGCACCGTCGCCGCGCGCAAGATGCTTCAGGTAAAAATGGGCCACCCGAAGAACAAGCAGCTCCTCCGCCTCATGGAGACGCCCGATCTGCGCAAGCTCCTCGACAAGACCGAGACCGAGCTCAACTCCGATTTCCAAAAGGAAGAACTCTACCGCCTCAAGGAAGACCTCTTCTACGTCATCGACGAGCGCCAGCACCAGGCCGACCTCACCGAGATCGGCCGCACCAAGCTCCGCCCCGATAATCCCGACGCCTTCGTCCTCCCCGACCTCGCCACCGAGTTCAGCGAACTCGACCGCCGCGCCGACATCTCCCTCGAACAGCGCGAGGAGATCAAGCTCAAGGCCCAGCAAAACTACGGCGAGGTTTCCGAGGGCATCCACTCGATCTCGCAGCTCCTCCGCGCCTACTCCCTCTACGAAAAAGACGTCGAATACGTCGTCGTCGAAGGCAAGGTCATGATCGTCGACGAGAACACCGGACGCGTCATGCCCGGCCGCCGCTGGTCCGACGGACTCCACCAGGCCGTCGAGGCCAAGGAAAACGTCATGATCGAGCGCGAGACCCGCACCTACGCGACCGTCACGATCCAGAACTACTTCCGCATGTATGAAAAGCTGGCCGGCATGACCGGCACGGCCGAGACGGAAGCCACCGAGTTCTTCGACATCTACCGCCTCTCGGTGCAGGTCATCCCGACCAACATGCCCTGCATCCGCGTCGACAAGAACGATTCCATCTTCAAGACCCGCCGCGACAAGTTCAACGCCGTCGTCCGCGAGATCGAGGCCGCCAACAAGCGCGGCCAGCCCGTCCTCGTCGGCACCGTTTCCGTCGACTCCTCCGAGGTGCTTTCGCGCATGCTCAAGCGCGCCGGCATCGTCCACACCGTCCTCAACGCCAAGTATCACGAGCAGGAGGCCGACATCGTCTCCCGCGCCGGCCAGCGCGCCGCCGTCACCATCGCCACCAACATGGCCGGCCGCGGCACCGACATCAAACTCGGCGACGGCGTCCGCGAAATCGGCGGCCTCTTCGTCATCGGCACCGAGCGCCATGAATCCCGCCGCGTCGACCGCCAGTTGCGCGGACGTTGCTCGCGCCAAGGCGACCCCGGTCTCACCAAGTTCTTCCTCTCCCTCGAGGACGACCTCATGCGTCTCTTCCTCCAGGGCAACCTCGCCTCCCGCATGATGGAAGGCTCCATGAAGGACGGCGAAGAGCTGGAGCACCCGTGGCTCAACCGCTCCATCGAGAGCGCCCAGAAAAAGGTCGAGCAGCAGAACTTCTCCCAGCGCAAGCGCCTCCTCCAATACGACGACGTGCTCAACCAGCAGCGCGAGGTCGTCTACGGCATCCGCAACGCCGCCATCCACGCCGAACGTCCTAAGGCGATCATCCTCGAACAGGTCGAGGAAGAGATCACCACGCGTCTCGAAAACATCGGCATCGGCGAAAAGTCCGGCGCCAACCAGACCGCCCTCGAAAGCTTCGCCGGCTGGGTCAACGCCACTTTCCCCATCGGTCTCAAGCTCGATGAACTGGCCGGCAACAATCCTGTCGCGCTGGCCAAGCTTGTCGTTGATCGCATCGGCAAGGCCTATGGCGTCAAGGAATCCGTCGAGCTCCCCGAGGCCCTCGGTTCGCTCGAACGCTACGTCGTCATCAACGCCATCGACCACCACTGGCAGGAGCATCTCACCGAGATGGAAGATCTCCGCAAGGCGATCGGCCTGCGCAGCTACGGCCAGACCGACCCGCTCGTCGCCTACAAGGGCGAGGCCTTCAAATATTTCGACGAGATGATGGGCAACATCCGTCTGCAGATCTGCACCGGCCTGTTCCGCAGCGCGTCCAACATCGACGTGTTCCAGAACATGCTCGCCCTGCTCTCACGCACCGTGCATGTGGAAGGCCCCGCCAACCCGCCGCCCGCCGCGACGCCTCCCCCGCGCCCGCAGATCACGACCACGATCACCACCAGCGGCGGCCCCGCGCCGGAAGCGGCGCCCAAGGAGATCGAGCTGCCCAAGGTCACCATCCGCCGCGACACGCCGAAGGTCGGCCGCAACGACCCCTGCCCCTGCGGCAGCGGCAAGAAATACAAGAACTGCCACGGCCAGTAGGATTTCCGTTCCGTCGTAGGAGCCCATTCATGGGCGAAGAGCGATCCACGCCATTCCCCCACTCCCCGCATTTATCGAACCATCGCCCATAAATGGGCTCCTACATGGCAAACCCGCCCATAGGACATGCGGCTTTACGGCACGGACGCATTTCCATGCCGGGCGCGGATTATTTTCTCACTCTCTGCACCGATCAAAAGCAGCCCGGACTTACCCAGCCTCACGTCGCGCAGAGAATCATGGATGAGCTTCAAACAATGCAGACCGACACCACCTGCGATGTCCGCTGCCTCACCGTGATGCCCGATCACCTGCACCTCCTGCTTACACTCGGAACAAGACTGTCGCTCGCCAAGGCTATCAATCGCCTCAAAGCCAAAACCTCCGCATCGCTCGGTGCCCACCACCTCTCATGGGAACGTGGCTACTTCGACCACCGCGTGCGCCCCGACGAAGACCGCGCGTCAATTTTCCATTACATTTACTTGAATCCCTATCGCGCCAGCCTGTGCACGCCTGCCGCAACGTGGCCCTGGTTCCACTGCTGCGACGCCGACCGCGCATGGTTCGAGCCACGCCTCGATAACAACCTCCCTCCCCCTACCTGGCTCGCCTGATCTGACGTCTCTCCTTCCGTCGTAGGAGCCCATTTATGGGCGAAGTTCGCCTTACGCCAACTCGCTCCTCCCGCCATACTTTCAATCTTTCGCCCATAAATGGGCTCCTACATGACCGAACAAGCCCCAACCGACCTCCCGCCCGAAGATCCCGCTGCGCCGACCTTCTGGTCGCGCCACGCCGGTCGTCTCTGGGCGGCGGGCGTGTTCTTCTCCACGATTGTTCTGACGGTCCTGTCGTTCCCGCCGGCGCACGCCCCCGAGCTCGCCTACGTCTTCGCCGTTCCCGCCCTCCTCTGGGCCTACCAGAAACCGTCGTTTCGCCTCTTCGCGCTCACCCTGCTCGGCGCGCAGGCCGTCGCGTGGACGATCATCCTGGGCTGGCTGCACAACGTCACCATCGGCGGCCTGCTCCTGCTCGGCCCGGTCATCGGCGCATGGATCGGCTCGTGGTATCTCGCCGCGTGGTGGACGCTCCCGCGCATCGTGGGCCGCCCCTCGTTCACGCGCATCCTCGCGATGTTCGGACTCGCCGGCCTGTGGGTGTTTATCGAATGGACGCGCACCTGGTTCCTCGGCGGCTTCCCGTGGCTTACGCTGGCCGCCAGCCAGTGGGAACGCATGTCCATTCTTCAGGTCTCTTCGTTCACCGGCGCAGGTGGTGTCTCGTTCGTCCTCGTCACGATGAACATCGGCCTCGCCGCCTACGCGCACCGGCTCCTCCGCGAAAACCGCCCCAACCTCAGCTGCCGTTCGCAGGAATTTCTCGCCGCGATGTTTCTTCTGATCGTCTGCGTCGCCACGCTGATCCGCCCTACCTTCGATCGTCCTCGCCATGCCGTGTCGCTCGGCCGCTTCGCCTTCGTCCAGCCCTACATCCCGCAGGCCGTGAAGTGGGATCCCTCCGAGGGCCGGGGCATCCTCACGGTTCTCGAAAACCTCACGCTCGCCACCCGCGCCACCAACCCCGACGTGATCCTCTGGCCCGAGGCCACCACTCCCTTGGCGATCAAGGGCGATGCCAGCATGCGCTCGTGGGTCGAAGAACTCGACCGCACCGCGGGCGTGCCGCTCGTCCTCGGCTCCATCGCCATCGAGCCCTCGACTAAAACCGCTGGTCCCGACGACTGGTTCAACGGCGTCTTCACGGTCGATCCTTCGACCGGCCTGCAGCCGCACTCCTACGCCAAGCGCAAGCTCGTGCCCTTCGGTGAATTCGTCCCGCTCCGTCCGTTGCTGGGTTGGCTCGGCAAGTTCGTCCCCATCGGCGACGACTTCGGCCGCGGCACCGATCACTCGCCTCTTGTGGTCAACATCCACGACCGCCCCCTCGCCCTCGGAACGCTGATTTGCTACGAGGACATCTTCCCCTCGCTCGCCCGTCAAAGCGTGCTCGCCGGAGCCGACATTCTCACCGTCCACACCAACAACGGCTGGTTCGGCACCGGCGGCGCCGCCTACCAACACGCCGCCAACGCCGTGCTCCGCGCCGTCGAGACGCGCCGCCCCGTGCTGCGCTGCGGCAACGGCGGCTGGAGCGGTTGGATCGACGAGTTCGGCAGCATCCGCGCCGTGTTGGCCCAAACCCCCGCCGGCGAAATCACCAGCAATCCGCTGCGCGCGTCTGAAGGCACGATCTATTTCCGCGGCACACAGACGCTCGCCGTGAGCGCCGACGACCGCTGGATCGGCCGGCGCAGCTTCTACGTCGATCACGGCGACTGGTTCGTCGTCATGAGTATCGCGCTCGCCGCCGCAGCAATCATGGCGCTGCGTCAGCCTCTCTCGCCCCCCAGGGCAAGTGGCCGGTTTCCGAGCAAAGCCTTAGCCGTAACCATGCAGTGGAAAAGAGCCGCCGATTGGGAACTGATTGATGGTGAATGAAACCTAAACAATCGGAGAGCGGAAGCCCGGTTCACCAATCGGTGGCCGGAAAAATCCAGTTCCAA
>JBAZSJ010000095.1:0-7541 GCA_041662485.1 Opitutaceae bacterium | reverse complement strand
CGAGCAGATTTCAGAGGAGGAATCCCGAGGAATACCCGTGGGTATTTCGAGCGGATGACGCACTCTGAAAGGTGCCGTCAGATTACCTCGATGCGACCCTCTCGACTGCATCGTTACGGCTAAGCGGTGGTTCAGCCGCGTCCGTAAAGCGCGCCGATTTTTTTGAGGTAGGGCGCGCTCTCCTGCAGCAGGCGGTCGAGCTGCGGGGGCGAGTAGCGCCACTGCCAGTTGCCGGCCGCGACGCCGGGGGTGTTGATGCGGGCCTCGGCTCCCAGACTCATGAAATCCTGCATCGGGATGACGGCGAGGTTGCTCACGGAGGCGTAGGCCACGCGGATGAAATCCCAGCTGATTTCCTGGCCGCCGATCCGGAAGTAGCTGCGCACGTGGTCGCGGGTCTTCTCGTCGGCGGAGCGATACCAGCCGAGCGTCGTGTCGTTGTCGTGCGTGCCAGGATACACGACGCTGTTGGCGCGAAGATTGTGGGGCAGGTAGAGATTGGCCGCGTCGCCACCGAAGGCGAACTGGAGGATCGTCATGCCGGGCAGGCCGGTCGCATTGCGCAGTTCGATCACGCTGGGGAGCAGTTCGCCGAGATCTTCGGCGATGAGGCGCGCGTCGGGCAGGGCGGCTTTTACCGCTTCGAAGAAGGCGAGGCCGGGGCCTTGTTTCCATTCGCCGGTCTTGGCGGTCTTCGCGGAGTCGGGGATCGACCAATAGGTGTCGAACGCGCGGAAATGGTCGATGCGCACGATGTCGCACAGCTCGAAATTGGCGCGCAGGCGCTCGATCCACCACGCGTAGTTCTCTGCCTGATGAACGTCCCAGTCGTAGAGCGGGTTGCCCCAGAGCTGGCCGTCGGACGAGAAGTAATCGGGCGGCACGCCGGCGACGAAGAGCGGATGGCCGGTCTTGGCGTCGAGTTGGAAGAGATGCGGATGTGTCCAGACGTCGGCGCTGTCGCGGGCGACGAAAATGGGCGCGTCGCCGACGAGCTCGATGTTGAGGGCGCGGGCCTTGGCGCGAACCTGCTGCCACTGGCCGAAGAAAAGATATTGGAAGAAAGCGTGGGCCTCGGCCCGGTCGGCGACGGCCTTGGCAAGCGGAGAGAGTTTTGCCTTTTCGAAAAAGCGGACCTCGGCGGGCCATTCCCACCAAGGCTGGCCTTTGAAGTGGTCCTTGAGGGCGAGAAACAGCGTGTAGGGCTCCAGCCAGGCGCGGCGGTCGGCTTGGAAACGCGTGAAATCGCCGTAAGGAAGACCGGCGCCGCCACGGGTTTTGAAATTCTGGAAGGCGCGGAAGAGGACGGGCCACTTGGTGACGTAGAGCCAGCCGAAGTCGACCTGGTGCTGGGGAAGTTCGCGGAGTCCGGCCAGATCGAAGTCGGCGAGGAGTCCGGCCCGGACGAGCGCCTGAAGATCGATCAGGTAGGGATTGCCGGCGAACGCGGAGAAGCACTGGTAGGGTGAATCGCCGTAGCCGGTCGGCCCGAGCGGGCAGAACTGCCACTGGCGAATGCCGGAGGCGTTCAGGAAGGTGAAGAGGCGATCAACTGATTCATCAAGCACACCGATGCCCTGGTCTCCCGGAAATGAAGTGGGGTGCAGAAGAAGTCCGGAGGAACGAGATTGAAGCCAATTGAAGAGAGGGGTGGTCGAAGGCAAAGTGTCCACAGGCACCCAAACCCGCCAATTCCGTGATTAGACATAATGATTATTGTGCGATAAACATTAGGATCCCGTAAACTGGGCTTGGAAGACTGCAAAATCAGTAAGTGGCGGTTTTAAAGGGCTACAATCCGGAACTTGCACCTTTTGTTATTTGGTCGGGAGCGCGTTACCCCATTCGATCCGCCAAAGAAGGACGTTACGTGAGCAAGCCCCTCTGCTTCGCCTTTGCCACCAACTCCGCCAGATTCGTTGCAGCCAGCTTGGCCATCATGTTGGCGCGGTGGAATTCGACCGTTCGCTCACTCAATCCCATCTGCCCCGCGATCTCGCGGTTGGACTTACGGCCGAGCACCATCGCGAGAACCTGCTGTTCGCGGCGGGACAATATCTTGGCCAGTCCCTCCGCATTCGCCCCTTCCCTTGCCATCGTCATACGGAATTTTTCCGAATAATACCGGCTCCCGTCAGCCACCGCTTCGAGGGCCTCGACCAGTATTTCAGGCGAAGCATCCTTCTCCACATACCCTTCGACGCCCGCCTCGCGTATCCGCGTCAACGCCAGCGGATCAACCAGGGAGGTCACCACCAGCGCCCGCAGTTGCGGACGCACCTGTCGTGCCGCCTGCATAAATTCCAACCCGTCCATCCCCGGCAGCTGAAAATCCACCATGACCACATCGGGTCGTGCGGTTTCCACCAACTGCAGCGCCTCTTCGCCCGACCGTGCCGAGCCCGCGAGCTCGAATCTCGGCAAGCCCACCAGCCAGCGTTCCAGAAACGCCCGCACCATTCCCTGGTCCTCCACGATCATCACGCGGATGCGCGGCGGTGTTTCGTTTTTTGAATTCATGAATTTCGCTCCGTCGTCGCGGCCGGCTTCTTCAGTGTAAATCCGATTTCCGCGCCGCCGCCGGTCCCCGAGCGCGCCTCCAGTTTCGTGTCGAGCGCGAGGCAGATTTCCCGGCACAAGCGCAATCCCATGCCTCCGGTTGCCGTCATCGGCTCATCTTCGCCGGCCGCAAGCCGCGCCGCCACCGCCGCCGGAAGCACCGCGCCGTCATTGCCAACCGTGAGCCGCACGCCGCCCTCACCATCGTCTTCGGCCCGCAACACCACGCGGGCCCGCGCAAATTTCAGCGCATTGGCCAGCAGGTTGCGCACGAGCGTCTGGGACAGCACGAGGTCGGTCTCGACACGCAGGTCCTCCGGCACTTCAAGGGCCAACTCCACGCCGTCGCGCTCCGCCAGCGAGTGATGCAGTGCCACCGCTGGCATCACCAGGGCATGCGCCTGATGCATGGACACCACCCGCGTGCCCGCGCGCAATCGCGCCCACAGCACCAGATCCTCGATCATCAGCAGCAAAGCCCGTCCCGTTCTCGCCGCATCGCGGGCGAAGTCTCCGGTGGACCCGTCGGCGGATCGCATCAGACCCGTGAGCGGACCGCGCAGATCATGCCCGATCACCGCAAGCATCCGGTCTTTGTCGGCGTTGGCCGCCTGAAGTTCGCGCGTGCGCTCGCGCACCTCGATCTCCAGCTCGTCCGCGTAGGCCTCCTCGATCATGCGGCGCTGCTCGGTTTCTTCGACGAGTTTTTTCTGCGCCTGGGCAAACCGGTCCGCCACCGCGAGTGACAGCAGCAGCATCTCCAAAGCCGAGCCGATCATCAGCCCCCGCATGGCGGCATCACGAAACAGATCATTCCAGAACCACACCGCCACCATTGGCAGCGACCCGGCAAACAGGCATCCGAACGACAGCAGGAAATACCTCGCCTGGCGCACTCCGGTCCGCCACGCAACAAGGGCCACCACCAACAATCCCACATGCGTGACCGTAATGGTCTGCACCGCCAGCGACAACCACCGGCCCCACGGCGTGGCGAGCGGCAGCACGACGATGCCGAGCAGGACTACGCTCCAGCCCCGCATCCACCGATCCGTCCGGGGAAACCCCGTTTTTAATTCCAAAAACACCCGGGCGAATTGCGTCAGGAAAAATCCGCTCAGCACCACCACTAGGGTCAGCGCGGTTTCAAGCCAGGGAGAGCCCAGCGCCCAACCCAGCCCCGGCAATTGCGCCCGCGCGAGCAACATGAAGGCCGCCATCGAACCGAGATACAGCGCATACCAGCCGATGTCGGTCGCCCGCATTCGCAGCCATAACAGCGTGTTGTAACCAAGCAGCGCCAGCAGCCCTCCCATATACAGGCCTTCGGCCAGGCTGCCGCGCATCCTGGCGACATGAAAATCCGTCGCCTCCGGCCACCACACCGGCCGCGCATACGCTCCGAAAAAATTGGCGACCCTCAGATAGACCACGCACTCGCTTCGCGCCGGCACGGTGACGGGCCACGCCACTTCGCGCCCCGGCAATACTTTCTCCGCCGCCGGCACGGCCTCACCCGAGACGATATGAACCGGGCCGTCTTTCCCGACGATCCACGCGTCCGCCTGATCCGCAAAAAAATCATCGTTGTCCAGCACTCCGCGTATCACGCGGTCTCCCTGATTGCGCAAGGTCACGCGCACCCAAAGGACATCGCCACGCTTACTCAAAAGGTATCCCTCGCCAGACCAGCGCCGCCAGTCACTCGACGGCCGGAGCTCCGGTGCCTCCAGGGGCAGCCGTCCTCCCTTGTCTGTAAAGTAATCCACCTTGGATCCCTGCGCGCCCGGCAGGTGGATCACTCCCGCCGGGTTTCCGGCAAACACCAGCAGCAGCCAGCCGAGCACGCCCACGACGAGCACCAGAATACCCATGATGGGCAGCCAGGAAATCGGGCGTTGGGTACTCATGGCGCCAGCGTTCCGTGTTCCCTCCACAGCGCAAGCCCGTCGGATTGTTAAAACCCAGTAGTTACTACTGGGTTTGATCATTTGCGCTTATGCCTGTTGCCGCGTCAAATGCCGGTCGTCTGCTTATTTTGCCACCACCGACACCGTCGTCGGCGCCACCGATCTCGATGGCAACGCCCGCCGCTACTCCGGCGGCGTCGCCGACCTCGGCGCCTACGAATTCGCCGGCGCCCCCGGCGAGATCTTCTACATCGCCGCCCGCCCGCAAAACCAGAGCGTCTATATCGAGAAACCCGCCACCTTCACCGCCTCGTCCCCCAACGGCCAGTCCACCGCCTTCACCTGGCAGTATTTCAACGGCTCCGCCTGGGTGGACATCACCACCCTCCCCGACTGGACCGTCACCGTGTCCGGCGGCACCAGCATCCTCCGCCACCCCGGCCCCGTCGCGGGTCTGCAAATTCGCGCCGTCATCGTCGGCTCCACCGCCGGCCAATTCGCCGCCAATCTCGTCGTCAAGGCCCGCCGCATTCTGCGCGTGGATACCGATGTCGCCGGCGGCGACGGCCTCACCTGGCCCGGCGCCTACCACGACCTCGAAGCCGCCATGACCCACTCCGACGAGGGCACCGACATCTGGATCGCCGAGGGCGACTACCACACCACGGTTTACCTGACCTTCGTCAATGGCGTGCGCCTCTACGGCGGTTTCGCCGGCGCCGAGACCGCCCTCGCCCAGCGCGATCCCGCCGACCACCCCGTGGTCTTCCGCGGCGACGCCGGCAACGGACGCACCATCTCGGTCTCCGGCTCCCTCGACCGCACCACCCTGATCGACGGCGTCACCTTCACCGACTCCGGCTCGCAATACGGCGTCGCCGTCTCCAACGGCGCCAACCTCACCTTCCACGACGTCACCTTCCGCGACGCCACCCGGCCGCCGCCGTGTTCGCCAACGCCAACCCCCTGTTCTCCGCCTGCCGCTTCGAGAACAACGCCACCTTCGCCCTCTCCGTCGGCAGCAACTCCTCCGCCACCGTTGAGGACTCCCTCTTCCTGAACAACTCCGGCGCGCCCTTCACCGCCGTCGGCGGAGCCAACGTCATCCGCCGCTCCTCCTTCATCGGCAACACCGCCGCCACCACCATCCAGCAGGCCACCGGCTCGCTCCTCGTCGAGCGCACCATCGTCACCGGCAACGCCGGCGGCATCGGCGCCTACTCCGCCCCGCTCACCGTCCGTGACTCCCTTGTCGCCGGCAATACCGGCGCCGGCATCACCGCCACCAGCTCGCTCACCCTCCTGCGCGTCACCATCGCCGACAACCACGCCACCGGTGCCGACGGCATCGGCGGCGTCCTCATCGGCGGCAACGCCTCCATCACCGACTCCATCCTCTGGCGCAACTCCGGCACCCGTCCCAACACCACCCGCGAGCGCCAGCAGTTGTTCCTCACCAACTCCTACCCCCTCACGGTCAACGGCACCACGATCGACGGCCTCGCCACCTACGCCAACAAGGGCGCCGGCAACTCCGCCGACGATCCACTCTTCGTCGATCCGCCCGCCGGCGACTACAGTCTCTCCCCGCTCTCGCCCGCCATCGACACCTCCACCGCCACGCCCGACATCGGCTCGCTCGACGCCCTCGGCCAGCCCCGCGTCTCCGGCGCCGCCGCCGACCGCGGCGCGCTCGAATCGCCCTTGGCCGCCTCCGCCACCCCGCTCCGCATCTCCCACGATCTCGCCGACCGCGTCACCTTCGGCGAAGCCGTCGCGTTCCACGTCGCCAACGCCCTCACCGTCACCGCCACCGGCGCCGCCTCCATCGCCTGGCAAGTCCTCGCCCCCGGCGACACCGTCTGGCTCTCCGCCGCCGGCCTCCCCGGCGTCACCGGCGCCGACACCGCCTCGCTCGCCTTCACCCTCACCCCGCCCGCCCTCCACGGCTACCAATTCCGCGCCCTCCTCACCTCCGCCGACGGCCACGTCTTCACCACCTCCGTCGCCACGCTCTCCTCGTATCCGTCCCGCTACTACGTCAACCCCGCCCGCTCCGGCACCGACGACGGCGACGGTCTCGCCTGGGCCACCGCCTTCCGCTCCCTCGACCACGCCCTCGCCACCATCCCCGTCGATCCGTCCGACACCGAGGTCTGGGTCGCCGCCGGCACCCACGTCCCGTCCGCGCCCTCTGGCTTCCCGCTCTGGGGCGGACTCCGTCTCTACGGCGGCTTCACCGGCACCGAGACGCTCCTCACCGAGCGCGACCCCGCCGCCCACCTCACCGTCCTCGCCGGCACCACCGGCACCACGTCCGTCGCCCACACCGAGACGCGCGGCCCCGCCGCCTCCGCCCTGCGCCTCGACGGCTTCACCTTCACGTCCGCCCCGCGCGCCGTCCTCGTCTCCTCCGGCGTCATCGCCGACCTCGCGAACAACACGTTCCAATCCCTCACCACCAACGCCATCGAGGCCACCGGCGGCACCGTCCACGTCTCCGCCTCCCGCTTCCTCCAGAACCAGCGCGGCATCCTCGCCACCGCTACCACGCTGAGCATCGACCGCACCGAGTTCCGCGGCAACCACGCCCCCTCGTCCGACGGTGCCGCCCTTTCCCTCGGCCTGCGCAGCGTCGCCGAAATCTCAAACTCCCTCTTCAGCGGCAACCGCGCCGTCCGAGGCGGAGCCATCCGCCTCCAAGGCCGCGCCACCTTCCTCCACGTCACCTTCACCGGCAACTACGCCACCAACCAGGGCGCCGCCCTCTACGGCACCACCGATTCGTCCTCGGGTCAGTTCCTCGACGGCGCCTTCTCGATCTTCAACTCCATCGTCTTCGCCAACCGCACCCCCTCCGGCGGCGCGCTGAACCAGCAGATCAGCACCTCGCTCTCCAACTACCTCTTCTCCGTCCGCGGCAGCGTCCTGGAAAACTGGTCGCTCACCCTCTCCGCCGGCAACGCCAACAACAACACCGCCGACGCTCCCGATTTCCTGACGCCCATCCTCGCCGCCGACGCCCCCACCACCGCCGGCGACTTCCACCTCGGCGGCGCCTTCTCGATCTTC
>JBAZSJ010000094.1:0-7741 GCA_041662485.1 Opitutaceae bacterium | reverse complement strand
GCCAGCGACCCCAATCTCACCAGCTACCGTGGTCGCATGATGGGTTGGCTGCGCGAACATTACCCCCGCACTCCGTTTACCTTCCACGACGCCGCCATCGGTGGCACCGGATCCGATCTCGGCCTTTTCCGACTCGATCGCGATGTGTTCGCCCACCACCCCGACCTCGTCTTCCTCGACTTCACCGTCAACGACAACATCGGCTCCGTGGACCCGATCAGCCTCGCCAGCTACGAACGCATCCTCCGCGACCTGCGCTCCTCCGGCGCGGCCGTCATCCCCGTCTTCATGTGCCTGCATGGCCACATCGCCGCCCCCTCCGCGCCTCCGCCGCCCCTTTACCAAACCCACGAAAAACTCGCCGCCCACTATAGCCTCATGGGTGCCGATACACTCGGCACCGCCCGGGACGCCATCGCCGCCGGCCGCACCACCGCCGATGCACTGTATCCCATCGGCCGTGACACCACCCACCCAGACGACGCCGGCTACGCCCTCTTCTTCGAGGCCGCCCGCGACACCTGGCTCAAGGCCGCCGCCTCCACCGCCCCCTCGCCCATCCCCGCCGAGACCGTTTATCCCGACCGCTTCCCCCATCGCGAACGCCTCATCCTCGTGGATGCACCGCTCCCGCAAGGCTGGACCCGCGCCAAGACCTACCGCACCTCGATGTGGTTTGACGGCCTTTCCAGCCGCTGGATGGGCGACGTCGCCTGCGCCTCCGCCCCCTCCGCTGCCCCGCTCGAAATCACCTTCCGCGGCTCCTTCGTCGGCCTCTTCGGCGAGCGCAACCCGACCACCGCCCCCTTCCGTGTGTGGATCGACGGCAAACCCGTTGCCCAACCCGGCTCCAAGGCCGCCGACCCGCTTATTTGGAACATCGACAGCACCCGCTTTGGTTCCAACGCGGCCAATCTCTTCGCTTGGACCGTGCTCGCCAAAAACCTCAAGGACGGCGAGCACACCCTGAAAATCGCCCCCGAGTTTACCGCCGCCGATTCCCAGCTCCGCATCGAGAGCATCTGCGCCGCCGGCCGCTGACCGGGCCGGGCCTTACGGCTTGCCGTCGGACGCACGATCTCGACAAGCGGGAGCCAAGTGTCTCTTTTCGTCCCCCCGTCCCCCTCAACGAAGCTCTCGACGCCCATCGCCTCGAAACCGCCCACCGTCTATCTGGGCTTCACTTGGATTCAACCAGCAACTGCGGGCCGGGACGGAAGTGCACGACTAGTCGCGATCTCGTCGTCATCGGGAACGTCAGATCGCGAAGGAAGGCCGAGGTCGAGTGGTTCCTGAATGAGCGCGGGCTGACGTTCACAGCGCTGCTGGCCTCGGAATCACGATTGTCACCCTCGTGCCGATGCCGACCTCGGACTTGATCCAAAAGCGTCCGCCGAACTGTTTTGTGACAAGAAACGCCTTCGTAAGCCCGAAGCCGCCGCCCATGGTGCGCATGTGTTCGACGTTGCTGCCTCGTTGGCCGAAATTCACGACCTCCCTGAGTTCATCGACAGGGATACCGCAGCCCGTGTCCTGCACCACGAAACGCAGCTCCGTCGCAGTCTCGTGGAGCCCCACGTTGATCGTGCCGCCCGGCTGCGTGTATTTGCGGGCGTTGGCGATCAGGTCTCGCATCACATCCTTGAAAATCAGGGGCATCGCAACCGTGTTCCCGTTCGAACTCTCGATGACAAAGTCCACGTAGTAGTCTGCGGATTTTTGCAGGGCCAGATTATAGATGATACGGTAGCGCCCCTTGCTGTTTTTCTCGATGGCGGAGAACACCGCCAGAAAGTCCGCCCGCATATCCTCTATCTGCAGATCAAGCCACTTGTCCGGCTCCCGCGCACGAGCGAGCATCTCCTGCGAACGCACCTCCAAGATGTGAAAGACGCTCTGCAGATTAGCCAGCGACTCTAGGGTCTCCGCATCATCGCCTGTCTGTGGATACCGACTGCGCGCCAGCCTGACCTCCTCCATGATGACATCCTCCTCGCCGCGGATATTCCCAGCAAATTTCAGCGCCAGACCCCGATCCGAAAACGACGCCTTCACGCGGTTACAGACAGCCAGAGTTTCACTTAACAACTCGGAATCGTCGGCCAGATGCAGCCCGATGAGCATGGCCTCGCCCTGAAGCACATTGAGGACGTTCAGCAGTGAATGCATGTCGAGCAACGACTGCTCGCCAAGCTTCAGTTCGGGTATCTGGATGATCTCGATTTCCATAAGAGGTAACTTGGGTATCTTAATATATATCTCACGCCCCAAATAACTGCGCATATATTGTTACATCATAGAGCTAAGGTGCTGATTTGGCCGGACGTCGGTTGTTTTTTCCATCAAACCCCGTGTAGCATCTGCAACCTCCATCCCTAAATGTCCGCAGGCGTGAAGATCATGCCGCACCTCCTTTCGACGTTTTGCGATGGCCAGAATTGCGGCCTGCAAGCTTGCGGAAAGATACATGTCTCGGCGGGCCCTCAACCGGCAGTCAGCTCGGAGGCGATGCACGCCGCGAGGGCGCGGACGGTGAACGGTTTCTGCAGCACCTGGCTCGCCCCGATTTTTGTGGCGATCTCCAGACAGTTTTCGGCCGGGACGAGGTTGCCCCCTCCGGATATCGCGATGATGTGCGCGCCCGCGTTGAGCCGGCGCAGCGCGATGATGGTTTCGACGCCGTCCCTCCTCGGCATGATCATGTCCGTGACCACCACGTCGAACGAGCCCTCGCCGTAGCATTTGAGCCCCTCTTGGCCGTCGCAGGCCCCGACGACCTCGTGCCCTCTTTCCGTGAGGGCGGCGCATAGCATGTCCCGCAAGGCATCATGGTCCTCGATGAGTAGGATGTGGGCCATGTGATTTATGACTGTCTGGTTCGTGCACGATTATCCAGTGATCGCCCTTGCCGAATGATAGCCTTCGAATCCGGTGGGTCCATACCAATAATCACATACGGTTTCCCCGGAAACGCGTTTCTCGGGTGACCAGGGATTAGGCCGTCAGCCATCGGATGAAACGACTCGTTAAAAAAGCGCCCCGCCACTTAACATGGCGAGGCGCTTGAACCTAGTATTCCTAAAGCAAGAGGATGGTCGTGTATGACCGGACCCACTCCATGATGACGTAGAACCGAACTCTCGAGCCGAGTCAGTAGGCGGAGACGAGGCCGGCCCTCGTCGGCGAGGGCCGCCCCGTTCCTCACCTTGTCCGGCGGGTCTAGGTCGCCCCAGCTCCCCGACCGGTGAAGGGCTAGGGCGAAGTCGATCTCGTCGCGAGGAACCTCTGCTAGGACTCCCGGCGTGGCGACTATGTTCCCCAGCGGGAACTTGGGGGCCGCATCGGCCCCGTTCGATGGCATGGTATGATCTCCTTGATTGAATGTTAAAGAGCGGAACCATGGACGATTTATAAAACAACGTATTCGATTCCCAATTTCGCTAGGCGAACGAATATGCGAGACGCTCGGTTTCCGGGCCGTCATCGAGAAATCCATCCTGGACGGCAGGGGCAGCATGGACCAGGTCATCGACGGGCGGGGCGCGAGCATCGGGTGCGAGATCACCGTCACCACGACCATAGATCACGGGGTCGGCAATGTGTCGAAGTGCATCAAGGCGGGCTTCGACAGGGTGGCGGTGGTGAGCGGAAGCGCGGTCAAGCTCGCCCAGCTGGAAGCCGCCATGCGGAACGGCCTCGGCGCGGACGGGCGGCGGCCCGCGTGGGGTATTTCGGCCCGGACGAGTTCATCGCCTATCTGAAGTCCCTCCCTCCGCCCGCGCCAGCGGCGCCCGAGGTGAGAAAGATCAGGGGCTACAAGGTGACGACGACCCGAGTCAGGCTCTCCCCCGAGGAGGCCAGGGCGAAGGAGGACGCGGCCATCAGCTCATCGCGGAGGCGATGCGCAGGAGGCCGGAGGCACCATGAGGGACTCGACCGAAAAAAATCAAATCCGGGGCGGGCCAGGCGGCCGAGCCAGTCCCGGCCAATCAAGGCCGCATAGGAAAGGGACATCACAATGAGCGAAACCAACCCGGCATCAGCCAAAAACAGCAAGGTCATCGGCGCCGTCCTCGTAGCGGCGGGCATAGCCTTCGGAATATTCGTCTACTCCCACCGCCCGCCGGCCGGGGTGGGCGACATGTTCCAGCGGGGAGACTCGTTCTTCTTCAAGGAGAACGTCTACTTCACGCTGCTCGCGCTCGCCGTCCTGCTCGGCATCGCGGGATTGGTGCGGATAGCGAAGAAATAGCCTTGGAAAGGCACGAGGCGGTCGGAGGCCGCGCTTTGTCTGTCGTGGACATGGCACGCGCAGGGCACGGGTTGACCGCGCGCCCTGCGTGGTTGGCTTCACCCCACGGGAGGAGGGATTCAATCAACTCGACTTCCGGCTGCACGGCTGCCTTCTTATCGCAAATGAAAACCCGAAGGCGCGGTTTTGATCCAGCGATCTCCCCTTTCAAAAATTGCATCTGGAAATTGGTAAATTATCATCAAGTAACACCCTGCGTTTTACTCGGTAAAACGAACTAAGTGTTAGTAGCACTGTTGGTGCAAAATAACCCTATTATCCCATGCGCGACATCTTCACTATCATGCCAATCCACGGCTTCTATTTCTGCGCTATTTTCGTGCTTTGTTTGTCTTCTTGGATCGCCTTGCGGAAAAAAATAAGAAAAGGCAGTCCGAAGCTTATCTTGCCTCTGCTAGCATTGGCGGCATGCGTGGCATATGAGTTCACTCATCCCCCGGAATGGAATATTCGCATAGATTTATTCCCGATTATATTATTTATACTGCCCACGTTGGTTCTGACCTCTAAACGATTTTGCCACCCGATTAATGAAAACCACGGAAAATAACAAGGCGCCACGTGCCAAGCATGTATCTGTCTGATCCAGAGCGTTCGGCAAAAACAAAACCACGATGAAATCACTAATCACGGCTCTCGCGCTTACGATATTAGCCCTCACATACTCCGGATGTGTTTGCCCTCAAAAATCCGAGCCAAAATGGGAGTATAAAACTTTATGGCTGAGAGGATTTGACCTTGATTATCCAGAATTAATTACCGCAGGAAAAGACGGATGGGAATTGGTTACCGTCTCGCCGTGTAATCCCGGCGAGAGGTTGTTTTATTTGAAGCGCCGGATTCAGGAATAAATATGAAAATACTCCAAGTCGATAAGCCAATCCACAAGGCGACGCTGAGCTGTATGATTCTGGCGGGGCCCAAGGAAGAAAATCGCTACCGCAAACTACGAGTGCCCTCAGAAGATGATGCCGATTCTTATGGCTACGATATCGAAAAGCACGACATCGAATGGATTATTTCAATTTTACGAATTCAGATAAAAGAACGGCCTATATTCAGCACGCACGGAATGGAAATCACACAGATTTTAAGTCTTTGGGAAGGACTGAATGGCAAAATATTTCCCCCAGATTAAATGAAAACCACGAAGCCGAACCAGTCGCGACAGATAGGCGACCACACTGTCATTGGCTGTGTGCCGCGCGCATCCCGTGCCAGGACGTTAAAGCACCATGCAATGCCCTGAACTCAACGAGGCTCCCCCGGAAATCCCCTTCTGCACCAGGCGCAAGGCACACGCCGCCCTGCTGAAGGCGGATGCGGAATACAAAAGGAAGCAGACGAATTATCTGTCGCTTATCTGGTGTCTGGTCGCGGTCATGTTCATGAGCAGCATCCTGCCGCAGGCGGGAACCGAGGAGGCAAAGACCGCGATTATCACCAGCATCATTGGGTCGCTCACCTGTGCGCCCATCATCATCTTGCTTTCGATCCGGCACCAAAAATACCAGAGATGGCGCGTGGCCGAGTGGATTAGGCTGAGAAAGGAAGAGAGATCCTAACCACCAAGTGCTGCGGACAAGATGAGCGCTTGCCACGCAAGCCTGCGGTGGCAGCGATTCCGTCCGATGTTCTCAAAAAATATGAATTCCAACGACGCTCAATTATTTGCCATACTGTCCATACTCGCCGGCTGCTTTGTCGCCATCTTCTGGATGGTAGTCGGCTGGCGAGCGATGAAAGCGCACGAGAAAATAGCGGAAGCCCTTTCCGTCGATCTGGAGCAGAAGGCGCAATTGATACGGTCAAGCCTGAGAAAGGACCGTATCAGGGACGAAAAGAGCTTCAGGGACTTCCTGGAAGCCGATCCTTTGGCGAAGCACTTGGATGCTAACGAGCAGATACGGAGGTTTACGGAGTGGAAAGCGACTCAGAAATAGAAACCACTGAGCAACCGGGCGTATCCATGCGCCAGTCTTTGCGTTTAGGAAAAACAAAACAGTCTCCCAATGCCCTCCGCATCCACGATATTCGTCGCGCTCTGCATCCTCGTTCCACTGCTGCTGATTCTTTCAATCATCCGAGCCTTCCGTGACGCGAAGAAGGAAAAGACTATCCTCTGCCACATTCAGATCCTGCGTCGCAGCATAGGCGCCGCGTTCCTTCTTGGGTTCATCATCATGTGCTATTCCCAGTCGCGCGCGAAAGGCTCGGGAGACTGGAATTATGGCGGGCCGCTCCTGTTGTTCGTGAGCGCCATACACTATGGATATGCGCGGAAGGCGGAAAGGGCCGCGATTGCCCTCGAAAATCAGAAATGAAGAAAGGTGCCTGCCAAGGCGCTACAAACACATGAAAATACACATCACGCTACCTGAGTGGCGCGCGCGTGCACAACACGATCCGTGATAAGCATGTATCTTGCCCGCAACGCCGGATTCGGCGTGGGTTCGCTTCGTGAACTGGTGACTTTCATCCGAGTGGGTTCGGTTTCTTTTTAGCCTAATGGTTTTACTCCGTCGCTTCCGCTGTCTGGCGACTCTGTATTATTTTTTGGGGCTTCATACGCATATCGACACTTCGCTGACCACACTCCCTATTCCGAGATTTCGATTTGCGATAAGAGACCGGGGAGACGCTTAAAGTCGAGTTGATTGGGTCGCTCCATCGGGCCAGTGTAAAAGATCGCCTGCGCCTGGCGGACGTTTGTTTTTCGCAGGGATTCCAAGCAATACTCCAAGGCGGGGTCAGCCGGTGCATCATCATAGTCAGGAAAGTTAAGAAAACCCGGCGACGGTCATTAGTGAAGCAGAGATGCTCAAGTATCAACCTAGTGTCTCCATTGTGTTTACATGGGCAGAGGGGACGGGGAGCTGCCAACGTGAACTTCCAAAAGCCATGACCGACCTCGCCCAACGCTTCACCAACAACCCAATCTTGCGTCCCTCGGACGTGATCCCCAGCCGTCCCGACATGGAGGTTACTTGCCTCCTTAACCCCGGAGCCTTTCGCTACAAGGGAAAGACCGGCCTGCTCCTCCGTGTCGCCGAGCGCCCGGTGCAGGAACCAGGCTATGTGGCCACGCCCGTCCTTGATCCGACCCAGCCGGACGGCATCCGCATCGTGCGCTACCGCAAGGTCGATTGCGACGACGTGTCCGATCCGCGCGTATTTGTCCATAAAGGCCAAGCCTATCTCACAACCCTTTCCCACCTGCGCCTCGCCTGGAGCGACGATGGCGTGAACTTCAAGGCCGATCTCACCCCCACCCTCATGGGTGCGGGACCGCTGGAAAGCTTCGGTATCGAGGACGCCCGCGTGACCGAGATCGACGGAGTGTATAACCTCACCTACACGGCGGTCTCCAACCGTGGCTACGGCGTCGGCCTGATCCGCACCCGCGATTGGAAAACCTTCGAGCGCCCC
>JBAZSJ010000093.1:0-7907 GCA_041662485.1 Opitutaceae bacterium | reverse complement strand
CAATCCGATAACCGGCAACAGCCGGTCGCCACTCATCTCTTTAAGAAAACATGAAAACCGAACACCACAAAACCTTCACCGTGGGCACGCTCGTCTACGACAAAAAGGGCCTTTGGGTTCTCTTCTTCTGGCTCATGTGGAATGATTTCTCGATCACTCTGCTGGAGTCGGTGACGAGCATCACGGGAACCCTCATGAAGGATCGCGGAGCGACCAACACCCTGCTGGCCACCTTCGGGACCATCGGCGGGGTGATGGGCATGTGGATCAATCCGGTGTTCAGCACTTGGTCGGACCGGCTCCGCACGCGCTTCGGCCGGCGGCGACCGATCCTGCTGATCGCGACACCGTTGTTTGCGGCGAGTCTTTGCACGATCCCCTTCATGCCCGACCTCTACCATTTGCTGATGAAGCACCAGGGCATCGCGGCCTTGCTGAGCCACATCCACATTAACGGAGAGGTGCTCTTCATCGCAGCGGCGAGCATCCTCACTGGCCTGTTCAACGCCGTGGTCCTAGCCATCTTCTCCTATTTTTACTGGGATGTGGTGCCAGAGCTGGTGCTGGGCCGGTTTAACGCGATCGCCAAGATCGTCACGGTGTCCGCCGGTTTGCTGTGGAACTTTGTCATCATCGGTTATGCCGACAAACACGTGAAACTCGTCTATCTGGGCGTGGCCGCTTTCTGCCTCTCCGTTTATCTCCTGTCCCTGTGGAAGGTGAAGGAAGGCGAATATCCCCCGCTGGCCCCTCGTAAAGCCAAAGGCATGCTCCAGCCGATCAAGGACTATTTCACCGACTGCTTCAGCGACTCCTATTACCTGTGGATATTCGTAGGCACGCTGTGCTTCCAGCTGGGGAATCAAGGCAACACTTACCAGTTCTTCTACATGCGCTACGACCTGCACATGGACTTTGCCACCACGGGCTGGATCACGGGCATCGGCCTGACGACCACGACCGTCTTCGGCCTGCTGCTGGGTTATTCCGCCGGCTCCATGGTTGACCGGCTGAAGCCGATCCGGGTGCTGCCGGCGACATTCTTCGCTTGGTCGCTACTGGCATTCATATCCTTCTTTTATATCCACGACAAAGTCTCCGCTGCCGTCATGGCCAGCCTGCTCCAAATCAACGGATTCTTCTTCGGCATAGCCCTGGGCGCGGTGACCGTGGAGTTTTTCCCTCGCGCCAAGCTCGGGCAGTTCTGCTCCGCGCAGGCGTTTTTCTATCAGACAATCATCCTGGTGGTGAATCCACTGATCATCGCTCCATTCTTCGACTTGCTGAAGTTTAACCGCGCCGGGTATCTCTGGGGGGCGGGATTTTATCTTTTGACCGGGTTGATCTTCGTAAAAGTCTATTTCAACTGGAAACAAAAGCAGCTGGATGACGCGGCCTCCGCCACCGCCCTCGGCGCGACGGAAGGCGCGAATCCGGCGACCACCTGATGGTGCCAAACCCGGTCGGCCGATGAAACCACTCCCGCTCCTAGGACTGGTGTTGTTGGCCGGGATTGTGGCGCCGGGATGGCGGGCGGCGACCGAGTCGCTCCAGAATTCCTTGCTGCGCTCAACCCCGGCCGTCGGCGCGGTGCGGATGGATGGTGATCTCTCCGCATGGGACCACAGCGGCGCGATCGTGCTGGCCGACGACGCGGCCCACCCTGGGCAGCTCGTGCGAGTCACCTCCTGCTACGACCCCACGAGCTTTTATCTGGCGTTTGAGTTCAAAGACCAGACGCCGATGATCAACCACGTGGACCCGGAAAAATCACCGGGCATGGGGTGGTGCGGCGACGCCGTGCAGTTGCGATTCAACTTGGGCGACGTCGATGGCGGGCCCACACTCAAGCCGGTGAATCTGGTGCACCTCGATGCGTATTGGTTCACCGATGGCGCACGTCCGGCGTCGCGACTGGTGTTCGGCGACCTTTCCTCCGGCGGGAAAACCGTGAAAATCGTCCCGCAAGCCGTCGGCCACGGCGTGGAGTTGAGCTTCCGGCCCGATGCTGATGGGCAGGGATATGTACAGATTTTGAAGATCGACTGGAAACTGCTGTGCGCGGAACGAGGCGGACCGTATCGCTCCGGGGAGTCGTTTCGCATGGCGATCGAGGCGATGTGGGGCGACGCGCGTTACCGTGAACAAGCCGCCGCGCGCATCACCGATTTGCTCAACCCGAGGCGCCGGGAAAAAGAGCTACTGTGGGCCAACCCTTCGGCCTTCGGCACCGTGAAATTCATGCCGGAAGGCGGTCTCGAGCCGAGCGAGAGCGCCCGGCTCTGGCCGACGCTGCTGGCACATTATACGCCGAAGACTACTACCGCCGAAGCGCAGCCGAAAACCCCGCCGCCGGCCGAGTCCCCGGCCCCCGACCGCCCTTGTTTGGATGAAAAACGCGAGGTCTCGCAGCTCCTCAACCGGTGGTTCGCCGAAGGCACGGCGGCGGGCAATCACGGCGATGCCTACGACAACCGGGATCGCGGCCACGCCGAGTTGGACGTGAAACTCTACCCGCAGTTGCGCCTTCACACCTACACGCCCGAGCAGAAGGCCGCCAACGCCGACTACGCTCTCTCCCTCGCCGTGCAGCCGCAGGTGAGCTTCGGCAACTCCTCGACCTCCTCCACTCCCCGGGGCGGCGGCTGCAATCCCCGCCACGCGATGATGCGCCCCGATGGCATGGCCCTGCTCTACCAACAATACCGGAGCGCCAACCTCTATGTGTATCCGGCCCACCAAGACTTCTGGCCCGGCCACAATGGCCAGGGGCTCTATGGAGACGTGCTGCCGCTCAACAGCCCCTACACGCTGCTCTCCAAAGGTTCCTCGGGAAGCGACATCCCGTTCCTGAAGGCGCTGATCCAGGCGACGGCGGCACTGTCTCCGCAGGTGAAGGCGACGTTGGTGAAACACGGGCTGCTCATGCCGGAGTTGCAGGCATTGATGCGAGTGACCAACAAGCAGGTCGCCACGCCCGAGGACTATTTCACGGGCAAGACGCATCCGCCGGTGTTTCGCGGCGACCAGCTCGACGAACTCAAGCTGGCGCAAGCGGCGCACGCGGTCACGCCGGAGACAATTCTGCCGCTGGCGCTGCTGCGCGTCGTGGCCGAAGATCCGCTCACGCCCGGCGTCAACGCCCCGGAAGGCACGCCCTCTGAAAAACTGTGCGACACACCGGCGGTGGTGGGCCGCGTATTCCGCCGCTGGGGCCGCGCCATGAGCCTCACCGTGAGCGCGGCCGACAGCTACGATTGGAAGGGACGAGCGCTGCGGTTTCGCTGGGCGCTCCTGCAAGGCGATCCGTCGCGGGTGCGCATCGAGCCGACCGCCGATGGCCGCGAGGCCCGGCTCACGATCACCTGGCACGACCGTTTCCCCATCGCGCCCGGCGACGCGCTGGACACCAACCGCGTGGACATCGGCGTCTTCGCCAGCACGGGCGAAGGCTGGTCGGCCCCGGCGTTCGTAAGCGTCGATTTCCCCGACAACCAACTGCGCACCTACGACGAACACGACCGTCTCGTGGACATCTACTACGCGGCGGGCGACACCCGCATCGGCTTCGACACTCCGGTGTTGTTACCCGCCGAGGGCAGCGCCCCCTACCCCGTGCGCGACTGGCCTCGCCTGCTGAAGCTGGCCTCGGGACGCGGCGAAAGCGTCGCGGCAAAACTGTTTCAAACAGCCTTGAATCCGCCGGAGCGTGACGCGGTCGCCACCACCGCTGCGGAGTTGTCCGCCCTCACGGCCAAGCTGGCCGAACAACGCGCGGCCCACCCGCCGACCAACCTCTACGCCCGCTGGAAGGCGGCGAAAGAAGACTCGACCGAGTGCGGGAAAACGTTGCTCAAAGTCGCGACCACCGGACGTTCGCCCAAGGCCATGATCGAGGACGCGCTCAACGCGTGGAAAGACGACCCGACAACGTATCTGCGCCAACGCGCGGCGATCGACGAGGAGGCCGCGCGGCGCGGTCCGGAAGCCGTCGCGCAACTCGCCCACGCCCGCCAGCGATTGATCGACCTCGGCATCTACCAACCGGCGGAGGGCGGCGGCTGGAGCCTGCACTCGGTGCGTGGCGGAACCGCGCCCGTGACGGAGCGGCTCACGCGCTACGAACGACTGGAGCTGCGGCGATTCCAACTGGAGCTTTTGACCAAGATCGTGCTGCCGGGCGTGGTGATGCGGGACTACGACCGCAACTACGTCGATCACCGCATGGAAACCGAGAAGCCCCTGTGGCTGACCTTCGACTACGGCAAAGGCGACGCGCCGACCGCTGTGCATGCGCGGACGACCGATGCATTTTCATTCGACCAACCGCTGGAAGATCCCTGATGGGGAGTGAGGCTGCGTTCACGCGCCTGCTCACAATCGCCAATCCACCGGATGGGCGGTGCCTTCGTCTTGAACGAAAGCATCCGCCCCGGCGGGGTCACATTCAGGGACGGACGATCTTCAAGCGAAGGAAACGCCGCGGTGTGGAGTCCAAGCCGACGCCGTCCTGCACCGTCACCGTGTATTGGGGGCTGCCGCCGACTTCCGTGACGAAGGCCGTGCCACCCAGGTTGGTCGTCGCACCGCCAGCGACGCTGCTGGCGATCGGGGTCCAGGCACCGGTGAGGTCGGAACTGGCTTCCACGACATAGTTGATGTCAATCAGCAGAGGGTCACGTTTGAACACGATCAAGAGCCGGTTGTTCGCGGCGGAGACTGCGGGCAGACTGGCGATGGTAGTGGAGGTGGCGGGGATGCCGAGGGCGTATTTGAGGAGGTTGGGGATGCCGTTGCCGCTCACGTCGTAGGTGTCTGCCCCACTGCCGCTGCCATCCACGGGCAGTCCATTGGAAATGCGCCAGGCCTGCACCGGCGTGTAGAGCGGGGTGTAGACGAGTTTCAGGTCGTTGCCCGACACGGCGACGCCGAACGTGCCACCATCGGTCGGGTTCTCATCGACGAAGGTCGCGGTGTTGATCGTGAATTTGTTGGCCGCGAAGCCGGTGATACCGCCGGACGCGGTGGCAATGGTCCACGACTGCGCGGCGTGATTGTTCCAACCGGAGAGTGCGCCGATGGAATCGAGGTTGAGCACAAAGTTGGACGTGGTCGCGGTGAGGTCGAGCGTGCCGTTGATGTTGAGCCAGTCCCAGCCGTAGGTGGCCCCCTTAGCACCGGCGAGAGTGTTGATTTGCCATTGGTAGCTGGCCCCGCCGGACCAGACTTGTGCGCCGGACTGGAGCGTGCCGGGCGCACTATCGCCGGGGGCCAGCTTGCCGCCGGCCTGGACCGTGACGGTGCCTACGACGCCGCTGCCACCGAGGATGGCGGTGTTGGCCACGCTGGCGGGCGCATTGGCGAGGCTGCCGTCCACCAGCATGGTGCCGCCGTTGACCGTGAGAGCGCCGGTGGTGGAGCCGATGCCCGCATAGGTAAAGGTGCCCGTGCCGGCCTTGGTGTATTTGAACGCGCCGTTCATCGCCCCGGAGAATGTGGTGGAGGTGTTATCGCCGCCTGCGGTGAGTGTGAGGGTGGTGGTGATGTTGATCGGACCCGAGCCCGACAGGGAACCGAAGGTTTCGCCGCCGGTCTGGCGGGAGTCCGCGCCGAGCGAGGCGTCGCCGCCGATGATGACAGCCCCGGTGTCGGGGAAGACGTTGTTGGCACCGAGACCAAGCGAGATGGCACCATGCAGGCGGGTGGGCCCCGAATATTTCACATTCATGCCTAGGAGCGAGATGCTGCCGCCGTAGGTGACGCCGCCGGTGCCGGAGATGGAGCAACCCAAGAAATTACGCGACGAGCCATGGATATAGCCTTCGGCCGCGCCAAAGGCGAGAGTGCCGCTGGAGACATTGACCTGGTCACTGGACAGCAGCACCTGGCCGCTGGTGACGGTGAGGGTCTTGCCGCCCAAGTTCGCCCCGCTCCCGTAGGCACCGGGGGGAGCCACGACGAGGGAGTTGAGCGTCGCGTCGGCGGCGAGGGTTTCGTTGGCAGCGATGCGGATATTGTCCGTGGGAGCCGCGATGCCGGCGAGCGTCGTGCCTTGGTAGGTGGCGGCGATCACGCCATTGGTGGCGTCGTAGGAGGCGAAGGCGGTGTTATTGTAGAGGGCGTAGGGGATGAGGCCGTTTACCAAGGTGGGCGCGGCGGTGAACTTGATGGTGTTGGTCGAGCCGAGGCCGGTCGAGGCGGTGAAGTTGACGAAGCCGCCGGTCTGGCGGGCGAAGGAACTAAAAACCAACGAGGACGTGCCGTTACCCGCAGGCGTCAGTTTGATCGTGGCGGCGCCGTCGCCAATCGTAAGCGCCCCCAGGATTTCTGTGCTCACAACGCCCGTCTTTCCCTTCAACTCAAACCCACCGCCACCGATGGTGACAGGAGCGGAATCACCGACCCGAAGTGGCGAGCCGCTCTGGGTGGTGTCATCCTCGATAAAAGAACTGCCACCGGAAACCACGATGGCGGTAATCTGCGAAGCGAGGGCAGGCTCGTTCAAGGTGATGCCGCCACTCGAAACCGACAAAACGCCGGTTGATGATGACGAAGTAAGCAGGCGGCCGGAAGCCGACGGGGTCGCCCCCGAGGGCAGGACCCGCAGCTCCATCACGTAACCGTTCTTAGTTCCGGAGACGAAGCCCGCAGTCTCCGCGACAACCCCTACCTCCAGCGCAAGCGGGCCGGAATAGGTCGAGTAATGCGCACCATTGTAAGTCACCGCCCCGGTCAGGTCGGCCACATAGTAGTGGTAGTTGGCGGCGGCGAAGTTGTAGGCGGTATTATTGTCGGTGAAGATGCCGCCCCGGAACACGCCGTTCACGGGCAGGCTGTCAAAGTAGAAGTCCACGGTGTTGGCCGAGCCGAGCATCTGGACACTGCTCTTCGAATCCGTAAACGGGATGGCCCCGGTAAGCCGGAGAACGCCGTTGCCGCTGGCTGCGGCGATACCGTAGCTGGGCGAGCCGGGTTGGGTGAACTTGAAGCCAAAGCGTGTGCCATCGAGACTGTAAACCGAAGACGCGGTCATGATACCGGGAGTCGTGTCGTCGCCGGGCCGGACCGTGCCGGGGCCCGAAAGGGAGCCCACGATGCCGTGTCCGCTGACGATGCCGTCGGCGGCAGTGGTCAACAAGGGGGAGCTGGCGATGGAACTGTTGACGCGCAGGTTGCCGTCGTGCGCCCAAGTCGTGCCGGTGTAGGTGTTAGTGGCGTCCAGTTGCAGCAGACCGTTGGACACGGCCAGACCGCCGGTGCCCGAGATAACGTCCGAGACCGTCATCGTGCCTGCCCCGGTTTTTTCCAAGAGGTAGCCGCCGTTGCCGATGGTCGAGGTGACGGCCACCTTGCCTCGGTCGATGCTCCACACCTGCGGGTTGCCGAGCAGGAGGGGCACGGAGATCGTCTCGGTGTCAGCATCGTAGTTGGTGACGCCGCCGCGGCCGATCGTAAGCGGGCCGACCCCGCCCACGTTGAAACCGTCGCCAGTCGCGGCGGTCGATTTGAAGTAAAGTCCACGCAAGGTCACGGCAGCAGGGACGTTTGGCGTGCGTGGGGCGGTGGTCCGGCCAGCGTCGAAGAGCACGAATCGATCATTGGGGTTGATGGGCGAGCCCGTCGCGTTATAGGTCCAATTGCTGTTTTGATTGATGTCGAGGGGGTTGTTCACGGCACCATTGCCGACCCAGGTGATATTGGAAACTAGAGGTCCGGATACGGTATAAAGCGCCAGTCCACCCACGCACCTCACCGCATAGCCCTCGTCGTTGGCGAGCAGGTTGAGCTGGTCGATCACGAGCTTATTGCCTACAAAATGGAGGTAAAGATTGGTAGGGGTGAACCCATAGTTACACCCGAGGAGGGTGAGTTCCTTGTCGCCGTTGGGATTGGTCCAGCCATGAAAC
>JBAZSJ010000092.1:0-8092 GCA_041662485.1 Opitutaceae bacterium | reverse complement strand
CGGCCACCGATTGGTGAACCGGGCTTCCGCTCTCCGATTGTTTAGGTTTCATTCACCATCAATCAGTTCCCAATCGGCGGCTCTTTTCCACTGCATGGTTACGGCTAAGCGCTTGCAGTCTTCAAAACCCTCCACGTCTGGTCACTGATTTTTCCCTAACATATGAATCCACAACTCCTCAACGACCCGCGCGCCAAGCGTTGGGGTAATGTTGCCAAATACGGAGCCGTCCTTGTCGTCGGCTTCTTCGCTGCACCCTATGTCTGGGTCTCCATCGGCGGGTTAATCGGCCTCGTCGTCGCGTTCGTGCTGATCACGGCCGTGTGGATGACCCGCCGACTCGTGCCTATCGGCTATGGACTACCTATGCCTGAGTTTCTCGAAGCCATGAATCTCAAGTTCCCAAACGCCGCGCTCCAAATGGGAGGATGCTGTGTATCTGACTCCGATCCGACGGAGGCCCCGGACTATGTGTGCCCCGTCTGCGAAGCAGCCTACCAAGCATGGTCCGCGCAAAGAAAAACGGAATAGTCCCGGAATCGCAGCCTGACGACCTGCCGGGAATTGTCAGTGAGTTTGAATCGCCGCTGAATCATTTGGACAGGCGTTCGTTGGCTTGATTCGCGAGGCGCTGGACACGAGGATTCGCCCGTGAATCACGGGCACTACAGTCGCAAGGTCTATTGGCTCGTTTTTGCGGTGGGCTTCGCAGGATTCATGGGAGCGACGTTGTTCTACACGTCCAAGCAGCAGCGCCTGTATGAGTCTGCGGCCAAAGTGCAGTTTTTACCTAGGTTCTACGAAAATGAAGTTCGGGATTTCACGGAAAGGATTTCGTTCATAGAATCACCGGCCTTGGCTCAGCGTGTGGCCAAGCGGCTGCTCAAGCCTTCAGATCCCCACCCCTTGAGCCTTGAGGCTTTTCTAAAGCCTTACGGTCACCATGCGGATGCAGGCTTGGCGGTGATTGTAGATCTACTTTGGGCCAACCGCACGGTGGTCGCTCATCCGGAGAGCAACACGGCGGAAGTTCAGTATCGGCATCCCGATCGTCTGGTGGCCGCGAGGATCGCCAACATGTTTGCCGACGAATATATCGCCGCCGAGAGCAACAGGCGAATAGACGAACAGATGAAGGAGGTAGAAGCCCTGAAAGTGAAAGCTGATCGGCAGGAAGAAAAGATGAAGGCGCTGCAACAGGCGATGACCACCTATCGGACTGCCCATCCGGATTTGTCGCCCGAAGCGCTTCAGGCCGACGAAACCTATCAAGCTCTCTCCAAGCAGCTGGCCGCCGAGGAACAAGTGTTGAAGAAAATAATCACGCGCATGAGCGCGATGTCCATATCCTGATTGAAGGCGCGCGGCGGCAGGAATGACATAATCCAAGAGAGGATTAATGCAGCTCATGGCATACTTCGAGACTGACAGCGCCCCGTGACCGGGCCACGTTTTAGCCATGAGCTTCACCGAGGTTTTGGCCGAGTTGCCCATGCTTACCGTCGCCGAGCGTCAGGTTTTGATTCGGCGTGCGCTGGATTTGGACGAACCCTCGCTCCTGGCGGAGGACGAGGCCTTGATTGAGCAACGTCTCGCCGATCATAAACGGGACCCCGCTTCCGCCGTGCCGCTCGATGAGATGAAGGCGCGCCTGCGCTCCCGTTTCACGAAATGACGTGGAGGGTGGAATTCCGTCCGGAAGTAGAAGCGGACGTGGCCGAAGCCGCCGCTTGGTATGAAGCCCGTCAAACGGGACTCGGGGCCGATTTCGTGGAGGAAATCATCCGGGTGTGGGATGCACTCGCGGAAAATCCGCTGCTCAATTGCCGTCGCCATCCGGTCAAAAACATCCGCTGGAGTTACCCTGAACGTTTTCCCCTACCGAGTCGTTTATTCCGTGGATGAGCCGACGCAAACCGTGGTCGTCGCAACAGTCCTCCACGCCGCCCGCCACGACCGCCACTGGCTGACGCGGGGGTAATCCGCACGCACGATTTCCGCCTTCCGCCTACCGTCTGATGTAGGCCCGATCGCTGATCGGCGTTTCGCCCAAACCACCCGACCTGTGGTCGGGTGGTTTGGCATTCGAATCCAAGGCCCCCCGACCACCGGTCGGGGCTACACACCTTCCGCTTGCGCTCGCTCCTACGCCTTGCCCCACTTCACCAGCGCCTGTCCCGTGAGGCTGCGGGGTTCTTTTTCGATGCCGGCGCGGTCGCCGGCATAAACGATCTCGCCGCCTGCCGTGCCTCCGCCGGGGCCGAGGTCGATCAACCAGTCGGCCATGTGAATCACGTCGAGGTTGTGCTCGATCACGATGAGGGTGTTGCCCGCGTCGCGCAGTTTGAAGAGCAGGTCCATCAGGTGCTGGATGTCCACCCAGTGCAGTCCCGTCGTTGGCTCGTCGAGGATGTAGAGCACGTTTCCTTGCTGACGCTTGCTCAACTCCAGCGAGAGCTTGAGTCGCTGGGCTTCGCCGCCGGAGAGCGTGGTGGCGGATTGTCCGAGGGTGAGGTAGCCGAGGCCCACGGCGTTGAGCGTCTCCAGCTTGTCCATCACGCGGGGGATGTTGCGGAAGAGCTGCATGGCGTCGCGCACGGTCATGTCGAGGACGTCGGCGATGGACTTGCCGTGAAAGAGGATTTCCAGGGTCTCGCGGTTGAAGCGGCGGCCGTCGCAACTGGGGCACGGCGCGTAGGCGTCGGCCATGAACTGCATGTCGAGCTTGATGACGCCGTCGCCCTGGCAGCGTTCGCAGCGTCCGCCGCGCACGTTGAAGGAGAAGCGGCTGGCCTTGTAGCCGCGGACCTTGGCGAGCGGCACGGTGGCGAAGAGGTCGCGCAGGAGGTCGAGGAGCTTGGTGTAGGTGGCGGGATTCGAGCGCGGGCTGCGGCCGATGGGTGACTGGTCGACCTGCACGAGTTTTTCAAAGAGATCGAGGTTCTCGATGTGGCGGTGTTTGCCGGGGATGGACTTGGCACCGTTTAATTTTCGCGCGGCGGCGGCGGCGAGGACGTCGTTGACGAGCGTGCTCTTGCCGGAGCCGGACACGCCGGTAACGACGGTGAGCAGGCCGACGGGGAAACGGGCGTCCACGTCGCGGAGGTTGTTGGCGCGGGCCTCTCGCACGGTGAGGAAGGTGCCGTCGCTTTTCTTGGTCTTCGCATCCTTGGTGACGCGGATCTTGCGGGCGAGATACGGGCCGGTGCGGGAGACGGAGGGAGGCGCGGCGATGAGGGCGGCGGGCGTTCCTTGGAAGAGGAGTTGTCCGCCCTCGGTGCCGGCTTCGGGGCCGAGCTCGATGATCTCGTCGGCGATGCGCATGGTGTCCTCGTCGTGCTCGACCACGAGGACGGTGTTGCCGCGGTCGCGCAGCTCGCGGAGGGTGTCGAGGAGCTTCTGGTTGTCGTGCGGGTGCAGGCCGATGCTGGGTTCGTCGAGGACGTAGATCACGCCCATGAGACCCATGCCGAGCTGGGTCGCGAGGCGCACGCGCTGGGCCTCGCCGCCGGAGAGGGTGTCGTAGTCGCGCTCGAGCGTGAGGTAGCCGAGACCGGTTTCGAGGAGGAAGCGGAGGCGTTGCTCGATGCCGGTGACGATCTCGTGGAGCGCGTCGCTCGCGCCGAGGGTGGCGACGAGAGAATTGGCGAAGGTGTGGGCGGTGCCGACGTCGAGGCCGAAGAACTCGGGGATGGTTTTCCCGGCGACGCGCACGCCCCCGCTGCGGGCGTTGAGGCGTGTGCCGTGGCACTCGGGGCACTCGCCGCTGACCATGAAGGTGGTGAGTCGCGCGCGGAAGCCGTCGCTGTCGGTCTCGCGCCAGCTCGTCTCGAGATCGGCGAGGATGCCGGGAAACGGCATGGCCTTGGGCTCGCGCATGCGTTTCAGCTTAAAGGCGAACAACCGCTCCCCCGCCCCGTTGAGCAACGTGTCGCGCACGGCGGCGGGCAGGTCTTTCCACGGGGTGTCGGCGTCGAAGGGGAGCTGCTCGGCCAGCTGCTTGAGCTGGGCGTTGTGCTTGATGATGAGATTTTTTCCGCCGATGCGCCACGGCTTGATGGCGCCGCCGCGCACGGATTTCTCGGGGGCGGTGATGACGAGCTCGGGGACGAAGCGGAGCTTGCGGCCGAGTCCGCCGCAGGTCCCGCACGCGCCCTCGGTGTGGTTGAACGAGAAGTGGCGCGGCGTGAGTTTTTCAAACGTGTCGCCGCAAATCTCGCAGGCGAGCGACTGGCTGAGGGTGATCTCGCGCCAGGGGGCGTCGGCGGATTTTTGCGCGAGGACGATGGCGCGGTCCTTGCCCTCGCGGAAGGCGAGTTCGAGGGAGTCGGCGAGACGGCTGCGCTGGTCGGCGCTGGCGACGAGGCGGTCGATCACGAGCTCGACGCGGATTTCCTTCGAACCGGCGCCGGAGGGGAGAAGCTTGGGGTCGTCGAGGTTCTTGACCTCGCCGTCGAGACGAACGCGTTGAAAGCCGCGCTGGCGGAGGCGCGGAAGTTCGTCGCGGAGGACGGAGGGTTTCGCGCTGAGGGCGGGCGCGAGCAGCATGATGCGTTCGCCGGGGACTTCGCGGAGGACGCGGGCGATGTTGTCGTCGAGGGAGCGGAGGATGACGCGACCGCCGTCCTTGGGGCAGCGTTGCTCGCCGTGGAGCGCCCAGAGAAGGCGGGCGTAGTCGGCGATCTCGGTGACGGTGGCGATGGTGCTGCGGGGCGAGCCGCCGCCGGTGCGCTGCTCGATGGCGAGGACGGGAGACAGGCCGTGAATGAAATCGACGTCGGGGCGCTTGAGTTGCTCCAGGACCTGGCGGGCCTGCGTGGAGAGCGACTCCATGTATTTCCGGTAGCCCTCGGCGTAGATGGTGTCGAAGGCGAGCGAGGACTTGCCGGAACCGGACGGACCGGTGACGACCACGAGCTTGCCGCGCGGGATGCGCAACTCGAGGTTCTTCAAGTTGTGCTCACGGGCACCTTTGACGTGGATGTGGGTCGCGGCCTGCATACGGGCAATCGACACGTTACCCAATCCACGGCGAACGCAAGACGGCAGACGCGAGCCGGGGGAGGCGTGCGCGCCTTTCGGCTGGCCTCCGGAGGGCGTCCCTTGTGTTGTCGTGGCCATGTCCGAACCTGAATCCAACGACTCCCGTCTGCTGACCGCCGGCCAACGACGCATCGTGGGCTTTGCCCTGACTTTCCTGGCGTTGGTGGGCTGCGTCGCCCTGGCGGTTTACTGTGTCAACAAACTGGGGGAGCTGCTCGGGCAATTCACCGGCGTGCTTTGGCCGCTGGCGGTGGCCGGCATCATGGCGCTGATCATGCGGCCGGTGGTGGAGCTGTTGGAATCGAAGCTGAAGCTTCGCCGGATGAGCGCCGTAATCGTGCTCTACGGAGCCTTCGTGCTGCTGATCGCGGGCGCGCTGTTTTTGATCACCCCCCCGTTGGTCGGGCAGGTGCTGGATTTCATCGCGTTCATCCCGACATTTTGGAAGCAGGGCATCCATTACGTCGAACTTCACTATCCCGACTGGATAACCGTGGCGCGAACCCAGATGCAGAACGAGACGGTCAAAAAGATCGTCGGCGGCATGATCAAACAGAGCCAGCAACTCGTGGACCTCGCCATCCCCACCCTCATGTCCGCAGGGCTGGGCATACTCTCGGTTTTTGGTTTCATCACGCATCTCGCGGTGGTGCCGATCTACCTGTTTTTCTTCCTGCTCTCCAGCCGGGAGCCCGCCAAAAACCTCGGCAAGCACCTGCCCTTCCTGAAGCCGGATCTGCGCGAGGACGTGGAGTTTTTGGTGGGCGAATTCATTGCCATCGTCGTGTCGTTTTTCCGCGGCCAACTGCTGATCGGCCTGATCATGGGCGTGTTGCTGGCGGCGGGTTTCACCGTCGTGGGCCTGAAGTTCGGCCTCTTCATCGGTCTCGCGCTGGGCATCCTCAACATCGTGCCCTACCTCGGCACGATCCTCGGCCTCAGCATCGCGCTGCCGCTGGCGTTCCTTCAACCCGCGGGCGGCGGTCCGGCGATGGTCGGACTGGTGCTGGTAGTGTTCTGTGTCGTGCAGATGGCGGAAGGCTGGTTTCTCACCCCGAAGATCATGGGGAAACGCACCGGGCTGCATCCGGTCACGATCATCGTCGCGATCTTCTTCTGGGGCACCGCGCTCAACGGCATCCTCGGCATGGTGCTCGCGATTCCCCTGACTGCCTTCTTCGTCACCGCGTGGCGCCTGGCCAAGCGGAAGTATTTCCACCACGAGCCCCATTCCTGATTTTTGGCTGCACATGAGCCGGACAAACCAGCCGCCTCCTGAAGAGTGCGCGCAGTGCGGCGCAACGATTCCGCGTCGCGCCCTCGCCTGCCCGGAATGCGGAGCAGATGAACGCACCGGCTGGCGGGAAACCTCGCTCTACGAGGGACTCGATCTGCCGGAGGAGTCGTTCGAGGACGATGAGGGCTCACACGCGAAAATCACCGCGCGGCGTAGCGTCGGCGGGCTGGCGTGGTATTGGTGGGTGATCGGCGTGATGTTGTTGTTTACCCTCGGGTTTGGAGCGCTAGGGTTACTGCGATGAATCTACAGTGGAAGAAACTGGATGCGTTTTCGGACTTCGGGCTGCTGGTTATGCGCGTGGGCGTGGGCGCGCTCTTCATGATTGTGCACGGATTCCCAAAACTGGCCGGCGGACCTGACAAATGGGCGGCGGTGGGCCGGGCGGTGAGTTATCTGGGCATCAACTTCGGCTACACCGGCTGGGGGCTGGCGGCAGCCGTGGCGGAGACGCTCGGCGGGCTGCTGCTCATCGTCGGTTGCGCGCACCGGCCGGCCGCGCTCTCGCTGTTTGTCACGATGGCCGTGGCCTCGATTTGGAAATATTATCCCTTCGGCGGATGGGAGGCGGCCGCTCATCCGGTCGCCATGGCCGTGGTGTGCCTTGGCCTGCTTATCACGGGCCCGGGCAAATACTCCATTGACGCGAAAAGCTGACACCCCGCCCGTCTGTATTCTCGCAGGAACGGAACTTACCATCCGTCCGACCGTCCCATAACACACCCCATGCCGATATTCCGCCTCATCCTCCTTGGTTTGGTCATGGCTTCGGCGCTGCGCGCGGAAACGGCCGGACCGCTGCGCCCCGGAGAATCCTACCAATTCAAGGTGAGCTGGGGGCCGTTTTGGGGCGCAGGCCAAATCACTCTCGCCGCGGCGAAGAATACGAAGGACGGCGCCGACCGCATGCGCATCACCACCCGCACGAGTTCGCAGGGAGTGATCCGCGTCCTATTCCCTTTTGATGGAGTCGGTGTTTTTCTTTTCGACGAACACGCCGGGAGGTTGATGGAGGCGCGCGCCACGACGCAGGCGAGATCGGACAAGACAAGCGCCTCCATCCAGTTCGATTACACGAAGGCGGAAGCCGTCTACACCGACCACCTCAAGCCCAAGCGCAGCGCCACCATCCCGGTGCCGGAGGGACAGTTTTCGGACTTCGTGACCACCTTGGTCCAGGCCCGCCGATGGAACATCTCGCCCGGACAATCGCGCGAGGTGCAGGTGCTCTTCGACAACGAATTCTACCACCTCAACATCACCGCCGAGCGCATCGAAAAAATCAGCACGGCCGACGGCAAGAAATCCGCGCTGCTGCTGATCCCGCGCATGGTGGGCAAGCCGAAGGGCATGTTTCGCAAAGGCGGCGAGGTTCGCGTGTGGATCGCGGACGACGCGACCCGGCTTCCGCTGCGTTTCGAGGTGAAGCTGCAGGTCGGCACCGCCGTGGCCCTGCTCACCGCGCACACCGAACCGGAGAGCCCGGGTGTGGCGCTGGCCGCGCAATAAAGCAGTTCAAATAAAACTGTAGCCGTTTTAATGGGCTGCATGGAGGACGGACCTCCAGGTCCGTCCCGATGGTCGTGCGCGGGATTCCGCTGTGGTCGGACCAGGAGGTCCGACCTCTGGAGTTTGGCCCCGACTAGTGATGCAGCAGAGAAGGCTTGATTTTATATCTAGTTATAATACTAGTTATTGGCATGGGCTATCCAACCAAAGTTCAATGCATCCAGCGCAAGGAAACCGCGCAGT
>JBAZSJ010000091.1:0-8341 GCA_041662485.1 Opitutaceae bacterium | reverse complement strand
GCGCAAACTCATCGTCCTGCTCAATCGCCTACTCGCAGATCCCAACTTTGTTCTTGCCGACTGACACGGTTGCTCCAGGTCCGTCTTGATATTTTTGAGAGGACGTCCAATCGGATCGGACCGGGAGCAAGGTCCGACCTCCTTTCAAGTTACAGTTTTGGTTGAACCGCTCTAGACATGAGCCTTCGGCAGTGAAAAGCCCCGTGGTGTCAAGGGGATGAATCCTCCATGAAGGCCATTTTAAAGCCCCGCCGGCTTTGACGCCGGCGCGTTTTTTGTGTCCATATCTCTTTTCATCCCATGACGTCCTCCGAAATCGCCTCCGCCATGCCCACCCGTGCCGTCACCTCCATCGACGGCCTGCCCTTCCCCCACCTCGCCTCCGGAAAAGTCCGCGAGATCTTCGACCTCGGCGACGCCCTCCTGCTCACCGCCACCGACCGGCTCTCCGCCTTCGACGTCATCCTCCCCGACGGCATCCCCGGCAAGGGCATCATCCTCACCCAGATCAGCAACTGGTGGTTCGCCCAGACCTCCCGCCTCCTGCCCAACCACCTCCTCCCCGACCAGGCCGGCGAATTCGCCCGCCGCGGCATCACCAACCGCGATCTCCAGCTGCGCTCCATGATCGTCCGCAAACTCAAGCCCCTCACCATCGAGTGCGTCGTCCGCGGCTACCTCGTCGGCTCCGGCTGGTCCTCCTACCAAAAGACCGGCGAAGTCTGCGGCCACCGTCTCCCCGCCGGCCTTCGTCAAGCCGACAAGCTTCCCCGGCCCCTCTTCACGCCCACGACCAAGGCCCCCAAGGGCCGGCACGACGAGCCCATCAACGACGCCCAGGGCGCCGCCGCCGTCGGCGCCGCCCTCTACGAAAAGGTCAAGGCCGTCAGCATCGCGCTGTATCAACTCGGCCACGACCGCGCCGCCAAGGCCGGCATGATCCTCGCCGACACCAAGTTCGAGTTTGGCACCGACGCCGCCGGCAACCTCATCCTCATCGACGAGGTCCTCACGCCCGATTCCTCCCGTTACTGGCCGGCCGACGAATACCGCCCCGACTGCTCGCCCCCCAGCTACGACAAGCAGTTCGTCCGCGACCACCTGCTTGCCATCAAGTGGAACCAGACGCCCCCCGCCCCCTCGCTTCCCGCCGACGTCATCCGCCGTACGCAGGAAAAATATCTCGCCGCCCTCAAGAACCTCCTCGGCTAACCCTTCACCCACTCCGATTGCAGGAGCGGCTTTACGCCGCGATCCATCCTTTCCCAAAAACATGAGCACTCCCACCGTTTTTATCGGCACCGACAGCGGCGCCACCACCTCCAAGACCGGCGGCGTGTGGGCCGACGGCTCGCCCGTCTCCACCAAGCTCCGCCAGAGCTCCACCAACTCCCAGGACGGCACCGCCGCCGTCATCAAGGGCTGGGTCGAGGGCGTCGAGGGCTGGATCGCCGACAACAAACTCGCCTGGTCCCAGGTCGCCGGCATCGGCCTCGCGTTGCCCGGCCCGTATCAAAGCTACGGCGTGCTCGACCGCTCCGCCAACCTCCCGCTCGCCTTCGCCGGCTGGAATTTCCACGCCGACTACTCCGCCGCCATCGCCGCCAAGGCCGGCCGCGTCATCCCGCTCGTCGTCGGCAACGACGGCGATCTCGGTGGCGTCGGCGAAGCCGCCCGCGCCCGCGGCGACCAAAAAGCCTCCGTCGTCCTCCTCGCCCCCGGCTCCGGCCTCGGCGCCGCCTACATCGACACGCACGGCCTCCCCCTCTCCGGCGACCACCTCGCCGGCATGGAGGCCGGCCACATGCCCGCTCCCCTGCACCTGCTCGGCGCCGGACTCGACAAAGCCGTCCCCTTCTCCTGCGGCTGCGGACGCAACTGGGGCTGCGTCGAGGCCTACACCACCATCTCGGGACTTCCTCAATACATCGCGCACCTCCTGCCGAAATATCCCGATCACCCGCTGGCGAAATCTTCCGACACCCCCAAGCACAAGGCGCTTTCCCTCCGCGGACTCGCCCAAAAAGACGACGCCCTCGCCCTCGAAATTTTTGATCTTCAGGCCAAGGCGCTCGGCCTCCACGTGGCCAACCTCGCGATGGCGCTCGACCCCGGCTTCGTCGTCATCGGCGGCGGCCTGATCGACCCCGAAAGCACCACGCCCGAATTCCGCGAGCGTTACCTCGACGGCATCCGCAAGGCCGCCGATCCCTACCTCTATCCCGCCCAGCGCAAGTGCATGAAGGTCTCCGCCGCCACCCTCGGCGAACTCTCCCAGGCCATCGGCGCCGCCCTCGCCGCGCTCTACACCGCGAAGGCTTCGGCTTGATGTAGACCCGACCGCCGGTCGGGTTTCCTAAGATCCCAGTCTCCAAACACCCCGACCACCGGTCGGGGCTACATCAATCACTGCCGTCCGCCGCCCTGCGCGCTGGTCGTCGTCGCCCCGCGCGCCGACCTCACCAATTCCCGCCGCAGCCAGTCCAGCGCCGCGTTGACCACGCGCACCTTCACCGTCGCGCGCGGCCCCGGATAACTCAGCTTCTTCGACCACACCCCGTGTGGCGAATGCAGCGCGATAAAAATCGTCCCCACCGGATTCTCGTTCGCGCCGCCGCACGCCCCGTCGAACCCCGAAATCGCCAGCGCGTAGTCGGCCTCCAGCCGCTCCGCCACGCCCACCGCCATCGCCACCGCGCACTCCGCCGACACCGCCCCGTGTTGCTTCATCATGCAGTCGGGCACTTCCAGCAGCTCCACCTTCGCTTCGTTCGTGCAGCACACAACGCCGCCCGCGAAAAATTTCGCCGCGCCGCAAATGCCCGTGAACGCGCTCGCCAGCAGCCCGCCCGTCGCCGTCTCCGCCACCGCCAGCGTCAACTCCTGCGCCCGCAGCAAATCCGCCGCGACCTTCGCCATCGAGTCCCCGCCGTAGCACATGAAATCCTCGTCCAGCAGCGCCGCGCACTCGGCCGCGATCTCGTCGAGCTGCCCATACGACAATTTCCCCGACGGCGAACTCACGCGGCAATCCACCTGCCCCTGATGCGCGCAAAACGCGATGCTCAGCGCGTCCCCATACCGGTCGAAAATCGGCTGCAGCTTCACCTCCAGCACCGACTCGCCGATGCCCGACGTGCGCACTTGCACATACGCCTCGCGCTCCATCAACAGCCCCAGCTTCGCCAGCCGCGGCACGACCTGTTCGGCAAACATCGGCTGCAACTCGTTCGGCGGACCCGGCAGCATCACGAGCACCTTGCCGTCCTGCTCCACCCACAACCCCGGCGCCGTGCCGTGCGCGTTGGGCAACACCTCGCCGCGCTCAAACCGATACGCCTGCTTCAAATTGTTGTCCGTCATCTTGCGCCCCAGCCGCGCGAACCTCGCCTCGATCGCCTTCACGATCTCCGGTTCGAACACCAGCTTCTGCCCCAGCACGTCCGCCACCGCCTCGCGCGTGCGGTCGTCGCACGTAGGCCCGAGTCCGCCCGTCGTGATCACCACGTCGGCCCGCGCCCAGCTCTCGCGGACCTGCGCCACGATCGCGTCCGCCTCGTCGGTGATCGTCACGTTGCGTTGCAGCAACACGCCGCGCTTGCCCAGCTGCGCGCCGACGTAGGTAAGATGCCCGTTGGCCGTCAGCCCGAGCAACAGCTCGTCCCCGAGAGTGAGCAGCTCGTAGCGCTTGGAAACCACGTTGCCGGCCGGACCGATGTTTTGAGAAACCATACTTGCGATGGCCAAAAGTAGGCTACACTGCCCCAAAATGCCAGCACCCGAGCCAGTAAATCTCAAAGAGAAGGTCCGCCACCTTCCCGATAAGCCGGGTGTATACCTGATGAAAGACCGCCTTGGGCGCATCATCTACGTCGGAAAAGCCAAGGCCCTCAAGAAGCGCGTCTCCACCTACTTCCAGCCGTCGCGCGCCATGACGCTCCACCCGAAGATCCGCGCGCTCGTCCAGATGATCGCCGATTTCGACACCTTCGAGGTGAAATCCGAACCCGAGGCCCTCCTCCTCGAAGGCAAGCTGATCAAGCAGTGGAAGCCCAAATACAACACCGACTTCACCGACGACAAACGCTTCCTCCAGGTCCGCGTCGACCTCACCCAGGAGCTCCCGCGCTTCGTCCTCATCCGCTTCAAAAAAGACGACCGCGCCCGCTACTTCGGCCCCTTCGCCCATAGCAACCTCCTCCGCAAAACCCTCGCGCAGATGCGCCGCCAGTTCGGCATTCTCCTTGGCGACGCCACCCCGCAAAAACTCCCCGACGGACGCTGGCAACTCTACGACGACGTCCGCCAGGAACTCTACGGCTTCGCCAACGAAACCACCGCCGCGGACTACCGCCTCCGCGTGGACGACGCCTGCGCCTTCCTCGACGGGAAGTCCCGCGAATGGCTCGAAACCCTCCGCGCCGAGATGCTCTCCGCCGCCGAAAAACACGAATTCGAAAAAGCCGCCGAACTCCGCGACATCGTCTTCGCCCTCCAAAAAACTCTCGCGAAAACCCGCAACTTCGAGCGCTCCGACCCCTCGTCCCCCGAGATCGGCGCCGAAGCCTCCCGCCTCCTCGGCGAGGCCCTCGGCCTCAAAACCACGCCGCGCACCCTCGAGTGCTTCGACATCTCCCACATCAGCGGCACGTTCGTCGTCGCCTCGATGGTCCACTTTGCCGACGGCCGCCCCGACAAGGACCACTACCGCCGCTTCCAGATCAAAAGCTTCATCGGCAACGACGACTTCCGCGCGATGGAAGAAGTCGTGGGCCGCCGCTACCGCCGCCTGAAGGAAGAAGGCAAACCCATGCCCGACCTCGTCGTGATAGACGGCGGACGCGGCCAGATCGGCGCCGCGTTAAAAGCCTTCGTCGCCATCGACGTCGAGCCGCCCGCACTCATCGGCCTCGCGAAGAAACACGAGACGATCATCTTCCCCGACGCCCGCGCCCCGTTGAACCTCCCGCTCAACCACCCCGCGCTCAACCTCCTCCAGCGCCTGCGCGACGAAGCCCACCGCTTCGCCAACACCTACAACGCCGACCTCCGCTCCAAAAAAATCCGCGAGAGCGTCCTCGACGATTTCCCCGGCCTCGGCACCGTCCGCCGCGCCGCGTTGTTCGCCCACTTCGGCAGCATCGAACACCTCCGCGCCGCGAGCGAAGACCAACTCGCCGCCGTCGAAGGTTTCGGCCCCCGCATGGCCGCCGATCTCCACGCCTTCCTGCACGCCTCCGAAGGTGGAGCGCGTTGTCCCTAACGCGCTGGTTCGCTTACGCAGGCTCCGTCCGCTCCGTTTTTCCCCGCCCCGCCTGCAAAGTAGACGCGGCGTCCCGCCGCGTTTCCGAACAACTGCGACCGTCTGCATCCACCCGCTCGCAAAGCCCCGTCCAACCCTGCACCTGATTGCCCATTCGAGTCCGGCAAGCTTGACCCATGTGCTTTTTTGAGCCTTTTTGAGCCATGTCGTCAACCACCCTGTTCCGAACCCGCGTTCCGACCGCACGCCTGCGCAACGCCGAGAAAATCCTCTCAAAGCTCGGCATGAAGCCCGGCGATGCGTTTAATATTTTCCTGGCTCAAATCGAAATCCGAAAAGACTTCCCCCTGACTGTCACCACGTCTCCCGAGCGCATTCTTTCAACCGAGGAGCAGGGCAAGAAATGGGAGGACGCCTTAGGTGCCTACTGAACCACGCCAAGGCGAAGTCTGGATCGTTGATTTTGGCATGGTCGCGAAACAGTGGCCCGTCTTGATTCTCGCCTATCCCCAGCCTGATGATGCCCGTGCGTTGGTGATCGTCGCGCCGCTCACGTCGCAAGCCCGTGGTTTTCGCGGTGAAGTCGATATTGGGAAACCTCACTGGCTGCCCAAACCCTCGTGTGTAAACATCCAAGGACTCGCCAGCGTTGATCATCATGCCCTCATCAAAAAGCTCGGCGTCCTGTCGTCTGCACAGATGACATCCGTGAAAGACGCCCTCCGCGACCTCCTGTCGCTATAGCACGGCTCCGCTAACACCGCTCCATCGAGTGGCGTCAGGTGCTGCCGCCTAGTAAATATCCTCGGGGCAAGCCCCGAGCATTTGACAGACCATCTGTTTGCAACGTAGCCGCGAGCGTGAGCGAGTGGATGTCCGACCACTCGCTCACGCTCGCGGCCACATCCAAGCCGAAGCACGCTTCGGGCTATTGGGCCCAATGCTAATAAACCCAAAGTTGGATCGCTTCGGCTTTGCTTCCGTCTATTCGTTTTTCCACCCCCCATCATGAAGACACTCAGCTTGTTGTTCTTGCTCATCGCGCTCACGACCGCCGCCATCGCCGCCCCGATCACCGCCACGTCCTCGATCACCGCCGCCACCGTTTACCCCGACCGCGCCGTCCTCACCCGCAGCGCCGCCGGCATCGACGTCCCCGCCGGCACCAGCGAGGTCACCTTCTCCGGACTCCCCGTCTCCCTTCAGGACGAATCCGTCCAGGTCTCCGCCAAGGGCACCACCGCCGCCGCCCTCCTCGATATTTCAACGCGCACCGTCTTCGTCACCACCGAGCCCGACGCCCGCATCAAGGCCCTCGACGACCAGCTCCTCGCCCTCCGCCGCGACGAACGCGCCCTCAACGACCAGCGCGCCGTCCTCGATTCGCAGAACACATTGCTCGAAAACATCGAGAAGGCCTCCACCAACCGGACCCCCTCCGCCACCACCCCGGCCACGCAAATGCGCCCCTCGCTCGATGATTGCGAAAAGCTTCTCGATTTCTCCGCCAGCCAGCGCACCCGCCTCAACGAGGCCGCGCAAAAACTCGACCTCCAGCGCACCGCCCTCACCGAGAAAATCACCGCCGTCCAGTCCCAGTTGAACGAGCTCCGCGGCAAGCAGCCCGGCCGGCGCGCCAACAAAACCGTCACCGTCCGCCTCTCCACCGGGGCCGCCGGCAAACTCGACGTCTCCCTCAGCTACGCCTTGCCCGGCGCCTCGTGGACCCCCGCCTACGACGCCCGCCTGAACTCCGAAAAACGCCAGGTGCAGCTCGACGCCTTTGGCCTCGTGCGCAACGCCACCGGCGAAGACTGGAAAGACCTCGCCCTCACCCTCTCCACCGCCCGCCCCGGCCTCGGCGGCGCCGCCCCGGAAATTTCCCCGTGGTATGTCGATGTCTCCCGCCCCCTTGAGAATGGCTATGCCACCGGCTCCGTTGGAAGCAGCTCTCTGGCGCTTGATCGCAAGGTCGGATCCGTTTCCGCCTCCCTGGCCCCAAAATCGGCCGGATTCAGCAACGGTTACATGATGGCCGGATCCAATGGCGCCTTCAGCAACAATGCCCGCATGCTCGGCGCCGCCGCCGAACAACTCGCCCCAGAACCCGCCGTCGCCACCCTCAACATCGCCGATCTCGAAACCTCCGCCACCAGCGCCAGCTTCAAGATCTCCACCCCCGTCACCCTCGCGAGCGACAACACCCCGCAGCGCCTCCCCCTCGGCTCCGCCACCTTCGCCGCCGAGCTCCAATACCAGGCCACGCCCAAGCTCCAGGAAACCGCCTACCTCGCCGCCTACGTCACCAACCGCAGCGAACTCCCCTTCCTCGCCGGCTCGCTCAACGTCTTTCTCGACGACACCTTCGTCGCCGCCTCCCGCCTGACGACCACCATGCCCGGCGAAAAGTTCACCCTCAACCTCGGTGCCGACGAAGGCATCGCCATCAAGCGCAAGATCGTCTCCCGCTTCACCGAGGACACCGGCTTCACCACCCGCAGCCGCCGCACGACCTACGACATCCTCGTCACCGTCACCAACAACAAGCACACCGTTGAACGCGTGGTCCTCAAGGACGCCGCCCCCGTCCCCCGCGACGAAAAGATCCTCGTCAAACTCCTCGCCCCCGCCGAGCGCGACCTGCTCAAGCCCGAGGAAGCCGCCGCCCAGCCCCCCAAGCTCGGCATCGCCCGCGACTCCGACGGCAAGCTCACCTGGCGCCTCGACCTCAAGCCCGGCGAAAAGCGCGAGCTGCCCCTCAAGTTCTCCATCGAACACCCCGCCGACCTCCCCGTCACCGGCGTGGACTGATCGCTCCTCCGCTCCGACGTAGGAGCCCGTTTACGGGCGATGGTTTGAACGCGGGAGTATTTGAAGACTCTGCGCCCACTCGCCTCGTCGCCTTCAACCCAAAGTAAAGATCCTCGGGGCAAGCCCGAGGCATTTCCGGAAATTGTAGGAGACAGGCTGTAATGGGAGGTCAAGCGGCGACATGGGTTCTTGGAGTAAAAGGACGTTTGGAGAGGAGGACGGAGACGAGGCGGCGGAGTTGTTTGCGCATGAGATCGACCATGGCCT
>JBAZSJ010000090.1:0-8920 GCA_041662485.1 Opitutaceae bacterium | reverse complement strand
TGGAACTGGATTTTTCCGGCCACCGATTGGTGAACCGGGCTTCCGCTCTCCGATTGTTTAGGTTTCATTCACCATCAATCAGTTCCCAATCGGCGGCTCTTTTCCACTGCATGGTTACGGCTTAGGGACCCGGACGAAACTAAAACACCCATTCTGCTGGGTCTTGAAGCGCGGTCCGGCGTCGCCGCCTTCGATCATTTATTCCGTCCTGATCCCTAATAGCGGATATCATCCGCTGAAATAAACTAACGAACACGAGCCGCTTGGATGGTGTTAAGTGAAGGTTGCGGCTGGCTAAAATTAGCCCAAGCTAATCTTTTTCTCCTATTCAAACATGGCCCCCTTTGATCCCACTTCGACGACCGATCCGTTGAGCGCATTGAAGTCGGCCGAGCGTGTGGCGGTGGAGGATGTGTTGAGGGCGCTGCTGGAGTGCGAATACCGCCGGCAGCCGGCGGGCGAGGCGCAGTTGGGCGCACTGGGTGGATTGGCGCGGGTGGCGGGTCTGCGGGCCCTGGCGCAGGCCAAGGAAGCCGGGCTGGCCGAAGAAACGGCGCAGGCGTGGCAGTTGACCGAGGCCGGACGCGTGATGGCGGTGCGCTTGATGCGCGCCCACCGGCTCACGGAAACCAAGCTGGCGCGGACCACGAGCCTGCCGGCCGAGGAGTGGCACGGGCATGCCAATCAGGTGGAGCATGTGATGAGCGCCGACGAGGTGGACCGCCTGGCGGATGCGCTCGGGCATCCGCGCTTCGATCCGCACGGAGATCCGATCCCGACGCGCGACGGCAATTTCCCGGCACCCGAGGGACAGGCGTTGATGTCGTGGCCGGGCGGGCGGCCGGGCGTGATGTCGCACATCGAGGATGAACCGCCGGTGCTGTTCGCCAAACTGGCGGCGCGCGGGATTTTTGCGGGGATGCGGTTTGTGCGCGTCGAGCCGGCCGGGGCGGATGCCGCGGGTGGATGCGAACTCGTCGTCGAGGGCTCGCGCGAAACGCTCGACGCGGAGCTGGCGGCGCTGATCCGCGTGCGCATGCCGCTGTTCGACGAAGGCGAGACTCCGGCCGGCGCGTGCCGGTTGAGCGACATCGTGCGCGGCGCGGCGGCCGAAGTGCTGGCGCTGTTGCCCGGCTGCATCGGCGCGGAGCGTTCGCGGTTGCTCGACCTCGGGTTTGTGCCCGGCAGCCGGATCGAACACGAACTCGACAGCCCGTTGCACGGTCCGGCGGCCTACCGCGTGCGCGGCACGCTGATCGCGCTGCGGAAATCGCAGGCCGCGCAGGTGCTGGTGCTTCCGTCCGCCCCAATGATGGAGGCCAAAACGCAGATCTCATGAACCGTTGCGAAAACGTCCGCATCTCGAATCCGCAAGTCCGACGGAGCGGCGACGTCCCCGTCGCCGGACAAAGCGACCATACTCGGCGACGAGGACGTCGCCGCTCCGCGCCAATACTTCCCAACGATTAATAAGCCGATCGCCATGTCGTCCGTCTGTCCTCCCTCCGCCTGCGAAACCTGCGCCGCCGCGCCGCGCGGCCCGTCGCAACGTCTCGGTCTTGATGTGCGCAACACGGACCATGTGGTCGCGCTCGCGGGCAATCCAAACACGGGCAAGAGCACGGTGTTCAACCGCCTCACCGGTCTGCGCCAGCACACCGGCAACTGGCCGGGCAAGACCATCGCGCGCGCCGAGGGCGGGTTCGCCTACGAGGGAAAACGCTTCAAGTTGGTCGATCTGCCGGGCACGTATTCGCTGCGCTCGGCGAGCCCGGACGAGACGGTGGCGCGCGAGTTTATCCTGTTCGGCCGGCCGGATGTGACGGTGGTGGTCGTCGATGCGAATTGCCTGGAGCGCAACCTGAACCTCGCGTTGCAAATCCTGCAGATCACGGACCGCGCGGTGTTGTGTCTGAACCTCATGGACGAGGCGCGGGCCAACGGCATCGACGTGGACGCGCGCGGCTTGGCCCGCGAACTGGGCATTCCGGTGGTGCCGTGCACGGCGCGTTCAGGCGAAGGCATTCCGCAGTTGTTGGCGGAGATGCATGCGGTGGCCTCGGGGGCGTTCAAGACGCGCCCGTATCGGCTGAAGCTGGAGGTGCCCGGCCTACGCGAGGCGCTGGACCGGGTGATCGCCGATCTGGAGGCGCGTTTCCCGGGTCTGCCGAATGCGGAGTGGATCGCGCTGCGCTTGCTCGAAGGCGATTCGGCGGTCGGTGACATGGTGAAGGCCGGAACACTCGGGCGGGTGAGCGCGGATCACGCGGCGCAGGCGGCGGGCAAAACCGGCGACGCGGGGGGGCCAGCCCTGGGCGCATCGGTAAGCGAAAACGATCCGGTCCTGCGCGAGGCGCGCGAACTGCGCTGGCAGTTGCCGCGCAATTTCAACGACCGGCTGACCGAGGCGATTTACGCGGAGTCGGCGCGCATCGCCGAACGCACGGTGGCGCGCAAGGGCGCGTCGCGCCGGCTGGCGTTTCAGCAAAAGGTCGATCGCGTGCTGACGAATCCGTGGACGGGATTTCCGGTCATGGGTTTGTTGTTCGCGTTGGTGCTCTGGCTGACGATCGCGGGGGCCAACCTGCCAAGCGCGTTGATCGCGGACGTATTACTGGACAAACTTTACCCGTGGCTGCGCGAGTTGGCAATGGGCGCGCTGCCAGCCTGGCTGGCGGGGCTGCTGGTGGACGGCATGTATCTGGCGACGGCGTGGGTCGTCAGTGTGATGCTGCCGCCGATGATGATTTTTTTCCCGGCGTTCACGTTGCTGGAGGATCTCGGTTATCTGCCGCGCGTGGCGTTCAACCTCGACCGGATGTTTCACCGGGTGGGTGCGCACGGGAAGCAGGCGCTGACGATGGCGATGGGCTACGGTTGCAACGCGGCGGGCGTGATCGCGGCGCGGGTGATCGATTCGCCGCGCGAACGGTTGATCGCGATCGTCACGAACAATTTCGCGCTCTGCAACGGGCGGTGGCCGACGCAGATCCTGATCGCGACGATCTTCCTCGGCGCGCTGGCGCCGAAGGGGCTCGGCGGTTTTGTGGCGACCGGCGCGGTGTTCGCCGTGGCGTTGCTCGGATTTGGACTGAGCCTGCTGTGCTCGTGGGCGCTGAGCCGCACGCTGCTGCGCGGCGAGGCATCGACCTTCAGTCTGGAGCTGCCGCCGTATCGTCCGCCGAATGTGCTGCGCACGCTCTACACCTCGCTGATCGACCGCACGCTGTTCGTGCTCTGGCGCGCGGTCCTGTTTGCGCTGCCGGCGGGCGCGGTGATCTGGCTCGTGTCCAACGTGCAGGTGGCCGACCACAGCCTGGCCTACTGGGCGGTCACGGGGATGGATCCGGTGGCGGTGCTGATCGGACTGAACGGCATCATCCTTCTCGCCTACATCATCGCGATTCCGGCGAACGAAATCGTAATTCCCTCGATCCTCATGCTCACGGTGCTGCTCACCGGACAGACCGGTGGCGAGCACGCGGCGGGCGTGATGTTCGAGACGGGCGACGACAGTGTTTACACGCTGCTGACCGGCGCGGGATGGACGGTGTTGACGGGCGTGAACCTGATGATTTTCAGCCTGTGCCACAACCCGTGCAGCACGACGCTTTACACGATCTACAAAGAGACGCGCTCGTTGAAGTGGACGACGGTTTCGGCGGTGGTGCCGACGGTGATCGGCGTGGTGCTGTGCGGGCTGGTCACGCTGGTGTGGCGGGCGCTGGGCTGAGCCGCAGTTGAGCTCGTGGTGGAACGCGATCTCCGGGCGCGTTCAGCGGGCGCATGGCTTCAACGGCGCTCGGAGATCGCCGTCCACCTTTTGGTTTCGTTGGGTCACGGGGCACTTCATCGCTCGACCGCATCGTTACGGCTGGGCGCCGGAGCGCGATGTGAAGCTTTCTGCGGCGGGTTTCAGTCCAGTCGGAAAGGAGGGGGCCAACGGGACGGAGTGGGTTGCGAAAGCGGGCGGAATGACGGGCGTAGAAGTCGCAGCCGGCTGCTGCTTTTTAGCCTCTGGCGGGGGCTTGGGCGAGGGCGGAGACGTCCTTGGCGGTGTGCTCGCGGTAACGCTTGATGAGGCGGCCGGTGGAGGGGTTGTTAGAGACGAGAGGCATGGCCTCTGATTTAATCATGGAAACGCCGAGGGACGGGAGAGCGGAAATCCGCGTTTGGATATCTTGCTTAAACCGGACGTTCCGTTTCGGGTGATGCGAGAGTCTAATCCTTTTCTGATTCATGTCGTCCGCCACTGAGAAAAAAACACCGCGACTGCCATGCTACGTGTTCACGGCAGTGATGGTGGCATATCTCGGGCTTGTCGCCCTTCACGGGCGGTTGCTGAACATCGACGAGGTGTTCTACAAAGCGGCCGGTGCCCATTGGGCGCTTGACGGAAATTTTGCGGCACCGGAACTCATCGGGCGGCTGCCGTTTGATCCGCCCATAGAAAAAATCTTCGCCTGTTATCCTCCGCTGTATCCTTTTTCGTTCGGAGTTTTCACCCGTGTTTTTGGGTTTGGGCATCTGCAAGTCTGCCTGTTTGACGCCATGTTGCGCGTGTTGCTTTGCGTGGTCACCGCGCACACGGCGCGACGTTTGATGCCAAATGTTTCCTCGGCCTGGCCGACGGCGATGGCCGGATTGCTGGTGCTGCCTCTGGGCGCCATCGGGCGTCCCGATGATCTGGCGGTGGTGTGGGGATTGCTGGCCTGCACGCGTCTGCTGGATTATTCCGCAGGAAATCGCGGACTTCAGGCAGGTGTTTTACTTGGGCTTTCGGCGGCGACGTCCTTGGTTGCGGCGGCGGTGTTTGCCGTGATCGCCACGGGACTGGTTTTGACGGAGACGGGTGTTTCGGTGGGTCGTCGTATGGGGCGGGTAACGCTCATGGGTATCGTGTCGGCGGTGGTTTTGGTCGCGGCCTTTATTCCGTTATTGTGGGTGGACGGACATGCCTGGCGGCAGATCGTCAATCACGGGGTGGATGCCCTGCGCACGGGCGGTTTTTGGGAAACGTGGAGCGAGGGCTGGCGCAACGGTCGTTATCTAATCGTTGCCAGCGGCGGGGTCATCGTGACGGCTTTGCTGTTGCTGACATGGGCGATTCGCACGGGCAGCGGAGCCTTGTGGCTGCGTTGGTTTCTGGCGGCGCTCGTCATGATCGTCATGATCGTCCTGCAAACCAGGGGAAAATATTACTATGTCTGGTTTGCCGGACCGTGGCTTGTGGCGGCGTCCGTGGCGTTGATTGCGCAGGCTTGGGGCGGGTGCCGGCACCGAGCGCCTGTATTTACCGCTGCTGCCGTTCTCGTTTGCGGGTGTGTTTATGGCGCCCAGTTTTGGGTCGTGGAGCGACTGGTGGTCGCCAGTCTGCCAACGGAGCAACGCTTTGATGCGGCGGCTGCACGGATCAAGATGGTGGTGCCGGAGGGGGCCACCATCTTGGCATTCGAACACTGGGTTACGCTGGTGGGAAGGAATCCGATCCGTGATCACACCATTACGACACCCGAGAGCACGTGGGGATCGATAGACTACATTGTGCTGACCGGAAACGGTTCGCGTGCGCCCGGGGTGGCCCAGCCACATCCGCCCGCTTTTGCCGAATATGCCGCGAAGCATTTTGAGAGGATTGATGACAATCTTGCGCGTGAGCCGCTCCGGCTTGGAGGCTTTCGTATTACCAACAGCGCCTATGGCTGGGGCGCGGTGGTTTACCGGCGGGTGTCACCGTAGCGGCGGGAGGTGCCGTCTGAGGCAGAGAGGGCAGACGTGCGTTTCAGCCCATGAATTTGGCGAGTTTTTTGCGGAGGAGTTCGCGGGCGCGGTAGAGGCGGGTTTCGACAGCCTTTGAGGTTGCACCGACGATGGCGGCGATCTCGGCGTGGGACTTGTCGTCGTATTCCGAAAAGATGAGCGCGGCGCGGAGGTCTTCGGGCAACTCGGCGATGGCGGCGCGGACGGTGAGTAGGCGCTCGTCGGCGAGGGCGTCGGAGCTGGGGTTGTCTTCGCCGGAGAGTTCGGGGATGTCGTCGAGGGAGTCGGTGGGGCGGCGGGTGCGGCGGCGGCAGTGGTCGCGGGCGAGGTTGAGCGCGATCTGGAACATCCACGTGGAGAAACGCGCGCCTTCGCGGTAGCTTTCGCGTTTCCGGTAGATGCGCACGAAGGTGTCCTGGGAGAGTTCGAGGGCGTCGTGCTCGTTCTGGAGCATCCGGTAGAGGAAGGCGCGCAGCGGGATCTGCCAGCGCGTCATGAGGGTGTTGAGCGCGTCGTCGTCGCCTTGGGCCAGAGCGGAGGCGAGGGCTTCGTCGGTGGGCGTGGGGGCGGCGTCCGTCATCGCGGGTCGAGCGGGGCGTCGTGCGATTGGCCGGCGAGCTTGGGGATGGTGAGGTCGAGGAAACGGCGGCCTTCGTCGGGGGACATTTGCGCGGCGACGGCTTTGAGGTGTTTTTGGGTGGCGTCGTGGCAGACGGCTTTGAGGCGCGTCATCTCGGCTTGGGCGGCGGCGTAGTCGGGGGTGGCGCGCTGGTTGGCGGCGTCGAGGGCGGTGAGACGGGCGCGGGCCTCGCGGATGAGGCGGCAGTGCTCCATGCAAACGGGACTGTAGTCTTCGTGGAGTTTTTCGATGGCGGCGGTTTGCGCGGGAGTGAGGTGGAACTCGGTTTTCATCCACGCCATCTCGTCGGCATCGGCGTGCGGATGCGGCGCCAGCCAGCGCGTGAGACCGAAGGCGAGGGCGGCGACGACGAGGGCGAGGAGACTGAGGCGGACGAACGTTTTCACGAATGCGAGTGCGAGGCGGTCGCGTCGGCGGTCATTTGCAGCGGATCAATCGAGCGGACGTAGGCGGCGGCCATGCGGTCGGTGGATTGGCCGTGGTTGAGCGCGAGGCCGGCACCGGTGCCGGCGAGCACGGCAAGGATCACGGCGAAACTGGCGGCGATCGGAAGGTGGGAGGGGAAGTGGAGGAATTGAGCGAAGAACGACGGGGCGGGGGCCTCCTCGGGGGCGTCGATGCGGGCCCAGACGGTCTTGGCGAAGTCGGGGGTGTGCGAGGGGTTGTGCTTCCAAGAATTGAGCACACGGGAGAGCGGATCATGGTCGTTCATGACGGGTGATACGTTGGGGGAAGGGGAATCCCTTGGCGAATGTTTCGGGGCGACGGCAGGCAGGGAGAAAGAGAAAGATTAAGAGGAAAGAGAAAGAAGGGAGGTTAGCGATGGAGGTCGGGGAAGAAGAGGGGGGCGCTGAGGGCCAGGCCGTCGGCTACGCTGGTGAACTCGTTGCCGTCGCGGATTTTGTCCTGACCGAAGCGGGTGATGAATTCTTGGCGGAGGCTGCGGATGAGGGACGTGCCGCCAGTCAGGAAAACCGTTTCGATGCTGGCGGGGGTGATGTTTGAGTCGGCGAGGAATTGGTCGAGATAGCCGGTGATTTGCGCGGTGAGGTCGGCGGAGTTTTGGTTGAACTCGGCGAGGGTGAGGCGGAGGTCGATGGGGATGCGCGGGTGGTTGAAAACGATGGGCGCGGCGGCGCGGGTGGTGAGGGCGATTTTGGCGGCTTCGAGGATCTGGAAGAGGGCGAAGCCTTGGTTTTCTTTGATGAGGGCTTGGAAGCGTTCGAAGGCGGGCGGGTCGTTGGAGAGGCCGACGAGGCGCCAGAGGAGGTCCATTTTTTTGGCGTTTCGGAGGAAGACGATCTGGTCCCATTGGCAGATGGTGCGGTAGAGGGAATCGGGGACGTCGATCTGCTTGCCCCAGCTGTCGTAGGTGGCGCCGCGGCCGAAGAGCGGGGTGACTTTGTGCCACATGGTGGCGGCGTCGTATTTGTTGCCGGCGACGGGGAGGCCGCCGGTGGCGAGGATGTCGCGCATGCGGTCGGTGAGGCCCTGGCGCGCGGGGTCGAGCTGGACGACGGTGAAGTCGGAGGTGCCGCCGCCGAAGTCGCCGACGAGGACGCGCTCGGGCTTGGTGATGCGGGATTCGTAGGCGAAGGCGGCGGCGATGGGCTCGTATTGGAAATGGATCTCGGTGAAGCCGGCGAGCTGGGCGGCGCGGTGGAGGCGTTGCTCGGCGAGTTGGTCTTCGGCGGGATCGGTCGAGAAGACGGCGGGGCGGCCGAGGACAACGCGTTTCACGTCTTGGCAGGTGACGGCGTCGGCTTTGGACTTCAGGTTGCGGAGGAAGAGCGCGATGAGGTCTTCGATGAGGTAGGTCTGGTTGTTGATGACCGTCTCGGTGAAGGTGCTGAAGGGCAGAATGGTTTTGACCGCCTGGAAAAAGCGTCCGCGCATCTCGTCCTCGACGTAGCGGAGTTTGGCGGCGTTGCCGATGACGGGGGCGATGCGCTTGGTCGTGTAGGGAAAGTAGAGGAAGGAAGCGTCCACGCCTTCGATGCGCGGGTCGCGCACGAGGGTGCGCGTGGTGGCGTTCCAGAGGGTGACGGCGGAATTGCTGGTGCCGAAATCGATGCCGTAGATGAACGTGTCCATGAGGTGCGCGGGAGAGAGGGACGGGGAGAAGGAGGCGGATGCGCGGAGAAGACGAGGATGAAGACGGAATCGGAATCGGAGTTGTTAACCACTAATGGAATCGCCCAATGGGGCGATTCTCTGGGAGCGGCTACGGCCAATGGCCTTCGCGATTGAGCGGAGGGGCGGCTGATGCCGCCGGGGCATCGGAGATCTTTTTCTTTATCTTAATCTTTCTCCTCCGGTTCGGACCTGACGAAAGAGAAAGATTAAGAGGAACGAGAAAGATGGCCGAATCAGGGGGTGTGGGTGCGGCAGTGGGAGGACGGACCTTGTAGGACCGCTGGCCAAGGGCAGAGGCGTAAAGCAAGCTGCCCTTGGCCAGCGGTGTTGGGGAGGGTCGGCCGGCCGGCCGGCCCTCCCCGCCTGCGGTGAGTTCGTGAAAGG
>JBAZSJ010000089.1:0-9208 GCA_041662485.1 Opitutaceae bacterium | reverse complement strand
TTTGGAACTGGATTTTTCCGGCCACCGATTGGTGAACCGGGCTTCCGCTCTCCGATTGTTTAGGTTTCATTCACCATCAATCAGTTCCCAATCGGCGGCTCTTTTCCACTGCATGGTTACGGCTTAGAGGGGAAGGGGATGACGGCGTCTTGCCCGCTTGACGCAGGGTGCGCCGACCGCCTTCATCGCCGTTTTACCATGCGAATCCACGCCTTCAAGGGTCTTGTCCCCGCTCCCGAGCACGCGCCCGAAGTGGCCTGCGTGCCCTACGATGTCGTCAACGCCGCCGAGGCCGCCGCGCTCGCGGCCGGCAAGCCGCGCAGCCTCCTCCACGTTGACCGCGCCGAAATCGACCTGCCCGCCGGCACCGATCCCTACAGCGCGGCGGTCTACAACAAGGCCCGCGAAAACTTCCTCGCCCTCCAGCGCGACGGCGTGCTCGTTCGCGAGTCGGGCCCCAGCCTTTACGTTTACCAGCAGCAGATGGGCGGCCACATCCAGCGCGGCCTGGTCGCGGTCTGCAACGTCGAGGACTACGACGCCGAGCTCATCAAAAAGCACGAGAAGACCCGCAAGGACAAGGAGGACGACCGCACCCGCCTCATCGACACCCTGGCGGCCAACACCGGTCCGGTTTTTCTCACCTATCGCGACGAGGCCGCCGTCACCGCGCTCGTCAACGCCAAGGTCAAGGAAGCGCCGCAGCATGATTTCACCGCTCCGGACGGCATCCGGCACACCGCGTGGCGCATCGCCGGCGGCGCGGAATGGGTGAAGGCGTTCGAGCGCGTGCCCCTCAGTTATATCGCCGACGGCCACCATCGCGCCGCCAGCGCGGCCCGCGTGGCCCGGCTTCGCCGCGAGAAGAACCCCGCGCACACCGGCGCCGAGGATTACAACTGGTTCCTTTGTGTGCTGTTCCCCGCCAGCGAACTCAAGATCCTGCCCTACAACCGCGTGGTATTCGATCTCAACGGACACACGCCCGAGGCGTTTCTCGCCAAGGTGAAGGATGTCTTCGGGCTTGAGGAAAACGCCGCGCCGTCGCCCACCGTGGGCGGGCGGGTGAGCATGTATTTCGGCGGCAAATGGTATGGCCTGCGCTGCCCGGTCGATCCCAAGGCCGACCCCGTGGGCCGCCTCGACGTGAGCGTGCTGCAGGACAAGCTGCTCGCGCCGTTGCTCGGCATCGACGATCCACGCACCAGCAAGCGCGTGGATTTCGTCGGCGGCATCCGCGGCCCCGGAGAGTTGGTGAAGCGCGTGGACGTCGAGGGCGGCGTGGCGTTCTCGATGTTTCCCACGACGGTGGAGCAGCTCATGGCCATCGCCGACGCGGGGCAGATCATGCCGCCGAAGAGCACCTGGTTTGAGCCGAAGCTGCGCTCGGGCCTGTTCACGCACACATTCTGATCGAATCGGCGCGCCGCCCGGTGGCGCGCTTTTGATTCGCGTCGGGGCCGATACCCGAAGCAAGCTTCGGAGTATTGGACCCAAGGGAATAAAACTGTAGCCGTAATTTTTTGTCGCAGGGCTCGACCTTGTGTCGAGCCGGTGAGGCGTGCGCCGGTTCGATGCTTTGCAAGGCCACTCACCGCCCCTTCTTGAAACCGCCCGCCCCGCGACCTCGCTTGGGATAAGCCGCTCCTTTTGAACCCGCCTTGGCCGCCTTGCGATAGTCGCCCGATTTCAATGCGTTGATTTGGTCTCGCAGCAACGCCGCGCGCTCGAACTCCAATTTGCCCGCCGCCTCGGACATTTCGTCCTCCAGCTCGGCGATCACCGCTTTCACATCCTCTTCGCTGCCTTCGGCCACCGCCGCCTCGGTGTCCTGCTCGCCACTGCCGTCGTAAACATGCAGACTGCTCTGCGCCGACCGCTTCACGCTGCGCGGGGTGATACCGTGCTCCAGGTTGTAGGCGATCTGCTTTTCGCGACGCGCCAACGTGACTTCCTGCGTCTTCCGGATGGAATCCGTGATCTTGTCCGCGTAAAAAATAACCCGTCCGTCCTCGTGCCGTGCCGCGCGCCCCGCCGTCTGGATGAGCGAGGTCTCGCTGCGCAGAAAACCTTCCTTGTCCGCATCCAAAATCGCCACCAGCGCGACCTCGGGCAGGTCCAGCCCTTCGCGCAGCAGGTTGATGCCGATCAGCACGTCAAAGTTCCCCAGACGCAGATTACGCAGGATTTCCACGCGCTCGATCGCATCAATGTCCGAGTGCAGATACTCCACGCGGATCTTCGCCTCACGCATGAAACTCGTCAGGTCTTCAGACAACCGCTTTGTCAACGTCGTCACCAGCACGCGCTCGCCCTTCTCGGTCGCGCGCTTGATCTCGCCGATCAGGTGCTCAACTTGGCCCTTGGTCGGGTGGATCACGATTTCCGGATCGAGCAGCCCCGTCGGCCGGATGACCTGCTCCGCCACCACCGCCGAATGCTCGATCTCGAACTTCGCCGGCGTAGCCGACACGAACAGCGTCTGCTCCGTGATCGAGCGGAACTCCGCGAACGTCTGCGGACGGTTGTCCAGCGCCGACGGCAGCCGGAAGCCGTAGTTCACGAGGTTCGATTTGCGCGCAAAGTCCCCGTTGGACATGCCGCCGATCTGGGGGACGGTCACATGGCTCTCGTCCACCATGAGGATAAAATCCTTCGGAAAAAAATCCACGAGGCAGATGGGGCGCTCGCCGGCCTTCCGGCCCGCAATGATGCGCGAGTAGTTTTCGATGCCGTTGCAGAACCCCATCTCCTGAAGCATTTCCAGGTCGTAGTTAGTCCGCATGCGAATGCGCTGCGCCTCCAGGAACTGGCCGTTCTTCTCGAAGAACGCCACGCGCTCGTCGAGCTCCGCCTTGATCTCGCCGATGGCGCGCCCGAGCTTGTCCTTGCTGGCGACGTATTGCGTCGCCGGATAGAGATCGAACATCTCCAGCGACCGCGTGGTCGTGCCCGTCGTCGGGTCAAACTCGCTCAGCGCCTCGATCTCCTCGCCCCAGAACTCCACGCGCAGGCCGAGCTCCAGATACGCCGGCATGATGTCCACCACGTCGCCGCGCACGCGGAAGCTGCCGCGCTTCAGCTCGTAGTCATTCCGCTCGTAGAGGTTGTCCACGAGACGCTGGAGCAGCACCTCGCGCCCCAACGCCTCGCCCTTGCGCAACGGGATGCGCATCGCCTGAAAATCCTCGGGCGATCCCAACCCGTAGATGCACGACACGCTCGCGACCACGATCACGTCGCGACGCGACACGAGTGAACTCGCCGTGGCGATGCGCATGCGCTCGATCTCCTCGTTGATGGACGAGTCTTTTTCGATGTAGGTGTCGCTGGAGGCGACGTAGGCCTCGGGCTGATAGTAGTCGTAATAGCTTACGAAGTATTCGACCGCGTTCTCGGGAAAAAAGTTTTTGAACTCCGAGTAGAGCTGCGCCGCGAGCGTCTTGTTGTGCGAGATGATCAGCGTTGGCCGGTCGCACTGCGCGATGACGTTGGCCATGGTGAACGTCTTGCCCGAACCCGTCACGCCGAGGAGCGTCTGGTCGCGGTTGCCCGCCTTGACGGACGCCACCAGCTTTTCGATCGCCTGCGGCTGGTCGCCGGTCGGCTCATAGTCGGCGTGGAGTTTGAAAAGCGGCATGAAGGCTCACAACAAACCCAGAAGTCCGCCACCGCCAGCTTTCAAAGCCCGAAAACCTTCAGAATCCGCCTGAACACCGAGGCCGATTTTATTCCGCCGTTCACGCCCGGGGTCGCATACACCACGAGGCCGTGTCCGGAGAAACCGGCCTCGAACAGCCGGGCCGCCCCGATGTAATAACGCCAGAACGAGATCGCCCTCACCGGCCTGCATTCGAGATTGGGCGTGAACGCCGCCACCTTTGACTGCTTCACCCGGAACACGGGCACCGGCGCGTCCCCGCTTTCGCCCAGCCGCTCGGCTTTCAGCGTGTCGTCTCCGGCCACGATCAGACGGCAGGGACCTGCAAACTCGAAAAAACGAAACTGGCCCGACAGCCAAGCCTGCCAGTGGAAAAATCTCCAGTGGCGCCGGATGACCGGCGGCTCCGCCGAGTCGAAAATCAGCCCGGCCAGAAACGCGGGCCTCAAAACCAGCGAGCCGCCCTCGGGCACGTCCACCACCTTGAACCGGTCCGCCACCGTTCCGGGACCGGCAAGGGTGATCCGCCGCCCGCCGTCGTTGCGGACATTGCGCATCTCGACCAGGTTGAACAGCCCGCACGCCAGGCTCGAAAAGGGAAACCTCCAGCTCATCAGCATGCGCGCCTTCCGGACCAGATCATCGTCCGCCGTCGCGAAAAATTTCTTTTTTCCCCGAAACACCTGACCGGGCCACAGGGCGCTTTCGACCACTTCGGCTCCCGCGCCGATCGTTGAAAACGCCGCCGGTTCATCCGCAAGCCGCAGCGGACGCCCGCGCGCGACGACCGGAGCCAGCCCGTAGTAAAGTCCAAGGCACGTGAGCGTCGGCCCGAGCAGATACACCGCCAGGATGAGCGCGACATAACAACGCCCCCGATACCAAGCCTCCTTCGAATAATGCTTATACAACGATGTTTTCCGGTCCTGATCCGCCAAAGTCCGAGCGGCGCGGCAAAGCTCCTCTGTTGCATTGTGCCGGGCCCTCTCGTTCAGGACCCGTTCGCGACGCAGTTTCACGAGCTCGCCATTGATTGATTTTTGAAGGGCCTCCATCCGCGCCATTTGCCCGTCATTCGCCTGCTGCTGCGCGTGATTCCAAATGAGGCGGTCCCATGTGTTGTCCAGTTCCCTCAACGTCTTGATCACTCTTCCGGCCACTGCGGCCCTTTGATCCTGCGCCACGATCGTGGCATCCAGTTCCGCAATCTGCCCGTCCAGCGCGGCCAGCTCCCGCTCGCAATGCGCGCGATAGGCCGCATGCACCCCGCGAGCGTTCTCATAGCCGTCGGCATCCCGCACAAACAGCCACAAACCGACGGTCGCAAAGCCAACCAGGCCAACCAAGAGCACCATCACGAGCTTTCGGACCAGCCAGTAACCAAACTTTGAAAAGGAAGAGGACATGCGGGGATCACCCATGTGAGGGCCAAAACTCGCCAATTTCAACTCCCTCATGCTCCGGGCCTGAGATTTGCCCCGTGGACAACGCGCCACCGGGTTGAGCCCATCCGGCGCGTCGCCGCGGCGTTGGCCTCAAAGCATCATAAAGCACAGCCCCATGATCGCCGTGGGCAGCAGCGCCCCTGCCAGCAGTCCCAACGGCGAAATGCCATCTGGAAAATAACGCTGAAGAATGGACTGGCCCGCCGGGTTCGGCGCGTTGGCGATGACCGTGAGTCCGCCGCCCGTCACCGCTCCGGCCACGACCGCGTATTTGAGCGCGTCGGTGAATCCCGGAACCAGCGTCGCCAGGTAGGTGATCGCCGCGTTGTCATTGACCGCCGTCAGCACCGTCGCGCTCAAAAACAGCGGCACCTCCCCCAGGCTCTTCAACACCGGCTCGATCCACCAGCCTTGCAACCCGCCATGCACGACGAGCCCCGCCAGGAAAAAACCGACCAGCAGCGGCGCGCGCAGGTCAAGCCGTCCCTGGTGGTGCGCCGTCGCCTGCGAGAACGCCAGGAAGAACAAAAACACCGCGATGAACAGCGCCGGATAATGAGCGAAACCCACGATCGCCGCCAGAAACACCAGCTGCACCCCCGTCACCCACACCGGAACCGTTTTGCCCTGACGCCTGCCGGCGTCTTTTCTCCCGGCCTTGGCCTCGCCCAAGGCCGCTATCTCCCGTCGAAACATGAAATAATAAAGCAGCGTCGAAACCACGATGCCCAGGGCCGCCTTCCAGCCAAAGTGCACCATCATGTGGGCCGTGTCCCATTTCCACGGCGCCGCCACCATCAGCACCGGCGGCGCGGCGAAGTTCGTCAGTGTGCCGCCCACCGACACGTTGACGAACAGCAGGCCGATGGTCGCATAGCACAGCCGGGGCGACGGCCTGTGCTCGTAGAACTGCCGCGCCAGCAGAAGCGAGGCGATGGTCATGGCCGCCGGCTCCGTGATAAACGAACCGAGCAGCGGGGCGACGATCAGAATCGAAAGCCACCACGCCCCCGGCGACTCCTTCCCCGCCGCCGCAAACACCCGCAGGCACTGCTCCGCGAGCCGCAGCACCGGTCGCGTCGAGGCGACCGCCATGATGACGACCACGAACATGGCCTCCGTGAAATCCACATGATGCCCGACGTAGTCCACCGCCGTGTCCCAGCCATGGAAAACCGTGATCGCCCCGGCCAGCGCGACCGCCCAGATGCCAAAGACCGCCTCCACTTCGCCGAAGAAATGAAGCGTCTGCCCCTTGAAACTCACCGCGTCGTCATGCCCGTCGTGGTCGTAATCCCCGGACCGCTCGGCCGTCTTGAGGGCGGCCTTGTGCGCAGCCTCCACCTCATGGGCCCAATGCCGGAACTTCGCCGCCAAAAACGTGTGAATGATCGCCAGCACAAAAATGGCCGTCGCCACGAGGTTGAACGGATTCTCGTGCGCGCGCCCGACGAGCACATCCCACACCCCCGCCCCCGGCGCATCCGCATACGCCGACAACACCAGGGGGAAATCTCCGCCGTCTGTCGCCCCGGATGCCGCCGCGGCGGACCCGACGATGGTGATCGCAGCCATGCCCACGCCGAGTTGCCGGAACCTTTTCAGATGCTTCATATCGCGCACACAAACGACGAGCGTCCCCGAGGCAAGTTTACTCGCTAAAACGATTCCCGTGTCACCGCCCGAACGCAAAAAAGCCGGCCGGTCGACGACGACCGCGCCGGCGTTCTTCCAACGTAGCGGCGAGCACCAGCGAGCCGACGAACCCCCACTCGCTGACGCTCGCGGCCACAATTCCAAGCCGAAGCAAGCTCCGTGGCATTTTCCGGAAATGCCTCGGGGGCTTGCCCGCGGATTTTTACCATTCAGGTGGCGAGGGGTGAGGCGCTGATGATTGAGGGGAAAACAAAAACCCCGCGTTCGGGGAGAACGCGGGGCGGAGAGACAAGGGCGAACCGGGGGTGTGCGCTCAGAACTGGTAGCAAACCCCGAGTGAATAGAGCCAGGGGTCGAGGCGGGCCTCGGTGACCTTGGCGCCGAGGGCAGTGGTCACATCGGTGCGGAGTTGTATTTTTTTGACCTCGGCGGTCAGGGACCAGCGGGCGTTGATCTTGTAGTCACAGCCAACCAATACGGCCGGCCCGACGCTGTAGGTGTCGAGCTTGGCGCCGCCGAGCTCGGTGTCGAAAATGATGGTGTAGTTGACGCCCGCGCCGATGTAGGGCGTGAAGCCGCCGACGGGGGTGAAGCTGTATTTGGCGAACAGGGAAGGGGGGAGTTCCTTGAAGTCGCCGGCCGGGGTGCCGTTGACCTTGACGTTGTGCTCCTGCGGAACGGTGAGCATGAGTTCCACGGACCAGTGCGAGTTGAAGGCGTAGTTCACGTCGAACTCGGGGATGAACTTGTCCTCGGTGGCGACGTTCACGTTGTTGGACGTGCTATCCACGGTTTGCAGATAGGCGGGGGCGAGGCGCACGGACCAAGGGCTGGCGGCCTGCACGGTGACGAATGTGGCAAGCCCGAGCAGGGCGGCCGACAGGGGTGTGGGGAGTTTCATGGTGTTGGGTTGATTACGGCGCCGGATATGCGCGGTAAGCAGACCTTAATGAAACCGACCGTGAAGCGCTGCGCACGGATTGGCGGCGGCTGCGCAGGATTTGTCCGAGGCGAGGGGATCTTTGGAGCAATTTCAGTAGAAACTATGGCCGCCGATCGGTCGCGCGGAGGACGGTTGCTCCAGGTCCGTCATGATGATCGTTAGTGGGAGTCAGAGTGGATCGGACCTGGAGCAACCGTGTCAGTCTGCAAGGACAAAATGAGGATCTGCGAGTAGGCGGTTGAGCAGGACGATGAGTTTGCGCATCACGGCGGTGAGGGCGACTTTGGCGGGTTTACCGCGAGCGAGGAGCGCGTGATAATAATCGTGGAGGATGCGGTTGTGCTGGCTGGCGCAGACCGCAGCCATGTAGAGGACACGGCGCACGGCGGGCCGCCCGCCGGCGATGCGGCGGCGGCCTTTGTGCTCGCCGCTGTCGTGCGCGAACGGGGCGACCCCGGCCAAGGCGGCGGCTTGGGGAGCGCCGAGCTGGCCGAGTTCCGGCATGAGACCAAGCACGGTATGGGCAAGCACCGGACCGACCCCGGCCACCGTTTGGAGGCGTGCGGCCTTGGCCGCCAGCTGCGAGTCGGCGGCGATGCTTTCGGCCAGCTCCCGGTCCAAGACGGCGAGTTGTTTTTCCAACAGGCGCACCCGCGCGGCGTGCTGACGTTTGAGGACGGGCACGTCGAGGTGCTCGGCCCGGCCGGCTTCGGCCCGGAGTAGCTCCAGCAGATCCTGCCGGGCGCCCACCAGCGCCGCCAGCTTGAGTTGCGCGGCGGTGGGCGCCCGGTCGGGTTCCGGTCGCAGGGTCGCTCCGTAGTCGGCGAGGATGGCGGCGTCCACCCGGTCGGTCTTCCATAAAAGGCCCTTGGCGCGGGCATAGTCGCGGACCTGCCGGGGATTGATCACGCTGACGGCGATGCCGGCGTCATGAAGCGCCTGCACCAAGGCGCGTTCATAGCCTCCGGTGGCCTCGCAGACGACGTGCGCGGTTTCGGGCAGCGTGGCGATGAACTTCGCGTGGCCTTCCGGCGTGTTGGCATGGGTGAGGTTCTCATTCAAAAGGCGCACCGCGAAGGTGGCCTTGGCAATATCGACTCCGGCGTGGACAGGTGTGGTGGGCATGACAGGCTCTTCCTTGTTAGGCGAGCTGGGGGTCCGGCTAAGACCTCCGCTCAGGCAACGGTTCGAGTTGACTGCCAGCGGGCCTGCGGTGGTTCACGCTCCAGGACGGACTCCCAACGTCCTTGGTCCTTTCACGAACTCAACCGCAGGCGGGGAGGGAGGGCCGGCCGGCCCTCCCTTCCCAACACCGCTGGCCAAGGGCAGCTTGCTTTACGCCTCTGCCCTTGGCCAGCGGTCCTACAAGGTCCGACCTCGTGTGCCCGGCAAGGGCGTGAACTAAACAAATGAAACGAAATGTTCGGAAGGAGTGACAACAACCGTAGCCAAGACCAAGGCGGGCCTCGCGAGGGGCTCAGCGCGAAAGAAGGTGGAGGCAAA
>JBAZSJ010000088.1:0-10016 GCA_041662485.1 Opitutaceae bacterium | reverse complement strand
GCTCGCGGCAAACCCGTCAAAGTCGCCCTCACCGCCGTCATGCGCAAACTCATCGTCCTGCTCAATCGCCTACTCGCAGATCCCAACTTTGTTCTTGCCGACTGACACGGTTGCTCCAGGTCCGACGCGTTAAAATTCTCACGCGCTCCTATCGGTCGATCAGAAGTGGTCGCGCCGTTCCCGACACGCGCCCCCGTCCTTCGCCTTGCGGGCCGCCAGCTTAAAGACGACTCAGGGCGCTGGCGCCGGGGTTTCCTTCTTGGTCTTCATCTTCGACTCCATCTGCGCCTTGCGCTCGGCCGCCATTTTCTCCCGCTGATCCTTCATCTTCGCAAAGATCGCCGCCACTTCGGGGCTGATCTTCTGGAGTTTGTCCGCCATGAGTTTGTCGCGCTTTTCGTTGAGCGCCTTGAACTGGTTGTTCAGCTCCACGATTTCCGGATCCTGCTGAAGCTGTTTGTGCGCCTCCATCATGATTTGCCTTTCCTCCGGGGTGAGCATGGACATCGGCCCATCCTTCGGACCGCGGGCTTCGGAGCGGGGGGCCGCCCTGTCGCCAGCCGGCGCGGGACCGCGCTTTTCACGCGCATCCTTCAACTTGGCCTGCTGCTCGGGCGTGAGGATCGCGGCAATCTGCTCCCGGTGGGCCTTGCGGATCTCCATCATCTTCTCGCGCCTGGCCGTCTCGTCCAGCGAGGTGTCTTCCCGCAGGTCCTTCATCGCCTGCGCCTCGTCCTGGATGATGGGTTTCAACTTGGCCTTCTGGTCGTCGGTCAGGCCGAGCTTGTCGGCGAGTTCTTTCAGACGTTCGGCGAGAGGTCCCTTGCGTTCGGCCGCACCGGCGGGAGCGGGCGTGGAGGGGGCATCGACGGCACGGAGGGCGGGCGCAACCGAAACGACGGCCAGCGCGAAAACCGACAGGAGGAGTTTGGACGATTTCATGGCTTTGAGGGGTTGAGGACTAGGAACGACTAGACGTTGGCAACCAAACAAAGTTACCTGAGCGCCTGCCCGCGCCGGCGAAAGCGTCAGTGTGCCGTAGGCCGGGCCTACTTCCCCTCCACAGCCGCCTTTGCGCCCGCCTGCGCTTGGGCCTCGCTCTTCAGCGGCTCCTCGGGCGGAGGCGTCAACAGCGCCTGCGGCTGCTCCAGCCTCACCTCGAAATCCATCTTCGTATGATCGGCCGATATCACCGGCGTCACCTTGAGCTTGAGATCGCCAAGCTCGATGGCCCCGCTGCTTCCCGGGCGCACCATGATGCTCGGTGATGTAAGCAAATCCGCATCAGGCGACGCATTGAGCTTGGCCAAAACCGACGTCTGTTCGTCCGCCACCCACACCTCTCCATGCTGAAGCGTGTTGGTGGCGTTGGTCGCGATGGAATCCAGCCCCACCGACTTCCCCTCCTCGTCCGTGAGCGAAATAAACCGGCTCTCAATCTTCACCACATCCTTCCCGTCCACCTGCTCGATCACCGGCTGGGCGAAGGCGTAGAGCCGCTTGCCATTCGAAAGTTTGTAGCCGCCGGTGACCACAACCTCGCCGGACTTCAACTCGGCCCGCAGCGCCGAGCTCATCATGTCCGTCATCATGGGGCGCCTCAGCTCCTCCAGACTCGCCTTAGTCTGCACCAGCGTTGCCTCGTGCTCAACCAGCTTGGAACGAGCCTCGGCCAGTTGTGCGTCGAGCTCGGCCTTTTCCTTCGTCAGTCTGGCAAAGTCCGCCGGCGACTGGCCTGCAACCATCCGCGGACGCACCGCCACCGGCGCAGCCGTCGTTGGCTCGACCGCCGTCCGGTCAAAAACCCGCGGCATCACCAGAGTCGCCATCGCGGCTCCGATGACGCCGGCCAAAGTGTAGTTTAAAAGTTTCAAAGGAAATGCTCCGTAAACGGTGCACGCCAGCATTGGCCGCAAAAACTCCAAGAAGGCACCAAAAAATTCCGAAAAGATATTTTAAACGCCGAGCGTAGCCTGCTTGCAGGCGGTCGCCTAAACCCGGTTTCCTCCTTTCGTGTATTTGGTGTGTTTCGTGGTGAAAAAAATCCGTCCTCTGCATCCGCCATTGCCCCGAATCTAAAAATCCCCGCAGGATCACGCCCATGATTTTTAAATTCTGGAAATGGTCGCGCCCCACCCAGATTTTGTCCGGCCTCATCCTCGGCGTGCTGGCCGGCCTCGTCGTCAAGGACATGGTCACAACCCCACAGGCCGCCGCCCGCCTCGCGTGGTGGCTCGGCCATGTCATCCAACCCCTCGGAAAGCTCTTCATTCGGATCATCTTCATGATCGTGATCCCGTTGATTTTTTCGGCGATCGTCCTCGGCGTCGCCGAGATGGGCGACGTGCGCAAACTCGGACGCGTCGGCCTGAAATCCGTCTTCTACACCCTGCTCCTCACCACGACCGGCGTCGCCATCGCGCTCGGCGTCGTCAATCTCTTCGCCCCCGGCAAACACATGACGCCGGAAACGCGCGCCGCCCTCACCGCCCGCTACACCGGCGACGCCTCTGAAAAAGTCGCCATCGGCGTGAAGGAGCCACCACCCCTCGCCGACACCCTGCTCAACCTCATCCCGCAGAACCCGCTCGCCGAGGCCGTCAATGCCTTCGCCCCCAACTACACCGGCGGCGGCCTCATCGCCGTGATGGTTTTCAGCCTCTTCTTCGGCGTCGCGCTCGCCATGACCCCGGCGGACAAATCCGCCCCGCTCACCGCCCTCCTCAAGGGCCTTTTCGAGGTGTGCATGGTCATCATCGGCTTCGCCATGCTTCTGGCGCCGCTTGGCGTGGCGTGCCTCGGCTTCTCGCTCACCGCGCAACTCGGCGCGGACGTCCTGCGCAGCCTCGGTTTCTACACGGCGGTCGTCGTGCTCGGCCTCGCCCTGCAACAGTTCGTCACCTACCCGCTCTTCCTCAAGTTCATCGGCGGCATGTCGCCGTGGGCGTTTTTCAAAAACATCCGCGAAGTCATGCTCACCGCCTTCAGCACCTCGTCGAGCAACGCCACCCTGCCCGTCTCGTTGCGCGTGGCGGAAACCAACCTCCGTCTCCCGCCGCAGATAAGCCGCTTCGTGCTCACCGTCGGCGCCAGCGCCAACCAGAACGGCACCGCGCTCTACGAAGGCGTGACCGTCCTCTTCCTCGCCCAGGTCTTCGGCGTCGATCTCTCGCTTGGCCAGCAGGCGGTGGTGGCGTTCATGTGCATCCTCGCCGGCCTCGGCACCGCCGGCGTCCCGGGCGGCTCCCTGCCGTTGGTGGTCGGCGTCCTCGTGACCATCGGCGTGCCCGGCGAAAGCATCGCCATCATCCTCGGCATCGACCGTCTCCTCGACATGTGCCGCACCACCTTGAACGTCACCGGCGACCTCGTCTGCGCCGTGCTCGTGACCAAAGGCGAACCGGTGGACGGAAGCGCCCCAGCCACCGCCACCTGACCTCCGTCATCGTTCTCCTTCTTCTTTCTCTTTCTCATTCTCGCCTTCCCGCCCCCTCTGTCGCTCCGTCATTCCGTCCTCCGCAGTTCGCAGCCCTTACCGCCGCCCCCCTGAGAATTTCTTCTATCCGGAAGTCCTTCCGCTAACTTCTTGATGAAGCAAACGTTTGCGACTTGCACAAGGAGGCCGTAACTGCACCGCTCTACGTTGCAGAAAAGTTGCCTATTCCTCATCGGGTTGTGCACACCGGCTAAAAACATGAACAAACTCCCTGTCACGCTCTCCCTTTTCCTTCTCTCGACGCTCAGCGCGTTCGCCGGCATCAAAATCAAGGGGGCCAATGGCACCGAAATCGAATTCGTCGCGTTATTTGATGCCAAGCCGGCCGGGCTGGTTGCGCTGGTCAGCCCCGACAGCTCCGCGATCACTATTCCTTGGGCTAAAATTGACCTGGCCGCCTTGAAGACGGCCCAGCCCGAAATCAACAAGGCCTACGAAAAAGCCGTTGCCACCCAAAAGGACCAGCCCCTCGGCATGGGCATCGCCGACGGCATGCTGAGCCTCGGCCAGCTGCCCGATGCGCTCAAGCAGGCCGTCAAGGATCCCTATTATTGGCCCTACTCCAATTATAGCTATCAAACCGTTTACACGGACTCGGAAGGAAAAAGCATCACCCGCACCTATACGACCAACACAACCGCCCGCTATCCGACCGGCTACGTCTATACAAACGCCCCCTATGTCATCCTCAAGCAGATGAGGGACGTGCAGGATGACTCGGAAAAAAAGCGCCTGTTTGATCGTTTCAAAAACGGCGGCTACGGATCATACGGATTAACCACCATGGTCGAACGCATTGATTATGTGCTCGGCAGAATCCCCCCGGAAAAAATGTTTCCGAGACAGGCCAAGGAAATCGTATTAATCCAGTCATCCCTTAAGTTCAAAAAGACCGTGGAAGACATGATGACCGCCACCTCTTTGACCGCGGACCACCAAAGCACCATCAAAACGTATTTCGCGCTGATCGGGATCAATTAGCCAGAAAAACGAACAAGGCGCCCCTGCAAATTTCCGCGTAAAGCCTTACTGCATCTGTGCGAATAACCCTGTTCGGCAATTAAATGTATAACCTAGCATATCAATACTGTCACATCATGAAGGCTCCCATCGTTATCATTATATTTTGCCTATTAATCGCATCGCCACTCAGGCTTCTTGGCGAGGAGCGTCCTCCTGTCGTTGATGTGCTAGTTAATACACATTACAATTCAGAAGGAGGTGCAGATACAGTAAACGCCCTGCGGGCGGCAAATTCTTGGGATAAAATGATCCTCGCCACCGACAAATGGGCCGATCCAACGACAATCATATCTTACGCAAGATTAACCCCCAATGGCATTGATGCCATCAAGCGCACTTACACGAGTTCTCTCATTAAAATAACTACATCACAGTCTTCGATGGTGTGGATTGCCGATTTAACAGTATCTGATGAAAAACTGGTTGGCTTGCCCTCATTTAACGTCATCGACTACGCCAAAAGCTTGATCAAATCGCCCTCATCAATGTTTCCACCTGATCGAATCGTGCCAGATAATTGGTTCACAAATTTAAAAATTACACAGATGGGTCCGACTAGTGTAAGGATTTGGACCATCAAAGCACAAGCTGTAATCTCGAGCACCGCCGTCTCTTGGGATCTTGAGCAAAATAAGCCTTGGTTTCGCATTCCCAAGGAAAGAGGATCCCGTAAAAGCAACGCATCTTCATAACGATGGTGTTTGATACTAAAAATAGGGATGCTTGATGCCCCCATTCATTGTGGACAGTTCAAGAATAGGGGGAGGCTGTTTCTCGGTCTGGCGCCCAAGAGTGAATTTATCATGAGGTGGCACGATCTCTCATTGCCAGCCCGGCCATTAGGCTGACTGTCACACCGACCATAGGCATCGGCTCATCTCAAATCTTCTAAAAAGGGAATGAAACATTTAAGCATCTTAATTTTCTTCTGTATTTTCCTTTCCGCGTGCAGACCTAAATACACGCTGACGAAAGAGACTATTTTAGCGGGCACACATGCGCCGGGCGTTGAGGTGATCAAAACCGGAGGAGCCGAAGGCCCTTTTATATCAGTTGGAGGGTTTGTCGGTAACCCCAATCAAAAAACAAATCTGAGCTGGAAGACTTCCAAAGGGGAAACAAAAGTCGAATGGCCTGCCGAGCCGGGATATTATTTCCAGATAGATCGATATCAGAATGCGGATGCGGACTTTTTCTGGATACTTTTGAGGCTACCAAACAAAAAATGAAACGAATCACCCTGGTTTTCCTGTTGTGTATCGCGACCGTCGTTCGCGCAGAAGATACCGATGCCGCGAAGCATTTTTCGTATCCTGATGCCGTCCTGCATATCGATGGTTTAATAAAAGGGAAATTAAAGCCTTCTAAAAATTTTTCGCACGAAAAAGATAAGCCCGAGGCCAAATGGCAATTTCGCAGTTCAGCATCAATCGAAGTGGCTCCCCAAAAGGTAATATCGGTTTCGTGGGAGTTTATTACGAAATCAGAGTATGGAGATATTTATATTATCTCATTCACTGATCAGAGCATGAAGAAAGCTTCGGTTCCATTGATATTCGATGGCTCTCATTCTGCATCAGTCAGCAAGAATGGCATCGATGTAAGCATTTCTACAGAATGAAACCCCAAACCCCGGAGCCCAACCAGACGCCCGAACCCATGCATGTGGCTGTCACGCCAGCCGCCCCCGTTGCGCCAACCCACTCCATTTCGTCCAAGCCGCTTAAAAGCTGCTTTGTATGCAAGCGAAACCTCGCCTATGTCAGGGCACCCATCACCATTGATGATCATTTGTTCTGCGGGACCGGTTGCATTTCGATCGCCGATGGATCAATCAGAAGGAGCATCCGACAAAGCCGGAACAGGGCCCGTCTGTTTTTGTTGCTGCGTTACTATATACTATTGGCGCTCGGGGTTGGCGCAGTCATTTCTTCCGTGATCATTTATGGCGATTTCTTCTCGGGCTCATTCTATTTCCGCCGCCCGGTCAGTTTCCTAATCATGCCCGTATTCGGGGTCTTGATTTCACTTTATAGCATAAGGGAAATACGAAGAATGAGCCGCAGGCGGCGCATCTAGTTCGCCGAAACCCGCATCACCTTGCCTACCTATACCAGTAAAACATGAATCCCATCCACCTTTCACTTGCGGGTCAAAACCCGGGGGCAATACCAACGTGGGCGGTCCTCATCATCGGTGCCGCTCTTATTTTGTGGCTTTGGTCGGTTGTCGTGATCGCTAAGGATAAAACCGAGGACCCCTATGATCGGATCGTCTGGCTCCTGATCGTGCTAATGTTGAATTTCATCGGCACGCTTCTTTATTTTTTCTTCGGAGGAGATGAAAAATCCAAGGGAAGGTCCGAAAACCGAAAGGCGCAATCAGAGCAGGATTTGAAACGCAGGGCCAATGACGGCACGTTATAAATACCCCCCCCGTTCCACACTCCATGCCCCACGTCCTGATTATCCACGAAGTCGCCGACTATGCCGCCTGGAAGAAGGTCTTCGATGACGCCGCCGGGATTCGCAGGGAGGCGGGCGAGCGGACTTATCAGGTCCTTAAATACGAAAACGATCCCAACAGGATCGTCCATTTTTCGACTTGGACATCCATCGCCGCCGCCAAGGCCTTTTTTGAATCACCCCGTCTGGTGAAGATCCGGCAGGATGCCGGCGTCAAAGCCCCCGAGTTCATCTACCTTGATCAGCTCGAAGCTGGCAGCCTGTAGAGCATTTAAACTGTAGCCGTATAAAACACATGTATCCGTGAAAAATCGTCGCGACGACGTAGTCATCCGGTGGACGGCGATCTCCGAGCGCCGTCTGCACCGTCCGCCCGCCCGAACGCGCTCGGAGATCGCGTTCCACCTCAATCCGTAGATCCAGCTATAACTTTTCTTAAACCATTCTGGCTTCCAAAAATGAAATTCATCGACGGCTTCCTGGATCACTACGGCGTGGATATCGGCAAATCACTCGGCCTGCTGACACTGGCCAGCGCCGTGGAGGAATTTTTCACGATGACCTGGCAGCTCCTTGCGGGCGTCCATTTCACCCTGAATCTGTGGGCACCGTTCGGACTCATCCTGGGGATCGCGCTTTGGGAGCACCGCCCGTGGTCGCTCAGCCTGCTCAAACTGCTCGGCTGGCTTGCCGCCTGTGTGCTCACGCTCATGACCGTCGTCGTTCCCTTCATGGATTCGGGCAACCTGACGCTTACCATCGGTGGTCAATCCATCCTGAATCCCCCGCCCTGGCTGCCCATCACCTTCGGGGTCTTGCTGGCTCCCCTGGGCCTCTTGTTTTTAGGGGTGGTTTATTCCGAAAAGGCGAAGCAGGAATTCCGGTGGCAACCCGTCAAAGCGTTCGACCGCCCCTATTTTGGCGGCGGCGTTCTTTTGGCGGGTTTCATTGCGCTGATAGTGATTACCGGAGGCGCCGTGGCCATCAACAGCTCGCACTCCTCCTACGGGGCTTCGGGCTCCTATTCCATCGCGGGTTCCAAACTGACCCAGAACAGCGAGGCGTATTACCGGCAGGCCACCCACGATCTGATTCAACACCTGAACAAAACGGGCTTTTTCACGGAACAGGTGGCTTGGAAGGACGGAGCCGGTATTTCGCCGCCTGCGGGGACCTATTATTTCTACAAAAAAGACAAAGCCGGAAGAACCCTGCATCTGGCGATCTATGCCGGTCCCGAAAATATCCGGGGCCAGGTCGTGCCCCGGTTTGTCATCACTATCCAGTATTCATACCAGATCGCGTATTGGGGACGGGATGAGAAAAACTTCGGAGAGATAGCCGATGGTTGGATCGGGGACATCCGCCACTGGTGGGCCCAATACCGGCAGGCGCACCCCACCGATTTCGAGGACATTGCGGATAGAAGCATTCTCGGGCGCAGGTGATTTCTAACCGCGCACGCGGCAACCCACCCCATCCGCAGATTTAGTAAACATCCACGGATAAAGCTTTTGTGGCATTGATAAAACCACCTGTCATGTCGTCATAACGTTTTCCGATTCCGGTAGCCGCGAGCGCCAGCGAGTCAGTCGTCCACTCGCTGGCGCTCGCGGCTACACCAACCAAGCCAGAGCAAGCTCCGGAGTATCGGCCCATCGCGAATGAAAATTCTCCCCCAGTCGAAAGCCGCCAAAATCCGATTCGCCCTGCTGGCGGCGGCGTTGCTCGCGGTCGTCGTCTTTTGCCGCCTCGACCGCGTGGTGATTTTCTTTGTTTCGGACAAGCAGGAGGGCGACATCGTATTCCAATCGCTGCCGCATCTCGACTTGGTGGACGCCATCGAAGCCGTCACCGAATCACCGTGGTCCCACTGCGGAATCCTCGTGAAGCGTGACGGCCGCTGGATGGTGGCCGAGGCCATCGGCCAGGTCCGCTACACGCCGCTCTATGTCTGGATGGTGCGGGGCAGAAGATCCGTCATCGAGTCCTACCGGGTGCGGAATCTGTCGCCTGCCAGCGCGCCCCGGATCAAAGTCGGCGTGGATAAGCTAATCGGGAGATCCTATGATTTTCGCTACGCCCCGGATGACGACGAAATCTACTGCTCGGAACTGGTCTACAAGGTCTATGACCGCGAACTGGGTATAAAAATCGGCGAGTGGGAAAAACTGGGAGATTTGAATTGGAAGCCCATGGAGAAGTTCATCCGCAGCATGGAAGGCGTCCGGCTTCCCCTGTCTCGGGAAATGATCACCCCCATCGGCCTGACCCGCAGCCCCGTGGTCGTCAGGGTGTTTACAAACAGGGACTGACCGGGCGCTCGCGAAAAACACCCGTCCGCCTCAGTCTTGGCCAACTTCTCTTCCCATGAAAACCTTCCTCCTCTCCATCGCCCTGCTGCTGCTCGCGGGGTGCAACTTCGAAGCTCCGCTCACCGAGAAGCCCACCCGCGAGATTGATCCGGCGATTCTGGGTTCGTGGTTTTCCCTCGCCGACGGCAAGTCGCTGGATGTCTTCAAACTCTCGAAGGAGGAATACCTGGTGGTGGACGACGGCAGCCCCTACGTGTGCACCCACTCAGATGTCGCGGGAATTAATTTCATCAGCTGCCGGCAACTCGCCAACGACAAGGACCGCTACGGCAAATACGCCTACATCGCCTACAAGATCGAAAAGGACGAACTGGTCGTCCTGCCCTTGAGCGGATCGCTGCCGTTGACCGACAAATCATCGCCCAAGGAAATCCGCGCCGCGCTCGAGGAAGCCGGCAAAACCGGAACCGCGCTCGACACCGATCCGCAGCACCAGAAGCGCTACAAGAAAAAATCCTGACGCGGGCGGGTGGGCGGCGTCTGGTTTGCCGTTCGCGCTGCGTCCAATATCGAAACTTGCTTCGGCTCGGATGTAGGAGACAGGCTGTAATGGGAGGTCAAGCGGCGACATGGGTTCTTGGAGTAAAAGGACGTTTGGAGAGGAGGACGGAGACGAGGCGGCGGAGTTGTTTGCGCATGAGATCGACCATGGCCTGT
>JBAZSJ010000087.1:0-10479 GCA_041662485.1 Opitutaceae bacterium | reverse complement strand
CTCGCGAGGCCCGCCTTGGTCTTGGCTACGGTTGTTGTCACTTTCTCCGAACATTTCGTTTCATATGTTTAGTTCACGCCCATGCCGGGCACACGAGACGCGACCTCCCGGTCGCGTGACGGGGACCGAGAGGTCCCCGCTCCAGCAAACCGGACGGCCCAGCGGTCCGTCCCTACCACTACCTTCTCAGTGCTTAAAATGGCGGAGGCCGGTGAAGACCATCGTCATGCCGCGTTCGTCGGCGGCTTTGATGACTTCTTCGTCGCGCACGCTGCCACCGGGCTGGATCGCGGCGGTCGCACCCGCTTCTGCGGCGGCGATGAGGCCGTCGGCAAAGGGGAACAGAGCCTCCGACACCACCACGGAGCCTTTGAGGTCGAGCTTGGCTTCGCCGGCTTTCCACACGGCGATGCGGGAGCTGTCCACGCGGGCCATCTGGCCGGCGCCAACTCCGAGCGTCTGCTCGTCGCGCACGTAAACGATGGCGTTGGATTTGACGTGTTTGCAGACACGCCAGCCGAACATCATGCTGTCCCACTCTTCGGCGGTGGGCTGGCGTTTGGTGACGACTTTGAAGTCGCGGGGGTTGCCGAGGATCTTGTTGCGGTCCTGCACGAGGAGGCCGCCGATCACGGAGCGCACGTCGTAAAGGGAATCGGCGCCGACGCCTTCCTTGGCGATCATGAGGCGGAGGTTTTTCTTCTTGGAGAAGATGGCGAGGGCTTCGTCGGTGTAGCGCGGGGCGATGATGACCTCGGTGAAGATTTCCGAGATGGTTTTCGCGAGGCCGGCTTCGAGGGTGCGGTTGACGATGATGATGCCGCCGAAGGGGGCCTGGCGGTCGGTGGCGTAGGCTTTTTCCCAGGCGGCCTCAAGGGTATCGGCGCAGGCGACGCCGCAGGGGTTGGTGTGCTTGAGGATGGCGAGCGTGGGCTTCTCGAACTCGCCGATGAGGTAGGTGGCCGAGGTGATATCGAGAATGTTGTTGTAGGAAAGTTCCTTGCCCTGGAGCTGCTGGAAGTGGTCGTGGAAGGTTCCGTAGAGTGCGGCCTGTTGGTGGGGGTTCTCGCCGTAACGGAGGGACTGGGCCTTTTTGTAGGAGAGCGTGAGGCTTTCCGGATAACCGCCGATGGCGGCGAGGTCGGGAGTCTCGGCGGCCTGCTTCTCAAGGTAGGCGGCGATGGCGGTGTCGTAGGCGCCCGTGCGTTGGAAAACCTTCAGGGCGAGCTTGCGGCGAAGGGCGGATAGCGTGGCGGGGGCGGCGAAGGCGGCGAGCACGGGGGCGTAGTCGGCGGGATCGACGACCACGGTGACGCTTTCGTGGTTCTTGGCGGCGCTGCGGAGCATGGAGGGGCCGCCGATGTCGATGTTCTCGATGGCTTCCTCGAAGTGGACGTCCTTCTTGGCGACGGTCGCCTCAAACGGGTAGAGGTTGACGACGACGAGATCGATGAGGTCGATGCCGTGCGCGGCGGCGGCGGCGAGGTGGTCGGCCTTGTCGCGGCGCGCGAGGAGACCGCCGTGGATCTTCGGGTGGAGGGTCTTGACGCGGCCTTCCATCATCTCGGGGAAGCCGGTGTGCTGGCTGACCTCGGTGACGGGGAGGCCTTTTTCGGCGAGGAGCTTGGCGGTGCCCCCGGTCGAGAGGAGCTTGTAGCCGTGCTGCTTTACGAGGGCGGTGGCGAAGTCCACCAAACCGCTTTTGTCGCTCACCGAGAGAAGGGCCAGTTTTTGCATAGAGAAGACGTTTTTGTGCGCCTCGGAAAATTAAGTGGCAAGCAATCAGTGCGGACGGGGGGAAAGGAGGGTGTAACAGGAAATGATGTCATGGTGGCCGGATCGGAAAGGTAGGGACGGACCGCTGGGCCGTCCGGCTGGATAGTGCGAATGAAAACAACTGTCCGTAATCGCGGCGGTCCCAGCGGTCCCGCCCTACCCTCAATCCTGACATCACATGCCAGCGCCTAAGCCCTCCGAGATGGGCTGTGATCAGGTGGAGCGAGTTGTCCCCAACCCGCTCGCTCGCAGCGGCTGCGCCGCAACGCGTTGGGGACAACGCGTTCCACCTCGACTGAATTTCTTTTGGCTTAGTGGTGGGCGTGCGCCGCGCCCTGGCCCATGCCGAACATCAGGTGCTGGTGAAACCACGTTTCGACGGCCGGGTTGCCGCGCAGGATGGTCAACACGCCGAAGACGATGAGCGCCACGCCCGTCGCCCGCAGAAGCCAGCGGCGGGAGTTTAGACTGATCTTTCGTCCGGCGAAGACCAGCAGCAGCAGGCCGGGCAGCGTGCCAAGACCGAAGACATACGAGCCGGCGACGACCGCCTCGATCTTCCCGTAGTTGACCAGATAGAGAATCGCCGTGAGTGAGAGGCCGCACGGGAGAAAGCCGTTGAGCCAGCCGATGAGCAGGCTTTTTAAGAGCGAAGGCGAACGCCAGAGGACGGACATCGCGCCGCAGACCGCGCTCCCCTGCCACCAGCGGGACAACGTCGGCGGCAGACGCCACTCCAGCGCGTAGGCGAGACCGGCGACGATCATCACCGCGCCGGTGAGGGCCGCGAGGAGGTTTTGCAGGCCGAGCAGCGGATCGCGCGCGTTCACCAGATCCGTGAGGGTGAGCAGCACGAGCCCGATGAACAGGTAGGACGTGGCCTTGCCAATCTGGTAGGCGACCTGGCGGGCGATCATCGTGGCGGCGTTGGCCGAGCCCGCCGACACCGCGAGCGCGAACGGCCCGCACATGCCGATGCAATGCCCGCTTCCGAGCAGGCCCATGAGAAACACACCCAAATAGTCCGCCAACGTCATGAGCCGTCCACGGTGAGGGCGGGCGCACGCATCAGGCAATCGTTCTCGTTCCTCGTTCTTCGTTCTCGTTCTCCACCTGCATCACGCCGTTTGATCCACGTCGCGGTTGCAATCGAAGGCTCGCTGCGTTCCTTACGCTTGTGCCCGCCTCGCTCGCATTACCCGGCCTCACCGCCCGCCTCGACAAACTCGTCTATCACCACGGGGGCAAGACGCTGCCGCCGGACAAACCGCATGCGTTTGTTTATTTCGTGACGTTGCACAACGGCTCCGACCACACCGTGACGCTCCTCGGCCGCAAGTGGGTCGTGCAGCACGACGACGGCGAGCAGCTCGTCGTCGAGGGCGACAAGATCGTGGGCGAGACCCCTCGCCTCGCTCCCGGCGAACAGTTCTCCTACAACAGCTACCACATCACCGGCCGCAACGCGCGCGTCCACGGCAGCTTCCACGGCGTGGACGATCTGGGCCGGCGTATCCATGTGATCCTGCCGCCCTTCGAGATGGTTCTGCCGGACGATGAGCCGGGGCCCTGCGACGTTTGAACGCGCCCCGACTCTATAACGGTGTCTTTTATTAACCTAAACTTGCGCTTGCGCCCGCCCGCGGGGTGCTTCCTTCTGACCGATTCTAAATGAAGCTCATTGATTTGAACCGCAACGGCGGTATCGGCGCCAACTCCATGTATGTGAAGATTGGCGAACTAAACATCCTCATCGACTGCGGGTTGAACCCGAAGATGGCCGGCCGCCTGGCCACGCCCGACCTTTCGCTGATCAAAGACATCCGTCTGGATCTCATCATCATCACGCATTGCCATCTCGACCACATCGGCAGCCTGCCGGTCGCGATGCGCCTGCACCCGAACGCCCCGGTCCTGATGACGCAGTCGAGCCGCATGCTCATCGAGCGCATGCTGCACAACTCCGCCAACGTGATGATGCGCCAGAAGGAGGAGGCCAACATCCCCGACTACCCGCTCTTCACCCACGACGAGATCGACAAGTGCGCCCCGCGCATCGTCGGCCTGCCCTTCGGCCACGTCAAAAAAATCCGCAGCGCCGACGGCAAGGACGATATCGACATCCTCTTCCACCGCGCCGGCCACGTCGCCGGCGCCGCCGGCGTCGAGATCCACCACAAGCACCGCCACTTCTTCTTCAGCGGAGACGTCCTCTTCGAGAACCAGCGCACCCTCCTCGGCGCGCAGTTTCCGTCCGGCCACTTCGACACCGTCTGCATCGAGACCACCCGCGGCACCACCGAACGTCCGGTCGGCAAGGAGCGCATCAACGAGGTCAACCGCCTGATCACCTCGATCAACGACACCATCCAGCGCGGCGGTTCGTTCCTCCTCCCGGTGTTCGCCCTCGGGCGCATGCAGGAGGTTCTCTCGATCCTCCACGACGCCCGCAAGTTCGGCCGCCTCGTCGAGTGCCCCATCTTCGCCGCCGGCCTCGGCATGGACCTCGCCGACTACTTCGACGAGATCTCCCGCAAGACGAAGGACGTGCAGTTCAGCCGCAGCGTCATCAAGGAGCTCAAGATCAAGCCCGCCCCGCGCAAGCTGGTCGCCGGCGAGGACCCGAAGCAAAACGCCCTCTACATCATCAGCTCCGGCATGCTCGTCGAGCGCACCCCCAGCTACACGCTCGCCTCCGGCCTTCTCGGACATGCGCGCAACACCATCGGCTTCGTCGGCTACTGCGACCCCGACACACCCGGCGGCCATCTTCTTTCGGCCAAGCATGGCGACGAGTTCCTCTTCGCCACGGCCAACGTGAAGACCACGGTCAGCGCCCGCGTGGAGCGTTACGAGCTCAGCGGACACGCCGACCGCGAGGAGCTGTTGGAATTCGCCATCCAGAGCCACGCCCGCGCCGTCATCCTGACGCACGGCGATCCGCCCGCCCGCGCCTGGTTCGCGGAGCAGCTGGCCATCAAGATGCCCAACGCCAAGATCCTCGATCCCGTGCCGTTGCAGACCTACACGGTCTGAGCAGTTCGCCCGAAGCGGCGGCCTTCACCGGTCGCCGCTTTTTTGTGTCCCGGTAGGGCGGGTTATCCCTAACCCGCCTGCCGTGTCCCTCAAACCGGCGCGTTAGGGATAACGCGCCCTACCCTCAAATCCCCAGCAGCACGCGCAGCTTTGCGCACACGATCGCGTTGCCCGCCACGAACTGGATGCGGTCCATCTTCAGGTTGAAGGCCTTCATCGGAAACTGCTCGCCGTTGAGGAACTGCACCTCGCCGCCCGCCGCCCACACCAGCGGCACCGCCGCCGCGATGTCCCAGATGCGCACGTTGTGGTCCACCGTGCCTTCGAGCAGCCCCACCGCGACATACGCGAGATGCAGCGTGCTGCTGCCAAGTCCGCGGATCTTGAAATTCTCCACCAGCACCGCCGCGTGTTGCGCGAAGATTTTGTCATGCGGACTATGGAAACCGAGCATGCTCTGGGCATCCGGCGCGCCTTCCTTCACCCGCGCCACATGATCGCCGTCCCACACCCCGAAGCCGGGGCCGCCGTGGATGAGGACGCGCCGCGCCATGTCGTAGACGATACCATAGACGGGCCTGCCGTTCTCCAGCAGCGCCAGGGAAATCGCGCAGTAGGGAATGCCCGTCGCGTAGTTGTTGGTGCCGTCGATCGGATCAAGCACCCAGGTGAAACGCTTCGTCAGCGGAATGGGTGCGTCGGTGACGGCCAGTTCCTCGCTGAAGTAATCGTCGTCAAACTGCGCCCCCAGCTCGCGGAAGATTCCCTCGGAGATGGCCACGTCGGACGCGGTGACGCGGGTGCCGTCGTATTTCCATTCGCTCTTCACGTGGCCGAAGTCGCGATGCATGAGCCCGGTCTGGGCGAGGACCGCGCGCTTGCCGGCTTCGATGCGTGAGAGGAGTTCCGATGACGTCATGAGTGCCTGCAAAGGGACACGAAACCGCGGGAAATCCAAATGCTTTCGTCATATGGAGAACGGACCTCCCGGTCCGTTTATTTAACCTCACTGTGCCCATACCTCAAAAGCTTGCCGCGGCTTGCTTGTGTGGGGCGGCTTTACGCCGCGATTTCGGAGGCGCGCTACACGCGTCATCGCGGCATAAAGCCGCTCCTACGTTTTCCGTCGATCTTTACTCCAGACTCCACCTCCCCTCGAAAACGGACCGGGAGGTCCGTTCTCCGTAAACATCCCCGGAGCAAGCTCCGGGGCATTTGACCAAACCGGCTTTCTTCCGGCGTAGCGGCGAGCACCAGCGAGCCGACGAACATCCACTCGCTGGCGCTCGCGGCTACACTCATCCAAGCCGAAGCAAGCTTCGCGGTATTAGACCCAAGGGAATAAAATCAAAGTGCCCCGGCTTTTGTCGTCATTCTTTTCCACCCAGCTGGTGCCCGTGCTTCACGACCGGGCTCCCCCCGCCCTGCTTGTTCATCTTGTCCAGCACGGCGGCGAGCTTGCGGCGTTTCTCGTCGGCCTGGGCAAACATGTCCAACTGGCGCGCGCCGTCCTCGACGCCGGAAAACCTCACGCTCACCAGGCGCAGCGGACGTTGCTTCGACCACGCCTGCCTGAGCAGGACGCCCACCAGCGGGTAAAAGGGCTGCTCCAGATCGCTGGCCTCGGGCAGGCTCCTGCCGGCGGTCTCCTGCGTGAAATCCCCGTAGCGCACCTTCACCGTCATCGTGCGCACGCGTTTGCCGTCCGCGCGGATGGCCGGCAGGAGCGCGTCGATCATGCCCTTGGCCGTCCGCTCAATATCGGCGAAATCGGCGACGTCCTTCCTGAACGTCTCCTGCTGCGAGTAGCTCTTGGCGTCCTCGCGCTCCGTCTCGACGGGACTGTCGTCCTCGCCGCGAGCCATCGCGAGAAGCGCCGGCCAGTCGCGGCCGAGCAACGTCTCCAGTTGCCGGTCGGTGCGGGTGAAGAGGTCGCGGATCTTCCAGATGCCATGCGTCTGAAGAGTGGTCTCGGTCTTCGTGCCGACGCCGGGAAGCTTGCCGATGTCGAGCGGCGCGAGAAACGCCTCCTCGTCCCCCGGAGCCACGACGACAAAGCCGCGCGGCTTGCGGAGCTTTGAGGCGATCTGCGCGACGAGCTTGTTGGTCGCGAGTCCCATCGAGACGGGAATGTGCAACTCCGCCCAGATGCGCGCCTGCAAGCCACGCACCGCCGCCTCGACCTCGGCGGCGGATTTATAGCCGCACGGCTTCAGGTCGAGGTAGCCCTCGTCGATGGAGTTGCGCTGCACATAGGGCGTGAGCGTTTCGCAGAGGTCGAACATCTTGCGCGAGACGCCGCCGTAGTCGCCCTCGTGCGGCAGCAGGATCAGGTCGGGGCACACCGCCAGCGCGCGGGTGGTCGGCATCGGCGTGTAGACCCCGCAGGCGCGCGCCTCGTAGCTGGCGGACGAGATGATGCCGCGTTCGCGTCCGCCCACCGCGACTTTTTTGCCGCGCAACTCGGGCCTCAGCGCCAGCTCGACCGACACGAAGAACGCGTCGGCGTCCACATGCGCGATGACCGGAAGCGGCGCGGACATGAGGCCTCCTCAGCGGATTACCGTGGTCTTGGCCGGCTGGAACCACTTCACGTCCTGCGAGTCGGGGATGACCGATTTCACCAACACCTCCATCTGGGCCAGGTTGTCAATGGAAGCCAGGGGCGCGTCCACCAGACGGGTGCCGGACAACGGCGAGTAGATGCAGATCTTGCCGCCATACCGGAACACCGTCACCGCGCAGGCACGCAGATAGGAGTCCACCGGGGCGATGAATTCGATCACACGGACCGGACGGAACCGCCCCAGCTCGATCGCAACCTTCAATGCATCGTGCAGTTCCTGGGTTGTCGCGGCCTTGACGCTGTAGACCGGCGCATTTTTTTCCGGCGACTGCGGCTGATCGTCCACATAGCGCACATGCGCGGGGTTCATGCCGGGATAGCGCTTGAAAACCTGCGGGGTGACCAACGTCAGATCGAGTTTCTTGTCCGGCGTAGGCGACAGGGAAAGGAAGCCGTTGTTGATGTCGTAGACCCAGAGATGGTCCTTCAGCTGATAGATAACGACGGCGTGTCCGCCCCGGACCGTGAAATCGTTTTGACGGTCGCCCCATTGCAGCACCTTCGCCCAGCCGTTCACGCCGCCCACCTGTCGGGCCGCATAGAAATCACAGAAATGGACGGCCTCGACATAACAGGAATTCTTCACTTTGAGCGGCCGATATGATCTCGGGGCGCTTCCGGTCTCCTGGGCCTGGTAGGTCGATTTGCCCGACTTCGAGGCGCATCCCCACAACCCCAGCAGGGCGACGGCGGACAGAGCAAGACCGAGAAGTTTCGCGAGCCTCATGGAAAACACGATGCGCATGGATTGTCGGAAAACAAGGCCTAGGTGTGTCCGGGAAAGAAACCGGGCCAGCGTAATCAAGAAAGGGCGATGGGCTGGCTTCTTTCCCGGACACACCTTGGTCAAAGCTCCGGGTTTTTCCAATCCGCAAGGGCGCGGCGGCTTCCGCAATCCACGCACGTTGCCATGTCATGCGCCGCGCCGCAATGCGGGCATGTGCCGCCGGACGCAAAGATGTCGAACGGCTTCCCGCACTGCCCGCAGCCCCAATACTGGCCGGCGGGAGGCGAGGACTTGCACGAGGGGCAGCTGAACCCGGCGTGACGCGGGAGCTTGGAGATCTTTTGCAACGCGCGCGCCTGCTTGAAGCCGGACCAGCAGTTCATGAGGATGAAAGCGGCCATCACGCCGAACCAGATCGAGCTCGAATAAATCGCCAGCGCACCCAAGGCAGCACCGCCGAGAAACCCCACAACGATGGCCACCAGCAGGCTGTTCGCCCTGCCGAAAGGAAACCATAGCAACGACCGCAGGATCTGCCCGCCGTCGAGCGGGTAAACCGGCATGAGGTTGAAAATCAACAGCCCAATATTAACGGCCGTCAGCGAACTCAGAAACCTGTGAATGTCCGAAGCATCCTCAGGTATGCCGCGAAGTTGAATGAGTTCCTTAAGCAAGGGCCACGAAACGATTGCGAGCACGACGTTGACCAGCGGGCCCGCCGCGATGCTCCAAAGCGTCGCGCCCGGACGCTGAGGAGCATTGACATAGGCCACGCCGCCCAGCGGCCACAGCACGATTTGATCGGACGTTCCTCCCACCTGCCGACAGGCCAGCGAGTGACCGAACTCGTGCATGAGCACGATCAGGAACAGCCCCAGGTATTCCCATACTTTCCAGAGCGGCGTCACATATGCATCGGGACGGTTTGATATCTGGATGACCGCGACGAGAAACCACGACCAGTGCAGGTGCACGTCGATGCCGGCCAGGTTGAACAGATGAAAGGAGCCCTTGCGGGTGGGAGTCATGCGTGAGGGCTACCCACCCGCCCCGACGGCAACAAGGCTATTGTCTCGGCCTTGAATCCGCGACGGCATTGCCCGCCCCTCGTCCGAAGGCCAGGCCCGCGTCGGGCGCGCAATCCATCCGCCCATTTAACGACCGGCCGGTGAGTTGAGGATGTCATGCAACTTTTCCAAGAAGTCCGCGTCAAAAGACTCGCCATGGAGTCCACTACCCCGCCAAACAAGGAAATCCTCGACGAGGATCTGCAGATCATACGCGTGACCTTAGCCACGATTGCCGACGACATCCGTTATTTTTCTCCACGCGCGGCCGAGGCCGTGCAAACCGCGCTCGTTCATCTCGACGAAGCCCGGAAAGTCTTCAACCGCCCGCCTCCGCCTGCGGTAAAGCCATCGCGAAAATCCAAGGCCTGACCGGAAACCTCCGTCATTAATCGGTTCACAGCCGGCCCGCCACCGGTCATGGTGCCCTCATCATGCACTTTCGCGATCTCACCGAGGCCCAGATTCTCGCCCTCGCCATCACCGCCGAAGAGGAAGACAGCCGCATCTACCGCGACTTCGCCGAAACGCTCCGCGCCCACTTCCCCGCCTCCGCCGAACTCTTCACCACCATGGCCGCCGAGGAAGACGGCCACCGCCACCGTCTCACCGAGCTCTATCGCCAAAAGTTCGGCGGACACATCCCCCTCATCCGGCGCCAAGACGTGCAGGGCTTCATCAAGCTCCACCCCTCCTGGGTCAACCTCACCCTCCGCCCCGAGCTCGCCCGCGGCGAAGCCGCCCTCATGGAAATCGAGGCCCGCCGCTTCTACGAACAGGCCGCCCAACGCACCACCGACGCCGGAATCCGCCAGCTCCTCAACGACCTCGCCCAGGAGGAGCAGAAGCACGAGCGCACCGCCGAGAAAATCGACGGCGAGCAGTCCGCCTCCGGAAAACTCCATGAGGAGCACCTCGCCGCGAAACGCCTCTTCGTCCTGCGCTTTGTGCAGCCCGGTCTCGCCGGACTCATGGACGGCTCCGTGTCCACGCTCGCTCCGCTCTTCGCCGCCGCCTTCGCCACGGGCAACACGCTCGACACGTTCAAGGTCGGTCTCGCCGCATCCGTCGGCGCGGGCATCAGCATGGGCTTCGCCGAGGCGTTGTCCGACGACGGCAAACTTAGCCGTAACCATGCAGTGGAAAAGAGCCGCCGATTGGGAACTGATTGATGGTGAATGAAACCTAAACAATCGGAGAGCGGAAGCCCGGTTCACCAATCGGTGGCCGGAAAAATCCAGTTCCAA
>JBAZSJ010000086.1:0-10986 GCA_041662485.1 Opitutaceae bacterium | reverse complement strand
GTTACGGCTGAGGACGGTGGACGGAGGGACGGCCGGGGCATCGTCGGTCTGCGCGTGAAGGGAAAACGCGGATATGGCCAGCAGACTGGCGGCCAGGCAAAGAACACGGCGGGGAAGGAGGCTAAGGGTCATGAAAGTGGACTTAAAAGTGAGCGCCGAGGGTATGGCTAACGCCTGCCATCACCTGGTTTCTCAGGCGGTGGTTATGGATTTCTGAACGCTTGAAGAGGGGGTTCTGCCGGTCGGCAGAGTGGGGCTTCCGAGATGAAACCCCGGACGGCCAAGCGGTCCGTCCTTACCCAGGAAGATTAAGCGGCGCGGGAGGAGCGGATTTTGCGGCGGATGAGGGCGAAGAGGAGCAGCGCTGAGCCGGCGAAGAGCGCGTAGGTGGAGGGCTCGGGGATGGCCGCGCCGATGGCGAGGAAACCGTTGCCGTCGATGGTGGCGTAGTTGCTGCCGTTGATGGTGATCTGGGCGAGCTGGGTCGAAGTAAGACTGTCGGCGCTCGTACCGACACGGATGGTGTCTGTGCCTGCGTCAAAATTGACGAAACTCAGGGTGATCGAGGTGCCCCAAGTCGTGCCACTGCTGTCGGCGAAGACGAGGGCGGAGGCGCCGGAGCCGAGGTCGATGGTCGAAGTGGCGGAGAGGGTGAGCGTGCCGAGGGTTTCGCTGAAGCCGCCGGTGGCAAAGGTGCCGCCTGCCATGACGAGGTTGCTGGTGTTGGCGATGCGGTTGGCCGCGCCCAGGGCGAGGATGCCGGCGTTGATCGTGGTTGCGCCGGTGTAGCTGTTGTTACCGGAGAGCGTCCACGTTCCGGTGCCGTCCTTTGTGACGGAGGTTTTATTGGTCGCGTCTTTGTTGACGATGGCCGCGCCGATTTCACCGGTGCCGGCCGTGGAGCCTTGGAGGGTGAGCGTCTTGATGCCTGTGCCGGTGGCGGTAAAGGCGCTGGTGAATTTCAATAGCCCGGTGCCCGACTGGTCGATGGTGCCGCCGCCCGTGGTGCCGGCGAGGTTGATGACGCGGTCGGTGGTTTCACCGGTGCCGGTATAGGTCAATTGACCGGTGGTGGTGCTGGAGCCCATCGCGATCGTGCCGTTGGCCGTAGTGGTAGGCGCACCGAGGCTGCTGCTCGCGGCAGGAGAACCGGAGCCACCGAGCGTTCCAGCCGCGATGTGGTTGAGGGAAGAAACGGTCAGGTTGCCATTTTGTATGGCAGTTGCGCCGGTGTAGGTGTTGTTGCCTGAGAGGGTCCAGATGCCGGTGCCGGTCTTGGTTACCTTGCTGGCGCCGCCGTTTTCAACAATCGCTCCGCTTATTTCGCCGGTGCCGGCGGTGGACCCTTTAAGGGTTAGGGTCTTGATGCCCGAGCCGGTGGCGGTCAGGGCGCTGGTGAATTTCAGGTTCCCGGTGCCGGACTGGTCAAGCGTGCCGCCGCCGGTGGTGCCGGCCATGTCGATCACGCGGTCGGTGGTTTCGCCTGAGCCGGTGTAGATCAATGTGCCTGCAACCGTGGTGCTGCCGATGGCGATGGTGCCGGCGGAGATCGTTATGGGAGCGCCGAGATTGCTGGTGGTGGTGCCGCCGCTCACGCTGTTGATCGAACCGACGCTGATGGTGCCGCCGGCGATAGTGGTTGCCCCAGTATAGGTGTTCGCGCCTGTCAATACGACGGTTGTTCCCGTGGGTGTCTTGGTCAGGCTGCCGATTCCGGAAATAGTTCCATTGATCGTGGAGAGCGCACCTGTGGCCGCAAGCGTGAGGTTGTCGTTGAGCGTGATGTTTCCGTTCAGGATCGTGGCAGCATTTAAAAGAGTGAATGTTTTGGTGCCACTGCTGCCCGCTTGAACGGTTATGTTGTTAGTGTTGGCGGTCGCTGTATTGAGCGAGATTGCCGCGTTGGTGCTGCCGGTGGTGTCGCCCAGCGAAACTGTGCCGGCGCCAAAATTGGTCGTGGTGTTGAGCGTCCCATTCTTGACGGTTGTGCCGCCGCTGTAGGAGCCACCAGTCATGGCTACTACGCCACTGCCGCTGGAATCGATGATAAGCGAGAGCACGGCACCGGCAGCTCCGTCATTCAGGGCGTTGTTAAACGTCACTCCGCCGGTGCTTGTATTCTTGATGGTCAGGGTTACGGGTGTTGTTCCCGTGGCCGCTCCTGTGGCGGCATTGCCTATTTTTAAAAGACTGGCGGAATTATTAGTCCAAGTTTGGTCGGCTGACTGATTCCAGCATTCTGGCGGGATGGACTTGCCAAGGCTGGCGACGCGAGGCTGGGTGGTCACAACCTCGCCATGCCTTCTAAAAATGATTTATATCAAGGCTCTCTCTGGCAGTTGACGCTGACGGAATTGGGCCATCTGAAATCCGAGTTTGTGTGGGCGCATGATCATCATGTGCTCGTAAATCAATTCAAGACCATGCGTTACCAAGCACCCGGGCAAACAGCGTACTTGGTTTTGAAAGGTGAGCTTAACGTGGAAACAGACGCGGGGCGGGTGACGGTGGGGCCTGGCCACTGGTGCGTCCCCCATCATGGGCCACGCCTACTGAGGATGGATACCCCGGGACAACATCTGTCGGTCAGGTTCCGACTTTATTGGCCGGGGGGCGAACCGCTTTTCAATGCACCGATCGCCACGGTATTTACGGCGGAGGAGGGATTGCTCTTGGAGAAGAAGACGCGAGTGCTGATTCGAACAGTGGCGAAGGCTATCCCTGGCGTGGCGGCTGATCTGCCATGGCGAAAGGCGGACTTAATGACGCATTTTGTCTTTCAAAGGACCTTCGGTGCCTGGCTGCATGCCTATGTGGAAACGATGCTGCGACTAGGGGTTGTCCCGTCGCGTCTGGCCAAGAAAGATCCCCGAGTGTTGGATTTGATCAAGAAACTCGACGAGTTTCCTCTCACCCAGACAATCGACGAGAAGAGTTTGTTTGCCGGCAGCGGGCTAAGTTCGAGTCAGATGAACCGGTTGTTTATACAGTATTTTTCGTGCACTCCGCACCAGTATTTAGAGAGAAGAAAGTTTACCCATGCAAGAATGCTGATCCGCAGCTCGTCGCTGGCGATCAAGGAAATCGCGTATGAAGTGGGCTTCGGATCGCTGTCGGCGTTTTCCCGCTGGTTTAAGCAGAAATCTAGGCAGTCACCGCGCGAGTTTAAACATAAAGAGCAGGTGTGAACCTCGGGCGGGGCGGAGGGCGACGCTGGCGGCTTCATAGATTGTTGCTGAGCCGCCTTGGACTTGATCGCTTTGTGGTTGAAATATCTGGTCACGCTGGATGTGCCCAAAGCCGGGGTGGCGGGCACCCGTATAGAGGTGTGACCGACGTGAGCCGTGCCGGTGCTTCACGCATGACCGTCTTCCCCTCTCCTTGTCTCTGCGGCTGCGGCACGGTTTCGCGCTGCTCATGATGGTTATGAGCTGATGACCGAAGCGCAGTGGCTAGACGTCGACGAAAAGATTGCACGGATTGGCCGACGTTGCCGTAGGGCCAGGCGCAGCGCCTCTTGCTTGAACGCCTCGTCATACCGCCGGGGCGTTGCTCCGGTCTGTTTCTTCTTGGTCATCGTTGAGTCCTTTCTTTGGGCTCAACCCGTGTCCGTCAATTCGGGGCAACCTCACTTTGGCGGAGGAGTCTCCAAATCTAGCTACACATTGGCGACCCGCACAGAACGATGCTAAATTTGGTCAAGTTTGTGATTAAAAATGGATGCCCAATACGATTGTGCAATTGGTGAAGGGGAACTGGTTGTTGTAGCCCGTCGGTTATTCTTCCGTGAATCCGCCCCAATTTAAGCACAAGCAGGTTGAGATGGCTGTTCGCCAACTGACACAGACGTTGCCCATAGGGGGACGATTGCCGTCTGAGCGCCGCATGGCCGCCTCGTTTGGTTGCAATTTTTTGACGGTGCGTCGTGCATTGAAGGACCTCGTTGAGGACGGAACGGTGGTTCGGCGGATCGGCAGCGGGACGTTTGTGGCGCGTCATACGGTGGCAACCGAGGCCAAGGGGCGTTTGGAAAGATGTGTTGGCGTATTCGTTTACCAAGAGAGCAACGCCTATGCGTATCGAGTGTTAGAGGCTATTGCCCGGGCGGGATTGGATCAACGGGTGGAGTTGCGTTCGAATTGGGTTCGCGACTTCTGCGACGATGGAATTTCGAAAGCTAAGTTGCTCAAAAAAGAAGGGTGCGTTGCCATTACGATCCCGTGGTTTCCTCACGACAAAGTCGCCGAAGTTCAAACTTTTATCCGAAACTGTCCGCTACCAGTCAGTCTGCCGATGATGGTTCCCGGGCTTGAGGAAAACAGTTTCGAGCAGCAGAAGGTTTTCGGCACGAGCCTGCAAATCGTATCCGAATCGTTGTGCGGTTACTTTCATGCTCTCGGATACCGGAGAATCGCGTTCTTAGGACCCGATTCGGTTGACGACGCGGTGCTTCAAAAAATGCTCAGCACCTATACCTGCTACACTTCGCGTGAGCACCTTCCCAATTTCTGCGGTCTGGTCCGTCCCGGCGCTCGCGCAATGGATCAACTCACTGATCGATGGAAGGTATATCGCGGTGATCTCGCTGTTATCAGCTACGACGACGAGCATGCGCTGCGTTTCATGACCGCGATGCACAAACTCGGCCTGAGCGCCCCAGCGGATTTCCAAATTGTCGGCTGCAATGACACCGAAGCCAGTGCGTTCAGCGACCCGCCTCTGAGCACTATCTGTCAGAGTTTCGACTACATCGGCCATTGGCTGATCAGGAGCGCGCTCGGACTTGCCTGCGGTCGAATTGATCAATCGGCCCGGGCTCCTCGTCCTCAGATGTTAGTGCGCGCAACCTGCGGAGGTGTGCTCCGCGTTGATGATAACTTGAGGGCGAGAATTCCAAACCTCGATATCGTAATCCAGATGGAGCCGGAATCCCTTTCCATGCAATTGGCCTGATTCACTGCGTTCGTAGGTTCAAGCATTAGAAAAACTTTTCCGTCATGATCATCACCTGTAAGAAAAAGGTTCCCTTTCATTGGATCGCCTTCGCGATCCTTCCGTGGGCCGCGTTCACCTTCAAAGGGGGGCGTCGTCGGCGCTGGGTTTCTTTTTTCGCTTAAAAAATTCGTCGAGAATCCGGCGGAGCTGACGTTTGTGCTGAGCCTGCCGTCGTTCATCTCGATCATCCTCCAGCCGGTGGTGAGTTTCCTTTCGGACCGTATCTGGACGCGCTTCGGCCGGCGCAAGCCCTTTGTCGGAACGTCGTTTTTCGGGGTGACGGTGTGCCTGGTGCTGCTGCCGTTCATGCCCAATTTTTGGACGCTGCTGGCGGTCTACATGGTCTACAACGTTTTTGCCGACCTGAATTCGCCGATGGAGCCGCTGAAACAGGAGATCATCCCTCCGCACGAGCGCGGGCGGGCCACCGCCGCCATGGCGTGGTGCAGCAACCTGGGGACGATGACCTTCTGGTTCGTGGCACTGGGCCGGTTCGACGACGTGAGCTACATGGGCGGTCTTGCGATCAACGGTGAGACGGTGATCTATTGCTCCGGCGCATTGCTCATCCTGGTTTGTTTTTTGGCCCTGGCGCTGTGGCGCACCCTGGAACAGTGGATGCAGTCGAAGGGACTGGGCAGCTGCGCCCGACAACTGATCAAGGAAATGGCCGGGATCAAAAGCGTGGACGTGATCGTCCCGGTGCAACACCTCGGCCTGCGCCTGCCCCAGGGCTCACGCCTCCTCAGCGATGTAGTGCCGAAAATCAGCACCTGAAAACAGCAAGTCTCTGATTATAAATGATATAACGTTTTGAACTGCGGAACTCGGGCTAGGACCGTAACGAGGAGCGGAACGCTGGCGGTGATGCGGCGATAGAGGCCAGGACGGGGAGAGGACATGGGAAAGGAAAAAGGTGAGAGCTGATCAGATGGCGCCACGGCGGGCTTCGAGAGCCGCGCGGATTTCGCCGCATCGTTTGCGGGTGAGCGGATAGAACCAGATAGAGATGAGTGCGATGCACCAGATGGCGACGGGGATGATGAGATAAACCCAGAGCATGCGTTGAAGCACCTCGGCGGGTTGCTGCGGGAAATTGCGATCGAAGCCGGTCATCTGGAGCACGACGCCGCCGATGCCCATGGAGGCGGTGAGGGAGGCTTTGATGAACCAAGAGTAGAAGGCGTTGATGGAGCCCTCGCGGCGGCGGTTGGTCTGCTGTTCGTCATAGTCGCCGACGTCAGCCTTCATGGAGGGAAGGAACATCCAGACGGCACCGATGGCGCTGGACTCGAAGAAGCCGGAGATGATCTGCCAGTAAGGATGGGCCGGGTTCATGAGCCAGTAGTTGAGCAGGTGGCCGAACATGCTCATGCTGAGCATCAGGAGGACGACGGTGCGCTTGTCGTATTTTTCTCCGAGCCAGGCGAAGAACGGGAGCATGGCGATGCCGGAGACGGCGAGCACGGTGTGCTTGATGCCGCCGATGGTGCCGGCGAGCAGCAAGTCGCCGTTGCATACGTAGTAGATGTTCACGTATTGGCCGAGTCCGCCGATCGCGGAGTAACCCATAACGAGGAAGAACGAGGCGCTGATGAGAGACCAGAGAGGGCCGCAACGGACAGATTCTTTGACGCTTTTCCAGAATGGTTCGGAGGCCTGCTTGCTGGAGTCTTTGGCGTAGTAGCGCTCTTTCACGAAGATGGCAGGGAGGATGCCGAAGACCAAAATCATGAAGGCGATGACCCAGCACATGAGGCGCATGCCGGTGACGATGGGTTTCTCGCCGACATGGTCGCTGGCAAAGCTGTGGAGCCAGGGCTGAACGTGGTGCACGAGATCCTGAAACCATTGGGGTTTGCCCGCGAGCGAAGTGAAGTTGCCCTGGGCGATGGTGCCGATGAAGACGATGACGACAAACGTCCAGCCGGTGACGAGCCCTGTGAGCTTGGAGACGAGCGCCATGACGGCGGTGAGGCGGGTGCGCTCGTCGTAGTTCGGCGTGAGCTCAAGCTGGAGGCCGTAGTAGGGCATGGACCACATCGTGAAGCTGGTGAAGAAAACGACGCCGATGAAGATGAGGTAGAGCGCGGTAGCCTTGTCGCCGGCGGTGAGTTTCAGGTGGTCGATGAACGGAATCCAGTCGGCGGCGGAGGCGAGCCACGACGTGCCGTTGAGCACGCTTTCGGGGAAGTGCCAGATGAGCGGATACAAGGCGGCGGTGGTGATGGCGCCGACAAACATGAACGGACGGCGACGGCCCCAGCGCGTGCGGGCGTTGTCGGAGATATTGCCCATGATCGGATCCGAGATCGCGTCCCAAGCGCGGAGCACCATGAGGACGAGGCCGAGCACGACGGGACTGAGACCCATGCCGATGTTGAAAAACGGCATCCACATGACCGACGTCATGAGTCCGGTGGCGACGTAGTCCATGTTCTGCCCGAGGGAGAACATGATCTTTTGCGGGAGCGGGATGCGGTCTGCGTCGGAGATGCGGGAATCGGAGGACATGAAGGGAGTGAGGGGCGGAATGATCGGAGCGGGAGTGGACGAGCCTCGCACTTATACGGACGGGAGGAGGGGGCGGAGGGCGCGGGCGATGTTTTCGGCCATGCGTGCGTGACCAAGATCGTTGGGGTGAAGCAGGTCGGACGTGAGGTACCTGTTCCTCCTTCAACTCGAGCTAGTCACCGACGGACAGATGCCCGCTGGCGGCCGCCCGTCCAGGCAATGCTGCGGAAATTTTCCGAGTCACGGACTCACGTAATTTGACGAGCGACATAGCGGGCGATGCGTTGATCGTAAGCTGTCCTAGATGCCGCCTACAATTGGATACCAGTCAGGACGCTTGGGATCTTGGTGAAAGCGCGCGTAATAGTCGCCGCGTTTGTCGAATTCGCGCTCGTATTTATCCATTTTCTCCGGATCGAGTTCGACCCCGAGACCGGGTCCTGTGGGGACTTTGATGGACCCGTTTTCATACTTCATCAGTCCCATCGTCGTGATGTCGTCAGTGAGGTAATGATAGTGGGCGTCGCCGGCAAAGGTCATCTCGGAAATGGTCGAGGCGGTGTGCAGCATGGCGGCCAGCTCGATGCCGAACTCCGCGCCGCTGTGCATGGCGACGCCTAAGTTAAACGTGCGGCAGATGGCGGCGAGGTCCTTTACTCCGCGTGGTCCTTCCCAGTAGTGAATATCGGTAAGGATGATGTCTACGGAGCCCAGCTTGATGGAGGGAGCCAAGTCGTCAAAGCGGGCCGGATACATGTTTGTAGCGATGGGGACGCGAACCTGCTTGCGCACCTCGGCGTTGCCGTTCAGCCCCCAGGATGGATCCTCGAAATACTCGATGGCGAGCGGTTCAAGGCGACGTCCGATGCGCACGGCGGTGGGCACAGACCAGACACCGTTAGGATCGATACGGAGGCCGAAGTCGGGACCGAGGCGATTACGGCACAGCTCAAGAACGCGGGCCTCCTCATCGGGGTCCATGACACCTGCCTTGAGCTTCATAGATTTCACTCCGAGGGTCTGGTTGAGTTCCACGCACCAATCGGCGAGATCCTCTGCCTGGGCGTCGTCCTTGCCGTCCGGACGGTCGTAGCGCCAGAATAAATATGCAATCATCGGGATGCGGTCGCGCACGCTGCCGCCTAGCAGGTCCGAAAGGGGGCGATTGATCGCTTTGCCGATAATGTCGAGGCAGGCCATTTCGATGGCCGCGTAGAGTCGGGCGTTCGACATGTAGTAGATGCTGCGTAGCACCTTGAGCTTGATTGTTTCGAGGTGAAAGGGATCAAGTCCGACGATGCGCGGCTTCAGCTTCAATAAGGCTCCTCGTTGATCGCCCCCGCCTACTTCGCCCAATCCCACGATTCCCTCGTCGGTAATAAGTTCCAGAATGGTGCGCAGGAAATAACCCGGATGAACGCCGGTATTATGGCGCAATTGACATGTTAGGGGAATGGCGACGGTGCGGGCGCGGAGGTCGATGATTTTCATAGGAGGACGGTGAATGCAGGGTGCGCCTTCCGTCCGCCGACCTCAATACGATGATGAGAATAAAATTATCTCTTATGGTAAAATACAGGAAACGCGCTATGTGGGATGCATGAAAAACATCCCGGTGCTGCAAAAAGCGGTCGAGATCATCGAGGCGATAGCGGCGAGCGAGGGCGGCGGGCTAAGCGCGAAGCAACTTTCGCTGGGACTAGGAGTGGCACCGGCGACGACTTACCGAATCCTGCACACGTTGCGGGACAACGACTGGCTGCGCGAGAGCCGGCGGGGCGAGTTCCGGCTTGGGTTCGGGCTGGCGCGGGTGACCCGGGCGTATGCGCGGGTAGAGCATGCGCTGACGCAATTGCGTGGGCCGTTGCGCGAGCTGACTGAGGCGACGGGGCTGTCGTCTAAGATCTCAATCCGCGAGGGAGAGCAGGTGGTAACGGCGCTACGGGCGGAAGCGTTGCGCGCCAACTCGATCTCATCGCCGGTGGGGTCGCGGATGCATCTGAGAGACTCGGGCTCGGTGGGGGCCGTGTTGCTGGCGGGCATGCCGAAGGCGGAGGTGCGGCGACTGCTGAGGGCGCCGGAGGCGAGTGGAGACGAGACCCTGTTGAAAGAGGCGGCTGCGGCGCGGAGGGTAGGGATTGCTTGCGCGCTGGGCTCATTCAACCCGGCGATTCACGCGATGTCGGCGCGGCTGGCACTGGGAGAGGGTCGGGAGGAGGCGGCAGTCAGTATCGTGGGCTGGGCGGAGGACTTCCGGGATGCGCGCCGGAGGCGGGAGCTGGCCAGAGCACTGAAGGCCCATGCGGTGCGTATGGCGGCAGTGATTGCGGAAGGGGAATAATGTGCCTTATTGCGTCCGAGTTGGTGGGGTGACCAAAACAGGTGAATGACGTCAGGCCACACGTGCGTGAGGCCTTATTCCGGATCGCTTATTTTCGACCTTCGTCGGCGTCATGGATGTCAAAGCAGGTTTGCAGGTCGTCACGATGTTCAAGCCCCATGCTGATCTTGCGCTGTCGGATGACCATCATGGCCTCGGTGAGTTAGAGCGGGTCGATGGGGAACTGGTCGGTGTCCCAGCCTTTTTGCACGTCGCCGCGGTTGCGAGTATCATGGCACCGGTGGTCGATGCCGACACGGCCCGCCAGCTAGGCGGCAGCGTCCAGCGGACGGTCACCGTGAGTGGATCGGGACAGGTGTTGCGCAGCTCGACGGTAACGAGTTCTTCGCCGCCGGGCCGGATGACCGGTGCACGATGATAGTCCTGTCGGCAGGTTGCCAGCGACACGCTGATATAGAGCGCGATGGATAGCCGATAACAGTGTTACCAAGCGCAGCTGCGGCGTTTTCCTACGAGGATTTAAAACCGCCCCGGAACCTGTCCGTAGTTATCGAGAGTGCTGCGGCGGAAGCGATAGGCAGTTCCTATACGCTGGTGACCAAGCTTGGCGAGGCCGTCGCGTCCCTGGCGGGAGAGGCGAAGAATAGTCCAATAGCTCACCCTGAGATAGGCGGCGGCTTCGAAGGCGTCGAGATAGGCGGGCCAGTCATCCGCGCGTGGCCAGAGCCGCCAGCATTCATCGCAAAAATTGGTGGTCTCGCGTTGATCCGTCTCGGTTTGGGGTGGGCACCGGCTGCGGTTGGCCGCGCCCGAGCCGTAGAGTTCATTGATTCCGAACATGGTGGGGCGGCTGGGTCAGCGTTGGGGGGTGAATATGGATGTCGGGGGCGATTGGAGACGACCTTCAGTGAGGAACTAGGCGCACTCGGAGTTTTGGGAGCGGCTTTAGCCAATGATCCTTCATGCGCCTTCAGCCATGCGAACAACTCAATGTTGGCTTTCTTCCCAAAATCTTTGAGCAAAGGGGAGCGATTTCTAAGCCGTAACCATGCAGTGGAAAAGAGCCGCCGATTGGGAACTGATTGATGGTGAATGAAACCTAAACAATCGGAGAGCGGAAGCCCGGTTCACCAATC
>JBAZSJ010000085.1:0-11308 GCA_041662485.1 Opitutaceae bacterium | reverse complement strand
GGGCACGTCGGTGAGTTTTTTGAAGGCAGCGTGAACCGCCTCGGCCACGAGTTTGTATCCCTTGCTGTTGAGATGGATGGTGTCGGCTTTTAGCGAGGAGGGGATGATATCGCGGGCGGCGTCTTCGGCGTCCTTTGGCGAATTCGGGTCGGCGGCGGCAACGAGCAACGGGCGCACATCCACAAAGAGCTTGCCGTAGGTCTGCTTCAACGCGGCGTTGACCTTGTCGATCTGTTGCAGCTTCCAGCGTGTCGGGTAATTCGGATCCGCGCTTCTGATTTCGTCGGCTCCATTGGTGATGCCGATGACGAGATAATTGTCATGGCCTAGGGCTGCGACCATCTCGGCGATGTCCGCCTTGATCGTATCCGTGGCGTAGGCGTTGTTGCGGCCGGCCCAGATCACGGTGAACGCCTTGTGGAGTTCGGGAGCCGCGAGCATGCGGGCTTTGATTTGGGTAGAGGTTTGTCCTCCGACTCCTTTGTTGACGACGTTTACGCCAGTGAGTTCGGCAAACCATTGCGGCCACGATTTGCCGCCTGCGTTGACCGCTCCCGTGCCGTAAGTGAGCGAATCGCCCCAGGCGACAACGCTCACGTCCGTTGGGCCGTCAGCTGCGAGTGCTCCGTGCGATAATGCGCAGATGCAGATTAGCAGGAGTTTTATGCGGATCTTCATAGGGGAAAAGAGAGCGAAGCTTTGGGGTGGGGCGAACTGGTCGTGGTGCCGCAGGTCAACAATAGGTGAGCCTCCAAACGGTTAGTTCCATGGGGCCGTGTTGATATCGGTCGGGAAGGGCGAGGTGAACTGTCCGATGTGTCCGTCCACAAAAACGGCATTTATTTTCCCGTTATGGCGAAAGGTGCTGTCTTTATATTGCGCATCCTCGAGCATCCAGAAGTCGGCTTTCTGGGCGAATCGCTTTGCGGGAACCCAGTCCGCAAACGCAAACACACGCCCCGGATTAGCGATGGCGCTCAACATGGTTGGAGCTTTGCGGAAACCAACCCACCATCCATACACCGCTCCATGCATATTCGCCGAATAGTCCGCATTATACCATAGACGAGTAGGATCTTCGGGAAGGGAGGGGCACTTATATATTTCATACAATTTTGTGGTAAAGACCCGATTTATGTAGGGGTCGAGCTTCTGCGGCCACGAGGATGGGGGTGGGTCAGGTGGGTCAGTTTCATTTTCCTTCCTTAACTCGTCAGTTACCACTTTGCCGCGGTTATCTTGCGCATAGAGCAGATACGCTGTGACAAGCTGCCTGAGGTTGCTTTTGCATTTAGAATCATGGGCTCTCTCGCGCATCGTTCCAATAACCGGGAACATGATCGCTATCAGAATACCCACAATGGCGATCACGGTCAGCAGTTCGATCAGTGTAAATCCGGTGCTGGAGCGAGCGCCGGGCGATGAGGGTGAAAAGTTCATTTTGACTTGGGGGTGAGGTCGCAAACAATCGTGGGGATAATCTCATCGGGGTAAGGAAGGGCCTGACAAACGAGTTCACCCGGCAACGGCAGAGCAGGCAGTCACTCGGACCGGCGGGATCGCAATTTTGGCAACAGCGGTATTCTGGCTCCGACCGAACCGTGAACAGGGGCTTTCCATGGAAAATACGGGGATAAATCAGGCGTATGCCATCTATTAGCCTGCACAATGCTTTCAGTATGATTCACGAATCATTCCGAACCCGCAGCGTCATCTCCCGCGAGCACCCCTCAAGCGTTTTTCCCAGCCCGCACGCGCTTTTTGAGCGGCAGCGTCTGCCCATCCATCCAAGTCCCCTTGATGAGGAGAGTGCTACGATGCGCGGGGAATCCGTGCTCGTTGTTTGTCAGTCGCTGGACGACCGTGTCGCAAAGCATCTCCCCCACCCTCTCGTTGTTCTCCTCCACCCCGGAAAAGAAGGAATTGGGAGGACGATTCATGCATACGATGGCAAGTTGATCGAAGGTGAGCCCCATCGCGCTGATCCACTGCATTTCCTCGCCCCAAAGACAAAGGAGCACATCCGGTTTCCACCTCCGATACCAAGCCGCGAACTCGCCCGGCGAGGCTTCGTTGGGAGACCCCAGAAATGGCGCCAGCCGCTGTTTTTGAGGCACCCATTGCTGACAGCCCAGATAGCCACCCAACCACTCCTTCACATACGTTTTTGAGACGACCGACTTAGGCAGCACCAGTCCGATACGTTGGTAGCCTCGCGCCAACGTGCGCTGAAAAGCCAAGACCGCATTGTGGTAACAATCGGTGCAAACACAGTCGATGCCGTAGGTATTTAAGTCCTCCATTGGCGTGGCGCAGGCGTAACGATCCCAGTCGAAGACATCGCGATTCACGGCGAAAAACTTGCCCGAACAATTGCCGATGATGACACCGCGAATACCGCGCTCTGTAAGGATGCGGTTTACTTTTTCTCCGCTCATTCCCGGAGCGCCGGTCAGAAAGGCCTCGACACGATAGCCGCGCAGATGTGCGCGCTTCTCCGCATATTCCCACCATGTGCGATAAGCCTCGTGACTGAGCATCGACTTCTTCGAGGACGCATCCGAGATGATCGCGAGGCATCCCTGATCGGTTGTGCACCGGCCGGCGCGGATGTTCGCCATCAACGCGGTAACATACGGATTGGCCCGGTATCCCAGCTTTTCCGCAACAGCGAGCACCCGCCGACGCGTCTCGGGTGTGACCAGTGGACTGTTGCTCAGCGCCCGTGAAACGGTGATTTGGGCAATACCTAGCTGTCGGGCTATTTCTCGCTGGTTGGGCATGGGTCGCGGTGACGAGGGGAGAATCGTTCTATTAGTCGCCGGCGGTTTTCTAATCCCGTCAACGGGGCGGCACATCGACATCACCAAGGACAAGACGACTGCCACGAAGGGAATTTTGGGGGGCGATGCACTTGCTAAGCACCCGAAATGATTCGTAAGTCAAATCCAATCCATTGTGCGCGCGTCGCGGCTAAACAAAGTCAATGCCTCCCCAGCGCACGACACCTCGCCGCATCCCGCAGGCAGCGTTACAAAGTCCCCTCGCTCTTCGCGAATACCAGAACCTTCGAGTCAATTCCCCTCCCGATAATCATGACAAAAAACATACTCCTGAAATCAATTTTTCACGCCCTGATCTTCGTATCGGCAGTCGTATATTCCACCGCAGTGACCATGGTTAAAAGAGAGGGCGCCTATCCCCCTTTTATTCAGACATGAAGCACACCAAGAACCATTTTTAATCAATCCGACACCGCACCGCCCTTTACCTGTGCCGCCTTGAAATGATTCGTGAATCATGGCGAGGGCATTGTGATAGTTTGGGATTAAATGAAGCTGGGTCGGTCCCCCGCTTCATTTGAAAGAAGCCGCCGCTCCTTCCTTTTGGATCTTACGACATTCATTGCCATGCTTACCAATAAACCCAATGTGAGTAATATTCCCGCAACCGGCCGAAGGCTGGTATTTACGGGCAAAAACGCGGTCGAGCTTCAGGCTTTTGACCTTCCCGCCCCGGCGGCCGGAGAGGTGCTGATCGAGACCTCATATTCGCTGATGAGCACGGGCACGGAAACCATCGTATTCGCGCAAAAGTTCGATCCCGGCACGCACTGGGATGCCTGGGTGCGCTACCCTTTTCGTCCCGGTTACTCGGCGGTAGGGCGTGTGCTGGCGGTGGGTGCGGGTGTCGAAGGGATTGCCGTCGGGAAACGCGTGGCCACCCGCACCGGGCATGGATCGCATGTCGTCCTGAAGGCCGAGGGCGCCTACCCGATTCCGGACGAGGTGGAGTCCCAGGACGCGATCTGGTTTGCGTTGGCCAAGATCGCCGGACACGGAGCGCGCGCCGCCCAGTTGTCATTGGGCCAGTCGGTGGTCGTGATCGGAGCAGGTCCTATCGGACAAATGGCCGCGCGGTGGGCCCTGACCTCGGGTGCGTCACGTGTTTTGATCGCCGATCTTGCCGAGGAACGCTTGAAGCTCGCGGCGCGTATCGGCGCAATTCCCGTGAAGGGTTCGGCCGCGGAAACGACCGCAGAAGTCCGACGCCTCCTCGGTGGAGCGCGGCCAAACGTGGTGATTGATTCCACCGGCAACTCGGAGGTTCTGAAATCGGCCTTCGGGATGGTGGAAACCGAAGGCACGGTGGTCCTGCTGGGCGACACCGGCGCTCCCACGGAACAGCGGTTGACCGGCGATGTGATCTCACGCGGACTCAAGCTGGTCGGCGCTCACGACGGTCGCAACTCGCCGGCATGGAACAATGCGGTAGCAGCGGACTGCTTCTTCGAGTTTTTGCGCACAAAACGGTTCAACGTCGACGGGTTGATAACCCATCAGTTCCAGCCTTCGGAGTGTGCCGAAGCCTATAGACTGGCGAGCACCGACCGCCTGAAGACAATGGGCATGCTCTTTGATTGGAGCACGGCCGGAATCGACACGCTGCATGAAACAGCGGCCCCGGCGGCGAACATTCCGGCTCTGGCAGGCTCCGCCCACTGACATCACGCAACGCACCAGGCCATCCCGGGCGCTGCCGGTCTATCCAGAAAACCCCTATTCAAAAGCGGTCCTGGCCAGGTCATCATGTCTCGCACCATTCACTGTGCGTTTGGCGGCCGGAAGGGCTTGGGGCTTCATTTTTAAAGTAAGAAAGGGATGCGCGGTCATCCCTCCTTTTTAGACGAACCTCAATCATCCAAGCCCGACTTCCGTCCACTCGCGCCCTGCGCGGGAAAGATTCAACCTATGACAACGCCCCTCCCCCGTTACCGACTCGCCGCCTTTCGCGATCTGGTCATGCGCCAGCTCGCCGCCCTTGCCGACCGTGACGGTGTCTGCGGCGCCTACCGCATGGCGCCCGGTCACCGAACCGACCTGTATTCGTCCATCGACGCCGCCCTGATGCGCACGATCATGGGGGAAGACCTCGTCCAAACGGTTTCCGCACATGACCGCCGGCAGTGGTGCGAACACATCAACTCCTTTGCGGCCGCCTATTTCCACCGCCCCATCGACGGGAGTTACGACGACCGGATGGGGCACAGTACCTTCCACGCGAACGGACAGGTCATCGGCGCGCTGGGCGTGCTGGGCGGGAAACAAAAGTATCCAAACCGGCTCTACGACGGTTTCGATACGCCGGACAAGATTGCCCGCTGGCTCGACACCGAGATCGACTGGACCGTGCCTTGGAGCGAAAGCCACCGCTTTTGGGGCGGTCTCCACTGCTTCAGCTTCAGTCGGCGCTGCACGCCCGAATGGCTGACCACGACCATCGACTGGCTTGACCGCAACGTGGACCCCAAGACCGGATGGTGGCGCGTGGGCGTCCGTCCGATCACACCGTTTGAGCCTTTGGGCGGAGCGGCTCATATCCTGCCCATTTACCAGCATCACAACCGTGTTTTCCCCTGCCCGGAACGGATGATCGACTCCACCCTCGCCCTGCAACTGCCCAACGGCTGCTGGCGCCCGGATTCGGACATTCCCATGCACTTCCTCGAACTCGATGCGCTCTACGTTTTCGCCACGCTTTCTCCGCTGGTCCCGGCCCATCGGCGTGACGACATCCTGGCGTGCGTGCGGCGTTATGCCCGAGTCGTGCTCGACTATTTGAAACAACGTCAGGACCACTATCTCTCCCTTCATCCCCACATGCTGATGGCGGGCGTCGGCATCATGGGCCTCTTCCAGCGCCTGCTTCCCGATGAGTTCACCGACGACGTGCGCTGGACCGATATCTTCTCCGACCACCGGTTCTATCGCACGCACGAGGTCGAAGTGTTCGAGTTGACGAACCGTCCCATGTAAGGGACTCGGAAGATCCTAAAATACCAATTCCGATTGGCCTTGAAGCGCGATCCGGCGGCGGCGCCAGCGGTCATTTACCTCTGGTAAACTCCCTTGTCGGCTCCTTGGCTGGCGCTCCAATCCCGGCGCAGCTTTGGTATTTTAGTTTCTTCCGGATCCCTAACGGCCCCGACCGCCCATTCTTTTACGGAAAGACCATCCACTTTATGCCCCCACACCCATCGTTAGCCTATCGTCTTGGGCAACAGCCTCTGGCCCCGCAATTCATCCAAGGTTCGTCGCTGCGAACCATCGAGCATCACGGTCGCAGTGGCATCCATCTGCCGGCCATTCGTGGGCGCTTTATTCTGCCCGAGCATCGGATGAACGAGCCTTGCGGGGCGCTGACCATGTGGGTTCTTCCCCTGCAAGATCTTTTCCCTGCGGCGGGCTACCCCCAGCATGCGGCGTCCAATCCGCATTATCGCATCCACACGTTTCTGAGCGACCGCGAAAACATCGCCGATGTCACCGCCGCTCAATTCGCCTTTTACTATGATACCAACTGGCATCCGGTGCTGCTCGCCAAGTTTCATGGCGGCAACGACCTCTATTGGCGGCGGAAACGCGGTGCGGTGGCCGCCAGCGGCCACTTTGAGATGCACCGCCTCCACTGGTATCACATGACGGTGACGTGGGATCGCTCCTTGGGCGTCTTCTGTGTATATGCCAACGGCGTGCTCATCGCCACTCATGACACAAGCCATCAGGGTCCCCTGCCGACACAAACCTGCGGCTCCATGCTCTTCGGGGGGAACCCTGCGTTCGCCTACTCCGACATCGCTTTTTTCGACCAGGTGTTGTCGCCGTCCGAGATCCGAACCATGTTTCTCGCGGAGGCCCCCCAAGTCGATGCGCACCTGCAGGAATCCCTAGAACGGACCTATGAAGGCAAAGGACTCCCCCGCCTAGACTGGGCACCCGATGCCACTTGGAAAGAGGCGCTCTCGCTTCCCATGAATCGGAAAGAGGATCTGCTGGCCTTTTATCACCAAGGGGCCAACAACTGTTCGCACGTCACCGATGAAGGGATGCGTGTCACCACGCCGTCGCTCGACATGTATCTGGCCCTTGATCCATCGAAGTCCGACTTGGATGCCAGCAAAGTGGACGTGTCCCGGATGTATCTCTGGAGCCGCCAGACATTCGAAGGCGATCTGCACGCGACCTTCGAATTCAAGCTCCTGCAACACGGCGGCCTTTGCCTCTTCATGGCCCAGGCGGCGGGCATGCAGGGCGAGGATTTCATGAAGGACTACCCGCTTCGCTCAGACGGGGCGATGCGTATGGTTTGCTGGGAAGACGTGCGCAACTATCACTGGGAATTCTACCGCGAAATGCTTGATGTGCGCAACGACCTCGTCTCCCACGCTTGCCTGAAAAACCCCTGGTTTAAACCGATGTCTTTCCAAATGGAAAACCGGCGTTGGGATCTGGATCGCTGGTATCGCTTCGAATTCCTCCAGGAAGGCAACCGACTGCGCGGGGCCATCGACGGCGTCACGGTTATGGATGTCATGGACAATTCCTTCGACAATAACGGCCCGGTCCTCCGTAACGGCCACATCGCCATCCGCTGCATGATGCGCACCGACATGATATTCAGGAATTTGCGGGTGCTCAATCGACCGGACTTCCTGATTCGTTTTAAATAAAATCGTAGCCGTTTTAAGGACATATGGGTATATACGTGACTCCACCAACCACAACCCGTTCCCTCATTTCCCAAAGGGCATCCGGGCTTAAGTCGGTCGAGGCTCTGGCAACCCTTTGATGCTTGGACTCCAAAAAAGGGTCCGCTCTCCGGAATGCCACGGAAATAGCGACCAAGAACCCCGCCGCCTCTCATTTTTTCCGCCCCCTCCTTCTGCAAAATACCCCGACTCTCATATGCCAACTGCCTCTCTCCCATCACATTCCCCGCGTGAACCTCTGCCTGCATACCGTTTCGACGATGCCGCCAGGAGCATTTCCATATTCAATCCCGACCTGCCTTCGCCGTGGATAAACTACCTTTCCAACGGTTCCCTGCACGCCTTCGTCTCCCAGGTCGGCGGCAGTTCGCTGTGGTGGAAAACTCCCATCAACTTTCGTATCACAAGATACCGCGGGTGGACCACCCCCACCGACGCCCCGGGATTTTACCTCTACGTGAGAGAACGTGATGGAAGCGTCTGGTCTCCGACCTTCAAGCCGTGCGATACTCCGCTCGATCATTGGGAAGCCCGACACTCGCCGGGCGTCACGCGGTTTATCGCGCGGCGGGGCTCGCTGGAAGTGTCGCTTCGCCTGTTTGTCGCCCCGGAAAGCGAGACGCTCGTCTGGGATGTGGAAGCAACCAACCACGGCTCCGAGCCCGTCGAGATCGATCTCTTCGGCTACGTGGAATTGGGCTTGCTCGAATACCCTCTGGAATCGACCTGGGGCTACTACGTGCGCCACCAGTTCAAGACTTGGTTCGACGAGGCCGCGCAAGCGCAGCTTTATCTCTTCCATCACGAGTCGCACCCCCGCCTGGCCGATGTGCCCCTGGTGTATTTCGCAAGCGACCGCCCTGTTTCCAGCTACAGCGGAGACCGGCAGGGGTTTCTCGGTCACGGTCGCACGGAACGCAACCCGCAGGGAGTTGAACGCGGGCATTGTGGCAACGGATCCCTTTGGGGCGGGGATGCCTGCGCGGCGCTTCAAGTGCCGCTGGCCATCGGTCCCGGGCGCACGGAACGAACGGTCCTTTCCTTGGGAGTCATTCCCGGCGCGATCAGCGATTTTGAAGGAGCGAAGAAAAACCTCCGCGCCGAACTGGCGCGGCAGCGCGAACCCGGGTTCGTCGAAACCCAAAGCGCGAAGCTCAAGGCCTGGTGGAACGAGTATTTCAGCGGGTTCGAGTGCTCCCTTCCGGATCCGGATTGCGAGCGGCAGATCTCCGTCTGGACTCCCGTCAACTGTGTCCATACGGGACGCTACTCGAGATCGTTCAGCCAATACGCTTCCGGACTGCGCGGGTTTGGATTTCGGGACACCGCTCAAGATATGCTCTCGATCGTCGGGCGCAGACCGGACTGGGCCCGCGCCGAATTCCTGCGGCTGCTCCAGCACCAGTTTTCCGACGGACATGCCGTCCACACTTACTTCCCCGAGGACAACAAGACTCCGTCGCGCTCGATTCACAGCGACGATCACCTGTGGCTTCCCATGCTTGCCCATGCGATCGTGGCGGAAACCGGTGAAGTGGGACTGCTGTCCGAGCAGACTCCGTATCTGGCCGAGAACGGCCTCGGCAAAGGAGACCGGGCAAGCGTTTGGGAGCACCTGCTGGCCGCGCTCGATTTCACCGAATCACATCTGGGGGTTCACGGCATTCCGCTCACGCTGCAGAGCGACTGGAACGACTGTCTCGGTCGATTCGCCCGCAAGGGAAAGGGCGAAAGCGTCATGGCCGCCCAACAATACATTTTCGTCCTGCGGCAGATGAGCGAACTCGCCGAACTTCTCGGTGACAGGAAGGCGCAGACCCAGATTGACGAGCGCTTGATCAAGCAGACCAAGGCTGTCCAAGACGTCTGTTGGGATGGCGAATGGTGGGCGCGCGGCTTTGACGACAATGGGGTGCCGTTGGGATCCCGGCAATCCGAACATGGCCAAATCTGGCTCAACAGCCAGACGTGGTCCGTGCTCGCCGGTTGTGGAGACAATGCGCGGCAAATCACCGCGATGGACGCCGTTTCGCGCATCCTGGACACTCCCAGTGGAATCAAAAAGCTTCATCCGAGCTTCCCCACATTTCCGGAAACCGCCGACGCTTTTTCCGGCTATTCACTCGGCAGCGGCGAAAATGGAGCCATCTTCTGCCACGCCAATGCCTGGGCGGTTATCGCCGAGGCTCTGCTGGGCCGTCCCGAACGCGCATGGAAATATTTCCGCCAACTGGTGCCACACCTGGCCCTTCAACAGACAGGATTGGACCGTTACCAATGCGAACCCTACGCCTATGCCAGTTCGATTTTAGGGCCGGAGAATCCTCGGTTTGGTCAGGCCACCCTGACCCATGTGACCGGCACGGCCGCTTGGATGGATGTTGCGGCAACCCAATATCTCCTCGGGATACGTCCAACCATCAGAGGATTGAAGATCGCCCCTTGTCTTCCTGCCGACTGGCAAGGTTTCAAAGTCAAACGTCGTTACCGGGGCACTGATCTTCACATCTTGGCAGCTCAACGCCGCGCGGGGGCGGACTCACGTGTTGGGGCGCTGGTTATCGACGGAGAACGGCATGCGGGTGACACTCTCGTTCCAGACTGGATAGCCGGGAAAAAGGTCGCTCAAATCGACATCGAATGGGTGTCGTAAGGTTGTTTTCCCAACGTCACCGACACGGCACCACCGGTATTTTCCCTCTCCGCGACTCCATTTGCGGCCCGTTTTTCACCAGAAGGAACAAATCGCGCAAACCGCTCGTTGGCATTACTGAGTCTAGCGTAATAGGGTGACAGGTAGGGACGGACCGCTGGGCCGTCCGTTGCGCGGTGCCCAGTAAATCGCGGCGGGCCCAGCGGTCCCGCCCTACCTGGAAATCGTCACTCTATTATGCAAGGCTCAGTAATCGTATCTTCGCAACTGCGGAACTCGGGTTAAGTCCATCCCCGCGGGCAATCCATTACTTGACCGGAAGGGGGCCGCGGGAGAGTGAGAAGTTGGAAAGGCGCAGTTGCGATTTCGCGCCATCGGCAAGATTCACGACACGCATGATGTAGCGCAGCTCGCCGTTCCACGCAGGACCCAGCTTCCAGTCGTTTGCCCTCATCCCGTCAACGCTCTGGATGGGTTTGGAGAAGGCGAGCTTGTAGGCATTCTTGGAAAGGTGCCAGTCGAGTGTGAGCGGCAGGACGTCGAGCGGGGCGGTGGCCTCGTAAAGCGCGGGCCAACCGTAGCCACCTTTTGTCCATCCGGTTTTTTCGTAGGCGCGGATGGAAAGCGTGTTTTGGGCGGCGTTGGCGGAGAAAATAAGCGTAAGGGCGCTGGGTTCACTAAAGGGATCGGCGAAGGTGGGGTTTTTTAGCGGCGCGGGCGTGAGAAAAATACGCACCTCGGCGTTGACTCCCGCCGCCCCCGCCCCGTCGGCAATCTCGATGGCCTCAATGGTGAAGCGGAGATGGAGCGCACCGGCATCGCCGCCGATTTGAACAACGTCCTTCAACAACGTCTGTCCACCCGACCATTGTTTTGCGTCGGGAGCGGCGAGGACGAACTGGCGGTCCTTGACCGTGCCGGCCCATTCCCAGCTTCCGCGTCCCGCGTCGAAGGTGTCATTGACAATGGTTTTTTCGGCCAGCTCCGTCGCGGCGGCCGCAGTGGCGGACGTGGGGACGGCGGCTTCGGGCGCGGGCACGTCGGTGAGTTTTTTGAAGGCAGCGTGAACCGCCTCGGCCACGAGTTTGTATCCCTTGCTGTTGAGA
>JBAZSJ010000084.1:0-11445 GCA_041662485.1 Opitutaceae bacterium | reverse complement strand
AAACCCGTCAAAGTCGCCCTCACCGCCGTCATGCGCAAACTCATCGTCCTGCTCAATCGCCTACTCGCAGATCCCAACTTTGTTCTTGCCGACTGACACGGTTGCTCCCGGTCCGATCCGATTGGACTCCCTCGAGCAAGCATCAGGACGGACCGGGAGGTCCGTCCTCCGCGCAGTCCGTCGGAGGCTGTGGGTTTACGGCAAATGCCCTCAGAGGGCGTCCAAAAAGGTAGGGACGGACCGCTGGGCCGTCCGTTTGCTTGTGGGGGCGAGCTTGCTCGCGAGGATCGAACATCGCGAGCAAGCTCGCTCCCACGTTGAACAGCCATTCACGGCGGTCCCAGCGGTCCCGCCCTACCTCAGTCAGCTTTTTAGACGCCCTCTCAGAGCGCGCGTTGCTCGTCCAGCGTCACGCGCCGGCCCATCCAGTGGAATTTTTTCTGGATGTCCTTATACATGCCGCGCGCCTCGGACTCCTGTCCCTGGAAACTGCACTTCGGGCAACGATGAAAATCGCCCCCCGAGTGGATCATGAGCACGTCGGTGTCCCGTGAGAAACACACGGGACAACGCATCACATTGCGGAGGGGATTATCTTGAGACATGACTTGAGGGTTCCGTCGCCCCGAAGGGACCGGGTGAGTTTGAGGGTGAAATACGGGCTGAACAGATGGCCGGCGCAAACGCCGCCGGTCGTCGCCGGCGCCGCGTCGGCGGCGACGGACAACTCGAGGCGGGAATTGACCTGCGGGATCACGGCCGCGACGCAACGTGCGCCCGCCGACTCCCGCCATGCGCCGTCGTAGTCGAACGCGTGGCGCACCGGAGTGGCGCCGTCGGCCTCGAGCACGATGCCGTGGAGATCCTCAGGATACTCGGTGCGGCCCGGCGCGCCCTTGAAATACTCGGTCGCCTCCAAGGTCGCCTGCGGATCGGACAGCTCCGAAACGGCGCGGGCGATGTGCAGCACGCCGTCGCGGGCGAAGCGGTAGGTGGTGACGAGCGAACCGGTCAGGCCGTCGGCGAACGTGAACGCGACCGGCGTGAGGCGGATCTCGGTGGCGTCGGCGGTGCGCGCAACCGCGGAGACTTTTGCGCTGAAGTTGCACAGGTCGAGGGTCTCGTCCCCGTGCGTCAGCAGCAGCGTGGTGCGCGCGCCGTCGTAGCAGTGGTGCGCGTTGCCCGCGCGGTGCTGGGACTGGATCAGATACGGGTAGGTGCCGATGTCGCGGTGCGGCGTGTCCGGGCCGGTGGCGACGGCGACCTTGCCGGCGTAGGGACGCAGGTCGCCGATCGAGCCGCCCTGGCCGGCGTTGATGGTGACGCGCCAGGCCGGGTCGCAATACCAGAAGTAGTGTTTGCCCGAGCCGTAGAGCATTTCCTTGGCGAGATACACCTCCGGGGTGCCGGCGGGTTTGTGGGCGCGGTGCCATTGCCCGTATTCGGCGAGGGTGAGGTCCGCTAGCTCGCCCTGTTTTTTCAGGCCGGCCATGTAGCGCAGGAATTTTTCGTAGAGCTCCCACGCGACCTCGGGCGGGTATTCGCTGTTGTGGTTCCAGTCGAGCCAACTGGGGCTCACGAAGGTGTTGTAGTAGGAATGGCCGCCGTTCCAGTCGGCCTGCATGCGGAATTGATCCACGAGGTTGAGGTCGTAGGGGCAGAAGCTCGCGTCGTTGCCCATGCCGCGGATGACGTTGGGCGAATGGCTCGCCCAGAAATCGTTGCGGCCCTCGAAGGAGAGGCTCATGTCGCGCAGCAGGTGCGGCACGGCCACGATGTCGGAGGAATCGGCGCCGCCTTGCGCGGGGCGCAGCGTGTGCGAGTTGGACGGGAACCAGGGGTTCCATGGCATGCCCTCGTTGAACAGATACCAGGAGTGGTTGCATCCGTGGAACACGCGCACGCCTTCCTCGAAGCAGCCGCCGATCACGGTCCTCACCTCCGGCGCCAGTTTTTTGAGGATCGCCAACGAAGAGGAATCGAAATGGTAGGAACCCACCGAGGCGGGGGTCGCGCCGAACACCTCTCGGAATTTAGCGAGGATGAGGGCAAGGGCCTGTTCCTTGCGCTCGCGGTCGAGCAGCCAGATGCAGATTTGTCCGCGCGTGATATCGGAGAGTCCGGGGCCGCTCAGGCCGTGCAGGGAAAGCGCGATCTCGTCGCCGAAGGTCTCGCGGTCTGCGCGGGCATCCGCGATCGCGCGAGCGTCGAACAGATCGTGATAAAACAGGAAGACCGTGGTCTTGAGTCCGAGGCCGTGGGCCAGCGCCTGCTGTTTGCGGTAGATGTCGTAATGAGCGCCCGTGCCCGGGCGGTGAAATAGGTTGAATCGCATCATAAGCCGGATCTGCGGAGGGGGAACGCTGGTGACGGCGGCACGCGCGCGGGAGCGGGGTGCACCGGGGGCAGGGGTGAGGGCATGTCCGGTCATCATGGGGACAAAGCGCCGGACAGGCTAGGGTGCCTGAGTGCTACCTGTAGCATCTGCCTGGCCCGGCCCGGCGGCACGGGCAAAAAAAACGCCGCCGTGACGGGCACGGCGGCGATCCTCCGACCGGTCGCTCAGGGAGCGAGGCGGCGGGCGAGCTGGTCCTCGTAGAGCGACTGCGGGATGAGCCTGGCGGCCTGGCCTACGCCCTCGACGAAGTCGGACGAGGTGACCGAGTTGGCCGGACCCTGGGTGCCGATGACGTAGCCGTCGCCGTTGAGCTGATAGGAGCTGATCACGCGTTTGCTGGAGGTGCCGTCGGTGCTGTTGCCGTAGGCGAGGCCGGTGGTGTTCCAGAAGACGGACTGGGCGGAGGTCCAGCCGGGCGTGGGGTTGTTCACCTCGCCGCGGTAACGGGTCTCCAGCATCTCGCCGTCGCAGGTGACGCCGTCGATGAGGTTGGAGACGGAGAGGAACTGGTGGAAGTCGGAGTCGTTCTGGCTTTGCTTGTCGTAGAGGCGCAGGACGACATTGCCGCTGGCATACATCATGTCGATCGAGAGGTTGTGGCGGCCGGCCTCGGCGCGGCAGTCTTTGTAGAGCGATTCCTGGCCGGCGACGTTGAAGAGATAGCCGTTGCCGCCGGCGCCTTTGTATTGGGCGAGGCGGAGGTCGCACGACTCGACGGTGACGAGGCGGCTGAGCGCGACGACGATGCCGTTGGAGAGCAGGTGGAACGTGGCGTTTCCGGAGGGCTTGTAGGTGTTCACGCGGCGGACCCAGCAGTTTTCGGCTCCGATGAGGCGAACGGCGGCGGAGAGGTGGGCGTTGTAGCCGCCGGTGCCGGCGACGTTCCAATCGCCGTCGCCGAGCGTGCCGGCGGTTTCGGTCATGCCGATGGAGAGATCCTCGACGCCGATTTCCTGGAGCATCGGGGCGGTGGGTTTGAGCACGCGGGCGTTGTCGCGGGTCTTGATAGGGAAACGGGTGGGCACGTCGATGGTCAGCGTGGTGGCGGTCTTGGAGACGACGCGGCGGCAGAACGTGAGCATGCGGCCGGGGTAGTTGGGGCCGGGCGCGGTCCAGCCGGATTTCCCGGTCATGCCGATGTCGTCGATGAAGCCTTGCGTGAGGTCGTTGCGGATGACGACGAGGTCGCCGACGTTGTAGGCGGCGGTGCTGGCGATCGGGATCGTGGTGGTGGGCGTCAGCAGGTTGGCGGTGAGCAGGGCGGAGCTGCCGCCGGCATACCAGTCGGTCGAGGTGGCGGCCTGCACGAGGATCACCGACTTGGTGCGCATGGCGGGATTCGTGTTGTGGAGAAACGTCTGGGTCGCTCCGGCGCCGCGGAGGACGACGTTGTTTTTATTGAGGGTGAGCGCGTAGGCGTTGGCGCCGATCGGAGCGACCTTGTAGGTGCCGGCGGGCAGATAGACCACGCCGCCACCGGCTAGACCGGCCGCGTTGATGGCGTTCTGGATGGCGCCGGTGGAGTCGGTCGCGCCGGTGGGGTCGGCGCCGTAGGTGGTGACGGCGTTGTAGATCGGGCCGGCGATGGTGGGAACGGCGACTTCGCCGCGATGGTAGCCCGCGTAGGAGAAGTCGTGGAGGAAGTGTCCGGCGGCGTCGGTGTAGCCGGGAGTCCAGTCGACGGGATAGAGGGAGGAGCGCCAGTCGAAAACGATGGGGGCGCCGCTGAAATCGGCATAGACGGCGTCGATGTAGAATTTATCGCCGATAGAGCTGGTCGCGTAGGTGCCGAAGGTGGCGCCGGAAACCGTGAAGTCCACGGTGCTGGCGAGGGGGGCGTTTACGGTGCCCGCGTAGCCGCCGTTGATATAAAGCGAGGCGGTCTTGGCGACGTCGTCGAAGAGGAGTTCGAAGGCGTTCCACTGGCCGGCGGCGTAGTCATAGGTGTTGGTGTGATAGGGGATCGACAGGCTGAACGGCGCACCGGTGACCGACAGGGCGAGTTTGGCGGTCGCGGGGTTGTTGCTCAGGGTGATGCCGCCGAAGTTGTGGGTGAACGCATCGACCGCGCCGGCGTCGGCGGGATCTTCGCGCAAGGTGAAGAAGATCGAGCCGGCGGAGGCGGCGGCCGGGATGAAGCCGCCATCGACGAAATTAAGCGACGCGCGCGGGCGGTTGGACTTGGTGTTGTCGGCGATGAGAAGGGAATTCGTGCCGTCAAAGGCGTCGGTGTTGCTCACGATGGCCAGGTCGCTACCGGCCACGACGCCGGCGGTGGTCCAGGTGGTGGCACCGGCGACCTGGCCGTAGATGTTGGCCCCGACCGTGTAGGATTCGAAGCTTCCGGCGAAGGCGGGTCCGGGCTGGGTCACCTCGACGGCGTCGATGTAGAATTTGTCGGTGACGCCCGCGCTTGAAAAGGTGCCGAAGGTGATGCCGGTGACGGCCAGGTTTGCGGCGGGGGCGCTGAGCGTCGCCACGACCACGTCGTCGATGAAGAGGGAGGTGGTCTTGGCGACGTTGTCGAAATCAACCCGGAACACATGCCACGCGCCCGGCGTGTAATGCGTGCCGAACGGAACGGTCGCCCCTCCGCCACCCGTCACGGAGAAATAAAAGGACGCGCCCGTGCCCCTGGACAGGGACAGGTTGCTGATGTTGATGGTGAACGCATCGGTCGCGCTCCCGTCGCCGGTATCCTCCCGCAACGCGAAGGAGACGGAGCCGGCCGCGAGCGGGGCGGAGATGTAGCCGGTGTTGACGAGATTGATGGAGGCGCGGGGACGGTTGGCGGTGTTGCTGTCGGCCAGCACCAGCGCCTTCGCGCCCTCGTGGGCTTGGGCCGTGGAGATCACGGCTAGATCGGTCGCGATCACCCCGGCGGTGGTCCAGATGGTGTCGCCGACCGGCTGGCCCTGGATGTTGGCGCCGGCGGGATAGGTTTCGAAACCGTGGGAGAAAACGACCTTGGCGGAGGCCAGCGGTGCAAGCGCGGCCGAAGTGAGAACGCAGACATGACGAAGCAGGCTGAGCAGTTTCATGGGGTGTGGGGCACGAGCCGGCCTAGGGGGAATGGGGGCGCCGATTCTCGTGTGTCTGGCAAATAGGGCCTCGGGACGCAGGGGCTCAAGATTGCCGATTTGCTACGTGTAGCGCAGCGCGCAGGCCCCGGCTCGCGCCTTTGGACGATGATCAGGGAACGGGCGAATACGGATTGAACCACGCGCCCGGATGCCGTGTCATGGTCCGCTATGTCTCTTGGTTTTGTCGGACAACGTTGCCTGAGCGAACGCGAACCCGAGCTGGGCCTCGGCCTGGTCGTGGAACTCGACCGCACCCGCATCACGATCGAGTTTCCCGCCACCCGAGAAAAACGCATCTACGCCCGGGGCACGCCCGTCCTGAAGCGCGTGCAATTCGCCGCCGGCGAAACCGTCGCCACCCGCACCGGGGAAAAGTTCACCGTCGAATCCGTCGAGGAGGACAAGGGCGTGATCACCTACGTCGGCCCCGCCGGCAAACGCGTGCGCGAGGACGCCATCTCCGATCTCACCAGTGTCAGCTCGCCCGCCGAGCGCCTTCTCGCCGGCCAGGCCGATCCCTCCGAGGTCTTCGACCTGCGTCTCCGCGCGCTCCAGGCCAGAAATCGCTTCCGCCAGTCCGACGTGCGCGGCTTTCTCGGCGGGCGCATCGACCTGATCCCTCACCAGTTTTATATTCTCAACGAGGTCTCCGGCCGCCAGATCCCCCGCGTGCTGCTCGCCGACGAGGTCGGTCTCGGCAAAACCATCGAGGCCTGCCTCATCCTCCAGCGCCTCCTCGCCACCGGTCGCGCCAAACGCGCCCTCATCCTCGTTCCCGAGTCGCTCGTCCACCAGTGGTTCGTCGAACTCCTGCGCCGCTTTAATCTCTGGTTTACCATCTTCGACGAACCCCGCTGCCTCGCCGTCGAAGCCAGCGAACCCGGGAAAAATCCGTTTCTCTCCAGCCAGCTCGGCCTCGCGAGCATCGCCTACCTCGCAGGCCCCGATGCCGCCACCCGTCGAACCCAGGTCATCGAGGCCGGCTGGGACCTCGTCATCGTGGACGAAGCCCACCACCTCGGCTGGACCCCGGAAGCCGCCAGCCCCGACTACCAATTCGTCGAGCAGCTCGCCCGCAAAGCCCCCGGCCTGCTCCTCCTCACCGCCACGCCCACTCAGCTCGGCCTCGCCGGACACTTCGCCCGCCTCCGACTCCTCGATCCGCATCGCTACGACGACTACGAGACCTTCCTCGATGAGACCGCCGACTTTGGAAAAATCGCCGAGATCGCCGAAAGGATCGTCGAGGGTCGCATCCTCTCCTCCGCCGACCAGAAGTCCCTCCGTCAGATCTTCGACCGCGATCCCGAAACGCTCGTCACGCACCTCGCCGCGCTCGACGCCGGCAAATCCGGTGCCCGCGAAGCCCTCCTGCGCACGTTGCTCGATCAACACGGCACCGGCCGCGTCGTCTTCCGCAACACCCGCGCCGCGATGACCGGCTTTCCGAAGCGCCAGTATTGCCCCGTCGCCCTCGACAACGCCACGCCCACGCTTCTCGCCCGCGTCTCCCGCGAACTCCGGGCCGAGGAAGCCGACGCCGACGCCAACGCTCACACCGCCAGCCGCACCCAAGGCGCCGCCGCCCCGATCGACAACGCTCCTATCTCGATCGATTTCTCCACAGAAGCCGAAGCCGCTCTCGCCGTCGAAGACCCCGATGCCGATTCCTCCGACGAATCCGATCCGGACGAATCTGACAACGTCGTAAGCTCCAGCGAAGAATCACCCGATGAATCCGCCGACGCCCTCGACGAAGCGCCCGCCAAGCCCACGCGCAAGCCAAAGTCCGCCAAGAAAACAAAAGCCAAGTCCGCCGCGTCCCCCGACGTGGTCACGTCCCTGGTTGCCGCGATTCCCGGCACCAAACCCAAGACTAAATCCTCCTCCTACGATCACTCAACACAGAGCATCCGTTACTCCTACAAAGACGACCCCCGCCTCGACTGGCTCGTCTCCTTCCTCAAAAAAACCGCGCCCGCCAAAGTCCTCCTCATCTGCCGCTCCGAGCGCAAGGTCCTCGCCCTCGAAGCCGCCATCAAAGAGAAGCACAACCTCAACATCGGCCTCTTCCACGAAGGCCTTCCGCTCGTCCAGCGCGACCGTCAGGCCGCCTGGTTCGCCGAACCCGCCGGCGCCCAGCTCCTCCTCTGCTCCGAAATCGGCAGCGAGGGCCGCAACTTCCAGTTCTCCCACCACCTCGTCCTCTTCGACCTCCCGCTTAACCCCAGCCTCGTCGAACAACGCATCGGCCGCCTCGATCGTATCGGACAAACCGAAACCATCAAAATCCACGTCCCCTACCTCGCCGGCGGCGCCGACTCCGCCGTCGCCGAGTGGTATCATTTTGGACTGAACGCCTTCGAAGCCCCGCTTCACGGCGGTAACGACTACGCCGACGCCTTCCGCGCCCGTCTGCTCGAACTCGCCACCGCCTACGGCGAAGGCAAACTCAAGAAGACCGCGCGCGCCCAACTCGACGCCTTCATCGTCGAAACGGAAAAATTCCGCGACGAACTCCAGCTCAAGATGAAGCAAGGCCGCGACCGCCTCCTCGAGTTGAACTCCTTCAACCGCGACGTCGCCAAGACTGTGATCGACCGCGTCCGTGCCGCCGACGCCGACCCGCTCCTCAAAAAAATCCTCACCGACCTCTTCGATCACTTCGGCGTCCGCATCAGCGAACACGAAGACGGCGACGTGAACCTCGATGCGAACCACGCCTACGTCGAAGGATTCCCCTCGATCCCCCGCGACGGCATGTTGGCCACCTACGACCGCAAACGCGCCATCGCCCGCGAAGATATCCGCTTCATCTCCGCCGACCATCCGCTCGTGCAGGACAGCATCGACCTCCTCGTCGATTCGCCCGCCGGCAGCACGTCGTTCTGCGTGCTCGAAGCCGACAAGCCCAACCTTCTTCTCGAAGCCGTCTTCGTCCTCGAAACAGTCGCCGACGCGAAGTGGCACGTGGACCAGTTCCTCGCGCCCACGCCGGTGCGCGTGCTCGTGGACATCCACGGCAAGGACCTGACCGAGGACACCAACTACAGCCGACTGACCGACGACGTCGAAGACGCCCCGCTCCCGCGCTTCCTCGAACGCCCCGGCTTCAACGGCACGCTCCTCAAGAACCTGGTCGAAGCCGCCACCGAACGCGCGACGACGCGCACATTGACGCTCAAGAAAACCGCCCGCGAAAACGCCGCCGCCTCGCTCACCGCCGATCTCCAACGCCTCGTCGATCTCGGCAAGTTGAACGACAACGTCCGTCCCGAGGAAATCGACTTGGCGAAGAAGCAGGTCCTGCAAGTGCGCACCGCCATCGAAAACGCCCGCCTCCGCCTCGACAGCCTTCGGTTGATCGTCGAGGGCGTGGAGCTGGACTGAACCCTAGCCTAGATACTCTACCTCCAATATATCCTCCGGCGGAATCGCCACCCCGCACATGGACCCCAATCCATATGCAAACGTATATTGGGCGGGATACCTGCAGTGCCGCTTGTCCCTGAGATAGAGAAGCCCGTGGCCAAGCGCCAACTCATCCTTCCCAGTGGTCTTAAAGTGGACAATGCACGGCGCGGTCTCGTTGCGATATATCTCATGCAATGAACCGTCCGGCGAAAAATGGTTGAGTATGATCAATACGATCTCGGGTGCATTCTTAAGATAGTGATCGCTATTGGTTCCCTCCATGAACCATTCGGGGCGCACCAACTTTCCCCACGGCCCGCGCTCCCGAATCGAACGCGAAAGTCGATCATGATAATCCCCCCTCCACCGGCCAGGTTTGGCTATGAACTGCGACTTCAGTTCCTCGACATTCACCGCCCCGATGCGATCACCCACAATCTGCCAAAGCTGCAGCCAGATCAGATCTATAGCCTGATGATTCGGCAGTAACCCCTGCTCAAATTTTGTGAAACGCGGGCAGCGGCATCCGTGAAAATACACCGTGCCCGAAATTTTAAGGTCCACTCCGAATTCAGCCTGAAACTGCCGCCAGTAGTCCATGTGCGGATTCCCTCCGACATTCTTGTCCACCAAACCCTCCACAAATCTTACGACACGATCTTGCGGCACATCCGTCAGTTCGCTGATGCAACGCAAAATCTCCGCGTCGTCCCGAAAATGAATTAAGCGCATCATTTCAAGCCATGTGGTGGCCGCAGATCCAGCGGCAAGGTTTCGTTACCGTCGGCGATCAGCGGCGGCTTATCCGTATCACCCCTCACCGCCAGCTTCGCCAACTTCTCCGACAGATCCGGCACCGCCAAAAAGATCCGCGGCCTTCCCGTCGGCAGCACGGTGAGCAATCCGCGTTCGACCAGGTCGTAGAGGTCGTTGCTCGCCGTCTGGTGACTCACGTTGTGGCTGCGTTGGTGGCCCGTGATGACGTAGCGCGTGTGTGGCTCGCGCAGCGCGTGCAACAGCAGCGATTGCTGCCGGTGATTGAGATCCGGCACGCCCCGCAGACACACCGACGCACGCCCCAACTCGGCGCGTTTCTCCGTCAGATAATCTCGCAGGCTCGCCACGGCTTTTTTCACCACACCGGCTTGGTGCAGCAGAAAATACGTGAGGTCGTTGCCATCCGTCTCCGTATGCAAAAAGGCCTCGGCGTATTGCACCGGTGCACGCAGCAGGATCTGCGAGATCGAGATGAACTCGAAGAGCGGATAATCCCTTCGCAGCATGCACCAGTAAAACAACGCGCGCGCGGTGCGGCCGTTGCCGTCCACAAACGGATGATCATAGGCCAGCCAGAAGTGCAGCAGGATCGCCCGCACCACCGGATGCACAAAAAATTCTGGCGTGGTTCCGTTCGCGAACGCACACATCGCCTCCAGGCGCGCCGGCAACTCCCCGGCGGGCGGAGGCTCATGATAGACTGTGCCTTCGATTTCATCGACCACCTTGATCGATTCATCCGCGCGGCGAAACCGGCCCGAGGCGTCCGGGTTTTCCAGCGTGCCGTCGGTGACACGACGATGCAGCTCGAGGACAAGCTCCGGCGTGAGGTCGCGGTCGCGCAGATCCCGGATGCGCTGCATCGTGAGATAATTGTTGAGGATCATCCGCTCATGGACATCGCGCGGACGCCGCCCTGTGCGGAGCATCTCGCTGGCGACCTGGCGCGTGGTGGCGGCCCCTTCGAGCTGGCTGGAGGTGATCGCCTCTTCGATCAGAGTATTGATGACATAACGGTCGCGCGTATCCGGCTGGGCTAGCGCTTCGGGCAAGCCCAGCGCCATGCCCAAACCGCGGTCAATCTGGTGAAGTAGCTCGTTGAGCGCATCGGGTTGACCGAAGCGAAAGGGCTGTCCCCTTTTATCATTCAAGGGAATGGCCCGAAGGTTGCCTTGCCGATGAAACCTCAGACCCAACCACCATTCCTGATGGCTAAAACCTGCAGGTGCGGGCCGACGCCGCAGCTCATCCCAATGCAGATATTTATCCTTTTTACTCCATTTTGGCAGTTCCAGAAAAATCGAAGGTAACCTTGCTCCAGTAGTTTGAACAAGTTTATCGAAATCGGGCGGTGATTGAGGGATACGCATTAATCAAAATTATAGGATTTATTTTGACTAGATTGCGCCCCTATTAAATCCAAATTTTATGATAAATTAGGACTAATTTGGATTAAGGCCAAAGCTCGCGCACGCTCAGCCGCGCGGCAGCATCTCCAGCGGGATGATCGCGTGGCGGCGCAGCTCGACGCCGCGCAGGAAGGTGACGATGGCCCGCTCGCCGATACGGTCGGCGGTGAGCTGTTTGTGCAGCGCGTCCACGGCCGACGTCGGGTGATCGTCGAGGGCGTGAGCTTGGATTAATTATAATTCGCGTTCAAGTTGAGACTAACAATCCAGGGCCAGGCGGCGATTCCGCGAAGGCGGACGGTATCCGACGCGAGGCGGGGCAGGCCCTCAAGGAGTTGATTGGAGACACTGGCCAGATCGGCAA
>JBAZSJ010000083.1:0-12680 GCA_041662485.1 Opitutaceae bacterium | reverse complement strand
GGACACCTCGGTGATCGCACGGGGATGCCCGTTGTGTTCGCCCAAGGCGGTGACGAACGCCGCCCACGTGGTCTTGTCCTTGCCGGGCGCCGCGAAGAGCACGCGCTTGCCGATCAAGTCGCAAAAGACGCTGACGTAACGATGTCCCTTGCGCGCGCTCAGCTCGTCGCACCCGATGCAAACCACCCCGCTCCAGTCCACCTGAGGCCAGGCCCGGGCCACATGAGCGTGCAACATGCGCCACAACCGGGTATCGGTCTCGCCGACGTGCCGGGCCACCGCCGCCACCGACATCTGGCGCAGCAACAACAACGCCATCGCCTCGAAGCCCCGCGTGAAGTGCTTGGCCAGGCCTTCCCATGGCGGCGTCACCCGGTAAACTTTGCCCTCCGGGTCGCAGACCCTCCGCCCTCTCGGCAATCGGCAGCGAATCTCGCAGCGATGCTCGAAGACATTGAGGTGCCTCCACACCAGTTCCTCTCCCACGTGGTCGTAGCACACCACCGCCTGCCCGGCCGCGATGCTCTCTGCTTCCCATAGTTGCGCCGTCTCCTCGATCCACAGCCGCACCAAACCCTCCTCCACCTCAAACTCGCAGCGCGCAACCCGCCACTGCCGGCCCAGCCCCAACAACTCATGAAACAACCCTTCTGGTGTCATCCCTCCTTGTTCGTATCTACCTCTACCGCCTTCAAGCCTTCTGCCGCTTTACCCATCGAAAACAGCGAAGAACCTGTTTTTAAAATGAATTGAAATGCGGGGAAATGCATCAAAAAACGCGATTTGGCCAATACTGGGCCAATATACTTATAAAAGTGAGGGTTCATCCCCGTGGGGAAAAGCTGTTAGCATACTTACGTAAGTTATGGATTCTACGGGCCCAAAAGCGCGCATAAATCAGGAGAGGGAATTTCGGCTTTTCCGCGCTGAATGCCGAGCGTATCTCCAATGGCTGACTTGATGCCAACGCCGGGGGGCTCAGTGCACAGTCCGGAGCCCCGCTTACCTGGAAGCTGCGTTCCTTGCGGCTTCTCTCTCGGGGTGCTCGAAAGCCTCGGTGAACTGGTCGAGTTCTCGATCTGTCATTCCGAGCGTTCGCCCCTTGTCTCGCCAGCCGGAAACCGCGCCCTCCACTTCACCGAGGATCGTCTTTGCCCTTGGCATTGGGATTCGGAAATAAGCGGTGGCCGACAAGAGGGCATCGATTGTCGCCTCGGGTCCGGTCTCTTCGGAAATCCACGTTTTTAGTTCACGCTCGCGGTCAGGGAAGGGATTCAGATCGAAGGCCGGAGCCAAGTTCCATTGACCTCGGTTGAAATGAAGAAACCCGTGGTTGTGCAGATGGTCGTCCACGTTGGTGATCAGAATTGAGTAGGCGATGCGACGCCACAGTTCCTCGATGTCGGACTGGACTGCCGTACCATGGACGCGCAACGCATCTACGATCTCCGTATAAAAGTGTTCGTGCGCATCGTCGGGCTCCGCTCCAAGCATGGTGGCGGCCGAGACATACATGAGACGCCCGCCGGATTGCGGACGATCAAAGCGACGAACCAAAGCAACTGGAAGGCCATCGCTGTCGATCAGCCGTGCATCCGCAACGGTAATGCCCGCCGTCCGGGCGAGTTGCATGGCCAGCACCTCCCCCTTGGTGACAGGCCGTTCGTCCTGCACGCTGGGAAACTTGCCGATGGCGAGGTGGCCGTCTGCATCGACCACGGTGCACTTGGGGCGCATTCCGCCGAGCGATGTTCCTCGGCCGCGAAGGTAGGCCAGATCGGCTGCTGTCTCGCTCTCCGTCTCCACTGCGCGCGATGCAGCCAGCAGATGGCTTAGTTCCAGAAGCGGTGGCGCGGTCCTGCGCCCTTCTTCGGAATGTCGGCAAAAAACTCCTACCTCATCTTTGAAGCGTAATGCTCCCACCCGGCTTGCATCATCCACGGCGAGTAGGAAATCCCTACGATCAGGGAATGATCGTGGTTGAGGGCCGCGACCATGTCGGCGATGTGCTTTTTCACCCATTTGGGACCGTGGTAGTCGTTCCGGCCGGCCCAGATGACGGTGAACTCCTTGTGCAAGGCCGGCTCCGCAAGCATACGATCCCTGATCTGCTGGGAGGATTGTCCGCCGACGCCTTTCTTGATGACTTTGATGCCGCTGAATTCCGTGAACCACCTGGGCCAGGTTTTTTCACCTTTGTCCGGATGGTCCGCGCCCGTTCCGTAGGTCATCGAATCGCCCCAAGCGACAATGTCGGCCCGGCAGGGGGCGATCACTGATGCGAAGAGCAAGACGCTGACAAGAGCTTTCAAGAGTGTGCTTTTGTTCATGATTATCGGGAGGGAAATTGCCGCGAGGTCCGGATTGGAGATATGGGGCGCTCCGTTACGTTGACTGCTGAGATGTCGCCGGGGAAGCGTGCGTGGGGTCCAAGGTGGACAGTGTTTAGTTCACAGGCGTGCACAATAGTTTGGATTTGACTCACGAATCATTCCGAAGTGGTGATGAGTTCGACGGTCTCGAAAAAATCCCTCTTCGCGGCGGTCGTCTTTCCCGGGCGGTGCTGTTGTGCCGTGGCTATTACGGGACGAGAAAAACCACCGGCGAAATAAAAGCACGAAAGCCTCACTCCCGCGTCGCCCATGCCCAACCAACGTGAAATCGCCCGAGAGCTCGGCATTGCCCAGATCACCGTATCGCGAGCGCTGAGTAACAGCCCGTTGGTCACACCCGAAACGCGAAAGCGTGTGCTGGTCGCTGCGGAAAAAATGGGATACCGGGCTCATCCCTATGTCACCGCACGGATGACTCATAATGAATATGGGTTTCCGAAGCACGGCAGCATCGTCCATATCAAAGGCACTTGGCAGGAAGGAGAGAGCCTTCCAGTTAAGAAAACCGTGAGGCAGGATACAAAATCCTGAGAAGGTTTTAGCGGATCAGTCCTTTGCCTGAATATAGAAGGGCGGCCGAACGCGTTGCGTTTTGCGTTCTTATTCATGAATTATGCAAGATGTTTTAGTCCTATATATTGAGCAATAAATGTCCATTGCGCGGTGGCATGAAACCGCATCGTTCTTTGCTTTTGGCCTATTTTAAATGATTCGTGAATCATAAAGAAAGCATTGTGCGGGCGAAGGGCGGGGATACGCTTGATTCATCCCCATGCCCATGGAAAAACCATATTCACGGTTCCGTCGGAACCAGAATACCACAGTTTTCGAAACCGCGGCCCCGGCGGCGAAAGTGACCACCTTGGCCGGGGCGGCCGTTTAAACTCGTTTGTCAGGCACTTCGATACCCCGATGAGATTTCCCCGGAGATTGTTTGCGACCCTGGCCACCGGCCTGCTCCTGCTTGCAGGCGGAGTAGAGTCCGGTTCCCTGCATGGCGAGGAATTGCGTTCCTCCGTCGAGTTGCCGCGCGGCTGGAAGATTCAGCCTGCGATCGAACCTGAGAAGATGGGCGTCCGCGAAACCAACCCCAAAGGACAAGCCAAAGTCATCAACGACGCCGTCGCCATCGTCCATAAATGGGACCCTAAAACTATAATACCAACATGAAATTCCCCTTTATTTTAATCACCATAATGGCGTCACTCGTCGCAAACACTCAAACCATGGGACAGTCATCTCCAAAACCCCTCCCTGCATCCGCCTTTGGCGAAAAGCCCAGCGAGATCCTTCTTTGGGACACCGCTCCCCCCGGATTTATAGAAGGGGCGCACAAGGCATGGCCTGGAGTTGGCTCGGGCGGGGTGAAACTTGTTTCACGCATCGGCATCCCCTCGATTATCCTCCACAAGCCACTGGCTCCGGGGAAAAAAAGAAAAGCGGTGATCCTGTGCCCGGGAGGGGCCTATCAGGCGTTGGCCTCCGTGGACAATGGCAACGGCACGCTCGATCCATTCTTGAAGGATGGGTTTGTCGTCATCGTGTTGAAATACCGGACCGTGCCGAATCCCAAGCAGGCCGAGATTGACGCATTGGTTGATGCCAAACGTGCGGTTCGTCTGGTCCGCCATCGCGCGGCCGAGTGGAATATTGATCCGGCGCAAATCGGCGTGGTGGGATGGTCCGCCGGAGGCAATCTGACCCTGAATTTGGCCAGCACTGCGGACCGGGGAAACCCGCAGGATACGGATCCTGTGGAGCGCCAGAGCAGCCGTCCCGACTTTGTCGCGATGTTATGTCCTTGGCCGACCAGTCGCCCGGCAAGCGGCTACACTATTTCCAAGGATTCTCCCCCCGCCTTCATTGCTTCAGCCAAGGATGACAAGGACGCGCCCACGCGATTCGCCACGGGCATTGCCGCTGGTTACGAAAAGGCGGGGGTGCCATGTAACCTTTGGGTCATCGAAGCGGGTGGTCACCGTGCCTTCAGCTTCGATTCCACGGGGGAGGGATCCCACTGGCGCGAACGGTTTGTCGCGTGGCTCCCTACCGTCGTTCCCCAAGGTGTGTCTGGCAAATAAACCGGACCATCGCTTGGGCTCTTCGCGTGAGCGATGGGCTGATTTCTTCCCTGGCACACCCTGGGGGTAGCTTCCCCCCAATGGGCGGTGCCTCCCAGCGCGCTGCTCGCCACCAGCAACGGAGCCAATCCCGCTCCCTCCATCATTTTAATTTCCCCACGCGCAGGACGACGAGGCAGTGCAGAGGAACGGTGAAGCTGCCGTTTCCAGGTTGAAGCTGGAGAAACCGTGCGCCTTCGGTTTTGTGGGGCCGACATGACATTATCAGAATGGGGAAGGCCGTTTGAGTGGCGCGGGTTCACCGGTTACGAAGGCGTGATCGACGGACGGACGTGCAAGATTGTCATGCCGCCGGTGGCGGCGGAAGGGAACCCTTGGGCATGGCGACCGGAGTTTTTTAATGCGTTTGCAGAGGTGGATGCGCAGGTCGTGGCGCGTGGATTTCATCTGGTTTATATTGATGTGAGCGATCACTACGGGTGTCCGAAGGCCATCGCGCACGGGGATGCGGCGTGGCGGTTGGTGACGGAGAAATTCGGGTTCGCGCAAAAGTGCGCGTTTATCGCGCTGAGTCGTGGCGGGTTGTTTGCCTACAATTACGCGGCGGCGTTTCCGGAGCGGGTGGCGTGCATCTATGCGGACAATCCGGTGTGCGATTGCAAGAGCTGGCCGGCGGGGTGGGGCGAGGGACCGGGGAGCGCGGTCGACTGGGCGAAGTGCCGGGCGGTTTATGGTTTCACCGAGGAGCAGGCGCGGGCGTATCAGGAGAATCCGGTGGATCGTGCAGGCGTGATCGCGAAGGCGGGGATTCCCGTTTTTCAAGTGCTCGGCGACGCGGACGAAGTCGTGCCGGTGCAGGAGAACGGTTATGTGCTACGCGAGCGCTTCAAGGCGGCGGGCGGGATGTATCGCGAGATCATCAAGCCGGGTGCGCTGCACCATCCTCATGGTTTGGATGATCCGACGCCGCTGGTGGAGTTTATCGTCGGTTCGGCGTGAGCCATTGGGGTTGCTCCACTGTTTTTTTTACGAATTGCCCTGATGAAAGGCTCCGGCGTAGTTGCCTGACGTGACGATGCCTTCACGCAAAAAAACATCCTGTCGATCCGCCGGAATCGAGTCCGTGCGGCTGGACGAACTGATCGAAGAAGCCTTGGTCGATGCCTATGGCGAAGCGGAACAGGCGGGCGCGTTCCAGTGCATGATCGACGACCATGTGACGTTTCCTTTCACGACGATAATGCTCGGCGTGGCGGTGTCGGTGACCGGGGTGGAGGCAAACGCCCGAGGCGAATCCCTGGTCGCCCGGGTGCGGCGTGGCACAAGCGCGCAGGCTGTTCCGCTGGTTGGCCTGGTGTTGCCCGATCCCCTGCCTCGTGGCGGAGAATGGATCATGGCATATCAACGCTGGGAGAAGCTGGGCGGCGGCGGGTCGTGCGACGCGGAGGACGAATCGTAATCGTGAGCGAATACCAATACTATGAGTTTGTCGCGGTTGACCGGCCGTTGACCAAGGAGGAACGGGCGACATTGCGCAGTTTTTCGACCCGGGCGCGGATCACCCCGACGCGCTTCGTCAACGAATACCACTGGGGAAACTTCAAGGGGCATCCGGAGAAATGGATGGAGACGTATTTCGACGCGCACCTCTATCTGGCCAATTGGGGCACGCGAAATCTCTACCTGCGGATGCCGACGAGCCTGCTCGATTTGGAGGCCGTGAGCGGTTATCTGGCCGAGGGCGGCTTCGAGGCATGGGAGGCGAAGGGGAAGCTGATTCTCTCGTTCATCTCGGAAAACGAGAACGGCGGGTATGATGACGACTCTGATTATGGAGAGGGCCAGGACGACATCGGTTTTGATGAGGACGACGAAGGTGGGGCCGACGGATCGGGCAGGCTGGCAGCATTGCTGTCGTTGCGCACGGAGCTCGCCGAAGGGGATGTGAGGCCGCTTTACCTGGGTTGGCTGCTCGGCGTGTTTTGCGGATGTGTGGACGAGGGTGATCCCGAGCCGCCGGTTCCTTCGGGACTGGGCGACCTGACCGGGGCGCAGGCGGAATTGGCGAGATTTCTTAAAATCGATTCCGACTTGATCGACGCGGCCGCGGAGAAGAGCCCCCGGCGGCGGAGCACGGACGGCAAGCGGGGTGCCGAGGATGCGGCGGGCCTGCGTGCCTGGCTGGCGGGATTGCCGGACGAGCAGCGAGTCGCCTGGCTTGCCCGCACATCCGAAGGCGAGAGCGCGGAGGTGGGCGCGGAGATTCGCCGAGGTTGGCTGGAAGAGTCCAAAGCGCGACGACCGATCTCCGAGAAAATCAATGCCGGCGCGGAGCCGGACCGGCGCACGGCCGGCGAGTTGCTGCGCCGCATGGAGACACTCGCCGAGGAGCGAAAGGCTCGCGCCGCCGAAAAAGCCGCGAGGGAAAAAGCACTGCGTGATCACGAGGCGGCGGTCCTGCGCGAGCGGTATCTTAATTTTCAGGCCCTGCGCGAACCCGAACTCTGGACAGAGGTTCATGAGCATGCCGCCTCTAAGCTGCCGAAGCGCTACGATGCGGCCATCCGGCTGTTGGTGGATTTGCGCGATCTTGCCTGCCGCCGCAACGACTCGGCGGCCTTCAGCGCCCGGCTCGGTGCGTTTCGCGAAAGCCAGGTGCGCCGGCCCTCGTTGCTGGCGCGGATCGACAAGGCGTTCAACGCGTGAAGGGCTCACCCCGTGGATTTTGACCGGCTGGCTTCAATCCCGCTCGTGGCGCGCGCGGAATTTTCTCGGGGACTCCTTGAGGTTCTTGGTGAACCAAAACGAGAACTGGCTGAGGTGGCCGAAGCCGGTTTCGTAGGCGACTTCCTTGATGGTGTGTCCGTCGCCCTGCAGCAGCGCACAGGCGGTTTGCACGCGGCGCTGGTTCCAGAATTGCGCGGGCGTCATGTCCAGTTCCTGTCGCCAGAGCCGGTCGAGCTGCGCGGCGCTGAGGTTGCAGCCGCTCGCCAGCGACTCGCGCGAGAAGGGCGTGCGCAGGCTGGCGGAGGCCAGGCGCTGACGCGTTTCGCGCACGCGGGTATCGCGGATCAGCGGCGCGTCGTAGCGCATGCCGGCCATCTCCAGCAGTTCCAGCAGGCGCACGAAAAACGCCGCCGTGGCCTCCTGCAGCGCCATCATTTCGGAAAAAGTCGCCGGCTCGGACTGCGGGGTGAGCGCGCCGCTCGCGCGCACGCGGCGCAGGATGGCGGTGTCGCGCAGGCGGCGGGCCCGTCGTTCCAGCGCGGGATCGGCCTCCAGTGTTACCAAGGGGGCACCGGTCCATGCGGTGGCGTTGGCCGGGCTTTCGATGAGCAGGTGAATGGAGAGAATGCGCGCAGAATCGCTAAAATCCTGAAACCGCTCTCCGGGCTGGCAGGCGATCCATTGCCCCTTGCCCGCCTCCGCGGATTTCCCGTCTTTTTTCATCTTCACCGAACCTTCCAATAAATGAAAAACGGTGAAAACCACACCGTGGAAAAGACCATGGCGTCCGATGGGCGGGCCTTCCAGGCAGCGGATCAGCGTAACCCGAAGGCCGTCCCAGTAGCAGGGGGTGGCTTGGCAGGGAAACGAGTTCATGCACAGATCTGTAAACTTTTTGATCAGCGGTATGAAGTCTTGAATGCTGCTCGCGCATGAACGGGTGGGCAGGCTGGGGGAAACCCTATCCCCTGCCATGAACGACACTCCCTCCGAAAGCCTGATCGAGAATCAGGACATTCCCGCACTGGTCGGGCGACTTCTGTTGCCTGCCGAGTTGACCGGCCTACCTTTGGTCGGCGAACTCGCCACGCCGCGGACGACCGCGCAGATCGGTTCGTCAAAAATCGGCATAGGCTTCGAGACCCTCGACCGCTTCATGTTCGATCCCGAGCGAACCTACCCGCATCTCGCGGTGCTCGGCGCCAAGTGGGCTCGCGTGCAGACCGGCTGGAGCCGCTGCGAGACCGTCAAAGGCGTCTATGATTTCGCTTGGCTCGATGTCATCGTGGACAAGCTCCGCGCCATCGGAGTGCAGCCGTTTTTTTCGATCACCTTCGGCAACCAGCTCTACATGCCCGACGCGCCGCACGAGTCCGCCGTCGGCTACGTCCCGCTCTACTACGGCGACGAGGCGCGCGAAGCCTGGCTGGCCTACGTGCGTGCGCTGGCCGCCCACTTCTGCGGCCGCGTTGACTGTTGGGAGGTCTGGAACGAGCCGAACATCCCGCAGTTCTGGCACCCGCGCAGGCCTTCGGCACGCGATTATGCCGAGCTCGTGCGCATCACCGCCGACGCGGTGCGCTCGGCCATCCCTGCGGCGACCATCGTCGGCGGGGCCATGTCCAAGCTCGATCCGCATTTCCTCGAGGAATCGCTCAAGGCGGGCATGGCCGGCGACATCGACGTGTTTTCGTTTCACCCCTACCAGCTCGTCCCCGAACAGAACCTGCAAAACATGTATGACCTCGTGCGGCGCTTGCTGGATTGCTACGGCAAGGGACGTCGCATCGCCATCTGGCAGGGCGAAAACGGCTGTCCCTCGCAGACCGCCGGCCACAACGACGACTGGCTCGGCGTCTACGACATGGACCAGGTCACGCAGGCCAAGTGGGTCGCCCGCCGCATCCTCATCGATCTGAAGATCGGCTTCGATCTCGCGCTCTACTTTCATGCCGTCGACCTGATGGATCGCCCCTACCGGCAGGCGGGCAACAAGATCAACAAGCCCGTCATGATGGGCCTGATCCACGGCAAGCGCTACGAGCCCAAATACTCCTTCGATGTGCTGCGCCGCCTCTGCTCGCTGTTCGACGGCGAGTCCGAACGTCGCGAACTCTACACGCGTTTTGCCGAAGTCGATAACCAGAAGCCCCGTCAGTCCGGTCTGCTGGCTTCGGTCCAATGCGCGAGCTTCGCGCGTCGGGGCGCGCCGCTCTTCGCCTACTGGTTGTCGGAAGATCCGCAGCAGAAGATTCAACCGGTCGAGATCGACCTCACCGTGTGGTGGGACTCCGACCTGCGTATGGACCGGCCCGTGTTCCTCGACCTGCTCACCGGCCGCGTTCACGACGCCGCCGCACGCGGCGAGGACTTCGTGCTCGACGGCGCCGTGGTGGGCCGCCGTTTCCGCCTGCCGCTCACCGACTACCCGCTCGTGCTTACCGACGCCTCGCTCCTACCCCTCCAATGAAACTCACCGCCCTCAAAACCTTCATCTGCGACGCCTACCGCACCAACTGGTGCTTTGTTAAAATCGAGACCGACTCCGGCCATTACGGCTGGGGCGAGGCCACGCTCGAATACCGCGAGCACACCGTCATTCAAGCGGTGCAGGAACTCGAACGCGGCCTGCGCGGACGCGACCTCGAAAACATCGAGGCCTGGTGGCAGGACGCCTACCGCGACGCCTACTGGCGCGGCGGCCCCGTGCTCATGAGCGCGCTCTCCGCCATCGAGATGGCGCTCTGGGACATCAAGGGGAAATCCCTCGGCGCGCCCGTTTATCAGCTCCTCGGCGGCAAGGTCCGCGACTCCGTGCCCTGCTACGCCAACGGCTGGTTCGCCAACGCCAAGACGCCCGACGAGTTCGCCGCCTGCGCCAAGAAGGCGGTCGCCCTCGGCTACAAGGCCCTCAAGTGGGATCCGTTTGGCGCCGTCTTCCGCACGATTTCCGCCCAAGGTCTGCGCGACTCGCTCGCCGTGGTCGAAGCCGTCAAGGCCGCCGTCGGCACCTCCGCCGAGCTGCTCATCGAGGGCCATGGCCGTTTCGAGCTGCCCGCCGCCCGCCGCATCGCCAAGGCGCTTGAGAGCTACGACGTGCAGTGGTTCGAGGAGCCGCTCATCCCAGGCAACCTCGAAAACTACGCGCGTCTGCGGCACGAGACGCGCACGCCGATCTCGATGGGCGAACGCCTCTACACCCGCTGGGACTTCCGCGAAGTCTTCGAGCGCGGCTGCGCCGACTTCATTCAGCCCGACGTCTCGCACGCCGGCGGCATCTGGGAGTTGCGCAAGATCGCCGCGATGGCCGAGGTCGCGCAGGTCGCCTTCTGTCCGCACAATCCCTCCGGCCCCGTCGCCAACGCCGCCACCCTCCAGCTCGCGGCCTGCACGCCCAACTTCCTCTACCTCGAAACCATGGCGACCGACGTGTCGTGGCGCTCCGAGGTCGCCCGCGAAACCTGCAAACTCGTCAACGGCGAGATGACCATCCCCGACGCCCCCGGCCTCGGCATCGAGATCAACGAAGAGGCTCTCGCCGCGCATCCCTACCAGGTCCACGATCTGCGCCACTACACCGGTGCGCTCACGGCGATCCGTCCGCCCGACGCGACAACAACCTTCTGATTTCGGTAGCCGCGAGCGTGAGCGAGTGGACGAATCACCGCTCGCTCACGCTCGCAGCTACGAACTGAAATCTCCCAACGCCATGATCTCCTCTCCGCTCCCCGATTTCTCCGGGCACACCGCCTTGGTGACCGGAGCCACCCAAAACCTCGGTTACACCATCGCCCTGCTCTTCGCCCGCGCCGGAGCCCGCACCCTCGTGCATGGTCGGACCGCCGCCGAGGCCGGGGATGCGGCGGGCCGGATGAGGGCGAAGGCACCCGCCGCCGAGATCCACGCCGTCGCCTTCGAACTCGGGTCAACCGCCGCGATTGACACCGCCTTCGCCGACCTGGACTTGCGCGGACTCGCGCCCGACATTCTGGTCAACAACGCCGCTCACCTCGGCCTTGCCCCCGACACCTCGTTCACCGGTCAGACGCCGGAATTTTTCCGCGAGGTGATGGAGGTGAATCTGTTCGGGGGCCTTCGCTGCTCGCAACTTGTCGCCGCCAGCCTGTGCGGGCGCAAACGAGGAGGTTCGATCATCAATATCACCTCGCTCGCCGGAGAGCGTCCGATTTGGGGGCGCAGCGCCTACTGCGCGAGCAAGGCAGCGCTGGAGGGTCTGACGCGGGCCATGTCACTTGAGCTGGCCCGTCACGACATCCAGGTGAACTGCATTTCCGCCGGCTACATTTGGACGCCGCGCTGGGACGGCCTCACACCGGAGCAAGTCGCCCGGCGTCGGGCCAACACCCCCGGCGGCGAACCGACGCAACAAGACGAGATCGCACGGCTCACCCTGTTCCTCGCATCGAAGCAGGCGCCGACCCTGATCGGCAGCCGCATCGTCATTGACGGCGGCCTCAACGCCCAGCAAGTGCCGGGCGACGTGGTGGTGTGAGGGGGATCAGGAGGCGGTTTGCCGGTTCCCTTTGCGGATGTCTGGCGATGGCTCGCGCTGGTTGGACATGGGCCCGGAGCTGCCGCCAATGACTCATGAGTCAAAATGACTTCGTTGTCTTCCCCTCGGCGCGGCGCAGACTCTCTTCCGCAACTTTGATCCGCATCTGTTCACCTATTGGTAACCTGCGGCACCACGACCAGCCCACCCAAAAGCTTCTCTCTTTTTTCACTTATGAAAATCCGCATACGACTCCTGCTAATCCTCATCTGCGCATTATCGCACGGAGCATTCGCCGCCGGCGGCCCAACGGACGCGGGCGTTGTCGCCTGGGGCGATTCGCTCACTTACGGCACGGGCGCGGTCAACGCAGGCGGCAAATCGTGGCCGGAATGGTTTGCCGAACTCACTGGCGCAAACGTCGTCAACAAAGGCGTCGGAGGACAAATCTCCACCCAAATCAAAGCCCGCATGCTCGCCGCCCCCGAACTCCACAAGGCGTTCACCGTGATCTGGGCCGGACGCAACAACGCCTACGCCACGGATGCGATCAAGGCGGACATCGCCGAGATGGTCGCCGCCTTGGGCCATGACAATTATCTCGTCATCGGCATCACCAACAGTGCCGACGAAATAAGAAGCGCGGACCCGAATTACCCGACACGCTGGAAGCTGCAACTGATCGACAAGGTCAACGCCGCGTTGAAGCAGACCTACGGCAAGCGCTTTGTGGATGTGCGCCCGTTGCTCGTTGCCGCCGCCGACCCGAATTCGCCAAAGGACGCCGAGGACGCCGCCCGCGATGTCATCCCCTCCTCGCTAAAAGCCGACACCATCCATCTCAACAGCAAGGGATACAAACTCGTGGCCGAGGCGGTTCACGCTGCCTTCAAAAAACTCACCGACGTGCCCGCGCCCGAAGCCGCCGTCCCCACGTCCGCCACTGCGGCCGCCGCGACGGAGCTG
>JBAZSJ010000082.1:0-12863 GCA_041662485.1 Opitutaceae bacterium | reverse complement strand
TGGAACGTAAGCTCGCCGTTGCGGTTGGCGGCGCCGTAGGCGAAGGAGCCGGGCTCGACGTGGGTGTTGGCCAGGGTGAACTTCGGATCGCCCGACGTCGCGCCCGCGATGGCGAGATCATAGACGGGCGGCTCGTCGCCGATATCCACGCCGTCGCCCATAAGCGTGGCGTAGTCGGCCTCGGTCATGCCGACCGGGCGCGTCTTGACCGTGGCGTCGATGGACTTGAGGCGGTAGTTGACGATGGGCTCGCCGTCCGGCTTGTCGGGTTCGAGCGACATCGCGAAGTCGATGTCGAAGCCGTCGTCGCCCCGGATCGCGATGGCGTTCCGCAAGGCGGAGTAGCGGCGCTGCTGCATCTTGGTGGGATCGAAGCCGGGGAGGACGACGTTGCTGCCGACCGTGAGGCCCTGGACGTAGAAGTTGGCCAGCGAGCCGGCGGAGGAATTGTTTGCGACCAGGCCGGTCCACTTGATGGCGCTCTTGAAGAGCGGCGACTTGGTGGCGAGCTTCAGGTTGGCGAGCTGCGTGATCGCGCTGTTCACGACGGTGAGCGTGCGGCCGTTGCGTGGCGTGATGATCAGGGGCACGTCGGTGTCGCCGTAGAGCGTGTCCCAGGGCTGCGCGGAGGCCAGGGGGAAGAGCGTGGCCAGGTTAGCCCACATGGCGGGCGTGGCGACAACCTCGACGTAGCGGTTGAGCAGGCTGCGGCCGGTGCGCGCGAAGCCGCTGGTGATCTTGTCGGACCACTCTTCGACGCGGGTGGCGACGATGTCGTCGGTGGAGTGAATCGAGGCGCCGGAAACGGAAATGTAGCCGGGGCCTTTGAGGATTGTAGTGCGTTCGATGGACATGGTGGATGGTGGTTGGCTGCGGTTTGGAAAAAGGGATCAGGCGGCGGCGGGCAGGCCGACGGAGGTCTCGAAGGTGATGTCGAAGAGGACGCGCTCGTCGTCCGGGACTTCCTCGATGGGCGTGTCGAGCGGTTCGAGCGGGTTGATGCCGGCGAGGCCTTCGACGGCCGAGAGGTTCAGCTCGGTGAGGTCCACCAGGATCATCTCGGCGAGTTCGTAGGCGTCGGGCAGCGTCGAGTTGATGGACGGCGCCTCGATCACCCGGATGCGCACCTGGAGCTTTTCCACGTAGGGGCCGGGCAGATTTTTGTTTATTTTTTTCGGCAGCGCGGGGAACACGTAAAGGCACGCGCCGAGCGTCGCGAGTTCCGCCTCGATGTCGTTTGTGATGACGCCTTTTCTGCGACCGATCACGGGCACGCCCGCGTAGTCCTCCAGTGTGCCGATGTAGGCGACGATGGCATCCTGCACGGTCTTCGAGATGGTTTTGCGGCGGGGAGAGGGCATGGCGATGGGTTTTACAGGCGGCGGCGCAGCTGGCGGTCGACGGTCTCGTCGACGGCGGTTTTCACGGCCGTGAAGATTTCGGCCTCGTCAGGGAGGATCGTCGGGTCGGGCAGCTGGGTGACGCTGCGGACCAGGCGGAACATGATCACGCCGGTGCGGCCGATCTGGCGCTTGATGATCTTGCCACTCTTGCTCTGCGTGATCTGCACGGCGCGCGTGCCCTTGGTTGCGAGCGCGATGGGCTGGCCGTTGTCGCCGAACACGAGGACCAGGTCGCCGAACTCGCGGGCTCTTTTGCCGTAGGCCTCGGGCGCGACCGGGATGGTGAGAAACTGCGCATTCTTCGGCTTGATCGTGCCGCCGTAGAATTTTTGCCGGATGCCGATCTGGCGGATGGAGACGGTGACGGTGTCGCCGGTGACCGACCAGGACGTGCCGCGCCCGGCGCCGAGAAAGTAATTGGTGCGCCGGCCGCCGAGATGGTTGGCGCGGGACTCGTTCAGGCCGAAGAGATGCGCGCGCACGACGTTGGAGGCCGCCTGGCCGATGACGGGATTGATGGCAGGACCGCCGAGCAGCACGCGGGCGCGCTCCACGCTCGCGCGGGCGCCGCCGGTGACGAGGACTTGCACGCCCAGGCTCATGCGGCTTTGCCTCCCGTAAATTTGAGCACGCCGTCGGCATCGAAGGCGGCGATTCCTTGCAGGCGGCCTGCAAGCTCGCTGCGCAGCCAGTCGGCGCGGACCTCGGGGGTGGCCTGGAGGTCGGCGTTGAGGTCTTCCAGGGCCATGGGCTTGGCCTCGGCATCGGGGGCGATCAGGCCGATGTCCTCGGCCGTGGCGCGGTCCACGTCCTGAACATCCCAATAGGAGCCGAAGTCGAAGGGAGGCGTGGGCCGGTTGAAGCGGGAGATCGCCCTCCAGATCGGATCGCTCTTCAGGGCGATCATGCGGTCGCCGTAGAACTCGCCGCCGTGCGCCGTCCAGATGGCCTTCCAGTCGCGGCGGTTCTCGGTCTGGCTGGGATTCGTATCAACTAGCTCCTGGGCGGGCCACTGGTCGAGGACCTCGGGCACATTGGACTGCACCGCATGGCCGTAGCCCTGGAGTGTGGCGAGATCGTGATCGAGCTTGAGGTTGAGCCGGGCATCGGAGCGGATGTCGGTGAGATCGGTGTTATCGACGGACGGGTCTCCCAGGGAGCCGAGAAATTCCTTGAGCGCCTGGCGGGCCGAGGCGCGGTCAAGCGTGCCGTCCAGGCGCTGGCCGGTGAGATCATCGAAACGCTGGAGCAGCTCCGCGCTCTGCACGCCGGCCGAGAACGAGGAGCGGTCAAGGAGCGCAGAGCCGAGACCGGCGAGGTCCTTTGTGCGCAGCTCGGTCGGGAGAAGGGTCTTCACCTTCTTCGCGGCGAGGGCTTCGAGGAAAGGAAGCGGAGTGTCGAAGATCACGCGGCACCTCCGGTGGACGGTTGACGGAGGACGGTGGACGGAGAGCAGAGACCCGCATCGAGCGCAGCGAGGACCGCGAGCATCATGAGGAGATGATCGAAGGGGATCGTGCGGATGATGTGGTCGAGTTCGGACATGGGTCAGGCGCGGGTGATGATAACCTCGCGATAAGTGCGGCCGGTTTTGCCCTGGGTGTTGCCGATGCCGTTGGGGCGCTCGATGGCCTTGATCTTGCAGCCGGCGAAGGCGCGGCGGATTTGCTCGCAGTCCTGGAACGTGACCATCCAGGCGCCCTTCAGAGCGCGCACGGCCGTGGCGAACTCACTGAGCGTCTTTTCGCTCCAGGCTTCGTAGGCGTCGCCGCCGGCATCGAGATAGGGATGGTCCAGAAAGAAGAAGGCCTGCGGATCGTCATAGGACTTGAGAATCTTTTCCCAGGAGCGGTTCTCGATCGTGGTCTTGTCGAGCCGGTCACTGAGGGCGCGGATCGCATCGAGTCGCGCCGCCCGCGAGGAAAGCGGCTGGGTGCGCGTGATGACGAAGTCGCCGCCCATGCCGGAGAACGAGAGCTTGTTGCGGATGAACCAGCGGGCGACGCGCTGGATTTCGGTGAGACCAGGCTGCGCCTTGTAGTCCTCGAACTCCCGGCGGGAGTTGAGCACGAGATCGAGTTCCTTGAGCAGCTCGTCGCAGTGCTCCTTCGCGTTGCGCATGAACGCGACCAGGTCGCCGTTGATGTCGTTGATCACCTCGACCTGGGCGCGCTCCTTCGCGAAGAAGACGGCGCCGCCGCCGAAGAACACCTCCACATAGGAACGGTGCGCGGGGATGAGCGGCAGGATGTATTTGAGCAGGCGCGTCTTCCCGCCCGGCCAGCCGATGACAGGCTTGGCCTTGGGGAGCGCGGTGGATTTGGAGGGAACGGACATGGGGAAATTATGCGCCGTCTTGCTGGCAGCGTTTGAATTGCGGGCGGCGGGCCTTCCACCTCGGTGAGGGCGGCGAGGTGACGATTTCACCCGAAGGGATTTCGGGTTGCTCGATGGCGACATCGCCCCTGCTGAGATCGACCAGGAAGGCGTCGGCCATTTTCTTGGCGTCGGCGATTTCGGTCTTGAGGAGCGCGGAACCCACGCGTTTGCAGAGGCGATAGACGACGATGTCGATGGCGGAGGTCTCGGCTTCGTCGGGGATCGTGCCCGCCGGCCCGAGGGTGTTCTTGCTCCAGGCGGCGACACGGCCGCGCACCTCGCGGGTGACACGAGCAAGCTCAGTGGGCAGCGGATCGGGCTGCGCGGCCTTCAACGCAGCGGTGCGGGCGGCGGCGAGGACGGGGCCGTTCACGCCGTCGGCGATGTCTGCTTCAGTGAGTATTTTCCAGGCCATGGGTTTTGCGGGTGGTCGTGATTTCTCAAAAGCTCCCGAGGCCGTCCTCGGGAGCTGGAAGAAACAACAACGCGGGTGCGTGGTCGGTTAGCTGACGGCGATGAGCGAGGCGGCCTCCTCGAAGACCTCCTGGATGTCTTCGGACCAATCGACCGCGTAGATGTCGCTGCGGGCGCTCTGCTCGCGGTAGTTGATCACCTGGTCGATGCTGGTGCGCTTCGTGGCGAAGGTCTTCGCGAACGAAGGATCGTAGATCGTGGGCGAATCGCTGCCGATGAAGATCAGCACCTTCGCGCCGAGGATGTTCACGGCATCCTTGTCCTTGCCGAACTTCGCCTGGTCGCGGGAGAGGATGCCCACGCGGACCTCGATGTTGGGGTTGGCAAGCATGCCGGCGAACTGGGCGTAATTGACGCCCTGGTTGGCCGCACCCGGCTGGCGCGCGAGCACCTTGGGGTGATGGCGGATGACGATCCACGCCGCCAGGCCGATGGCGATGCGGTTGGGCATGATGCCGGTGCGGGTCGTGATGGCGGAGATCTCGTCGTCGATCTGCTTGATGGGATCAACGGCGGGATTGGACCACACGCCGACGGCGGCGACGGGCGTGAGCCCGTCGATCAACTCCTGCACCTTTACTTCGCGGGAGAGCTTGGCACCCGAGACGAGCGTGCCGACCTTGCTCTCTTCGAGGGCCTGCTGCGCGCCTTCGACGTCGCCGGCACTGTCGCGCTCGGCATCGTCGACGGCCGCCTCCAGGGCGTTCGGCTTGCAGTTGTAGTAGGGGTCGTCGGACTCGAACTTGATGCGGGTGGCATTGCCGCCGAGGGCGCGGGCAGTGTCATAGACCTGCATCGAGTTTTTGCCCGAGTAGCGTTTGAACTGACCGCTCGACGTGCCGGTGCCGACACGGGGAGCGATGAAATCGGCGAGGCCGTCCTTCGCGGGATTCTGGGCGAGGCCGGCCGCGTAAGACGTGAGGCGGCCGTTGTAGTTTGCGTTATTGCGACGAGACATGGTGAAACGATTTTTGGATTACTGGGCTTGGTTGATGACGGATCAGGCGAGAATGCCGGCCGCCTGGAGTGCGGCGTAGAGTGCGCGAATATCGTCGCCCTGTTTTTCACTTTCGGCCTGCGCGAGCAGGGCGGCGGCGTGAATGGCGCGGACGTCGTCGCCGATTTTCTCGGCTTCGGCGGCGAGGGCAGCGAGATCGGCGGCAGCGGCGGCGGCCGTGCCGTTGGTGCTCGTGAGAGCGCCAGGAATGGCGGCGGCGGCCGTGCCGTTGGTAGAACCGATGACGACGGCATTACCGATCACCACGGGCTTGATGAGCACAGCCTGGATAAGCTCGTCGGCGGCGCCCGCCTCGATGGCGATAGCGACCAGGACGCGCGCACCGGCGCCGGTATCGAGCTTGACGGTGCCGTCGGCGTTGAGCTGGAGGCGGCTGCCGGCGACGACCGCGCCGGGGACGGCGCCGAGCTTCACCGTGACGATGCCGGGGTAAGCGGCGCCGACGGCGACGCTGTCCTTGCCGGTGACGGGCTCGCCATCGACGATGACGCCGAAGGGGAGATCGGTGGCGGCAGTGACGAGCGCGGCAGTGATGCCGGCGAGCTTGATGAAAAAGCCTTCCTTTTCCGAATGATCGGCGGTGGGCGTGAGCGAAACGAGTGCGTTATTTTTGACTAACATGGCGGGTGGATTTGAGTTGGTGTTGAGCCATCCCCCTTAGCGGGAGGTGGCGAAGAGTTTCGGCTGATCAGTCTTGGTCGCGTCCCAGGCGGTCTGGAAATCGCAACGGTTGCGGGTCTGGTAGTCGCGCACGGCGGCATCGCGCTTGCCGTCGAGTTCGGCGGCGGCGGTCGCGGCCTGATCGGCCGGGGTGGTCGCCTCCTTGCGGTTGTGGGTGCGGGCGTAGCCATCGCCACCCTTGCCGAGCGACGCGAGGAGAGGCAGGGCCTCTTCGCGGTTCTTGGTGAGGGCGGTCTGCCACTTGGCGCGCTCGTCGCCCTGGAGGCCGGCGGCGTCGAGATCGCGCTGGATCTCGGCATCGAGGAGGATCTTGAGGCGGTTTTGCGTGGAGCCCATCTCGGTCTCCATGCCCTTGGCTTTGGTGATGGCGGTGGTAACAGCGGCGTCGAGCACTTCGGGAGTGGCATCGGCCGCGACGGTCTGGCCGAGGGCGGCCAGGAGTTGGATAACGAGCGTTTTATTCATGGTGGGAAGCGTGAGGTTGGGATCTGCGCGGTTGGACAGGGGCAACATGCCCCTGAAGGTGGGTTGGTTGGTGAAGGCGCCGCCGAGGAGCGCGGCGGGATGGGCGACGTCGCCGCGATTGTAGGCCTTGGACTCGAAGCCGAGCACGGGGCTGAAGTGGCGGAAGTCGCCGCCTTCAAGCGCCGTCCGGCCGCTGGCGCTGAGGCGCAGCTGGCCCCACAGCTCCTTTTCCTTGCGGCGCTCCGCGTTCATGATCCACGCGGCGGCGCGGGTGGATTTGGTCGCGTCTGCGCTCTCGTGATCGAAGTCGACCAGAAGACCGTCGAAACCGGGTTCGCCGGCCCATTCCTTGAAACGGTTGGCGATGGTCGCGAGATCGTCGGCCGTGACGACCTGGCGCACGACGACCTTCTTGCCGCCCGGCATCTCCAGCTCCTTGTCCATCTCGCCGACCGTGCCGATCTGGAACCAGCCATCGGCCGGGATGGTGAATCCGGCGGCCGCATCGGCGGCGCGGTTGAGGGAGATGGCCAGCGATTGTCCGAGGCCGACGATGAGGATTTTTTTATTCATGGCGGAAAAGGGAGCGGAACCAGCCGAGCAGGGCGGAGACGTTGCGGTTGCGGGTGGTGGCGGCGCCGGCCTGGCGCTGGGCGGCCTCGGCCGCGCCGGAGACAAGCGCCGGCCCGAGGATGGATTCCCACGCCTTGGCGAGTTCGCCGGTCGAATCGGCCGAGAGGACTTGCTTGCCGATTGCAGGGAGGTCGGCCTTGAGCTGGATGAAGCCGGCGTCGAACTTCGCGTCGTCGGTCTCGTCGACCAAGAGGACGATACGTTTAATGAGAGGCTGAAGCGCCTTGCGCTGCGCGGCGCCAAGCGCGAGGAGCGCCTTGCGGTTGAAGAGCTGGTCGCGCGATGCGGCGGCTTTGTCCTGGCTGAAGAACGAGCGGAACCAGCCCGTCCAGCCGGCGTCTCGGTTGAAGGTCTGCGGCGCACCGGCACCATGGAACGCGGGGGCGGCCGGGGCGACGGTGAGCTTGTAGCCGGTCTTTTCCGAGAACTCGCCCGCATCGACCAGCAGGCCGGCGTTCTTCGCCTTCACCGCGTGATCAAGCAGCTGACCGACGTCGGCCTTGTCCTCGGCTGCGAGTTGGAAATAGGCAAGCACCGGCTGGCCGGGGAAACGCTGCGCCAGGAGCGCCTTGTCGATCTGGTCCTGGAAGATCTCGGAAATGTCGCCGGCCTCGTCGATGGCCAGCGAGTCGAAGGTGTCCTGGTGCGCGTCGCCCTGACTGCCGCCGTCGAGGCCGGCGGGAGCGGTGAGCATCGTGAGCTTGCCGGAGGTGCCGGCGAGAACGAGCTGTTCGTCCTGGTAGTTGAGATGCTCGCGGAACGGGTTGGTCCCGCGCGCTCCATCCGCCACCGTCTGGATCTTCGCACCTTTGGGGAGAACGCCGCGCATGTCGCCGGTGACCGCCTCGGCCATATCCTGGTATTCGTCCTCTTTGCCCTCGGGGATGTTATCGGGCATCTCGACGAAGACGGGCGGAAGGCCGTAGGTCTCGACGAAGGCGTCCCAGTCTTTTTGCGAGAGGTTTTTGCGCAGCCAGCAGAAGAACGCGATTTCGTTGATCGGATCTTCCACCTCGCGGATGACGAAGTTGCGAGGATCGATGGGAACGCCACGGCTGATCTGCGTGGCCTTGGCGTTATATTCCCAGGCGCCGTAGAGACCGTCGCGCACCCAATGCCACTGTTCGACAACATCCAGCTCGACGATGCCGAGGCGGGGATTGTCGTTCTCATAGACCTTTTCCAGGTGCGCGTAGCCACGGAACTCGGCGAGGGCCAAGTGGCGGATGGCTTTCTTGAGTCCCTTCATCCGGTCGTAACAGGAGCGCAGGTAGTCGGCCTGGGCCTTGGCGAGCCGCTGCAAAGCCAAAGCGGCCATGTTGGCGGCCACTTCGCCGGGCTTCGGCTGGGCGACGGGAGCGATCTTGATGTCCCAATCGAGCTTCCCGAGGGAGGCCAGGCGCAGGCGTTTGAGGGCGCGCAGGGTGGCCTCACGCTTCTCCAACATGCGGAAAGTCCACATGAGATCGGCGTATTGACCGGCCTCGGCAGTCTCCAGGAGGGAGACGGCGCGTTCGACCGTCAGGCCGCGCAGGGCGTTGTAGGCGGCGCGCCACTTATCGACCTTGGCCATCATGCGCAGGTTCAAAGCGCACCCCCCATCCGGCCGGACTGGCCGGAAACGACGTGTTTACCGAGACCGTGCAGGGCCTCAAAAGCGCCGCTGCAAGCCGCTGCAAGGCCGGAGAACGCCGTTTTACGGGTCCACGGAAAGGTGGGGGGGCTCTTTGGGGCCTTAAAATCGATTTGGCGGGATGGGTTCATGCGGTGGCGGAACGGTTGCGGCGGTTGGCGATGGCGCGGGCGGCACGGGCGCCACGACCTTTGCGGACGCGGCCAAACCGGCCGGGGTTGATAAAGCCGTCTCCCGCTGCACGGAGAGCCAGAGCCAGGGCGGTGCAGCGGTCGGAGTGGCCCTCGGAGGTGCGGGGGGCGGCGTAGGAGTATTCCCCGTTGCGCACGATCTGCTTCATCGCGTGCAGGTCTTCGCGGACGGCGATGCTGATCGGCACGCGGATTTTGACCGGTGCCTCGAACGCACGGCGCAGGCGCGGGAAGATCTCGCGCTTGAAGCCGGCGGTGAAGGTGCAGAGTTCGATCTTGCCGAACTTCTCGGCCTCGGGCTTCCACTCGCCGTGCTTGCGCACCAGGTAATCACCCAGGCCGATGCCGGGGCCGGTATAGTCGAAGCACACACGGGAGGCGCGGCGGATGCGCTTCTCCAGCATGCTCTCCTGGTCGGGCGTGCTCATGCCGCGCTCGGCGAGGACTTCACGGGTGACCTGCACGTCGCCGACCTTCTCCAGCGCCCAGCAGACGGTGGGATCGTTGGTGCGGCCGAAGTCGATGCCGAGCGTGACCGGCCCGAGGCCACTGCCGGTGTAGGTCCAGAACGCGGGATCACAGAACTCGTGCGCCTCGGCGCTCTCAGCCAGGGCGATGATGTCGTAAGGCAGGAGGACGTTGGACGAGTCGAGGAACTCGCATTCGCATTCCTGCGCCCAGCCCTCCGGATCGTCCATCGCCTCGCGGAGCTGCTCGATGTCCACCGGCAGGCCCATGAGCACGGCGTGGTAGATCGTGACCAGGTGCTTCGACCAGGCCATCTTGGCAGACGGCTCCTTGGTCCAGATCTTGTGCATCGCGCCGCCCTTGCCGTTGGGGGTGGTGACGATGCGGACCTTCTTCTCACCGCCGCGCAGCGGGTTGGTGATGGACGGGAGGATGGCGCGCCACGTCGCGCCGGGGTTCTCGAAGAAGTCGAACTCGGTGAGGCCGATGTTGGCGCTCTTGCCTCGCACGGTGTCGGGCTTGCCAGGCACGGCCAGCATCTGCGAGCCGTTGGAGAAGGTGATCTCGGCGCTCTTGAGCAGGGTCTGCGAGCCCGCCCCTTCGCGTTGCTCGGTGTAGTCGGCGATAGCGAGGTCGAAGGCCTCGGCCCAGATCTTACCTTGCTCCAGCGAATCTACCGACTGGCGCTCGGACGGCGCGGCAAACATCCACTTGGTGCCAGGACGCGCATGGCAATCCTCGACGGCTTCGCCCTGCATGACGAAGTCCTTGCCGGTCTGGCGCGACTGGAGGGAGGCCTTGAAACGGCTGCGGTCGTGGAAGGAGTTGAACTGGTATTCGAGCAGGAGGCTGCGCGGATCAGCCTTCGGGTAGGGATTGACCCAGCCGTTGGCATTGTCGCCGAGCTTGTGAGTGGCGGCGAGGTCTCGGAGCGCGGGCACGTCCATCGCCCAGAGGCGATTGGAGCGCGCCGCATTTTGGGCGGCTTCCACCTGCACACGCAGGCGTTCAAGGGCGTCTTTTTTACGGTCGGCCATTGGTGTCAGCCCATGCCGAAGAGCGAGCGCATGCGCTGCGCCTTCTCGGCTTCGTTGAGGGTTTCGTCCTTCATCACGCCCTCGGCTTCGTCGAGCTGGGCGGCTTTCTTTTCGAGCAGGGAGATGCGGCGGGCGTCGTGGCGCTGATCCACTTTTTTAAGTCTCACTTTTTGCAGCGAAACAAAGCCCTTGAGGTTCTGCTGCTGGAGCGCGAGTTGCTCGAAAGCGATCTGCGTGTATTCCGCCGCCTGCTCGGCGTCGTCCTTGATCTTGGGATTGGCTTTCGCCGCCGCCTTGAACTGAGAAGCATGGCGCGCCACCATCTCAAGCGGTCGGGAGAACGGGAACCAGGCGGCGAACTTCGAGAGCGAGCCGGTGTTGGATTTAACGCCGTGTTTTTCCTCCAGCCACGCCAGCGCCTCCTCACCGCCCTGCCGCTCGTAGATCGCGTAGAGCTGATCCTGCACCGGATCGGGCAGGGTCTTGAGCTTGGAATCGGAGCGGCGTTTCATGGGTTGCTTACGAGCGGAACGCGGCTTCGCCGGCTTCCTTGATGTGCCACTTGCGGGCGGTCGCATCATCGGGCGCGACGGGGTCCGCGATGTAGTCGATCATCTGCTGGCCCTGGAGCGCGGTGAGGTGTTCGGCGAGATCCACGGACTTGATGGCGGGACGGACCAGGCGGTTGACTTCGGCGAGCAAGGTCTCGGCCGGAACCGCGAAAGGTTTGGCGCTCCCCAGGACGGAGAGGATGGTGCGGCGGATGGTGAGTGGTGACATGGCGGAAAGTTCAGTCGCGGCTTTTCAACGCGCCCGTCTGTGCGAGGATCGTGATGATCTGCTGAGGCATCGCGTTGATGTGCCCGTGGAGTAATTCGTAGCGGTCTTCACCGGCTTGGTTGTTTGCCTTGATCTGATCCTCCAGTCGCTCGACGGTGGCGGTGAACCTCGCCTCCAGCACGACAGCGGCGGCATCGATTTCCTTACGTTCGCGACCGATGCGGCCGTGCGCCTCGTGCTTGACCGTCTCCAGTTGGGCGAGCGTCGCCCATGACTGGTGTTGCTTTACCTCAAAGGGCTGCGGGGTTTCGGAGGGCTTCTCGCGAAGCTGCTTCCAGTAGACCAGGACAACGAGGACCGCCGCGATGACACCCAGAATGTAGAGGGCCACGCCCAACCAATCCTTGATGGCTTGCGCAGAGGGATCGGCGGTGACTTGGGCTAGGACGGGAATCATTTCTGTTTGGCTTCGAGGTCGGCGATGGTCTTGAGGGCGTCGGTGGTAAAGTTGGGGGCGCAGCGCAGGGCGTCCTCGTATTCAGGACTGGCCCGCAGGCGCGGCAGGTTGCTCGGCGCCGTCGTGGAGCAGCCGGTGAGGGCAAGTGCCAGGGCACTTCCAAGGAGCAGCTTGAACGCGGGCGCGGTCTTCATCGGTCTGTGTATTGGCGGCGGTGCGACGATGTTCGACCAGGGCCGCATTGGCCTGCTGCAAGATCGAGTCGAAGGCGGGGATCGCCTTGGCGAGGTTGATGAGCAGCGAGAGCAATGCGGCCAGGGTCATGGTGCGGTCAGAGTTTCTTGCCGCCCATGTAGGAGCCGAAGTAGCCGCCGAAGTAGAAGAAGCGGTCGAAGAATCGGAACCACCAGAGGGCTTCGAGCTTCGCGATCCACTGGTCGTCGAGCAGGCCGGCCGAGCGCGCGGCCCAGTTGTGGGCGAAGGCGATCAACACCTGCCAACCCACGGCGAGCATGCCGTAGATCGAGAGGACGGTGGGAATCCAGGAGAACTTCGCCGCGAGTGCGTTGATGATCTCGACCGCGCCGGGCGGCAGGGTTTGCTGCGTGACCGCAGCCGAGGCCGGAACGTCGGAGGCCGGAGAGACGGAAGCCGGAAGATCGGTGGTCGGAACGACGGAAGCCGGAACAGCGGCCGGCACGGTGTCGGCGTGGACAGCCAGGGGAAGCGCGAAAACGAACAGAAGCGCGGCGGCGATGAAGACGCCCGCGAGGATGGTGCGGTGTGATTTGGATTTAGTCATGGTGGGAAAAATTCAGAGGATGCGCTTCGTGCCGGGCTTGAGGATGGGCGGGCGCGATCCGGCGACGCAGTCGGCGCAGCCGGGGTTGTCGCAGCCGGTGCATTTGGGTGTCTTGCGCACGCCACCCTTGCCGACGAAAGCGAGGCCCGAGGCGGAGGGGTTGGCGGCCAGGAGCACGGCGCCCGCGATCTGATCCCACAGGGCGGGCGTGGCGATGAGCGTGCCGGTGTCGCCCGCGCCGTGAATGACGTCGAGGTGGATGGACTCGCCCTTGACGACGGGCTTCTTAAAACCTAGCAAGGTGACTGTGCGGTGGAGGGGCATCGGTGATGACACCTCCACATTAAACGAGAGGTGAAAAATCACCTAAGCCCCCAGCCGCCCCATCGGCCCTATCGGAAAATATTACCCTGGGTAACTTTTGGGACCGAGGGAAACGGGC
>JBAZSJ010000081.1:0-13051 GCA_041662485.1 Opitutaceae bacterium | reverse complement strand
GCTGTCCAACCCTCTCTTCGCAGATAGAGTCACCATATACCGCTACGGCTCTCCTACGCGATATGTTGACCTGGACCCCGTATTTACAATTGGTGCAAACGGCTCCCGTTCTTTGCAGATCAAAGTTGCAGTAGATAACTACTGCGCAATATACCCAGATGTTGGATCGACAGTCCGCGGCACGAGCAAATACATCCTACGTCATAGACGGTGAGTTCATTCAGTTTGATGCATCTCAAGCACGACTCATCAACCTGCCCTCAAGAAGCTCCGGTTATGGATCTTCATCCGAAACCTTGGCTACAGTGAATCAGCAGGGCCAAGTAGTGGTGCTGGAAGGAAAGCACCGGTTTAGTGAACCGAGCAGGGCCAACCATAGCAGGCGGAAGGCCCCCATGCCAAAGAGGGGCCATCGACTGCTTATTATATAATAAACGCTTGAAGCAGCTTCTCGGCTACGAACCCTTCTAAAACGAAGAAAACCTCACCTACATCAGACTGAACATCCCAATGCCTAGCCCGCCACATGGCACTTGTCCCGGTCAACCCCATAGGAAACCCACCGCCTCTTTCATCGGTGATGCCCCTGTGTCAAAATAAGTAGGGATGCGACCGCCCCAGCTATGTCCGCCCAATTCACGCGTCGCGCCCGTCCCTGGCAAGCCGCAAGCTGACGTTTTCCCTTCGTTGAACGCCACGTTGCCAACCAAGCGAACGCATGGGTGATGCAGACCGCGTTGGCCTGCTGTTTCAATTCAGGGGGGGCTATTGGCGTTGCCACGTTTGGCAGGCTTTCCGGCTTTCGGGGCCTTGGTTCTGTGTGCGCACATTCGTGGTCGGCGCGCTTGCACGTCTTCGACGGGGCGGGCATGAACCAGCATTCATGATCGTCGGCGTGCATCCCCTCGCGGGCTTCGACAAGCTCCTGCATTACAAGGTGCCGGAAACCCTGTGCGCGCAGGTCGCGGTCGGCTCGTTGGTGCGCGTCCCCATTTTGAACCGCCAGCTCCTCGGCATCGTGGGCGAGATCGGCGAACCGAAGGATTTCCCCCTCGACCGGCTCAAGTCCGTGGCCTCCGTGGTCTATCCGTTTCCCGCGCTGCCGCCCGACCTGCTCGGACTCGCCCGCTGGATGACCGGCTACTACGCCGCCAAGCTCGACGGCATCATCGAGGCCATGTTGCCCGCCGCCGTGCGCAACGCCGCCAGCCTCAAGCAGGAAAAGCTTCTCTCGGTCACCCGCCAGCTCGACGAAACCGAACTCGCCGCGCTCACTAAACGCGCCCCGGCCCAGGGGAAGCTCTACGCGTTCCTCGCCCAGCAGTTTAAACCGCAGAAAAAATCCCTCGTTCTCTCCCGTCTCGAAGTCACCGCCGCCGTGGTGACCGCGCTTGTGAAGCGAGGCGTGGTCCTCGAAGAAGAGCGCCGCGTCGAACGCATCGCCTATTCCGACGACTGGTCCACGGGCGAGGTCGTCGCCTCGCAACCGCACCGGCTCAACATCGAGCAGCAGGCGGCGGTCGATGCGCTCAAAGCCAAGATCACCGAGGACAAGTTCGGCGTCACGCTCCTGCACGGCATCACCGGCTCCGGCAAAACCGAGGTCTATCTGCGCGCGATCCACGACGCGCTGGAGGCAGGCGGCGGGGTGATCTTTCTCGTGCCGGAGGTCGCGCTCACGCCACAGACCGTCGCCCGCCTCCGCGGACGCCTCGAAGCCATCGCGCCCGACCACCGCTGCGTCGTCTGGCACAGCCACCTGAGCGAGGGTGAACGTCTCGACGGCTGGCTCGCGCTCGCCACCGGCGAGGCGCGCGTCGTTGTGGGAGCGCGTTCGGCGATCTTCGCGCCGGTGCATAATCTTAAACTCATCGTCGTCGATGAGGAGCACGAGCCCGCCTACAAGCAGGACGAAACGCCGCGCTACCACGGGCGCGACGTCGCCGTGATGCGCGCCAAGCTTACCGGTGCGCACTGCCTGCTCGGCTCGGCCACGCCTTCTCTCGAAAGTTTTTCCAACGCCCAGGCCGGGAAATACGGCCTGCTCGAACTCAAGGAGCGCGTGGATGCCCGCAAGCTTCCGCACATCGACATCGTGGACATGAAGATCGAGGTCATGCGCCAGCGCGGCTTCACCTCGCTTTCGGGCAAACTCGTGGACGCGATGCACGACCGTTTCGCGAAGCGCGAGCAGACGATCCTCTTCATCAACCGCCGCGGCTACTCGTCGTCCATGCTCTGCACTAAGTGCGGCCACGTGGAGGAGTGTCCGCATTGCAGCATCACGATGACCTACCATCGCGCCGACGAACGTCTGCGCTGCCACCTCTGCGCCCACGAACGCGACGCCCCCGCGCGTTGCCCGTCGTGCGGCGCTCCTGAGATCCGCTGGCGCGGCATGGGCACGCAGCGCGTCGAGGAATCCGTGCGCCGCGTGCTGCCGAAGGCGCGCATCGAGCGCATCGACGCCGACACGATGTCCAAGAAGAACCGCTTCCGTGAACTCCTTTCCGAGTTCCGCGCCGGCAAGATCGACGTGCTCGTGGGCACGCAGATGATCGGCAAAGGCCTCGATTTCCCCAACGTCACGCTCGTCGGCCTGATCGACGCGGATATCTCGATGCATATTCCCGATTTCCGGGCCAACGAGCGCACCTTCCAGCTCCTCGTGCAGGTCGCGGGCCGCGCCGGACGCGGTGACCGCGCGGGCGAGGTCATCGTGCAGACGTTCACGCCGCAGGCCGAGGCGATCCAGTTTTCACGTCAGGCCGACTTCGCGGGTTTCGCCGCGAGCGAGCTGAAGATGCGGAAGGAGTTTCGTTATCCGCCGTATCGTCATCTCATCCACCATCTCTTCCGCGGGCCGAGCGAGGAGAAGCTCAAGTTCTACACCGAGCAATGGGCCAAGCATGTGGAAAAGGAACTCGGCGGACGCCTGGAGTTGCGCGGCCCTGCGCCTTCGCCCATCGAGAAGATCAAGGACGAGTATCGCTACCAGCTCTGGTATTTCACCGGCGGGGTGACGCGGGTGATCGCCGACCTGAACGCGCTCCGTCTTGCGTTCAACTGGCCCGATGAAATCACACAGGTGCTCGACGTCGATCCGGTGAATTTGAGCTGAATCAGTTGCCGAATGGGGAGGGCGATTCCCGTTGTTGCCGCTTCGTTTGGATTGCTTTTCGGTCTTCATGCTAGGGTGTTTTTCTAGGCAAAAAGGTTAGTGATGCGGATACCCATGCACTGTTTGGTCTGGCATATTAAACAGAACCCGGTCGCCGGAATCGCACGCCATGAACCTACCAGCACCCCGCCTACGGCAGTCTTCCCCCAACGTTATTCCCCGCTGGAATTACGCACCCATTTACGAGCTCAATGGAAAGGTGGTCGCAATCGCGGGAGACGTTGACCCTGAAGCGTCCGCGCTTGGATTTCTTGAGGTGTTATGGCGGCATCGTCACATCTGGTTTATGCCGCTGGCATGTGAGTGCGTGCTTTTTCTTGTGGCGTTTCAAATGTCCTTGGTTCTGGCCAAAGTCATGTCAGGAGGGGTGGGTTTGTCCGACTGGCTTGCCGTCGCCGTCGCCGGAGGGATGTATGCCGTGGGCCGACTTTTGTCCGAAGCCAATGAATTGTTCATGCCGCGCTTCGTGCTCCTGGCCGGGGTGGGTGTGTTGATAATGGCGACGGTGACGGTGATCGGTTTCTTGCTTACGTGCTCCCCGGGGGACGGTTTCATCGGTTTGCTTGGTTTGAAGATGCGTCTGCTACTCGTAACCCCGCTGGTTTTCTTTCTGATTCTGCAGTTTTTTTTGATTCAGGGCGCCCAATACGCGCCCGAGATTTCATCCTTGGAACTGCGCCGTGCCAACAACTTCAACCTGATCGGCGCGGTTCGTCGTCAGTTCCGTTACTGGACGCGTTGAATTCAGAGAGGGCGTGTAATCGCCGATTTGAACGCGCTGCGGCTCGCCTTCAACTGGCCCGACGAAATCACGCAGGTGCTCGACGTCGATCCGGTGAATTTGAGCTGAGTGGTAGGGCGCGTTATCCCTAACGCGCCTTTCGAACTTGTCTGTCAAACCGGCGGGTTAGGGATAACCCGCCCTACCTCCAATCCTGCTGCTGCTCCGTCGTGAGAAACGTCCACGCGACCAGCCGGCTGTGCTTCTGGCCCTGGCTCATCGGGATGGTGCGGACGTCTGTCGCCCGCGCCACTTTGAGGGCGTGGTAAATCGCCGGCAGGCTTCCGCGTTTTGAAACGAGCGTCGTAAACCAGCGACAGCGGTCGCCGAGCGGCACGCTCTGGGCGATCATGCGGCGCACAAACGCCGACTCTCCGCCGGGGCACCAGAGCTCGTGGTTTTGTCCGCCGAAATTCAGGACCGGTTTATCAAACTTCCGGCCTTCGCCGAGGTTTCTGAGTTTTCGCACCGTGCCTTCCGCAGCTTCTTTGGCCGACGCGTGAAACGGCGGGTTGCACACGGTGAGGTCGAAACGTTCGCCGGGACGCACGACGCCGGCGAAGATGTCGGTCGGCGAGGTCTGCAACCGGCACTCGATCCTGCCGGCGAGCACCGGATTCGCGGCGACGATTTTTTTTGCCGACTGGATGGCGACGGGATCGATGTCCGTGCCGACGAAGCGCCAGCCGTATTCGCGCACGCCGATGATCGGGTAGATGCAGTTGGCCCCCGTGCCGATATCGAGCACCGTCACGATCGCGCCTTTGCTGTCTCCGAGCAGATCGGCGGCGTGGTGGATGTAGTCGGCGCGGCCGGGGATGGGCGGACACAGGTAGCCGGGCGGGATGTCCCACCACGTCAGCCCGTAGTCGTGGCGGAGCAGGGCGCGGTTGAGGGTGGTGACGGCGACGGGGTCGAAGAAGTCGATGGTGTCGCCGCCGAGCGGGTGGGGGACGATGAACCGCGCCAGCTCCGGGCAGCTCTTGATGAGAGCGGAAAAATCATACCGCGCCCGATGCCGGTTCCGCGGGTGCGGGCCGCTCTTTTCAATCGTAGAAGCTTTGGGAGATGGAGCCATCGATGCCCGGCCCAAAAAGAACATCCGTCGCGGGAAGGCGAGGACACGTTGCACAAACGCCAAAACCGCTTCCCCCAGAAGGAGATTCATGCATGCTGGGCGGCACCATGAGCACGGCCTCCTCGCCAAGGTCAGCAAACGCCGCCGGAGCGGATCTCATGTGGGCCGCCGCCATCGTCGAATATTCGGACGACGCCATTGTCAGCACCGATCTGGGCAGCGTGATCAGCAGTTGGAACAAGGGCGCGGAAAGAACCTTTGGTTACACCGCCGCCGAGATGGTGGGGACGTCCATCATGCGGTTGATTCCCGGCGAGCTGAAGGACGAGGAACCCGAAATTTTTGGCCGGATCAAACGCAGTGAAAAGATGGAGCGCTTCGATACGCGGTGGCTGACCAAGGACGGTCGGCTGATAGACGTTTCGGTCACGTTTTCACCCGTTCGAGATGCCGCGGGTAACGTGGTTGGGGTTTCCAGAATCGCCCGTGACATCACCGTGCTGAAGGAGCGCGAGCGGGAAATCGCCCGGCTGTCGCGGCTTTACTCGGCCCTGAGCCAGATCAACCAGGCCATCGTGATGACGTCCACGCGTGACGAATTGCTCGGGAAGGTCTGCCGGGTCCTCATCGAGCACGGCGGGTTCCACATGGCTTGGGTAGGATGGGAGGATCCGCTCACCCATCAGCTCGTGCCCGTGGCGGTCTGGGGCGACGACAACGATTACATCAAAAACATAAAAGTTTACTCCGATGATCGTCCGGAGGGCCGCGGGCCTACGGGGACGGCCTTTCGCGAGGACCGGCCTTACGTTTGCAACGACATGCTTGGCGATCCGGTGACGCTGCCATGGCGCGGCGAAATCGAGCGGCGCGGATTCCGCTCCTCGGCGGTGTTTCCCATCCGGCTTCAGGGAACGGTGTGCGGCGCGCTCAGCGTTTACGCGGACTCCCCGGGATTTTTTCAGGACAAGGAGATCGCGCTGCTGACGGAGGCGTCCGGCGACATTTCGTTTGGATTGGAAAATTTTGTCCGCGAGGACGGGCGGCGGCAGGCGGAGCTGAAGATGCGTCAGGAACGCGATTTTTCCGACGCCATGCTCAACAGCCTGCCGGGCGTGCTTTATCTGTATGATCAGCAGGGGCGGTTTCTCCGGTGGAACGACACCTTCGAGCAGATCACCGGCCGGACGGCGACCGAGATCGCCACGATGCATCCGCTGGAGTTTTTCGCCGGCGATGACAGGGAGGAGGTCGCCGCGCGGATCAACGAGGTTTTTGAAAAGGGCGAGTCGAGCGTCGAGGCGGGCTTTGTGACCAAGGACGGCCGGGTGATCCCCTACTATTTCACGGGCATCCGAACCCGTTTCGCCGACCGCACCTGTCTCGTGGGGGTGGGCATTGATATCAGCGACCGGAAGCAGGCCGAGGAGGCGAGGCTCGCGAGCGAGGCGCGCTACCACACGCTCTTCGATCATGCGCCCGACGGCATCGTGATCGCCGACGCCCGGAGCACCTACCTCGACGCCAACGCCAGCATGTGCCGCATGCTCGGCTATCCCCGCGGGGAGCTGATCGGGCTCAATGCCGCGGACATCGTGGTTCCGGAAGAGGCCCCCCACATCGAGACGGCCATCGGCGCCATCCAGGCCCGCGCCGCTTATCACCGCGAGTGGCGGTTCCGGCGCAAGGACGGCTCGGTGTTCCCGGCCGAGGTCATCGCGACGCTGATGCCCGACGGAAATCTGATGGGGATGATCCGCGACATCACCGAACGCAGGCAGGCGGAGCAGGCGTTGCGCGAAAGCGAGGCCAAGCTCAGGGCCCTCTTCGAACAGGCCCCGATGGGCATCGCGGTGATCGATTCGACCAACGGGCGATTCCTGAAGATCAACCCGCAATACTGCAAAATCGTCGGCTACTCCGAACCGGAGATGCTGGGGCTTACGTTCGCCCAGATCACCCATCCCGACGACATCGAGACCGACCTGTCCAACATGCGTCGTTTGCGGGAGGGCGATCTGCCCGCCTTTCAGATCGAGAAACGCTACATCCGCAAGGACGGCTCGCCCGTGTGGGTGGGCCTCACCTGCGTGCCGCTGTGGCACGAATCGGGGACGGGGCGGCAGCACATCGCCATGGTCGAGGACATCACGGCGCGCAAGCAGGCCGAAATCCTGCTGGCCGAAAGCGAGCTGAAATACCGCGAGCTGGTCGAGCTGGCCAACAGCATCATCCTGCGGTGGAACGCCGCCGGGGAAATCACCTTCCTGAACGAATACGGCCTGCGTTTCTTCGGCTATTCTTCCGCCGAGGTCACCGGACGGCACGTCGTGGGCACCATCGTGCCGGAGACCGAGACCTCCGGGCGCGATCTGAACCGGCTCATGGATCAGATTTGCGCCGCGCCCGAAACGTTCGAGAAAAACGTGAACGAGAACATGCGCCGCGGGGGCGAACGGGTCTGGATCGCCTGGACCAACCGGATTCTCCGCGATGCCGAAGGGCGGGTGGTCGAGATCCTGAGCATCGGAACCGACATCACCAAGCAGCGTCAGGCCGAGACGGCGTTGCGCGAGCTGAACGAAACCCTCGAACACCGCGTGGTTGAGCGCACCGCCGAAATGCGCGCGGCGGTCAAGCGAGCCGAGGCCGCCGACCGGATCAAGTCGGCTTTTCTGGCCACCATGTCGCACGAGCTGCGCACGCCGCTCAATTCGATCATCGGCTTCACCGGCATCGTGCTGCAAGGACTGGCCGGACCCTTGAACGAGGAGCAGGCCAAGCAGCTCGGCATGGTGCGGGGCAGCGCGCGCCACCTGCTGGAACTCATCAACGACGTGCTCGACATTTCCAAGATCGAGGCCGACCAGCTCGCGGTGGTCGCGGAGCCCTTCGATTTGCCGGCCTCGCTCGCCCGGGTCATGGCGTCCGTGCGGCCGCTGGCGGAGAAAAAAGAGCTGGAGCTTGTCGCCGTCTTTTCCGCCGGGCTGGGCGTGATGACGGGGGACCGCCGCCGCGTGGAGCAGATACTCCTCAACCTGCTCAACAACGCCATCAAGTTCACCGACCGCGGACGCGTTACGTTCACGGCCGAGCCGGTCGCCGCCCATCGGTTTTCTCCGGACGCCGGGCCGGTCGCCGCCGTCCGGCTGAGCGTGAAGGACAGCGGCATCGGCATCAAACCGGCGGACCTCGCCACGTTGTTCCAGCCCTTCCGGCAGATAGACACCGGTCTTTCCCGCCAACATGAAGGCACGGGACTGGGGCTCGCCATTTGCCGCCGGCTCGCCACGCTGATGGGCGGTGACATCGTCGCCGTCAGCGAATGGTCGCACGGCAGCGAGTTCACCGTGGTCCTTCCCCTGCAACCCCGCGCCACTCCATGAGCCGCACCGTTCTCATCATCGAAGACAACGAGCAGAACCGCTACCTCGCGACTTTCCTGCTGGAGCGGCACGGCTACCGGGTCACCGCCGCCTCCGACGGGCCCGGCGGCATCGAGCTGGCGCGCAGCCTGGCTCCCGACCTCATCCTGCTCGACATCCAGCTGCCGAAGATGGACGGCCACGCCGTGGCCCGCGCGCTGCGCGACATCCCGGAACTGCGCGCCACCCCGGTGATCGCGGTCACCTCCTACGCCATGGTCGGAGACCGGGAAAAATCCCTCGCGGCCGGCTGCACCGGTTACATCGAAAAACCGATAAACCCGGAGACGTTCATCTCCGACATCGAATCCTTTGCGCCGCCACCGCCGTCCGCCGGCCATTCATCGCCATGAACCGCGTCCTCATCGTTGATGACAAGGAAGAGAACCTCTATTACCTGCGCGCCCTGCTGACGGGCCACGGATTCGACGTGGAAATCGCCCGTCATGGGGCCGAGGCGCTTGTGCTGGCGCGGCGGAGTCCGCCCGACCTCATCGTCTCCGATCTGCTCATGCCCGTGATGGACGGCTACACGCTGCTTCGCCACTGGAAGTCCGACGTCCGGCTCAAAACGATTCCCTTCATCGTCTATACCGCGACCTACACCGAGGCCGAGGACGAGCGGCTCGCCCTGAATTTGGGCGCGGACGCCTTTATCCTCAAACCGACCGAGCCCGACGATTTCCTCGCCCGGCTCCGCGAGGTGCGGGACAGAACGGCCGCGGCGGCGCCTTCCGAGCCCCGGCATACCGACGGCGACGAAAAGGGCATTCTCAAGGTTTACAGCGAGACGCTGATCCGGAAACTTGAGGAAAAGACGCTGCAACTGGAGGACGCGAACCAGGCGTTGCAGCAGGACATCGCCGAGCGCAAGCGGGCGGAGGAGAACCTGCGCGAAAGCGAAGAACGGTTTCGCGGCACCTTCGAGCAGGCGGCCGTCGGCATCGCCCATGTGGACGTTGACGGAAAATTCCTGCGCGTGAACGACAAGCTCTGCGAAATCACCGGCTATCCGCGCGAGGAGCTGCTGAAGCTTACCTTTACCGATCTGACGGCGCCCGAAGACAGGGCCGAGGGGAATGACGCGCGCCGCGCCGTGCTGGCCCGCGCCCATAACGCCTACACGCTTGAAAAACGCTATCGTCGCAAGGACGGCGGCATGTTGTGGGTCAACGTCGTCACGACGCTGCTCAGGGACTCGGCGGGGGAGCCCAAATATTTCATCTCCGTCATCTCGGACATCACGGAGCGCAAGGTGCTCCAGGACCAGTTCCTGCGCGCGCAGCGCATGGAAAGCATCGGCACGCTTGCGGGCGGCATCGCGCACGATCTCAACAACCTGCTCGCGCCGATCGTCATGGGTGTTGATCTGCTCAAGCAATTGGACCCCGATCCGCGAAGCCTTCCGGTGATCGAAAACATGGCGCGAAGCGCGAAGCGGGGCACGGACCTCGTGAGGCAGGTCCTGTCGTTCGCCCGCGGAGTCGAGGGCACGAGGATGCCGTTGCAGGCGCGGGAAATCGTCCGCGAGGTCGAGTCGATCGCCGGGAACACCTTTCCGAAAAACATCACCATCGAAACCGACCTCGCGCCGGACCTGTGGCTGGTCACGGCGGATCCGACCCAGCTCAACCAGGTCCTGCTCAACCTGTGCGTGAACGCCCGCGACGCCATGCCGAACGGGGGGCGCATCGATCTGGTGGCGGCCAATGTCGAGGTGGACGAACAGTATGCCGTCATGAACCGCGGCGCGTCCCCCGGGCGGTATGTGGTCCTGCGCGTGACCGACAACGGATGCGGCATGCCAAAGGAGGTCGTTGATCGCATCTTCGACCCGTTTTTCACGACCAAGGAGCTGGGCAAGGGGACCGGGCTCGGGCTTTCGACCGTGCTCGGCATCGTGCGCAGCCACGGCGGTTTCGTGAACGTTTACAGCGAGCCCGGCAAGGGCAGCGTGTTCAAGATCTACCTTCCGGCGCGGGCGGAAACCGCCGGCGCCGTCGCCAGCGGTCCGGAGGCGCCCGCGCTTCCCCGCGGCAACGGCGAACTGGTCATGGTGGTGGACGACGAGACCTCCATCCTGGACATCACGCGGCAGACCCTGCTGACGTTTGGCTACCAGGTCATCACGGCCGAGGACGGGGCGCAGGCCATCGGGCTCTACGCGATCCATCGCGAAGCGGTGGCGGTGGTGCTGACGGACATGATGATGCCGGTGATGGACGGTCCGTCGCTGATCGCGGCGCTGCACCGGATAAATCCGTCGGTGAAAATAGTCGCGGCCAGCGGCCTCGACGCCAACGGCAACGTCGCCCGAGCCGCCACGGCGGGCGTGAACCATTTCCTCGCCAAGCCCTACTCGGCGGAGGCCATGCTCAAGATGTTGAAAACGGTGCTGGCGGACAAGGCCGGTGCGGTCCGGCCGTGATCAACGGGGAGACGAATTCAGGGCGTCGTCCGTTCTCACGCTGATTCCAGCTATGCTTTTTACTGATACATTGGCGGATGACGCGGTCGGGCCTGACAAGGTTCCTTGGACCCGCTAGGCATCTTGCCCGAAGAAATTATACCTATGAAACCACACGACGCTTCCGATGTCACCTGCCGCTCCGTCATGGACACGGACCCTGTGGTGCTGGCTCCCGACACGACCGTTGCCGCCGCGGTTCAGTCCCTGTTGGACAATAGACTGCTGGCTATGCCCGTGGTGGATGCGCAGGGAAACTATCTCGGCGTGTTCCGCAAAAACCTGGTGATTTCCGGCGTGCTTCCGCAGGTGGCGACCCATGACGACCGGTTCAGCCAGATCGCCCGCATGATAGACGCAGGCCTTCTGACCGACACCCTCCATGATGTCCGCGCCCGGTTCGACTTGATCGCGCAAGATCCGGTGGGCCTGCATGTGGACAAGGAGGCGCCGGTGCTGCACCCCGATCAATCGCTCGTCGCCGCTCTGTTTTACATCTATCGCGGTCGGAATTTTTTGCCCGTGGTGGATCGCTCCAACGGCCGGTTGCTCGGCGTCATCTCCGCCTGGCATGTGCTGGAGAGCATGGTGACAAAATCCTGATATCACAATGACCGCACCCTCCTTTGCCTTAATAGCCGGACTGAACCCCGTGTGGGTTGCGGTCGGCATCCTGCTGCTGACCTACGCGGCGATCATGACCGAGCGCCTCAACCGCGCCATCGTCGCCCTGCTCGGGGCCGTGATCATGATCGCGGCCGGCATCCTGACCCAGACCGAGGCGGTGTCGGGAATCGATTTCAACACCATCGGCCTGCTGACCGGCATGATGGTGATCGTTTCGATTTCACGAAAGAGCGGCATCTTTGAATACCTCGCGATCTGGGCGGCCAAGCTGGCGAAGGGCAGTCCCGCCGGCATTCTCGCCCTGCTGGTGCTGGTGACGGCCGTGGTTTCCGCGCTGCTGGACAACGTCACCACCGTGCTGCTCATCGTGCCCGTGACGCTGGTCATCTGCACGCAGCTGAAGGTGCCGCCGTATCCCTTTTTGCTTTCGCAGGTGCTGGCCTCGAACATCGGGGGCACCGCGACCCTGATCGGCGACCCTCCCAATATCATCATCGGCGCGCAGGTCGGACTCTCGTTCAACGACTTTCTCATCAATCTAGCCCCCGTCATTCTCGTTATCATCGTGGTGCACACGCTGGCCATCCACCTGATCTGGGGCCGCGCGTTGACGGCCACGCCCGAGGACCGGGCACGCATCATGGCCCTCGACGAGCGCAAGGCGATCACCGACGTGAAACTGCTGGTCAAGTCGCTGGTGGTGCTGGCGGGCGTGCTGGTGGCCTTTGTGGGCGCGCGTTTCATCGGCCTCGAGTCGGGGACCATCGGCATGGCCGGCGCGGCCATGCTCCTGCTGCTCGACAACGCGGGCAAGACGGCCGAAAAACAGACCGAGAGCGTGACGCACGTTTTCAACGAAGTGGAGTGGGTCACCCTGTTTTTCTTCATCGGCCTTTTCATCGTGGTCAAGGGCGTGGAGCACACCGGCGTGCTGCAGACGGTGGCGACCAAGATGCTGGAGGCCACCGGCGGCAAGCTGGAGGCGACGGGGCTCGGGATTCTCTGGTCCTCCGCCCTGCTGTCCGCGGTGGTGGACAACATTCCTTTCGTCGCGACGATGATTCCGATGATCAAGGCGATGGCCCCGGCCTTTGGCGGACCGGAGGGCTTGATGCCGCTGTGGTGGGCGCTCTCGCTGGGCGCGTGTCTGGGAGGCAATGGAACGCTGGTGGGTGCCAGCGCCAACCTCACGGTGGCTGGTATCGCCGAGCGCAACGGCATTTCCTTCCGGTTCATCACCTACACGAAGCACGCCTTTCCCATGATGATCCTTCACGTGGCGATCTGCCACGCCTACCTCATGTGGCGGTATCTGTGATTTGGAGGTCGGACCTCCAGGTCCGTCCCGATGGTTGTGAGCGGGAATCCGCTGTGGTCGGACCGGGAGCAACCGTGTCAGTCGGCAAGAACAAAGTTGGGATCTGCGAGTAGGCGATTGAGCAGGACGATGAGTTTGCGCATGACGGCGGTGAGGGCGACTTTGACGGGTTTG
>JBAZSJ010000080.1:0-13192 GCA_041662485.1 Opitutaceae bacterium | reverse complement strand
TCGAGCGAGGTGGCGCGCTCCGCCGCCACTCGCGCACGTTTCACCAGCTCGGGCTCCTCTCGTCTTGGTCTTGCCATGACTGAAGACTTGCATAATTAAGCTCATCTTGAAAGCGAATTAGAATAAGAGCAAGTGGCGAGGAGCCGTTGAGGCTTTCAAAAGCCATCAAACAAGGCATCAAACCCCTATGTTCGCGCGAATCTTCAGCAACCGGCGCAGGCGATTACTGTTAATCGCGCTGGCGCTGTTTTTGCCGACGGGTATTTGGGCGCAGACCGCGATTGTCTCCGCCACGACCCTTACCACTGACTCGGCCGACAGCGTTCACGAAGGCTTCACCTTTCAAAATACAGTGGTCGCGGTGCAGACCTTTTCGACGGCCACCCAGACTTACGCTCTTACCGGCATGGCCGACCAGGTTTTCATCCGCCGGACCGCAGGGGGCGCGAACAACTCCCATGTGTGGTATCAAACCGCCAGCGCGGCCGGCAACCGCATCGCCGCCCACGCGGATACCTATCAAGAGGTTCTTTTGGACAACAACTTTGCCCGCGGCGTCCATAATCTTTTCGCGAACGCCGGCTCGTCGTTCGCCAACGTCGAGAGAGTGGATTTTATCTCGAACGCGGGTTTCACGGCCACGGCGGATTTTGCCATTCCGGTTTTCGATTTTGGCGTCAATCCCCAGCATGAATCCTTCAGGATAGCGCTTGTCACGGGCATCGACGGGCTTGGGAACCCCACATCCTACAGTTCGCTCGCGAGCACGATCCCATTCACGGCCACCAATCTCTATACCCACACGACCTTCTCGATTCAGCGTTATAACACCGGCGACACCACGACTTCCAATTACTCGATTTTTAATGGTCCCAACCAAGGGCCTGGCGGCGTGGTTTTCCAGCTGAGCGATTTCGGGATCAGCGCGGGGACGACAATTTACGGTTATTCCCTCTTTGGCTACGATGTGAACACCGGCGGCAATACCAACAATCTGGTCGACTGGACCGTCGCCACCTATTTTCCCACCACCACGCCCGATGGTGAAGGCACGGCGGGAGGCTTCGATTTTTCCGGAGTCAACGGCCTGTTTTTCTCCGCCGTTCCGGAGCCGTCCACCTATGCGTTGGGCGCTCTTGTGGTGATGGTCGGGGCCATTGGCCTGCGTGCTTATTCGCGCCGCAAAACCATGCGGCGCGACGCCTGAGGGCCGTCGCAAAAAGGGTCGGCCCAAGCCAGGCGCCTTATTCCGGCCACACGCGCAGCGCCAGCGCGACCATGCGGCGCAGTTCTTCGGCACTCGCTCCGTCGCGGGCTTGGGCAGCCATGCCTTCGATCAGCGTAAAGATGTAGCGCGCGAGATCCGCCGGCTCCATGCCGGCGGGTAATTGTCCTTCGACTTGCGCGCGTTCGAGTCGTTGCCGGATCGCCGACTGTGCAGCCGCGCGGCGCGCGACCAACTCTTGCGCGATGGGTTCGATTTCGGCCCCACTGGGCAAGGCTCCCTGCACCACGAGGCAGCCGGGCGGTGTGTCGGGATGGGTGTGCGTGGAAATGGTAGCCTCAAGAAAACGCACCATCGCCACCCGCGCCTCAGGCTCGGCCAGCGCCGCACGAAACGCCGGCTCGCGCTCCCGTTCGTAGAGATCGACCGCCTTGCGGAACAACGCCTCCTTGTTGCCGAACGTCGCGTAGAGGCTGGGCTTGTTGATATCCATCGCCTCCGTGAGGTCTGTGAGCGACGTGGCCTCGTAGCCCTTGCGCCAAAAAACGTCCAAGGCACGGGCCAGCGCCTGGTCGGTGTCAAAGGCCCGCGGACGACCCACGGGGGCAGGGGTGGCAGTTTCGTTTTCGGCTTTCATCCCGATCAGTTAGGAGCGGAAAAGCGCCCTTTCAAATAAATACTTACCTTTCGGTATAAAATAGTTGACGGGGAGCTATCGAGGTAGTTTTATACCGAACGTTACAAAACAACGCGTCTTCAAAAACAACTCATTCAAAATCATGAACACCATCGCCTCATCCACCGTATCCTCCCGCTCCTCAAACGTTAAGAACATCAACGGCAAGATTGCCCTTGTCACCGGCGGCTCCCGCGGCCTCGGAGCCGCCATCGCCAAGCGCCTCGCCGCCGACGGCGCGGCCGTTGCCATCACCTACACCAGTTCTCCCGAAAAGGCCGCCGAAGTCGTTCGCGGGATCGAAGCCGCCGGCGGCCGTGCCTTGGCGATCAAGGCCGACAGCGCCGAACCCGCCGCCGTGCAGGCCGCCGTCGCCGAAACGGTCAAGACTCTGGGCCGCCTCGACATCCTTGTGAACAACGCCGGCATCCTTGCCCTCGCGCCCATCGACCAGTTCAGCCTCGCGGACTTCGACCGCACCATCGCGGTCAACGTGCGCGGCGTGTTTATCGCCTCGCAAGCCGCCGCCGCCCACCTGCCCCAGGGCGGACGCATCATCAACATCGGCAGCGTCAACGCCGACAACATGCCCTTCGCCGGCGGTTCGGTTTACGCGCTCAGCAAGGCGGCGGTGGCCGGCTTCACCCGCGGTCTCGCCCGCGATCTCGGCCCCCGGGGCATCACGGTGAACAACGTGCAGCCCGGCCCGGTGGACACCGATCTCAACCCCGCCAACGGCCCCCACGCCGAAGGCCTCACCAAGATCATGGCGCTCGGTCGCTACGGTCGCGCGGAGGAAGTCGCCGGCCTCGTCTCCTACCTCGCCGGTCCCGACGGCGGCTACGTCACCGGCGCGAATCTCACCATCGACGGCGGCTTTGACGCCTGAGCCGTCCGACTGCACCGCGACGCGATCTATACGACCCGCACTCCCATGAAAGCGACCTACATGACCCCGCAAGGCCGGGCCGCGAAGCCTCTATGCTTCTCGAACTCCCTTGCCGGCAACTGCCAAGGCAAGATGCACAGTAAGATGGTGGTGCACCGTGATTGATCGGCCGTGACGTCGTCCCGGGACGTCCGGTTGCGCCGCGACCTTGACCCGTGAACGTGATTGCGGAAGTCTTTGCCACCGAGATGAAAAAGCCCACGCCGCTGAAAGACCTCGGGCCGTTTCAGCTCGTCATCCTCACGCTGTCGTTGTTCGTGCTGGGGTTGCTGGCCGTCGAGCTGGTCTTCGATTTGCCCGCCGAAGCCGTCCGCGTGCTGCGGTGGATAGACAACCTGGTGTGCGGCCTTTTCTTCATCGATTTTCTCATCCGCTTCCATCGCGCCGAATCGAAGCTCCGGTTCATGAAGTGGGGCTGGATCGACCTTCTCGCCAGCATTCCGGCGATCGATGCGTTGCGCTGGGGCCGGTTGTTCCGGGTGTTCCGCATCCTGCGCATGCTGCGCGCCGTGCAATCGCTGCGGTTGGTTTTCGAGATATTTCTCACGCGAAATCGCATGCGCGGCGGCGTGGCCTCGGTGTTCACCATCACGTTTCTTGTTCTGTCCCTCGCCTCGGCGGGCGTCCTTATGGTGGAGCACGCGCCCAATTCCAACATCACCACCGCAGAGGACGCCGTCTGGTGGAGCGTCACCACCGTGACGACCGTCGGCTACGGCGACCGGTATCCGGTGACGCTCGGCGGACGTCTGATCGCGGCGGTCCTCATGTTCACGGGCGTCGGCCTGTTCGGCACGCTGAGCGGCGTGATCGCGAGTTTCTTCCTCGGCGAAAAAAAGAAGAAAGACGAGTCCGCGCCGGCACCGGTGACGAACGAAGAACTCCTCGCCCGCCTCGACGCCCTGCAACGCGACGTCGCCGCGCTGAGGGAGGGGACTTCGTCGAACCCGCCATGTCCGACGCCCCCTCGCGCCGACAGCCAAGCGTGATGAGCGAGGGCCGCCGTCCGGCCGGATGCGGGCAACGGTGTCAGAGCTTGACGGTCACGCCCAGGTTGACGACGACCCGGTGGAACTCGCGCTGGGACGAACCGGAAAGAGTGTTCCAGGCATCCTGACGGAGAACGTCGAGCGTGAGCACGGTATGTTTGGAAAGTTTGAGCGTCGCGCCGGGACCGATGAAAGACTCCCAGTCGTCGCGCTTGACGGGAAAATAATCGCAGCGATGCAACTTGGCCACAAACTGCAAACTCAGGGCCGGGGTCGGCGCCCAGCTGACGGCGGTTTCCCCGCACGTGTCGGTGTAGGCGGATTTGCCCGTGCTTGAGAGCCACGGCATGCGCGCCGCTTTTCCGGTGAGCGTCACGGTGTCGCTTAGCTTCGAGGTGAAGCCGCCTTCAAACCAGAGCGACGTGCGGTTGCGTCCGCCGGTAAACACGGCCGGATCGACGGCGCCGGTGTAGCGGCGAAAATCCGGACCGGCCGCAAAGGTCACGGTCGTGCCGGAAAACGGTTTCCCCTCCCAGCCGGCCGCGAGGCGCGAGTAGGTGTTGGAGTATTCAAAAGAGCAGCCGGGAAGCGGCACGGTGGCCTGCCGCTGATAGCCGGCGCGAACGCCGGCGAGCCAGAGCGAATCCGCGCCCTGTTTCCATCCCAGGTCGAGCGAGGCCTGGGTGTCGGAGCGATCGGCGAAGGCGACCTTTCCGGCCGCGACATCGGTTTGGTAATCGTAGGCGAGCAGTTTTGCGCCCGCGCGCACCAACGTGCTCCCGAACAGGGCCTGCGTTTGCAGCTTCGCCCGGTGCTGCCATTGCTGGCGACGTTCGCGCCAGAGGGTGACGCCGTTGGCGTTCGCCGAGGCGACGGAGGTCAGAGTGTCTTGATCGCCGTCCACAAAAAGACTCGAGATGTCGCCGGTGAACGTCCATGCGCCGGCGGTGAACTTGCCGACCGACCCGAATTTGTGGGTGGCGAAATCTTCGCTTTCAAAATGATCAAAGCGCACCGCCTCGAACGCGTAGGTGAGTTTCAATGACGTGGTTTTCGGCGTCGTCGACGGGAGGGTCAGGCCCAGTCCGGCCCCGGCCGAATAGGTAAGGGTGTCCTCGCGGCCGAGAATGGCGGCGGAGGTGCCGCTGGTGCCCAGCGGGTTGCTGTCGAAGCCCGCGCGGGATTGCAGGCTCGCCTCGAACGGCGGCGGGGCGGGCGGCAAGTCCGCGGCGCCCAGCGCGGCGACGCCCAGAAACAAGGCGGGCAGGTATTTCATGGGGCGGGGAGCAAGGGTTATTTGGCGCCGCCGGTGATAAGCCGGCGGAGGGTGGCGACGATGCCGTTGAGGGTATGCGCCTGGGCGTTGAGCTCCTCGGCGGCGGCGGCGCTTTCCTCGGCGCCGGCGGCGTTGGTCTGCACGACCTTGTCCATTTGTCCGACGGCGGCGTTGATTTGTTGCACGCCCTCGCTCTGCTCGCGGCTGGCGGTGGCGACCTCGTTGATCAGCGTGTCCACCTGCCGGACCTTCTCCACGATCTCGGAAAGACGTCCGCTGACCTGGGAGCTGATTTGCACGCCTTGGGTCGTCTTGATGATGGCGCTTTCGATCTTGGCGGACGTTTCCTTGGAGGCGGTGGCGGAGCGCTGGGCGAGGGCGCGAACTTCTTCGGCGACGACGGCGAAACCGGCGCCGGCTTCGCCCGCGCGGGCGGCTTCCACGGCGGCGTTGAGCGCGAGGATGTTGGTCTGGAACGCGATCTCGTCGATGGTCTTGATGATCTTCGCGATGTCGTCGCTGGACGACTTGATGTCGGCCATCGCCTGGCCCATCGCCAGCATGTCGCGGGAACCGGTGTCGGCGGCCTGCCGGGCGTCGCGAGCCAGTTCGTTGGCCTTGGTCGAGCTGTCGGCGTTTCGCTTGGTCATGGACGACATCTCTTCGAGTGAAGAGCCGGTTTCCTCGAGCGAGGACGCCTGTTCGCTCGAACCGCTGGCCAGGGATTGGCTGGAATCGGAAACCTGTTTTGCGGCCGCGATGGTCTCGGCGGAGCAGGTATCCAGCTGTTCGGCGACATTTTGAATGGGCCTGGAAATGGACTGTGCGGTGAAATACATCAGCACAGCACCCACAACCACCGCACCGAGCCCCAAGATCAGATTGATCCGACCCATCCGATACGTGGGGGCGAGTATTTCGGATATCGGGACCGTGACCACCAGCCCCCAATTCAAAACCTCGCTTTTTTTGAACCAGGCCATTTTTTTCTCGCCCTTGAACGTGTAGAAAACTTCCCCGGTTTTCTCCTGCATGAGCGGTCCCGCCCACGGATAATCGGCAAGCTTCGCGGTCATGATCATCGCCTTGTCCGGATGCGAGATGAAGACGCCTTTTTCGTCGAAGAGATAGGCGTAGCCGGTCTGAAGCACCTTGATCTTGCCGATCAGGTTGGCGGTAAACCACTCGAGGTTGAGCGAGACGATAAACGCTCCGCGCATGACCTGTCCCTCCATCACGGGAACGGCCAGCACCACGATGGGATTCCCGGTCGCCTTGCTTTTCAGAACCTCGGAAACCACCACCTTGCCGGTCGCGGCCATATCCTTGAAATAACGCCGGTCGGCCACGTTCAACGCGCCGACGGACGCCGGGTTGTTGGACGCGAGCGTGTCCCCCTTCAGGTCCACCAGCAGGATATTGTCGAAAAAACCATAGAGCTTGAAGGCGTCCGCCATTTCGGCGCCGACCACTTTGCGAAGCGGACCGGCTTCCGGCGTGTCGAGCAATGCGGCGATGACATGGGATTGAGTCGCCCAGTGCGCGACATTGGTTTTTTGGCCTTCCACCCAGTTTTCAATCTGCCCAAGGCTGCTGTCACCTATCTGCTGCAATTGCGCGTCAAAGCTTTCGTCCAAGGCCTGTCGCGCCATGAAAAAGGACGTCAGGCTTATGACCGCCACCACGGCTAAGATGAGGGCCAACGCTGGCAGAAGGATGCGGTTTCGTAGATTCCATTTCATGGGAAGAAGGCTTTGGGGGTTTTGGGTTACTCCCTCTATCGGCCGTTTCCCTGCGCCCTTTAGGTCCTCTCATGCGTATGAATCATCTCTGTTGTCGTTCGGCGCGGAATCGTGTCCGCGGTCATCCACTCCGGGGGATGGCGTCTGTTCCGAAATTCGCACGCGAAGGCTCCGTGCCCAAGCTTAGGTCCGCCCTGACCGGACGACGGATGGGCTTGGATTAAGCTGGGCGCGGAGTTGTCCCGCGTTTCTTTTTATCTCCGCCGGTCTTACTCGATGCCGATCAGCTCGACTTCGAAGACAAGAACCGAGCCCGCCGGGATCGCGCCCTGGGCGCGGTTGCCGTATCCGAGTTCGGCGGGGATGAAGAGCTTCCACTTGGAGCCGACCGGCATGAGCTGGAGCGCCTCGACCCAGCCTTGGATCACGCCGGTGACGGGAAACGAAATCGTCTCGCCGCGCTTCACCGAGCTGTCGAACACCGTGCCGTCGATCAACGTGCCGTGATAGTGGACCTCGACCGTCTGGTCGGGGTTCGGCTTCGCGCCCTTGCCCTCGGTCAGCACCTCGTATTGGAGGCCCGAAGCGGTCGTGACGACGCCCTTGCGCGCCTTGTTGTCGGCGAGAAATTTGTTGCCCGCCTCCGCCTGCTTGGCGGCGCCCGCGGCGGCGGCGGCCTCGACCTTGGCCTGCGCGCCTTGGAACGCGGCCTGGAGATCGGCTTCCGACACGCGCGGCTTGGCGCCGTTGAGGCCGTCCTGCAAACCGACGATGAACGCCGACAGGTCTATTTCGACGCCGCCCTGGCGGGCGATGTTGGCGCCCATGTTCAAGGCGATGCCGTAGCTGACGCGCTGGTCGGCGGTATCGAGGGAATATTCGGAGGAGGAAGACATGACGGTGTTGGTGCTGGCGGGTTGGAAGGAAGGCTATCCGGTCGAAGCGACCGGTGCCGGGAAAAAACGCCGACACCCCAAAGGTTCGCCCCGCAAAGGGCAATCCTGCTCTGCGGTCGCGCCCTTGGTAGGGTGCAACAGGAAGTGATGCAGGATTGAGGGTAGGGCGGGACCGCTGGGCCCGCCGCGAATACGGACGGCTGTTTTCATTCGCACTATCCAACCGGACGGCCCAGCGGTCCGTCCCTACCTTTCCGATCCGGCCACCCTGACATCACTTCCTGTTACCCTCCTTGGTATGATCTAGCCTTGGCCGGCCTGAAGTCTTTGGCTGGGGAAACCCCCTTGGCTCCGGCCCTCCCGGCCGGAGACCTTCATGGCGGAGCAATCCTATGAAGCGCCCCCTGTCTGTCTTGAACGCTCTTTTTGCCGCGCTCGCGGTTTCGTTGGCGACCGGTCCGTCGCCTTGCCTTGCCGATGTTGACGGCGGCCGAGAGCCCGCGGCTATTTTTTCCCGCGACATGGCGAGCCTCCGCCGGACGCCTCCGTCCACGCCGGTTCCGGCCGTGACCTTGCATGTTTCTTCGCGGGGCAACGACACCGGGGCGGGCACCAAAACAAAACCGTTTGCCACGCTCGAACGCTGTCGCGACGAGATCCGCGCCTTGAAGCGCGGGGGGCCTCTGCCGAAGGGCGGCGTTCTTGTCGTGATCCACGGAGGGGACTATGCGGTGACGCGGACGTTCGCCCTGGCCGGCGAGGATTCCGGAACCGAGGCCGCGCCCATCCGCTACGCCGCCGCCTCCGGGGAAAAGCCGGTGTTCCGGGGTGGCAAACGTCTCGCCGACTGGCGCCGTCCGACCGATGCGGATGTCTGGCCGCTGCTGCCCGCCGAATCGCGGGGGAAAGTTTGGATCGCGGATCTGAAGGCCTCCGGGTTCGGGGAGGTGCTGCCTTTGAAACTGGGAGGGGCGGGCGGCGGCAACGGCTTTGTCACGCATCCGGCGCACGAGTTGTTTTTCGACGGCCGCGCGATGCGGTTGGCGCGCGGGCCGAACGAAGGTTTTTTGAGCATCAAGGAGGTCGCGGTGCAGGACGGCACCAAGGGCTACGACCGTCGCGGCAGCATGACGGGCAGCTTTTTTTACGAGGGGGATCTTCCGAAGAAATGGGTGAACGAACCCGACCTGCTTCTTTACGGCTACTGGTTCTGGGACTGGTCCGATTCGTATGAGCGGGTGGCGTCCATTGATCCGGACCGCCGTCTGATCACCCTCGCCAAACCGTGGCATACCTGGGGATACAGCGTCGGCGCCCACTTTTACGCGGTGAACGCGCTCAGCGAACTGGACGCTCCCGGCGAATGGTTTCTGGATCGCGCCAAAAAAATCATCCTCTTCTATCCGCCCTCGAATCCGAAGCAGGCGGTGATCGAGTTCTCGCAGACCGCCGTGCCGCTGCTCGAAATGAAGGGCGTTTCGTATGTCCGCTTCGAGGGCATCACGTGGGATTTGGGCGCGGCCGACGCCATCCGGATCGAGGGTGGCGACCACTGCCTCCTGGCCGGATGCACGGTGAAACGTTTCGCGGGCAACGGGATTTCGCTCAACGGCGGCCATGATCACGGCCTGTTGTCCTGCGACATCTCGTCGCTGGGGCGTGGCGGCGTGGTGATGATGGCCGGCAACCGCCGGACGCTGGAGCCCGGCGGTGATTTCATGGAAAACTGCGACATCAGCGACCTGTCGCGCATTGATCACACCTACACTCCGGCCGTCATCGTTTCCGGAGCCGGAAACCGGATCTCGCGCAACCGCCTGCACGACATTCCGAGCAGCGCGATGCGCGTCGAGGGCAACGACATGACGGTCGAATACAACGAGGTCTTCAACGTGGTCACCGAGTCGGACGACCAGGGCGGCGCCGACATGTGGGGCGACCCGAGCTATCTGGGCAACCGTTACCTTTTCAACCACTGGCACGATATCGGCAACGCCCCCGGCAAGGGCATGGCTCCCAAATGCGGGCGCAACGGCATCCGCCTCGACGACGCCATCTCCGGCACGTTGATTTACGGCAACGTCTTCGAGCGTTGTTCCGCGGGAGGCTTCGGCGGCGTGCAAATCCACGGCGGCACGGCCAATGTCGTCGAGAACAACCTGTTCATCGAATGCGACGCCTGCGTCAGCTTCTCGCCTTGGGACGCGAAACGCTGGCGCGATCACGTTGAAAAGCGGCTGGAGGAAGGGAAGAGCACGATCGACCGCGAGCTATACGCCCGGCGTTATCCGGCTTTCGCCGGCCTTCTTGAAGGCCCGAACGCCAACCGCGTTTCCCGAAACGCCACCCTCCGCTGCGGCGAGTTTCTCCTGCGCTCGCCCGCAACCACCGTGGCTTCGAATAACGACGCGACCCTCGACGCGAAGTTCACCATGAAATCCGCGCCCCGGGTTTTGGCGGTGCCGGGCCTCGATCCGATTCCGCTCGGGGAAATCGGACTCTACACGGATGCCTGGCGAAAATTGAAAAAATGAACCGGGGCGTCCCGTCGTTGCATCTTCGGGCTTCCCGCCCAATCTCCGGAAAACGCGCATCGCCACCATGGACACTCCCAAAAAACGGAAACAGTTCCCGCTTGTAGCCACGCTCATCGAGACCTTCGGGTTCAGTCCGGCGCTGGCGTCCGCCGTCGCGCTCTTCCTCGGATTCGTGTGCCTTCTGGCGGTTGCCTGGATCGTGCAATCCGCCCCGCCGCGCAAACTCGTCATGACCAGCGGGCCGGAAGGCAGCTCCTTTCAGCGTTGGGCCGCCGCCTACAAAGAGGCGCTCGCCAAACACGGCGTGACGCTTGAAGTCCTTCCTTCGTCGGGATCCATCAACAACCTCGACCGGATGCTGACCGCCGGTCCCAACGGCGAGGTGGTGGACATCGGCTTTATCTCCGGCGGCATCGTCGCCAAGGACCAAAAGCTGGACGGCCTGATGTCGCTCGGAAGCGTCGGCTACCAGCCGCTGTTGGTTTACTACCGCAGTCCGGCCCCCATCAGCCGGCTTTCCCAGCTCGAAGGCCAACGCATCGCCATCGGCGGCGTCGGCAGCGCCACCCGCGTGATCGTGCAGGCGTTGCTTCAGGCCAACGGCATCACCGGAGCTCCCACGGTTTTCAACGACCTCGACGCCTCGGCGGCGGCGGATGCGTTGCTCAAGGGCGATCTCGACGCGGTTTTCCTCATGGGAGACTCCGCCTCGATGCAAACCCTGCGAACCCTCGGACGAGCGCCGGGCATCCAATTGTTCAGCTTTTCGCAGGCCGAGGCCTACGTGCGGCGGAATGCTTTCCTTAACAGAATCATGCTTCCGCAGGGCTCCATCGACCTGGGTAAAAACCTGCCTGCGCTGGATGTCGTGCTCGTCGGGCCGACGGTGGAGTTCGTGGCGCGCGAGGGCCTGCACTCGGCGCTCTCGGACCTGCTGCTCGACGTGGCCAGGAAGGTTCACGGGAAGGCGGGCCTGCTTCAGAAGCGCGGGGAGTTTCCCGCGCCGCTGGAGCACGAATTCAAGCTCAGCGACGATGCGCAGAGCTATTACAAGACAGGCCGAAGCTGGCTCTATCGTTCGGTGGGTTCCTTTTGGGTGGCCAGTCTGCTGAACCGCCTTCTGCTGGCCGTGGTGCCGCTGGCGCTCGTGATCATTCCCGCCATCCGGCTGCTGCCCGTGGCGTATCGCTTCAGCATCCAGCTGAAATTCTACCGCTGCTACCGTCCGTTGCAGCGGTTGGAGCGCGAGAGCTTCGAGCCGCTCACGGCCGAGCGCGTGCAGGAGTTGCTCCGGCAGCTCGACGAGATCGAGAAATCGGTCAACCGCCTCAAGGTGCCGGCATCGTTTGCCGAACGGTTCTACGGTTTGCGCAGCTACATCCATTTCGTGCGCATCCGGCTGAAGGGCATGGCGGGCTGAACATCCCGTGTGGGCGGCGGGATTACGTTCTGCCCTCATCGGCATCATGGATGTCGAAGCAGGTTTGCAGGTCGTCGCGATGGGCCAGCCCCAGGTTTTCCTTCCGTTGGCGGATGTCGTTTGATTGTTCGTCGCGCCAGCCGCGTTTGGTCATGAACGCGTTGAAAACCAGCAGCTCTTCGTCGGAGGGGCGGCGCCCTTGTTGAAAACACCAGTCCAGCGCCTTGAGATCATCGGGCTCCGACAGGGCCTTCGCGACAATCTGGCCGTAGTCCAATTTCAGGAAAGTGCAGATGCGGGCGTCCATGCCAAAGCCGCGGTTGTAATCGGCCGGCAACCGTCCGGCGGCGTGAAGGCGGATTTTGTCGAGCATGCGCCCGAAGAAAACCAATCCGCCGACCTGATCATACGGGGATCTCAATCCTTCGATGCGCATGCGAACATCCAGCCGGTTCCGACCCGGTGAAGCCACCCTGTTTTGCCTGCGGTTGCATGGAGCACGTAGACGTCGGAGACTTGGCGGGGTGATGGAAAAACTAATTTCATATGGCGATGAGTAAAACACGCTTGCCAATGGCAAAAGCCATGCAGCTTAGAGGGTAGGCGCAGGTTTTGTCTTAACCAAAGTCCATGCGCGCCGATTTAGCCCTGTGCTTTACTCCACCCTCTGCCTCGTGATCGCCGTAGTCCTCACCCTGAGCGGAGTGTGGGTGCAGTGGAACGTGCATGATTATTCCATGAACGCGGAAGAGGCGATGAAGAACCGGAAAATGACGGCGGAGCAAGTGGTCCGGCGTCTGATCCTGATCAGGAGGGGCGGGCGCATCCTTACGTTCGCGGGAATGGCCTTGCTCATCGTCAGCGTGCTGATGATCGCGGGGTGACGTTTCCGCCGATCAGGTGGCCGGGGTATTCGACTTCTCACGGGCGAGGCCGACCCACCAGACCCAAGCGATGAACACGGCTTGGAAGGGAAGGCGCAGCCAGAGGACCCACGCGGGTGCGTCGAGGCCGGTCATGTGGCCTTGGAGGGCGACATGGACGTTGGCGGGAAACACCGCGACGAGGAGGGCGATGAGTCCCCACGAGGCCGCGCGGCGTAAGGAACCGATCAGCAGGCCGAGGCCGCCGGCGATCTCGGCCGCGCCGGAGATCAGGTTGGCGGCTTCCTTGGCGGGGAGCCACGCGGGCATCATGCCGAGGTAGAGGGAGGGCGCGATGAAGTGGTTCACGCCGGCGACGATGAAGAAAAGCGCGAGCACCCGGCGGGCGGCGGTTTGTTTGCGGGTGGGGGATGACATGGGCACGCAGCTAGAGCGGTTCAAATAAAACGGTAGCTTGAAAGGAGGTCGGACCTCCCGGTCCGATCCGATTGGACGTCCTCTCAAAAATATCAAGACGGACCTGGAGCAACCGTGTCAGTCGGCAAGAACAAAGTTGGGATCTGCGAGTAGGCGATTGAGCAGGACGATGAGTTTGCGC
>JBAZSJ010000079.1:0-15449 GCA_041662485.1 Opitutaceae bacterium | reverse complement strand
CTTTTGCGACTTGATCGGCAAGCGCGTGCTCTTCGCGGCGCCCGGCAAGGACAAGACCACGTGGGCGGCGTTCGTCACCGCCTTGGGCGAACACAACGGGCATCCCCGTGCGATCACCGAGGTGTCCATCGACATGAGCCCCGCCTACATCGCCGGGGTGAAGGAGAACCTCGGCGACCAGACGGCCATCGTCTTCGACAAGTTCCATGTGATCGCCCATGCCAACGCAGCGGTGGACGAAACCCGGCGCACCGAACAACGCCACCTCGGCAAGGGCCAGCGTGATGAACTGAAAGGGGCGCGATGGGCGCTGCTAAAAAATCCGGTCAACCACACCCCGAAACAAGCGGCCTGCTACGCCGGGTTGCTCAAAAGCAATCTGGCGAGCGTGAAGGCCCACCAGATGAGGCTGATCCTGCAGGCGATCTACGCCATCGCGGAGCCGGAGCTGGCGCGGCGCAAGTTGCGGGCCTGGTGCCGCTGGGTGCGTTGGGTGGCCGGCAAGCACCTCCAGCCTTTTTTCGCCGCCATGGGCAAAACCGCCGCCATGATCGAGCGCCACCTTGCGGGTGTCATGGCCCACTGGACTCGCCGCACCACCAACGCCTTCCTCGAAGGCCTCAATAGCGTCTTCTCCGCCGTCAAACGCAAGGCACGTGGCTTCCGCTCCTCCGAAAACCTCATCGCCATGCTCTACTTCACCGCCGGCAGACTCGACCTACCCGCTACCCACTGAAAACAGCGAGGAACCCGTCTTTCCTTCGTGACCGGGCATGCCGCATTTTCCCTCTTTATTGGGTCGTCCTGATCTTGTCCCTGGCGCTCGCCGCCGTGGCCACGCCCTTTAATCATCTGCCGCTGTTCATGACTTCCGAGGGCAGCGCCTTGCCTGCCAGCGCTTGGATCTACATCCGGGAAGCGGCGCTGCTTTCACCCTGGTTCAATGAGACGCCTTACGTTTTGATCAGCTGGACCCTCACCAGCGAACTGGCGTTTTACCTGTTGGTGGCCGCGGGTCTCGGGTTGATCCGGGTCGTGCGCCGGCCCGCCGTGTCCCTCTTGATCGGCTTCGCCCTTGCCGTCGCGCAAGCCTCCCGCCTGCTGGAATCCCGCATGCATGTGCTTGAGGGCTGGTCCGAGTTCATGTGCGGCATGCTTGTCTGGCTGGTGCTTCGCCAGAACGTCCCCAACAACACTCGCCGAGCGGCGTGCGCGGGCATTGTCGCGCTCGGCATGCTCGGCCTTGTCAACCATCTGCCCATCTTGGGCGGAGCGGCGGGATTCGCGCTGTTGCTCATCCTTTTGAAACCATTGGATGGCAGGCTTGCCCGCATGCCCCTGATCAGGGGTTTTGGCATGATCGGAGTCTTTTCCTATTCTCTGTATTTGATTCATCTTCCGATTATCAGTCCCATGCAAAACCTCCTGCATCGGCTGCTGCCCGACGCGGACCATCGCACATGGATTCCCGTCGTCCTTGGCACGGTCGCGGTGTTTTCCGCATGGGTCCTTTACCGTTGGGCCGAGCGCCCGCTGGAGTCCTGGCGCCGCCATTCACGTCCGGCAATTGACTCTCCCGTCGTGACGGTTCCCGTTAAATAGAGCCATGTCTTCTTCATCCTACGATCTTCTCGTCATCGGCGGCGGTTCCGCCGGATTTAACGCCGCCCGGGTTGCCGCAGGACTCGGCAAACGCGTTGCCATCGTCGACGGGGCCAAGGAGCTGGGCGGTCTCTGCATCCTGAAGGGCTGCATGCCCTCGAAAACCCTCATCTACTCGACCGAGATCCTCCATCTCGCCCAAAAAGGAAAAACCTTCGGCCTGAAAATCCCCAAGGCTTCCGTGGACATGAAGGCGCTCCACGCCCGCAAGAAAAAGATCATCGGCGAGTTCAACGCCTACCGCACCCAGGCCCTCGAAAGCGGCAAATACGACGTCTACCGCAGCCACGCCCGCTTCACCGGCCCGCACACCGTCACCCTCGCCAACGGCCGCACGCTCACCGCCAAAAAGTTCCTCATCGGCACCGGCTCCAAGGTCAGTGTCCCCGCCGCCGTCCCCGGCCTCGCCTCCACGCCTTTCTGGACGAGCGACGACGTGCTCGACCTCGATTTCGTCCCCGAGAGCGTGATCGTCCTCGGTGGCGGCATCGTCGCCTGCGAACTCGCCCAGTTCCTCCGCCGCGTCGGATCAAAGGTCACCCTCATTCAACGCAGCAAAAACATCCTCAAGGACCACTCGCCCGCCGCCAGCGAGGTCGTGCAGCAGTCCTTCCGTGATGAAGGCATTGACCTGCACACCGACACGAAAATCGAAAAAATCTCCCGCGATAAACGAGGCGTCTCCGTAAAGTTTCTCAGCAACGGCAAGCCCGTCACCCGCCGCGCCCGGTTCCTTTTCAACGCCCTCGGACGCGAACCCAACACCGCCGGCCTCGATCTCGCCCTCGCCGGTGTAAAAACCACCCCCGCCGGACGCGTCGCCGTGAACAGGTGGCAGCAGACCTCCGCGAAGCACATCTACGCCGGTGGAGACGTCTGCGGACCGCACGACATCGTCCACCTCGCCGTCGCCCAGGGCGAACTCGCCGCCCGCCACGCCTTCGGCCTCAAGGGGCTGAAGCCCGTTGACCACTCGCTCCTCCTCAACGTCGTCTTCACCGATCCGCCTCTCGCCACCATCGGCGTTCAGGAAAGCGAACTCGTCGAACGCGGCGAAAAATTCCTCGTCGCCTCCTACCCCTTCAACGACCACGGCAAGTCCATCCTCATGGACGCCAACTACGGCTACGTGAAGGTCATCGCCGAGCCCAAGCGAGGACGCATCCTCGGGGCGGAGATCGTCGGTCACGACGCCGGCGAGCTCATCCATATTTTCAGCGGCCCGCTCGCGATGAAGGCCACCGTTTTCGATCTGCTTCGCGCCCCGTGGTATCACCCCACGCTGGCGGAAATCGTCACCTATCCGCTGGAAGATATCGCCGACCGGGTGAAGGCCTGACGCGGTTGCGTGTCGCCTCAGGCGAGCGCATAATACGACACCAGCGACGACGCCCCGATGCCCATCGGCACAAGCAGTCGCACCGTCGTCCACGGGCCGAAACGAATCCACGGCGCCAACATCGGCACCATGAAGGGAAGGGTCATGCCGATGTAGCGGCTTGAAAAAAGATGCGTGACAGCCATGCAGACGGCGCACAGGGCCAGCACCGAACAGGCGAGCCCCGCGAACCGGCGATCCCGGCGTATCCACAGTTCCAACCCGATCGCCGTCAAAAAGGCGACCCCGATGGCCACGAAAAACCAGCCTGCCGCCGCTTCCAACGCCCGTGCCAGCCCCGGATACCCCAGCAGTCGTTGCACGGACGTCATCGTCGTAAAGGGAACGGTGTGCGAGAATACATTGACCGTCGCCAAAAGCACCCCCAACGGCAGCGCTTTGAGCCAGTGGGCCATAAAAAAACCCGGGGCCAGCAGGAAAGCCGTGAGCCCCGCATAACACACCGCCACGACTCCATGCACCGGTTTTAGTCCGGCCCCCACGAAGGCCATTTTAGGAGGGATGAGCCCCCCCCAGGTCGAAAACAGCCACAGCGCCGGCAACAACCCCGCCGCCAGTCCCGTGGCCGCATGGATCGTGTTTCTCCGGCCACCCGCCGCGAGCAGCAGCAGCCCCGGCAGTGCCACCAGATAGGTTTGCCGTCCGCAAACGCCGAGCGCCACGCCGAGCGCGATCAGACAGGTTAACCCCCAACGGACCGGTGCCTCGGAGACATCATCCCCGCCCAATCGGGCGGCGGCATAAGTCGCCATGGCGATGCCGGCCATCGCCGGCATTTCCGTAAGCGCCATGCCTGCCATCACCCAAGTCATCGGTATCGCCATGCCCGTCAAAGCAACCGGCCAGGGACAGGCCACACGCATGCTTCGTAGATGCATCCCTGTCAGGGTCAGCACCGCGCCCAGCAGCACAAGGTTTGGCAGACGGAACCAGGGCACGGGCAAAACGCCCTGCCCGCCCGACAAGGCATAGTGCATCATGGCATGCACCGGTCCGGCCGGTCCCGTGTCGTTGTCCAACAACCAGCCCCTGACGGAATCGCTCGTCGTCAACGCCTGTGCCTGGGCCAGATAAGGCACCTCGTCAAAAAACGGCGGCTTGGTGCGCGTAAGCACATAAGCGCACAGCACCGCGCACGCGGCCAGCCCGACGAAAAGCCAGACCCTGGACCAAACGGAGTCGGAATCACGGCTGATCGTCATGATCCAGGGCAATCGGGTTTCAGGTCAGCCGCAACACCTCGCCGAGATCCACACGCTTTTCATAGATGGCCTTGCCGATGATGACGCCGTGAAGATTCGCCTGCCGCTTCGCCAGTGCGCTTAACGCCACAACGTCCGAAAGCCGGGAGACTCCACCCGATGCGATGATCCGGGTCTTGCCCGACACCGCCTTCGCCATCGCTTCCTGCGCGGAAAGATTCGGGCCGGTCATCATGCCGTCGGTGCCGATGTCCGTGTAGATGATCGTGGCAACGCCAAGCGCGCTCATGCGCTTCGCCAAATCGATCGCGCCGGTGCCGGTCGTATCCACCCAGCCCTTGACCGCGACCTGGCCGTTCTTGGCGTCGATGCCCACGGCGATCTTGTCCCCGAAGGCCTTCACCAATTCGCCCACGAACGCCTCGCTCTCGGCCGCACGCGTGCCGATGACCACACGGCTCACGCCCATGGCGAGCGCCCGCTCCACGGTAGCCCGCGTGCGCATGCCGCCGCCGAGTTGGACCTTCATGCCGAGCGCGGCGATGGCCTGCACCTTGGCAAGATTCTGCGGCTCGCCCGTGAACGCGCCGTCGAGATCGACCACGTGGATCCATTCGCTGCCGACCTGCTTGAATGTCGCGGCGACCTCGGCGGGATTCTCAAAATAAACCGTCTCCTGGTCTGCGCGGCCTTGCGTCAGCCGCACACAGCGGCCGCCCTTGATGTCGATGGCGGGATAAATCGTCATGGTATAAAGGTTTCATTTGCTCACGCCGGAAGCTTCCGTGGCAAAGCCTTTCTTGAAATGCACAAGTATGTTCCGGTCGGAACATGCTTGTGCATCGGCATTTTTCCTCTTTGCAAGGCCCCGCCTTCGCCTGCCACGGTTTATCCATGTCGAAATACCAGGCTCCCGCGTTTCTCGTTGATCTGCTCCACGCCCGCTCTCCCTCCGGCGCCGAGTTCGAAGCCCAGAAGGTCTTCGACACCTACGTCAAACCCGCCGCCGACTCCTACGCCAAGGACGCCATGGGCAACCGCCTCGCCACCTTGAATCCCAAGGGCGACCCCGTGCTCATGCTCGCCGGCCACATGGACGAGCTCGGCCTCATCATCACCTACGTCAACAAGGACGGCTTCATCTACTTCGACACCATCGGCGGCCACGACCGCACCGTCATCTCCGGCCGCCGCGTCGTCATCCAGACCGAAAACGGACCCATCAAGGGCGTCACCGGCAAACGCGCCATCCACCTCATGGACGACGCCGACCGCAAGAAGGTCCCCGAGATCCACGAGATCTGGATCGACATCGGCGCCCGCTCCAAAAAAGAGGCCCTCGAACGCGTCGCCATCGGCGACACCGTCACCTACGACCACGAGTTTGAACTGATCCACGGCAGCGTCGGCACCGCCCGCGCCTTCGACAACAAGGTCGGCGCCTACGTCGTCGGCGAAACCCTCGTCCGCCTCGCCGCCGCCAAAAAGAAGCTCTCGGCCAAACTCGTTTCCGTCGCCACCTCGCAGGAGGAGATCGGCACGCGCGGCGCGATCACCGCCGCCTACGCCGTCAACCCGCACATCGCGCTCGCGGTGGATGTCGGCCACGCGACCGACCATCCCGATTGCGACCAGCGCAAGTTTGGCGAAACCAAGCTCGGCGGCGGCCCGATCATCTGCCGCGGTCCGAACATCAATCCCAAGGTCTACGAGCGCCTCGTGAAGGCCGCGAAGAAACTTAAGATCCCCTACCAGCTCGAAGCCGACCCGCGCCCTACCGGCACCGACGCCCGCGCGATCCAGGTCGGTCGCGGCGGCATTGCCACGGGACTGGTGAGCATTCCTCTTCGTTACATGCACACCCCGAGCGAGGTCGTGGACTTGGAGGACGTGGAACGCACCGTGCAGCTCTTCGTCGAGTTCGCCCTCGGTCTCGAAAAGGGAGAATACCTGCACTGGTGATCACCGTCAGCCCGTCCGCCGCCGACGCCACACGGCCAAGATCAGCATCGTCCCGCCTAAAAACAGCGCCCAAGTCGCAGGTTCGGGTATGGAGCTAACCGCGTTGATGTCGTTCAAAATTTGGGTGCGATAGACGGCCAGATCCACCGCGATGGTGCCCTGCCCCAAGCTCGTGCCTCCGCTGAACAATTCTCCGGCACCGCTGAGAATGCCCGCCAGCACCCAGGTGCCCCCGAACTGGTAAAACTCGCCGCCACCCGAGTCGCCGCCCACGCCCTGCCCGCCATTGCCGCTTTCGCCACTGGCCAGCGTGACGATCCCCTGCCCGCCATAGGGCGTGCCATCAATCGTGTAATTAGTATATCCGGCGATTGTATTGGTGCCCCAGCTCTTGCCTCCTCCAACTCCGATCATTTGCACCGTGGTCGTGCCAAGATTGGTGAACGGGTTCAGCGACAAATTGGCCAGCCCCGGGCTGGTGCTGATTTGAAAAAGGGTCAGATCCGCCTGCGAACTGTCCGTATTGTAGATGCTGATGGAAGAACCGGTGACCGCGCTGTAGGTCGTCCCTCCAAGCGTGAAGTTCCCAAAACCCACATGGGCCGCAGTAAGCACCCAGTAAGTACCGTTGTAATCGCCCAGATAAACCCCGCTGGCGCCGCCAATCGCACCCACATAGTCCCACGCGGAGGAACCCGGATCAGAGGTGTTGGTCGTGGAGCCTGAAATAATCGCCCTGGCTTCCGGTAAAACCGCAGCAGAGACCGCAATAAGTGCGCACCACAACGCCTTGGGTAAGATTTTCATCGAGATAAGAGGAAGACGCTGTAGACAAAAACTGGTTTCCGAAAACCTTCCGATTTTTGTTTAAGCAGCGTCCTGCTTCGGTTCGCCCTTGGCGGCTTTCTTGAGCACGGGCTTCCGCTTGCCGGCGACTACGGACGAATCGATCACGACCTCGACCACGTCGTCGCGCTGCGGAAGTTCATACATCACCTCAAGCATGAGGTTTTCCATGATCGCGCGCAGCGCGCGGGCACCGGTCTTGAGCTCGACCGCCTTTGCGGCGATGGCCTTGACCGCATCGGATGTGAAGCGGAGCCGCACGCCGTCGATGGCGAACAGCTTGGAATACTGCTTCACCATGGCGTTTTTTGTGCGAACCAGAATTTTTTCGAGGTCGGCGACCTGAAGCGGATCAAGCACCGAGACGACCGGAAGCCGTCCGATAAACTCGGGGATCATGCCGAAGCGCACGAGGTCTTCGGGCGCGACTGACTTCATGATGCTCTCGGCGGACATTCCCTCGCCGTCAGCCCTGTCGCGCTGGGCCTTGATCGAGGAAAAACCGAGGCTGCGCTGCCCGAGCCGGCGCTGGATGATGCTGTCGAGGCCGACGAAAGCGCCGCCGCAGATGAAGAGGATGCCGGCGGTGTTGATCTGCACATATTCCTGGTTCGGGTGCTTGCGTCCGCCCTGCGGGGGGACGTTGCACACGGTGCCTTCGAGAATCTTGAGGAGCGCCTGCTGCACGCCTTCGCCGGAGACGTCGCGGGTGATGGACACGTTCTCCGTCTTGCGGCCGATCTTGTCGATTTCGTCGATGTAGATGATGCCGCACTCGGCGCGCTTCACATCGTAGTTGGCCGACTGGAGCAGGCGGAGAACGACGTTTTCCACGTCTTCGCCCACATAGCCCGCTTCGGTGAGCGTGGTGGCGTCGGAAATCGCGAAGGGCACGTCGAGGATCTTCGCTAGCGTGCGGGCGAGGAGCGTCTTGCCGGAGCCGGTCGGACCGGTGAGGAGGATGTTGCTCTTCTCCACCTCGACGTCGTTGAACTCGGGCGAGATCGCGCCGTTGTCACCGGGTGTCCGCGCCGCATCAAACATGATGCGCTTGTAATGGTTGTAGACCGCGACCGAGAGAACCTTCTTGGCGTGGTCCTGCCCGATGACGAAGTCGTCGAGCGCGCGCTTGATTTCGGACGGCTTGACGAGGCGGAAAACGGGCTTGGCATCAACGGCCGGCTGCTTCACTTCGCGATCAATGATCGTTTTGCAGACGTTGACGCATGCGTCGCAGATATGGACGCCCGGACCGGCGATGATTTTTTTGACCTCGGCCTGCGATTTGCCGCAGAAGGAACAAAGGGTCATGCGCGTCGGTTTGGCCATGGCGGGAGGATTATATCGGGAGGCGGGTGAGTCGAGTTCACAAAAAAGACGGCCACCTCAGCGGGAGCCGTCTTGAAAAAGAGCCATAGGGCGAATCAGGCCGCAGACGGAACGATTTTCTGCACTTCGCGCGTCGACTCGACCACGTGGTCAACCAACCCGTAAGCCTTGGCTTCATACGCGCTCATGTAGTAGTCGCGATCCGAATCCTTCTCGACCTGCTCGGCGGTCTTCCCGGTGTGCTTGGCGATGACGCCGTTAAGCGTCTGGCGCCAGCGGAGGATTTCCTTCGACGCGATCATGATGTCGGCCGTCTGCCCGCCCGCGCCGCCGCTGGGCTGGTGGATCATGACACGGCTGTTGGGCAGCGCAAAACGCTTGCCGGGAGTGCCGGCGGCCAGAAGCACGGTCGCCATGCTGGCGGCCTGGCCGATGCAATAGGTGATCACATCACACTGAAGGAAGCCCATCGTGTCATAGATGGCCATGCCACCGGTCACAACGCCGCCAGGGGAGTTGATGTAGAGATGGATGTCCTTCTTGGCGTCTTCCATCTGGAGATAGAGCATCTGGGCGATCACCAAATTGGCGACATTGTCGTCGATCGGCGTGCCGATAAACAAAATGCGGTCCTTCAGGAGTCGCGAAAACACGCTCATGGGGCGTGTTTCGCGGCCGTTGTTATCCCAGATGGTGACGTCGTAGCTCACGGATTTTGGATTTTAAATTACGCTGATCGCGCCTGCGTTCAGGCTGTCGTCACCGTAGCCTTGGAAACAAGTAAATCAAGGGCCTTGTCGAAAATGATCGACTGCTGGACCGAGCGGAGCTTCTCGCGGTCCTGGGTGAGCTCCTTGACGAGCTTCTCGGGCTTCTGGTTGTTCATCACGGACTCGCGGTAGATGAAGGTGTCGATGTCCTTCTCCGTGACGGTGATCTTTTCCTGCTCGGCGATTTTCGCGAGGATGAGCTGGGTCTTCACACGGCTGCGGGCGGCCTTGCTGGCGCCGTCATGGAGGCTCTGCTTGTCCTTCTCGAACTGCTCGGCGGGAACGCCGCGGCGCATGTTTTCCTCGATGAACTGACGGAGCACCTGCTGCGTCTCGTTTTCGACGAGGCTCTCGGGAACGGCGAAATCAACCTTGGCGTTGAGCGCCTCGGTAACCTGGCGGCGCTGCGCCTGGCGGTTTTCGTATTCCTTGCGGCCCTTGAGATTGTTGCGGACGTTGACCTTGAGACTTTCGAGATCGTCGGCCTGATGGGACTTGAAGAAGGCTTCGTCCATCGGAGGGAGGACGCGCTCGCGAATTTCCTGAACCTCGACGGCGTAGACGGCGGTCTTGCCGGCGAGGGCGGGCACGGCGGCGAACTCGGCGGGGAACGTGATGGTCACGTCCTTCTTGTCGCCCGTCTTGAGACCGGCGAGCTGCTTGCCGAGGCCGGGGATGAGGCCTTCGTTTTCGCCTTCAACTTCTTCCCAAGTCTGCGGGACCTTGCCGTAGATCTGCTTGTCGGGCGCGAGGTCGAGGACGGGCTTGCCGTCAACGGTGCCTTCGTAGGCAAGCTTCACGTAGTCGCCCTTGGCGGCGGGACGCTCGGCGACCTTGAAATCGGCGCGTTCGGAGCGCATGCCGTCGATCACCGTGTCGACCTCGGCGTCGGTCGCGTCAACGGACTTGATCTCGGTGGGCAGGCCGGCGTAGTCGGGCAGCGTGAAGGTCGGGCGGACATCGAGCGTGATCGTGATGGTCGCGGACTGGTCGGGGGCGAGGGTGCCCTCCTGGACGTCGGTGATGTTGAGCGCCTCGATCTTGGACTGCTCAAGGCCGCCGCGGTAGGCCTTCGAGAGGACCTTCTGCTTGAACTCGTCGCCGATCTCCTTCGCGTAGCGCTTCAGCACGAGATTGGCCGGGGCCTTGCCCGGACGGAAGCCGGGGAGCCGGGCGTGCTTGGAAATCTCGCCGATCACGGCCTGGTGCTCGGCGGCGACTTCGGCCTGGTCGAGGGTGACGACGAGGCTTTTGCGGGTTTCAGAGACGTCTTTGATTTCGATGTTCACGGTTTAAAAAGAGCGGAGGGTTTTGTTTATAGAATTGGCCAAAATACGGGTCCGCCCTCGGCGCGGTCAATGCCTGATTCTGCCCGCCTTTCTGCACGCTTGAAACTCCGGCCGCGGACAAACTTGATGCACATCTACCAATGCCCAGTCTCCGCCACCTGCTTGCCGAGCACTCCACCCTGCTCCTGATCGACGCTTGCTCCATCCGTGTGCAGGTCGGCCTGTGGTATCAAGGCCTCGTATCGTGGCAGATCGAGGATGCCGAGGCCGGCACCGCCGTCTTCGCCTGCACGGAGAAACTGTTGGCCGGACGCAATCTTACCATCGCCAACCTCGACGCCTACGCTTTCTGCGAAGGCCCCGGCTCCGTCCTCGGCATCCGCACCTCGGCGGTCGCCCTGCGCACCTGGCGCGTGCTCAACCCTGCCCCCGCCTACGCCTACCAAAGTCTCGCCCTCGCCGCCACCGCGCTCGCCCGCCCCGAAGTTAACGTGATAGCCGACGCCCGCCGCGACTCCTGGCATGTCCAGCGCCTCGGCGAAACACTGCGCCGCGTGCCCACCGCCGAATTGACCGGCGAATGTGTCATGCCCGAAGGCTTCCGTCATTGGACACCGTTGTCCGCGAACCTCGGCCGCACGCCCTACGACCTGCCCGCCCTCTTCGCCCGGCCCGAATTGCTGGACGCCGATCTCTTTCACGCGAGCTCCGAACCGGACGCCTTCACGCATGAGGAGCCTTCCTACGTGACGTGGACGCCCCAGGTCCATCAGGCTCCGCCCCGCTGACCATGGCCACCGCCTCACGCCTTCCCCTGCGCTGCTGGGCCGAGATCGATCTCGCCGCCCTTGAACGCAACCTCCACCTCATCCGCGCCTCGCTGCCCTCGCACATGCGCTACGTCGCGGTCGTGAAAGCCGACGCCTACGGCCACGGCCTGCACCAGACCGCCGCCCGCCTCATGCACGCCGGCGCCGATCTCTTCGCCGTGGCCAACCTCGCCGAGGCCGCCGCCATCCGCGAACTCAGCCCCGACTGGCCCATCCTTCTCCTCAGCCCGCTCCTGCCCGACGAAGACCGCCACGTGGTCGACTACGACGTGGCCGCCACCGTGTCCTCGTCCGACGAAGTCGCCCGCCTCGACGCCGCGGGCCGCGCCGCAGGCAAGGAGGTCACGGTTCATTTAAAAATCGACACCGGCATGGGCCGCCTCGGCGTCTGGCACGAGGAGGCGCCCGCGCTGTATCGACAAATCCGCGACTCCAAAAACCTGAAGCTCGCCGGCGTTTTCACCCATTTTTCGAGTCCCGACACGGACGCCGCCTTCACCGCCGAGCAGCGCCGCCGCTTCCTCTCCGCCCTCCAAAAGTGCGAGGGCCTCGATCTGGCCACGCTCTTCGTCCACGCCGACAACAGCGCCGGCCTGGAAACCATCGAGGTCGCCGGCCCCTTCAACGCCGTGCGCATCGGCCTGCTCCAGTTCGGCATCCTCCCTCACGCCGGCTCCCTGCTTTCGCAGGTGCAGGCCGTGCCCGTCTTCAGCTTCCGCACCCGCGTCGGTTTGGTGAAGCGGCTGCCGTCGGGCTCCGGCGTGAGCTACGGCGGCACCCACGTGCTGCGACGCGATTCCACTGTCGCCATCCTCACCGCCGGCTACGGCGACGGCCTCCCCCGCGCCGCCAGCAACCGCGGCCACGTGCTCATCCGGGGAAAACGCTGCCCCGTCCTCGGCCGCGTGACGATGGACCAGACCATCGTGGACGTGACCGATGTCCCGGACGTTTGCGCCGGGGACGAAGCGGTGCTCATCGGTCGCCAAAACGGCGAGGAAATCAGCCTGACCGAGTTCAGCCGCTGGGCTGACACGATCCCGTGGGAAACCCTTTGCTCGGTGACCAAACGGGTTACGCGCCTTTATCGCACGCCACTCGGCATCTGATCGGTTTTATCCGCTTCGGAGAGAAACTTCGGCCACATCGGGACGTCCTGTTGCCGTAGACGGCAATCATGTTACTCTGCTCTCTCATTCCCCACCCCATGAAGCTGGATATTTCCCCGCAGGACGCCTGGCAGCCGTTGCCGCCCAAAGACTGGAACAAAGATGCCGCCCGCCACCTGCTCCGCCGCGCCGGCTGGGCCGCCCGACCGACCGAGGTCGAACGCCTCATGAAGGACGGCCTCGTCGCCGGCCTCGACCGCCTTTTCCCCGCCAAGGCCAACCCGCTCCCCAAACCCCGTCTCGTCGCCAACATCGAAACCGACGCCCAAGAATTCGCCAAAAAACTCCGCGTCGCAGAAAACCGCGAACAAAAGCAGGTCATCCAACGCGTGCAGCGCGAACGCCAGCAACAGGCCGTCCAGGACCTGAGCATCAAGTGGCTTCAATTCGCCTCGCTTCCCGAAAACGCCGCCGCCGAAAAATGGGTTCTGTTCCTGAGCGACGTCTATGTGATCAGCCAGGAAACGGTGCAAAACACCGCGTGGGTCTACGGCCTTCAGGACACGATCCGTCAGCTCGGCTTCGGCCGCGCGCCCGACCTCGCCAAGGCCGTCTCGCGCACGCCCGCGATGATCCACTATCTCAACCTGCAGCAGAGCAAGCTCGGCACGCCCAACGAAAACTTCGCCCGCGAACTTTTCGAGCTCTTCCTCCTCGGCGAAGGCAACTACTCCGAGCAGGACGTCAAGGAGGCCGCCCGCGCCTTCACCGGTTACCGGGAAAAACTGGGCGTCTTCGACTTCATTCCCAACCAGCACGACAAAGGCCCCAAAACCATCTTCGGCAAAACCGGCCCGTTCGCCGGCGACGACGTCATTGACCTCGCCTTCACCCTCCCCGCCGCCGGCCGCTTCCTGCCGCACGAGATGGTGAAGTTCTACCTCTCGGACGAAGGCATCCCCGTCGAATATCTGGCCGCCATCGGCGCCTGGTGGCGCGACACCGGCTACGACATGCGCCAGCTCGCCCAACGCTTCTTCGGCAGCCGCCTCTTTTTCGATCCGGCGTTTCGCGGGAATTACATCAAGAGCCCCATCCAGTTCTACCTCGGGCTCGTGCAAGACCTCGATCTCAACGTCGCCCCGTTCCCCCGCCACGCGCTCAACGCGCTTCGCCTCATGAGCCAAAACCCCTTCCGCCCGCCGAACGTCCGCGGCTGGGTCGGCGGCCAATCGTGGATCAACTCCGGCACCCTCAACGCCCGCCGCCAGCTCGTCGAAACGCTCTTCACCGCCATCAACGAGGACAACCTCAACGCCGACGAACAGGTCCAGCTCGTCGCCGCCCGTTCCTCCGGCCTGAGCACCTTCACCGTCACCGACGAACGCCTCGAAGCCATGCTCGCCAACAGCACGCCAGCCCGGATCACCGACCATTTTGTGGACCACTTCCTGACCGTCCGCGTGGACGCCGGTTTCCGCGCCAGTGTCCTCGCCTTTCTCTCCGATCCCGCCGCCAAGAACCGCCTCGCCCGCCTGCGCAGCACCGCCGTCACCCTGCTGCAATCCCCCGAATACCAACTCTGCTGACCGCTCCCTGCCTGATCGTTCTCGTTCTCTTAATCTTTCTCTTTCTCCCCTCCGAGTCCGCCTCCCCGCCCCGCCATGAACAACCCGCACAACCTTTTCCCCACCACGCGCCGCGAGTTCCTCAAATGGGGCGGACGCGGCATCGGCCTCATCGCGTTCAGCCGTTTCGCGCCCTCGTTCCTCGTCGAGTCCACCCTCGCCGCCACGCCTTCGCCCGAGAAGGACCGCTCCATCCTCGTGCTCGTGCAGCTCGCCGGCGGCAACGACGGCCTCAACACCGTCATCCCCTTCGAGGACGCCGACTACTACCGCTTGCGCCCCACCCTCGGCATCAAAAAAGAGAACGCGCTCCCCCTCGACGACACGCTCGGCCTGCATCCGTCCATGTCGGCGCTTCACGCCCTCATCAAAAACGGCCAGGCCGGCATCGTGCAAAACGTGGGTTACCCCAATCCCAACCACAGCCACTTCCGCTCCTCGGAAATCTGGGAGACCGGCAGCTCCAGCAACGAATTCCTCCCCACCGGCTGGATCGGCCGTTTCCTCGACAACGCCTGCGCCGGCGTGCCCGACGGCGTCGGCGCCGACCCCGTCGCCGTGCATGTCTCCAACGAGATGCCCCAGTCCTTCGTCGGCGGCGAGCCCCACCCCACCTTCGGGCTCAACGGCAGCGGCGGCCGGGGCAACCCCGACAACCTCGCCTTCCTCGAAAAACTCATCCGCCACGACGACCACGAGGCCAACACCAACGCCTCCTTCCTCAAGGCAACCATGATGGACGCCATCGTGACCGAGAAAAAAGTCCAGCGCGTGCTCGGCGGTTACAAGACCGAGGCCGGCTATCCCGGCAACGGCTTCGCCCAGTCCCTGCGCAACGTCGCCGCTCTCATCGCCGCCGGCATGTCCACCCGCGTCTACTTCGTTTCCCTCGGCGGCTTCGACACCCACAGCAACCAGGCCAACACCCACCAGCGCCAGCTCCAGACGCTCTCCGAAGGCCTGGCTGCGTTTCAACGCGATCTCGTCGCCAAAAAACTCGACTCGCAAGTGCTCACCATGACGTTCTCCGAATTCGGCCGCCGCCCCAACGAAAACGAAAGCCGCGGCACCGACCACGGCACCGCCGCCCCGCTCTTCGTCATGGGTTCGGGCCTGCAAGGCGGCCCGCTCCACGGCACCTCGCCCTCGCTCAAGCTCCAGCGCAATCAGGACGTCACCTTCACGACCGACTTCCGCCAAGTCTACGCCACCGTGCTCGACAAGTGGTTCTCCTGCCCCACCGACAAGGTGCTGGGCAAGGGCTACGAGCCGCTGAAATTCATCTGAGCCCCCTTACTTAGCCGTAACGATGCAGTAGGAACGTGATTTTTGAGGTGATTTTTGAGCGAGTGCGCTACGCAGGGCGTGGGCGAGTTCCGACTGCATTGCAGTTGGGGTTGGGCGAGAGCAGTTTCTCCCAAAG
>JBAZSJ010000078.1:0-16834 GCA_041662485.1 Opitutaceae bacterium | reverse complement strand
AACAGGCCATGGTCGATCTCATGCGCAAACAACTCCGCCGCCTCGTCTCCGTCCTCCTCTCCAAACGTCCTTTTACTCCAAGAACCCATGTCGCCGCTTGACCTCCCATTACAGCCTGTCTCCTACACAACCAGGCCGAAGCAAGCTTCGGAGTATTGGACCGAAGAGAATAAATCCGAAATCGCGCGCCGCCGCGGCCTGCTACTTCAGCCAAATCTGGAGCTGGCGCCGCGTTTCCGTCGGATGCGTCAGCAGGAAAAAGTGGTCGGCGTTCGGAATCACGACGCCTTGGAAGCGGGTCGAGCGGGCGGCGAGCGATTTGACGTAGGAGGCGAAGCCGCCGTCCTTCACGTAGTATTCCTTCGCGCCGACGATCCAGCCCGCCTGCGCGGACTTGGGCCAAGCCTTGAAGGTGTCGTCGGGCGGGTAGGCGGCCATCACGATGAGCTGGCGATAGGGCGTCGGGTTGGCGGCGTAAACGCGGGCCGTGCCGAAACCGCCGGCGGAAAGACCGATGAGCGTGGGTTTCGCCAACGGGTGTTTCAGCCGTGCGGCGGCGACGGCGAGAGATTCGTTGATGTAGCTCGCGGACAGGTCCGAGGGATCGATGCCGTAGGCGGGGCACAGGATCAGGTGGTCGGGAAACCACTCGGCGAGCTGGTGTTGATACCAGAGAAACGAGCCGCCGTAGCCGTGGACAAAAATGATGACGGGTGTGTGTTCGTCGGTGTGGCGCGGCCGATAGAGCAACGCGAGGCCCTGGCGCGGGCGCGTTTCGGAAAGGCAGTAGCCGAGCGAGGAGGAAACGTCTTTGAAGACGGGACTGGCGATGATCGCCGCATAGCGGTGGGAAACCAGCACCCTGAGTTTGGCTGCGTCCGCTTGGGAGAGTCCGAGGGAGGAGGATTGGGTGAGGGCGAGACTCACGACGTTTGCTTCGGGCATGCTCGCGACGGCGGTTCGCAGCGCTTGCAGATAAAGCGCGTCCTGCGGAGTGGCCGAGGAGGGAGCCGCGGCGCTGCGGGTGGGCCAGGAGAGGGACAGCACCTCCTGCCCCGTCAACGACGCGGCCACGCCGCCGTGAAAGACGGCGGCAAGAATCAGTGCCTGCCAGAAACGGAGACTCATGGCGGGCTCAGGATGAAGCGTTAACGCACGCCATTTTTAGCAGTGCGCGCAGGCGGAGCGGATAGGTCGCGGAGGTTTTGGCGACGAAGCCGCGCGCGTGGGCGAAGTGGACGTCGGGTTCGCCGAGGATGCGCGTGAAGTCGAGCCGGGCGCTGTCGCGGTGGCGGGCGGGCCCGTGGCCATCGCCGCGCCGACGGTAAGCGGGGATAATGGAAATCATGGGAAAAGCGGGTTGGTGATCATTCCTGGATCGAAAGCTCGAACGGGTTCCAACCGGCGTTGGCATAGTCGCCGCCACTGGGAACCAGCCGGCGCAAATGAGACGCGAGATAGGTGGCCATCCGGTCCGAATGCCAGTGAGGCTCCTCCATCGCGGCGGCCTGGGCGGACCATGCGCCGTTGGCGACCGCGACCAGGCTCGGCATATTCTGCGCCAATCGATGCCAGGTGGTGCCCAGCATCCCGAGCCCGTCGTGATGCCGGGCCGCTTGCGCCATCGTGCGGATATTCGCCAGATCGTGCCATGGCGAGGTCAGCACCTCGAATCCCTTCGACCTGAAGTAGCCGATCGTCGGGACATCCCCTTCCTTCACGTCATAATGCCAGTCGGCGATGACTATTCGCTTGTCGATCCGGTCGATTGCCAGATGGGTCGGCAGGAACGGCGTTCCATTGGAATCGCCCCCCGGCCACCGCCCCCGCTCAAGCAGCGGGTCGCCCCACATGATCGGCCGGCGTCCGAGCGACACGACATGCTCCGCCATGGCATTCACGTGATCCACCCAGAGGCCGACCCGGTCCTTGGTTCGGCAACGGTCGCAGGTCGCATGGGAATAGGCTTCATCGCATCCGATGTGGAAATAGCCGCCGGGACCGGCGAGTTTTGACAGTTCCGATGCGATCTCCCGCAAGAGCGGCCCGGTCTGCGGATTCGACAAACACCATGTCCAGCCGTCGGGTTCAAACAGCGGTGAAAGCGAAGGATTCTGGTCCAGCACGACATGCTTGCCCCAACGATGACGACCGGCGCTCGCATGCCCCCACATATTGAACATGGGCACGATTTCCATGCCCCAAGCATTGGCTCTTTGGATCAACTCCGACACCTGGCTTTTGCTCCAAGCGGAAGGCCAACCCAGTTCCGGCAGCGTCTCCAGCTTGAGCATTCCCCAGAATTCCAAGACCACGTGCGAATACTTGAGGAGCCCCGCCAACTGAATGACCTTCTCGATGAACAAAGGGGTTGATTCCGGGAACACGCAGAGATGCACCCCCCGGAACGCCATGGCCGGCCCGTCGTGGATGGTCGCATAAGGAAGGGCCAGGCAAACCGACGAGGCTTCGATGTCGCGCAGCCACAACAACTGCAGCAGCGTCTTCCACGCATCCTTTGCGCCGTTTTCGTTGACTGCGACGGCCGCGACGCCACCGGCACCGACTTGCAAGGCATACGAATCGCCATCGGTCAACGTCGGCATCTCGCCATCGTTCATCCGCCAGGACCAGGGTCTTCCGCCAGGCATTGGGATGTCGGATACTTCGACCGGAATCCGGTCCAGGGTATACCGCCGCCACAATTCCATCATCCACCGGCGCATTCCATGACTGATCCCGGTGCCAAATTGGAAGCGAATCGTGCGGTTGATCAGCAGGGATTCCATTCCCCATTGTGCCGACCGTGGATAGGGATGCACCAACCGAGGGGAAGGTTGGACGGCTCCAGTAGGGGACTCCGTTCGCTCGTGGTTGCTCATGGTTAGTTGTTAGACACCGAAACGACGTTATCGCACGCGATGCTGTCGTAACAGGCGTTCATCACCTCAATCGTCCGCCGATGCCAGCGCAAGTTGATGGCCGGCTGCCGTCGGGTGCGAACGCAATCGGTAAACTCGTCCATCATGCCGATCCACTCGTCAAAGTAGGTGTATTGGACCGTGTAGCGGTCATTCGGCGCGCCGTTATGATAAACATTGGGTCCAAAGCAGTCGGCCGCCAGACAGCCCTTCTCGCCGCTGACCACCAAGTCCACTTCCATGCGTTTCGGGAAGACCTCCCAACCAGGCCCGGGAATGGTCAACCGCTCTTCCATTCTCGACCACGAGGGATCAATCAGGAAACTCACGCCATTCTTCATCCGCCCGTTGATCACGAGCATATCCTCTTCGATGAGATCCGGGCGAAGATTCGGTCCGACCTGCGCAAACAGGGAATCAAAGTCGCTGCCGGTCAGCCACCGGGCCAGGTCGAAGATGTGAGGATGGTCACAAAGGGCGCCGCCGCAGAACCGGGAATCGTCCTTACGCAGCGGGCGTCGCCGCCCGTAGCTCTTTTTAGGCACCCCCTGCCAAGGGAACGCCCATACCGGGGTGAGTGTGGTATTGGTTCCCTGGATTGAGACCAACGGGCCAAGCTGGCCGCTGGCCACGACCTGTTTGATACGGTGTATCACCGGGTTGTAGTGCAACTCGAGTTCGACTTGGCAGATGATGCCCGCGCGATCAACCAGCTCGATCATCCGGTCATATTCCGCGAGATCGAACGTCGGGATCTTCATCGAAAGGATATCCACCTTTCGCTCCGCACACAGGTGCATCTGTTCAAAGTGCCTGTCATTGGACGAGGCCAGGACGGCGGCGTCGATCTCGGGATGACGGTTCAGCATCTCGTTCTGGTCGAGATAACACGGCACTCCGAAGCCTTGGGATTCGAAGTGCGCCTTGATCGCAGGCGTCTCGGCCGAGACCGCGACCCAATTCAAGTTGGCGTTGGTCTTGAGCGTTTGGAAATACTTGCGGGTGTGTCCGTGGGTGAGCGAAAAGATCGCTACGTTGATCGGCTTCATGGCGACAGTTTTCATGGGACGAGATCGATGCGTTTGTTGGATTTCACGGAGCGGGAGACCGCAGCAACCACCCGGCAAATCTGCTGGTGGGTGGCCAAGTCGGCCCCGGAATTTTCCGGCTGGCGGATCGAGGAGAAGGCCTCGCGCACCAAGGCCGCCTGGTTCTCGCCAAGCCCGAATAGCTCGCTGTCGGTATCGAGGTAGGACTGTAAACCCTGTTCGGACATGACGTAAACCGAGCTAGGCCGGACAATCGAATCCACCACCTGATCGGAGGCGACTCCTCGTCGCGAGATCGCCTCATGGCGGTCCATCAGCGGAGAGTCGGCCGGCAAGGCCAGACTGATTTCAATGCCACAAGCAATGCCGCTCGCCAAACGACCGATGATGTTGGCGACGATGTCGGTATGCGTAGCCGCATAAACCGACACAAACGGTTCGCCCAGCACCCACTGGCACAAGCCGATTTCCCGGTAGATCGCCTGCGAAAGCGTCCACCGCTCCGGACTGGAAAGACAACGGCTTCTCCACAAACAAACCGTCTCGACCGTCCGTGTCGTCACGAGGTTGCGCAATTCGATAAACCGCCGTTCGCTCCGCCACGGCAGCAGCGGGATCCCGCTTCTCCCGCTCAGATCACGACCTTCCTCATCGCACAAACACCAACCGGGCAGGATCGCCCCGGATATGGCATCCGACTCTTCGCAACGTTCAAACAGGTGGAGATTCTCTTGGAGCGTGACACCATATTTGGCGGCAAGGCGGTCGAGATGGCCGTGCGGCGAACAACTCTGAGGCGGCACCGGAGGCAGGGAAATAGCATTCACAATAGTATTCATAGTGATTTGATCCTCGGATTGTATTTCGCCAAATACTTCGCATTGAACTCGTCGCCACCGGGCGCGTTGGCGCTCCGCCAGACAGGGGGCTCGATACCACGGGCCACACAGGCCTTGACGCACTCGATCTCCATGCGGTGGGCGATGTAAAAATCGGTCAGGTTCGAGACCGGAGCGATCGGCGAATCGAAGCCGGGCACGTTTATCACCGCGTCGCCCACGGGGTTGTAATCATCGATGCAGACATCGGCTAAATCAAAGAGGTTCTGCTTGTTCGGGTGCCGGATCGGGTGGTCCGCTGACACGCCTTGCCAGAACGAGGAACTCACCGCGATGATGATCGCGCCCCGCTCCTTCGCCTCCAACGCGGCATCGATAGTCGCGGCGTTGATTCCGATGTTGTGAAAAATGACCAGCAGGTCGCCCTTCTGGAGGTTGTAGTATTTCATGATGGAACGCCCGTAATTCACGCAACGTTCCAGGTTCAGATACTTGATGGCCTGATTGAACACCGACAACCCGGTCTCCATGATCGGGTTGATATTGGCCAAGCCGCCGGCGCGGAAGAACATCTCCCCCATGACCAACGTGGTATGTCCACCGCCGCCATAGACATGAATGAGTCGGTCGGCGGCGATCGCATCGGCCATCAACTCGCCCGCTTTCTTGATTGGCGGCAGTTGCTCGCACTCGATCTTATCGAGCAGATCAACGACGGATTTCAGATAATTTAAATTTTCGTTAGGCATGGTGAGGCTCTTTATACTGACTTTATACAGTTGGGCTTGGGGCGGCTCAGCACTTCCCCGTAGGCTTCGCCGAGCTTGTCCCAAACCTCCAACGCCCTTGGTGACGCCAGGACGGTTCCGTGGCCGCCGCGGAAGGTCCAGCCGAACAGACTGTCCACCCCCATGTCGCTGTAGAGGTGAACGACATCCTTGATGTCGTTCAGGTTTTCCGGCTCCTGATAATAGGCCATCAGCCAGCGCTGGGATGTCCGGTTATATTTATGAGCGGTGTCCAGGGTCCGCTGGGTGATACTTCTAAAGAAACTTTTTGGAAGCTGATGGGAGATAATGGTGGTGCTAAACACATCGAAGGCATCGCAGCCGCCGATTTTATCCCAGTTATCATAGCCGCGTTTCTCCGTGACGTAATAGGTGCCGAGCGTGGCATGAACGCAGCAGGTGATCTTGCTCTCCGGACGGATCGCTTTGATTTTTCGAGAGGCTACTTCCAAAATTTCCAGTGCCTGGTCTTGTCGGAAGATCACGACCTCCGGGGTCAACAGCTTTGGCATCTCATAGCCATATTGATCGGAGAACCTGCGCTGACAGACCCCGCAGCGACACGACCAATCATCCCCCGCTCCGCCGGTAATCGAGGCATAGCTCTTGGGCAGCGCGTAGTGAGGCTCATCCCAGAAAAATCCGTCGGCAGGGACTTCCGAAGCGAGTTTTTCGCAAATACGGTAAAAGTAGTCCCTGAACGCCTTGGTATTAAAGCAGACCGCAGGCAGCGCTTCTCCGGTCATGGCAGACGCCTGCCGGTTGCCGGAATTATTGGTCAGAAACAGACTCGGAGGTTCCCCTCCAAACCACTTGCCAATGCCCCAAGTATCCAAATACACCTTCAGGCCCAACTCCTTCGCCACCTTGGTGGTCTCCACAATACAGGGGAACCAAAAATCAATGTCGAATTCAGAGAGGGCCAGGATGACCGCATTACAATTGTGCGAGATCATCTCTTGGAAGTCCCTGCGCGCATGGTCGGGGTTTCCGATGCCATAATAGCTAACTCCTGTTTCTGTAACGGCCATAATCGTTTTGTTTTTTAGGTTATACCAAATCCCAGGGATCAGTGTTTCTCCCTCTTGAAGCCATGGTCACCCGCTCTCGTGCGGCCATCCAGTCCGCAAAAATTCATGCTGTTAAACTGCGCGGGAGCAGGTCGTTTAAAATGGTTCTTCGCTATTTTCAGTGGGTGGATTGATCCCAATGTAGCGGGGAGCGCCAGCGCCCCGGGATTGGCATCGGGTCGCTGGCTACGAGAGAAAGGCCGCTGCACCGGATACGGACGGTTTGATAGCCTTGTGCTGCTACCTCACATGCCGAGATTACCCATCGAAAACAGCGAAGAACCAAAAACATTGATCGCGGCCAAGCCGAAGTCAGTTAAAGGGTATTATCCCCATTTACCAATGAACCCGACTTCATGCACGATGGCTGACATTGGTAAGAAGATCGGCATGAGCAACGCCACGGTTTCCATGGCGTTGCGTAATAACCCCCGGATATCACCGGGAACCCGGGCGCTTGTTAAAAAAACGGCGGAAGCCCTGGGATATCGACCGGATCCTCTCCTTTCCGCGCTGGCGGCGCGTAAAAACCGAGGGCGAGGCCGCACATTCGCCAACTTGGCGGTCATCATTGACGACCGGTGGGGAGACCAGCCCCATGGCGGGGAATGGGTGGATTTGGTGCTGGCAGGCATGCGCGTTTCATGCGCGCTTCTTGGCTATGAATTGGATGTATTTTACCTTGAAAAAGACATTGGAAAGTTGGGCGATCCCGACCGTTTTCTGCATGCGCGAGGCATCCGGGGTCTGATCATTTCCTCGTTCCTTGAGGGGGCCTTGAAATTAAAACTCGATTGGGATCGCTATGCGATTGTCTCCGTGGGGGCCCATCCCCTCACCTCCGCGTTTCACCGCATCGGCACGGATTTTTTTGTGGGCATGGAAATCGTGTGCACCGAACTTGCCAATAGGGGGTATCAGCGGGTCGGGCTTGCTCACAGCTACCAGATGGAGAGTCGGCATCGTTTCGAATGGTTGGGAGCCCTCTCGGGTGAAATTCATAGGAGGCCGCAACGATTGCGGCCGGTTCCTTCGCATTTGCCTCCTGTTTTTTCCAAAGAAAGCTTTATCCGTTGGGTCGAAAAACACAGGCCGGAGTGTGTGATTTCCACCGAAAACGAAAGCCTCTCATGGTTGAAAGAGGCCGGTCTGCGGGTTCCCGAAGAAATAGGATTTGCCTCTCTTTCGATGAGTCGTTCCTCGGGCGAAATCGCCGGCCTGATCACCGACTACGCTTTGATCGGAGACGTCAGCATCATGCAGTTGCATGGACACCTCTTGCGCGGCGAGTTGGGAACACCAATCCGGCAGCAGGAGACGCTGATTTGTCAGACATGGACGCATTGGGGCACCGTCCGAAAAATTCGCTAGACAGAATTTCCAATTGGCCTGAATCCGGCAAACGCTCGGCCAAAAGGGGCTTGTGGCGAGTTATGTTGATATCGGCAGCCAACCCGCAGGGTGAACGGATTCTGGCTCGTGCGTCTGGGGTGGGATACAATCACCCATGTTTGAGAGAGACGAATCGCCGACGAGGACATACCGGCGAGTTCCGTTTTCTTTGTGTCCGACGATCACGACGAGGTCGGCAACCGACGACAGATCCCCGATCGTTGTTTACAGGGCGGTGAACGCGAGGCGCAGCAGATGGCGCAGGCGCAGAGGATCGGTGGCCGAGGTCTTGGCGACGAAGCCGCGCGCGTGGGCGAAGTGGACGTCGGGTTCGCCGAGGATGCGCGTGAAATCGAGCCGGGCGCTGTCGCGGTGGCGGGAGAGTCCGTAGCCGCCGCCGCGGCGGTCGGGCGAGACAAGGCCGAACACGCGTTCTCCGAGGCCGCGGCTTTCGACGTAGCGCTCGATTGCGGCGGAGGGATCGTCGGGCAACGGGTCGGTGCGCGGGAGAAACAGGACACAGGGAGCGCCGGCAATGTCGGGGATCGTCCACAATTCCGCGTGGCGTCCGATGAAGTCGAGACGCTCGCGCAACGAACGCACGTAGGAGAGTATGTCGTCGCCGATCAGACGCATCATTTCCCAGAGCGGATCGCCGGACGCGAGGTTGGTGGACTGCGCGAAACGACGCAGCAGGGTGCCGTCGATGGGGGAGTTGAGCTTGCCGATCACGTTGCGCTCCACGCCGAGCCAGCGGGCGGTGTCGTTGGGGCCGCGGCAGTCGAACCACTCGGCGGGTTCGAGCCAGTCGCAGAACTGGCGGGCGTCCTCGTAGAGTCCGAGATGCTGGAGAACGAGAGACAACGAGCAGGTGGGCACGTGGTCGCGCGGGAGCTGATGGTGGTCGAAGTTGTTGAGCGCGGGTTCGTGGACGTGGCCGACATCGATCACGGCAATGGCGGGGTCGGCGAGGTCTGCGGGCGTGGGTTCGCGGCGCCCGATGGGCGCGGGATGGACCGCGAGGAGCACGCTGCACGCAAGGAACTCGTCCTTATGCGCGCCGCCGGGATGGGTGAGAATCGTGGTGAAAGGCGTCATGAGTGCGCTGAACCTACGCGTGCCCCCCGGGCGGGCAATGGCCGTATTTAAAATGGACGGGACGGGCGTATGCGGTTGTGGTTGCAGGACATGACCACCCTGAAGGACGCCCGTCGTTATGAGGAGCTGCTCGGAGACAATGTCGCGGACTCGCCCTATGAGTATGCGATGCTTTTTGAGGCGAAGGGATGGTTTGCGAAGCGGCGGGCGAAGGAGCGTTTCAAATTGATGCAGAAGATCGACGCCAAGCTTGCGCGGGTGCTGCGACCGGGGGAGCGGGTGTATTTTGTGACCAAGGGATCGCTGGCGAGCACGGCGGAACAGCTTTTTGCGGGACAGGCGGTGGCGTATTACATCAACCTGCGCGCGATGGTGTTCACGACGGAGCGGGTGATCCTCATGCAGATCGGCTCCAACCTGAAGCCGCGCGAACTGGTGAGCGAGCTGCCCTACACTTCGATTCTCAAGGTGAAGGCGACATGGTCGGGCATGTGCGAGGTTCAGCTGGCCAATAAAAAGAAGCACCGGTTCTCGGGCATGCCGAAGGCGGATCGAAAGTATCTCGGGAAATTTCTCTCCGGGGTGGTGACGGAATCGTCGGGTGCGGCGGTTCCGGACAAGAAGTCCGACGGCATGGCGCATCTGTGTCCGCACTGTTTCACCCATGTGCCGGCCTGGCCGTTGGTCTGCGGCGGGTGCGGCGGCGGGATCAAGTCGGCGCGGAAGGCGGCGTTGCTGTCGCTGGCGTTTCCCGGGCTGGGCGACTGGTATCTCGGACACCGGTTTTTTGCGGTGGCGGAGATGATCGGCACGGCATTTCTGTGGCTGGTGCTGGTGATCGGTCCGCTGTTGGGCGCGAAACCCCCGGAAGACGCGGAGCGGATTTCCGGCGGCTACTGGCTTTTTGTCGCCGTGATCGTGGGCGGGGCGCACCTGATAGACTCCGCCGTGACGCACAGTTTTGCCCGCAAGGGGCATCATCCGGCCAAGGCCGCTCCGGCGGCGGTGCGAGCCTGAAGCCATGACCGCGACACTCTCAGATGTTCAGGATGAAGTGCAGCGCCTGTTCGACCGCCTGGTCGCCGAGGGCAAGGAGCGCGGATTGCAGGCGGCGGTGTATTTTCGCGGCGAACTTGTCGTGAACGCGTGGGCCGGTCTGGCCGATCCGGCGCGCGGCGTGGCGGTCACCGCCGACACGTTGTTCCCCATTTTCTCCTGCGGAAAAGGGGTGACGGCCACGATCATCCATCGGTTGGTCGAGCGCGGGGTGCTCGCCTACGACCAGCCGATCGCGAGCGTGTGGCCCGAGTTTGCCGCAAACGGGAAGGCGGGGGTGACGCTCAATCATGTGCTCAATCACACGGCGGGGCTTCACCTCATATCGCCGAAGCTCGGCTACGGGAAATTGTGCGACTGGGACGCGATGTGCGCGGAGATGGCGGCGATGACGCCGGCATGGGCGCCGGGATCGCAGCGCGAGTATCACGCGATCACGCAGGGATGGATTCTCGGCGGCGCGGCGTGTCGCGTGACGGGGAAGACCTTTGAACAATTGCTGGAGGATGAGATTCGTGCGCCGCTTGGTTTGAAGGCCATGTTCATCGGCATTCCTGATGTGGTGGAATCGCGCGTGGCCGTGTTGGAGGAAATCGGTCCGGAGGGTGACTTTCCGGCGGTGGATTATCCGCAGTCCATTCCGAACTGGGTGCAGCCGCTTTACGCGTGGATGAATCGCGCCGACGTGCGCAGGACCTGCATCCCGGCGTCGAACGGCATCATGACGATGCTCGACCTGGCTCGACATTACGCGGCGCTGTGTCCGGGCGGGGTGGACGGTGTGGAGCTGTTGCCGGCGGCGCGGGTGGCGTTGGCGACCGAGCAGGTCGATGCGCAAGTGCCGACGACGATGGGGCCGCGCGGACTCGGCTACGGTCTGGGCGAGGAAGGTTCTTCAATGGGCCGGCGCAGGACCTGTTTCGGCCATGGCGGGCATGGCGGATCGCTGGGTTTCGCCGATCCGAAAAACCGGCTGGCGGTGGCGGTCGTGCGCAACCGCCTGCGAGACCCGAGCGGCGTGGACACGGTGCGGCTGATGGTGGACACGGTGCGCCGGTGCCTGCGGGCGGAGGATTGAACGTCAAACCCGAATGAAGTCGGACGGGGCGTATCGGGGAAATCCGCTTCAGGCGCTTCAGCGGCGAAGGGCTGCCCGGATGGGCGCGGCCCACGCGGGCAAAGCGCCATAGTCCTTGTCCACCCGGCCTTCTTTGCATCGGAAGATCAGGCGGGCGGATTTGTCATCGGGAGTGTTGTCGTAGAAATAGGCCCGGTCGGCAATTCGGGCGGCCTGGACGCTGTTGGCCATGGAACGCGCAAACCGGGCGACGATCTTGGTGATCGGCACTTCGTGGCCGCCCTTGATGAACCGTTGGGTGATGCGAGCGGCGTTGATGGCGGGAGATTCCGTGCCCACGAAGAAGAGACGTATGAAATACCCGGCGTTTTTCGCCCGTTGCAGGTAATCCAGTTTTCCTTCGGTCGAGAGAACCGTCTCGAACGCCACGCTGGCTCCGTCCGCAAGCGCGTCTTCCCTCATGGATTCGGCGAGACGGGCGGCGTTTAAAACCGCCTCGGGGGAGTTCCAGTCGCCAAAACGATCACGGGCGATGTTGTCGGGATTGATGTAAAGGCAGTCCCGAAACCATTCGTGGCGGAGGCCCTGTTCCGTGACGGATGTCTTGCCGGACCCGTTGGGGCCGGCGACGACCAGCAAGCGGGGGCGTTTAGCGGCCTCGGCGAATGGCTGCGGCGATGTCACGGTGGAAGCGATTGAGCGCGGCCGTTGTCTCCCGTGTCGCCTTGGGAGCGGCCTTGGCGATGAGTTGATTCAGCCGGACCAAGGAACGTTCTTCGTCTTCACCGGCCGCTTGCTGTTTGGCGCCCACTCGCGGTGAAGATTTTAGCTTGGTGGACGTTGAAACCATGGAGCGGATGTTTTGCCGGGCCTCGCCGGATGGCAACCTTGCAAATCAGAGCAGGGGCGAGGCGGGCCTTGAGCGTAACCGCGTGTGCGACCCGAGCGGCGTGGAAACGGTGCGGTTGGTGGTCGAGAAAGTCCGGCCATGCTTGGGGAACGGAGGAGTGAACCTGCTATCTGATGGTTCAAAAAACACGCAAACACGTTCGTCTCCTTCTGAATTGCCACCGGCCCCGTCAACTCAACTTAAATCTAGCATCTAGCGGCCTGACCCTCCTCGGATTGGCGCTTTTGGTGGACTACGCGGCCTTAAAAATAGGGAACTGGTATTCAGCGGCCGTTCCCCTTCGGCTCAGGCTCGATTGCCATAAAAAACCCTGTAAAGTGATACCGTTGTAAAAGCTCATCTCGCGACAGGGATTCAGGTCCTCTGAGGGGATCACCAATCAGAAAACGATCACCATCCCGCTGTAAGATCGCTATAAAATGTCCGATTGAACCCAGCCTGACACCCACAAGGGAGGGGAAGGTGGCGTCTGGCGCGAATCGCGACGCACAGACGAAGCGCACATCAAATCCGCGCTTCCTGGCCGCTCTCGCAAGATACCAAGCCTCCGTGCCTCCTGTGTAAGAATATGCTTCTGCGGCCAATTCAGCTTCGGTGGTGGCTTGGCCTAGAGTGGTCAGAATGGTTGCGACTGAGGCAGCTCCGCAGGTCGAGGGCGTGCTTTGGAGGCAAACGCCATCATGCCACTTGTTGCTCAGCGTTCCCGTTGGGATTGGCTTGAATAATGACTTCGATATCGGAGCGATCGAAAATGCAGCCACGCCGAACAACGGGAGAATCAACCATGCACGAGGCAATACCGAAGCGATCATTCCACCGGCAATGCCGATGAATACGATCAGCAGCTCGGTGCCTGGAATACTGCGGAACTCATAATACCAACCCGGTTCCGGGAGCAGGTGTGCGTAGTAAGCTGCAAAACTCGCCCCTGGAATGGCCAGCATTATGGCCAATGCCGCGAGAAGCAGCCGGGTCTTGATCTTGGATTTGATCGCGGTCCGATACGTAACGGAAAACGCAACGAAAGCCAGGATAGCAGAGATGACACCAAGCCAGTTTGGATTCATTTTTTCGACTTTAGCGGAGCTTGATCCGAGTCCGTTTTTATCGATGGGTTATCGGTCAGCTGGATGTCTGTTCCTTCGAAGAAATGGGGCTGTCCGTAGCCATCAAAAAAGAGCACGCGCAAACTTCCATCGGGCAGTTTGCGGAGCATGGCTTCGCCTGGGGCATCCCCTGTTTTTACCGGATGTCCATGCGAGGGCGGGAAATTGGTCAACACTTCCGCAAATGTTGCCTGCACAACCTCGTCGCTCGCAGTGCTGGGCAACTCAATCAAGGCCATGGCTGTAGTCTGGGCCATCAGCCTCAGCTCGTAAAAGTTCAAACCATCATGTGATGATTTCACTGCAATGGTCGGGGTTCGCACCAGAAAAGTGACCGCACTGGCGAGCGCTATGAGCACCACTGTCCCGGCCCATTGACGGGCAGGTGGTCTCTTCCTGAAGAAAAGGCCGAGGATCATAGCTCCCGTGAAGCAGAGGAGTGCTCCCAACAATGCTGCCTGAGCCCGCGCATCATCTGTCGATTGCACGAACAGACCCAAGGCTTCGTGGCTCGGTGTCCAGTGAATGGGCATGTCCGCCTGCATTTGCGCCGGCGACAACGTGCCACGCATCCAAGTGGCCACCTCGGTTCCTTGGGTCCAACGAGTAAGTTCGGGGTGGGTGATTTTCCGTGTATCGCGAGGTTGCATTTCGGATCCCCGGAGCTTTTGCACCATAGGCTCTCCCTGCGCCAAGGGTGCGGCGGTGCGGGTTTTCAGGCCCGTGACCTCCGCCCGACCAGGTCCACATACAATCAACTCCAACTCCAGCGGACGCGTTGCGCCCGCTCCAGTCAGGCGCATCGGATACAACGCCTGTTTCGTATGGAAACGAAACGCCAGCGGTGCGGGCACACTTCGGCCGCTTTCCACGAACTCGCGTCGCACACGACTCGCCACAAACCAGCTGCCTGACGTCGCGTGCTCTGTGGCCACCATTCGCGCCTCATCGCTGAGTGTGAAACCGTGGTCTTTTAGCCATCCCACCACGCCGTCACCTTCACGTCCCGAAATCAGAGTGACGTCATAGTCGCCCACCCGCTGCTGCTCTACGGTTATGCCGCCTACGGACTGCACTCCCATGGCTACCGATCTCACCTTACTGAAGGCCGGCATCATCATGCCTGAAAAAACACCGATGAGCAGTAGCTGCACGAGCACTCCGCCCATCGTGACTTCCTTTTGGAACCAATGCCGCGACGCCCACAGGCACGGGCACGCTATTCCGATGAAAGCCAGCCACGCGACCGTTTCTGACTGTGCGATTGCTCCAAGTGTGATTGCGGGAATCGCCATGACTCCCAGAAGTAAAATTACTCGGGTGACTTTTCCGACCATGCCCCATCCGAAGGCCAGCGCGATCAAGCCGATGCCGCCAAACCCCGCCGCTAATTCCCATGCGTTCGCCATTGGTTTCGCGACGGCGGGCTGCATCAACGCCACGGCGGACGGCAATGTGCCGGAGGTGGCTGGAAACACCTCGGGTTTGCTGGGCAGCGGCACGACCCACGCGAAGTCGGTTCCCTTGCCCACGAAGGCTGATTCGATGACCAGCGTCTCAACGTCGTCCTTCCACGCCAAAAGTGCGCGTTGATCGGGCATTTCCACTTGTTGTGGCACGAGCACTGGGGCGAAGACCTTGCCGTCGGCCCGGACCGTCGTGGTGCCGGACACCAGCAGAACCAGCAGTGTCGCCCACAACGTCAACGTGAAGACCCCGTTCGACTTGACCATTTTCATTGAGGAATGACTCAGACGATTCCTGCGGCCAATGCGAGCATGTGCCAGCGGTTGGCGTGATTGTTGGGGTGCCGCGGACGGAGAGCGTTAGCGCATTTAAAATGAACTGTCGCCGTGTTTATCAATCGTAGGGCCCGACCTTGTGTCGGGTCGGTGAGGCGTGCGTAGGCCAAAAGACATCGCGGCCTCACGCAAGGTGAGGCCCTGCAAAGATCAGGCGGCTATGACATTCCTCCAGAGGCAAAGTAACCTAATAGGTTACTTTGGGATTGGGCGAAGGAGGGGGGTGATTGGCGGAGTCGGATGCTGCGGGGAGGAACTTTTGACTTTAAGGGGAGGCGTCCGGCATCGTGAGGTTTTATGACGCAACCGGGGCTTCGCGTGGGGATTGTCGGGGCTGGCACGGCGGGGCCGGCGGCGGCGGTTCTTTTGGCGCGGGCCGGGCATCACGTGACGTTGTTCGAGCGTGCGCCGGTCAACCTGCCGGTGGGCGCGGGGTTTTTGCTTCAGCCAACCGGCATGAAGGTTCTGCGACAACTGGACTTGCTGGCGACGCTGCTGCCGCAGACGGCGCCGATCCGGCGGTTGCACTGTCTGGACGGGCGGAGCCGGGCGTTGCTGAATCTCGATTACGAGGAGGTCGCGGCGGGGTTGCGCGGGGCGGGCACGCATCGGGCGGCGCTGTTGGGCGTGCTCTTAAAGGCGGCGACCGACGCGGGGGCGGTGATCCGGTGGGGACATCCGATCAGCGCGTTGCAACGGGAGCCGGACGGGCGTCCAGTTTTGTGCGACGGGCGCGGGGAGCGGCACGGGCCGTTTGACCTGGTGTTGTTGTGCGACGGGGCGCAGTCGGCGTTGCGGGCGCAGTCGGGGATTCCCTGCCGGGTGGATCGTTATCCGTGGGGCGCGTTGTGGTTTATCGGGAAACGTCCGGAGGCGTTTGCGGACGATACGCTGTGGCAGCGGGTGGGGACGACGCGGGAGCTGGTCGGGTTTTTGCCGACGGGCACGACGGAGGATTTGGTGAGCTTTTTCTGGAGCATCCGGCTGACGGATGTGGAGGCGTGGCGGGCGGGGAGTCTGGACGAATGGAAGCGGGGCGTGCTCCGGCATGCGCCGCAAGCCGCGCCGTTGCTCGCGCAGATCACTCGGCATGAGCAACTGGCGGTGGCGGCGTATCACGATGTGCGCATGCCGCGCTGGCATGGGGAACGGGTGGCGGTGCTGGGCGACGCGGGCCATGCGTTGAGTCCGCAGTTGGGGCAGGGGGTGAACCTGGCGTTGATGGATGCGGCGGAGCTGGCGGCGGCGTTGGAAAAGGAGCGTCCGTTGGCCGAGGCGCTGGCGGATTACTCGGCGCGGCGGCGGAGGCACCTAGGGTTTTATCAGTGGACGACGCGGATGATGACGCCGTTTTTCCAGTCAGACTCGGTGATGCTGGGGCGGGTGAGGGACGCGGCGTTTCCGCTGGCGGGAAAAATCCCGTGGGTGCGGCGGGAGATGGTCGCGGCGATGGCCGGCTTCAAGACGGGGATTTTCAGCCGGATGAAGCGGTGAGATTCCGGCCGACGTGGACATGATGCGCCGATGCCTGCGGGCGGAGGATTGAGCCTTCCTTCCGGTGCGCCAAAACAACACGCAAACACGGGCAGTCCCCTTAACCCGAGTTCGTCAGTTCGGAGAACGACTCTATTGATCATCAGCATTTTGCCTGATTCAAGGGGCGATTTTCGGCACTACATCCGCCACGATTCGAGGGCCCTTGGGCAGGCGTAGCCCGAGGTGGGC
>JBAZSJ010000077.1:0-16853 GCA_041662485.1 Opitutaceae bacterium | reverse complement strand
CACAGGCTGCGCATATCCTCCCCCCGGCAGGGGCGCGCTGCGCTTCGCCGGGGGCTCCGCGCGCCCCTCCGGTTTTATCAGAACTCGGTTCACGTTGGGGCTTACACAAGCGGCTTTACGCCGCGATAGTTCGGGCGTGGGAGCGAGCTTGCTCACGATGATCGGAATCGCGGCATAAAGCCGCTCCTACATTTTCGGCAACGCTCGGGATTAGCCCGAGGATCTTCACTTCTTCGTGAACCCCGGCAGCGGTTCCTCGATCTGTCCGGCCTTCTTCCACGTCCGGATGTAATCGATTTCGAAGGTCGAAGGCAGATCCTTGGGATCGGGCAGCCCGAACCAGGTCGGCATCGTCTCGCTGTCAAAATTCACCGTGAGCGCCTGGCGCCAGTGGCCGCCGTCCGCGCGCCTCACACGAACTCCGTCCACGTAATAGCTGAGCTCTTTCTCGTCCCATTCCAGGCCATAAGTGTGAAAGTCGTCCGCCAGATTCCAAGGAGCCATCCACACGCCGCCCACGCTCCAATGCTTTTTCTCCGTCGGCGTGCGGAACACGTGCTGGTTCATGTTGTATTTCCGCTCGAAGCCCGGCGCGCCGCCGCCGATCTCGAACACGTCGATCTCGGTGGCATCGCGGTCATCCCCATAGGTGAACCAGAAGGCGCTCGATCCGCTTGAACGCATCGGCTTGGCTCGAATCTCAAAATAGCCATGGCGCACCCGCGTCCGGCTTTGCACGGCGGCGGACGTGAACGTGTCGTATCCCTTCGGCGCACCGGCCACGTTCTCGTTTTTCATCGTGAGCCGGAGCATTCCGCCGCGCACCTCCACGTTGTGCGGCATGAACAGGGCCGGCTCGCGCCCCCGCCACTGCGGGTTGTGGTCCCACCACTTCGCGCCATCCAGCTTGTCGCCGTTGAATTCGTCGGACATGGGTTCGTAGAGCGACCAGCCCGCTTGGTTATCCTGATCCGTCAGCGGATAGCGGTTGTTTTTTCTCACCGGGGTTTCACCCAGCGGACCGACACGCGTCCAGCCTTCATGAACCCGCGAGCTCTCCGCCTTCCATTTTTCCGTGAGATAGCGGATCACGCTCTGGGTGGAGTCCTCGCTGACAAAATCGCGGTCGAAAACAAGGATCTCGGCGATGTCCCCGTGGAGATAATTGCCCCTGCCACGTTGGTTGTCGGACCCGATGGCGAGCGGCCCGATGTTCACATCCTCGTCAAAATACTCCATCACCGTCGGCCCGAAGGCGGAACCCTTGCCGTTCTTGGGATGCATCAGAGTGAAGGCCGGCCTTTGGGTATCGCGATTCGCACTCCCGTCCGAGGATGAAACCAACCGCTGCCAATCCCGTCCGTTCGCCTGCGCCGGCAGCCGTTGCGCGACGATGAAAATCCCCAGCTTGCCCGGGGTCGCCCGAATCTGCGGCACCTCCAAAAATCCCGTGCCGTCAAAGCGAAGCACCGGCAGGCCGTTCATCGCCGCCCCGACGAGGCCGACCTTCGCGGAGCCTTTTCCGAGCACCGCGTGATGGGCCTGTCCGCTCCTGTCCTTCCACGTTACGATGGCGCCGGTTCCGTCGCGCACCACGCTCGCGGCATCGCTCGCATCAAGCCACAAAACCAAACCGGCCTTGTTAAACTCGGTCGCGTTCACATCGCCGACACCGCTGGAAAAACCCAAAAGGGCGCAAACGAAACAAAAAAGGGAGGGAGCGGTTCGAGGCATGGCAGACAGGGTAAGGCGGAGGCCAATGCAGGCCCGGCGCAAACTCAAACCCCGCAATCACACGCTCTCGAATCCAACCCCCTCCCTTTCCTTTTGGACAAACAAAGGGCGGACCGGATTTGCCGGCCCGCCCCGACCGGTCATTGACCTTGGAACACACCGCGACCGTCGGTGCCGATGAAGACCTTGCCGTAGTTCTGGCGGTCGCCGGCGATGGCTTGGATGTCCTTGATGGTAGGATCGACGAGCTTGACCCAATTCAGCCCGTAATCGTCGGAACGGTAGATGCCTTTCACGCCGGCCTTGTAGCCGTTGATGAACACGGTGTAGCCGGTTCCGGACGCGGCCTTGCCGAAGCTGACCTCGGTGACTTTGCCGATGCCGCTGATCGCGGACCAGCTCACGGCGGAATTGGTGGAGCGCCAGAGACCGCCGCCGTTGCCGTTGTAGGTGCCGTCGTCGCAGAGCCAGACGTCGCCGCCCGTGGGACAGGTGGGCGACACCGGCGCGGCTACCAGCTGCGGAGTCCGCATGTTGTAACTGTTGCCGTTCGTCACGGTGGAGACCTGCGTCCAGGTGGCGCCGTTGTTCGTGCTGCGATAGATCGCATGCGCCGTGCCGCCAAAAACACCGGCGTAGAAGTATCCGTTGCCACGGTCGGCCGCCAGAGGCTGACCGGACGGGGAGATGCTGCTGCCGTTGGTGTAGATGCCGGTGATGTTGGAGTTGGGCCCGCCCGTGGCCGCCGTCCAGGTCACCCCGCGGTCCGTGCTGTAATACATGGGGGTGGCGTTCGTGCCGTTCTTGATGCCCATCCAGACGATGTTGCTGGAATTGGTCGCCGAGACGGAGACACGCCCGCCGCCCATCCAAAGGGCTCCGGGCGTCGTGTAGAGATTGGTCGGCTTGTTGGTCCAGGTGATCTCGTTCGCCGGAAGGTTGTCCGCGCCGCCGTTGCCCTCGACCCAGCCGGTGGTCGGCGTGGAGTAGATGATCGTCGGATATGCGGTGGTGTCGGCGGACGCCAAACGATACAGGCGCAACGTGGCCGACGTGATGGCGGCCTGCCCCGTAAGGTCGAACTTCAGGTAGCTCCAGCGGACGTAGTTGGTCTGATCGTAGTAATTCTGGGCCTGCAATTCGGTGCTGTTGCCGTAGTTGGTGGTCGCGCCGAAGGGGGCGACCATGGCGTCGGCCGTCGGCGTGAGCGTGGTGACGCCATTGAGCACGACCTGCGGCGGGTTCGCGCCCTCCTTGGACGAGAAGCGGAGGTAGGCATTCTGGGTCAGCCAATGGCTGGCGCGCACGACCAACGTCACCGACGTGATGCCGGCGGCCTGCTGCTTCTTCAGATACGGTCCGATGTCGAAGGTTTCCCATCCGGCCGTCGCGCTGTTGGTGACGGTCTTGGCGTCGAGCTGGCCGAAGGTCGCCCAGTTGGCACCGCCGTCAATGGAGACCGCGCCCGTGCCCGACGATTGATTGGCGGCGACCGTGGCGCGCGCCCAGATATTGGTGTTGGCCTCGGAGAAATCCAAGCTCGTGATATTTGCTCCGCCCATGCTGCTTCCGCCCGCCCCGCTGGGTCGAACGGTCGTGTCGAGGTAGCGGAAGCCGCCGACATCGGAAAGCCCCGTCAGCAACTTGGCGCCGCTGGGCGCGTTCTTGAGGGCGAGGGTCACCGTCTCCTCCTGGCCTTTTTGAAGCGTATACCACCAGGAACCGGGATTGGTTCCCAGGTTCTGCGCGTTGCGCGTGCGGCTCACCCCGAAAAAGTCGCTCAGCCAAAGCTCGTTTGAGTTAGCCGGGTTAACCATCAACGAGGCGGTGTTGCCGAACCAATAGCCGGTCAGGCACGCGGTGCCGTCCGGTTCTTTTCTGGCGTGGTTGGTGCCCGTGAGCGGACCTTCGTTGAAGGTGGTCGTCTGCGTGAACCAGGTGGCGCCACCATCGATGGAGCGCGAGATGTTCGTGGAGGAGATCGAGGCGACAAAAACCTTTTGCCCGGTGGCATCATTGGGGTCCACGGCCACACCGTGATAGGTCTGTCCCGTGGGCAACGTGCTCAACAGGCTCAGCGATCCCGCGCGCGGCATCTTGGCGACACCGGTGGTGCCGGCGGTCACGTAGAGGGTGCCGTTGCTGGCGATCTGCGCGCGGCGGGGCGACAGGATCGCCGCTCCGCCCACCTTGGTCCAGGTGGTGCCGCCATCGGTGCTTCGGTAAACACCGCCGAGGGTCGCGTCCGCAACACCGGCATAGACGATCGTGCTGCCGCCGTTCTTGTCGCAGACGACAAAGGTGATTCCGTTGTTCGCCGTCCCGAAGGGAACCGACGCGGACGAAATCGGGGTGGCCGTCCACACGCCGCCGCTTTTGACGAATTTCCTCAGGCCGGTCGTGGTCGAGCCATACCAGAGGATGTTGGGATTGTTCGGATCAACCGCGAGGCGTTCGCCATTGGCGCGGCTGCCTCCGTTGCCCTGGATCACAAAGGTGTTGCTCGCATCCACGAGATACCAGGTCGCGCCCTGGTTGTCGGAACCGTAGATTCCTCGGGCGGTGCCGGACATGTTGGGATTGCCGACGGCGACATAAAGCCGGCCGGATGTGCTGGGATCGACCGCGATGCTTTCAACACACATCAACGCCCCGGCGCCCGCCGTGCCAAAAGGCACCATCGTATCCGTGAGGGACACCCACGAGCCGTTGCCATTGGCGTCGCCGGTAGGCGACCACCGAAACGCCCCGCCGACATCGGAGCGGCAGTAAATGGTGCTCCCGGTGGGATCGCTCACCAAACCCGTCACATAACCGCCGCCGCCCAGCGGAACAGGATTCCAAAGGGGAACCGTGACGGTGGTGTAGGCCAGCGTGGGGACATAGAATCCGCCACCCTCGGTCGTTCCGACCTGATAGGTGTTCCAGTAGATATACGCATCCGGGTTGATCCGTAAAAATACGTAGGCCGTCGTGGCTCCCGATTCCCGCGCCGCATTCAATTGATCGTTCAAGTAACCGACCAGCGTCGAGTTCGAGGTGCTCACCGTCGTATAGGAAGGAGTGCTCCCGACAATGAAGTTGTCTTGAATGAGCGTGCTGGCGCTATCCAGCGGCCCTTCGTAATAGTCCGACGCGTCCACGTTCGCGCTCGTTGTGCTATACCCGATTCCGTAGAGATCTCCGTTAAAGGCGAAAGGCGCCATATAGGCCGTCCTGACACTATATGTCGCCGCCGAGAATTGCTGCGTCGGGTCACCGAGTATCGATGAGGGAATCTGAAACATATTCACCACGCACGCCTGGACGCCTGCGACTCCGCCAATCGCAGCCTGGGTTCCCGTCGTATTCCCGACGGTTCCGTTACTTCGCGCCTCCGCGTCGTTCGCCAATCCATTCAGGGTGCCGGTGAGGGCGTGGACGGACGGAGAACCCAGGCCCGCCAAAAGCAGGCAGAGAGAAGCCAGGGTTTTGAGTTTATGCAGATCGCTTCGCAGGGAGCATGTGCTCCCGAGGGATGGATACGTTTTCATGGGGTTGTGGGGGTTGAGCTCCAAGACTCCCGCCCATGAGCCGTCTTTCGGCAGGCCGAAGCCTGCCGCTAGACGAGAAAGGGGTAGGTGACTAGAAAGCCCGCCCATCCACCCCATCGCCCGGCCCTCGGGCAACTGATTTGCCCGGATGTACAATCATTCTAAGCGTTTGTTTTAAACAATAGAACCGGCCGCTTTGCCTCACAAAAAATTTACACGCCCTCGCGCGCTGATCACAAATCACCGAGCTGCGGACGCAGAACGATCTCCTCGACCACCGTGTTTCGTCCGAGCCGATAAACATCGAGGAACGCGCGCGCCACATCCTCCGCCGGCATGATGCGCTCCTCCTTCACCCCGCTCGACGACCACGACGGCGTCCAGGTCGCGCCCGCATGCACGCTGCACACGCGCACGCCATGGTCGCGCGTCTCGACGCGCAATACCTTGGCCAGCCCGGTCACTCCAAACTTCGCCGCGCAGTAGGCCGTCGAGTTCGGATAGGCGTCCTGCCCGGCGATCGAATTCATGAAAAACACGTCGCCGCGCCCGCGCTTCACCATCGCCGGAACGATGGCGCGCGTCACGAGGAACGCGCTGCGCAGGTTGGCCGCGACGATGCGGTCGAAATCGGCGACCGTGGTCTCCAGAAACGGCGCGGCGACAAACACGCCCGCGTTGTTGATGAGCACGTCGATCGTCTTGAAACGCTTGGTCACCGCCGCCGCCATCGCCCCGACCGCCGTCTCGTCGGCCACGTCGCAGACAAACACCTCGGCGACCGCGCCCAGCTTCACGCAGGCGCGCCGGACGGCGGCGAGGTTCTTGGCGTTGCGCGCGACCAACGCGAGCCGCACGCCGGGCATCTCGCGGGCGAAAACCTTGGCGATGGCCGCGCCGATGCCCTGCGATGCGCCGGTGATAAGGATGACAGGATTTCTTTTTCCCGCGGATGGCGCGGATGAACGCGGATGGGTCATAGCGTTTCGCGCACCACTCGTTTCCACTCGAGCTTCACGCGTTTGAAATTCAAGAGCAGAGCCAGTTGTAGGCGGGTAATGGCAAGATAACCGATCATCTGGCGGACATGGGATTCATTGAAAGCTTCAACCACCTTGGGATCGGCGATCACAAGACCGTCCACAATCGTATCAGGAACGAGCGAGCCGATAAGCTCGCCGGAATAATACACCGGAAATGATTTTTGCTGATCCACCAAATGACCGCGTTTTCTCAATTCGATCACCAGCGCCCGCTCATACAACTTTTCATCCAAACCAGGACCAAGTTCATTGAGCACGGCCATCGCCGCCCCGATGATTTTACCGCTGAGTTCCTCGTGTATCATTGTTTTCTATCCGCGTTTATCCGCGCCATCCGCGGAAAAAACAAGCCTGCCAACCCACGGATTTTCCCCGCGGATGACGCGGATGCTCGCGGATACGAACATTCATACATGGAGTCATGGTTTGTATTCTGAATCCGCGCCCATCCGCGCCATCCGCGGAAAAAATCAGTCACTCAGCACACCAGCGACCGGAAGTCCGAGAAATCCGCCGTGAATCCGCCCTTAACGCCCTTGCAAATCACGCTCACTGCGTCGTGAGAATGCAGCGACTCCAGGTGCGCGCAGGCGATTTGGAAATCCTTGATGCGCGCGTCGGCGTTGAACTGCCGGTAGAGCAGACGAGCCGCGTCCTCGACGAACTTCACATGCGCGCCGTTGAGCTCGGCGAAGGCCTGCTCGTCCTCGCGCTTCACCATCACCTGCGTCTCGGTCTTGAGCGCGGCGACGCAGAGCGAGTGCACGTCCTCGATCCAGATTTTTTTGCCGGGCGTCTCCTCGATGATGATGCGGGCCTTGCTGCGCTGCGAATGCGGGATCGCGTAGGTGCCGCGTTTGTCGCGCGCATGCTCGGACAACTCGGCCGAACAGGGGCACGCCGACGAATAGACGAAGTCGAAATGGATGAAGCGCCGGTAGACGCCCGCCTCGGTCATCACCCCCTCGAACGCCACGTTGTAAAACTGGTAGCCTTCGAGCCCGCTGCGCAGGCTGCGTTGCACGAGCGGATAGGAAAAGCCGATCTTCAGCCGCGCCGCCTTGCTCTCCACCTTCCGCAGGTAGGCCGCGAGTATTCTGCCCATCCACTCGCCCGTGAAGACCTCGTTCTTGTGGTCGTAGAACGAGCGCACGATGCGGCTCATGTTGATCCCCTTCAGGTCGGCCTGGAGCGAAACGGTGCCGGTGATGCTCGCCTCAAGCGTGAGGGTCTTGCGCTCCTTGGTGCGGAATCTCAGCGGCAGCTTGAAATTGGAAACGCCGACCTGCTGGATCGGCACGTGCACGCCCTGCGTGGCGTCGTTGGCGGCCTCCATCATGTCGGGCAGCGTGGCGATGTAGGCCGGCGTGGCCTTGAACTTCGCGTCGTAGCGCCGCTTGATTTTCGGGGCCTCCCCGCCCGCCGTCGGGTGGAGATACATGGTTTTCTTGGCTTTCATTTTCGTTTTTGGGTTGAGCCAGACGGGGACCGATAACCGTTCCCGCGGATGCGGGATGAACTGGCGAAAAGTGTATTTTATTTTAGAACGCGTCGGGGCCGAAATATTCGGCGAAGTTGCGGGGCGTCTCGTAAAGTTTAACGCAGTGGAGTTTCCCGACCTTGATGTGGGGCGCGATCTCGTTCCAGAAGGCTATCACGAGATTTTCCGTGGACGGGATGATGCCCCGCAGGAAATCGACCTCGTCGTTGAGGTTGTGGTGGTCGCACTTGTCCACGATCACCGTGTTCAAAAGGCGTTTCAGCTCGCCCAGCTCCATCAGGTAGCCGGTCTCGGGATCGGGCTCGCCGCGCAGGGAAACCTCCAAAACGTAGTTGTGGCCGTGCCAGTGCGGGTTCGTGCAGAGGCCGTAGTGCTTCACGTTCCAGGCCTGGCTCTTCGACGGGTTGTGCAGCCGGTGCGCCGAGTTGAAGTGGACCTGACGCGTGATGACAACCGTGCCCTTGAGCGGGCGCACGGCGGGTGCGAAGGCTTTCTTTTTGGCGGTCTTCTTGGGCATGGAAGGATTATCAGGTAACATAAAAGCCCGCGCGGTCAATGCAGGGTCGGGGTTTACCCATTCGCATCGTCCGGGATGGCGGCGGAACCCGCAGAAACCCCTTGCGCGCCGGCGGTCGCGGCCCTTCATCGGATTCATACATGGGCATGCGTTTTTCCATCCTCGGCAGCGGCAGTTCCGGCAATTGCGCCGTGCTGCGCACCGACCAGGCGCGCATCCTCATCGACGCCGGCTTCACCCAGCGAAAACTCCGCCAGCTCCTGCACGACGCGGGCGAGGCGCTGGAACACATCGACGCGGTTTTCCTTACGCACGAACACGGCGATCATTGCGCCGGCATCGACGGGTTGAAAAAATTCCCGCACATCAAGGTCTTTGCCAACGCCGCCACCGCCCGCGCCGTGCAGGCAAAACTGGACCACAAGGTCGGCTGGCAAATCTTCGAGACGGGCGCGCGCTTCAACTTTCTCGACCTGGAGATCGAGAGCTTTCACGTGCCGCACGACGCGCAGGAACCTGTGGGGTTCACCTTTTCGCACGGACGCGAGGCCGATCCCGTGTCGCCGCGCCGCCGCATCGCCTGGCTGACCGACCTCGGCCACGCCCCCCTGCACATCCATGAACGCATCCGCGACGTCGACGTGGTCGTCGTCGAGAGCAACCACTGCCCGCGCCTGCTTGAGGCCGACACCAAGCGACCCTGGCCCACGAAACAGCGCATCGCCGGCCGCCACGGACATCTCTCGAACCAGGCCATGTGCGACCTGCTCGAGGCAGTCGCCAGTCCGCGTTGGCGGTACGTTTTCCTCACCCATCTGTCACGCGACTGCAACAGCCACGAGGCCATCGAGGCAACCCTCGCCGGTCTGCGCACCCGCCTCGCCTGCCGGTTCAATATCGTCGCCTCCGGAGGCGGCACGACGGTTTGCGAACTGTAGCCGGCGCTCCATGCGGTTAATGCGATTTTCTGAGCATGGCACGTGCTAGAAAGATTGACCGTCGGTTGCCCGAATAGCCTGAATCCTTTCGCTTATATGCAAACGTCCACGCCTCTCCGCCGCACCAAGATCATCTTCACCCTCGGGCCCTCCACTCAGGGCGAGGAAATGCTGGAAAAGCTCATCCTCGGGGGCGCCGACATCGCCCGCCTCAACATGGCCCACGGCAACCACGAGTGGACCCGCGCCGTCATCCGTCGCATCCGCGCCGTATCCGCCCGGGTCGGTCGCGAGATCGGCATCATGATGGACATCAAGGGACCCGAGATCCGCACCGGCGACGTCGATTCCCCCATCGAACTGAAGACCGGCGAGATCTTCGACTTCACCGTCAAGCCCGGCAGCGGCAGCGACAGCTCCCGTGAAAACGGCGAGGAGGTCCGCTCCGTCAACGTCAACTACCAGGACCTCGTCAACGACATCAACGTCGGCGACATCGTGCTCGTCGACAGCGGCCTCATGCGCTTCGAGGTCCTCGGCAAGGACAACAACCACATCCGCTGCAAGGTGCTCACCCCCGGCGCCCTCAGCTCCCGGCGCCACATCAACCTCCCCGGCGTAAAGGTAAACCTCCCTTCCTTCACCGAAAAGGACCGCCTCGACACCCTCATGGGCATCGAGGAGGGCATCGACTTCGTCGCCCTCTCCTTCGTGCGCGAGGCCAAGGACATCACCCAGCTCCGCGAATTCCTCGCCCTCAACAAATCGAAGGCCAAGATCATCGCCAAGATCGAGGACCAGACCGCCATCGCGAACCTCGACGAGATCATCCAGGCGACCGACTCCCTCATGGTCGCCCGCGGCGACCTCGGCATCGAGTGCCCGCTCGAAGAACTGCCCGTCATCCAGCGGCGCGCCGTGCAATCCTGCTTCCATCACGGCAAGCCCGTCATCATCGCCACGCACACGCTCGAGTCCATGATCGGCTCGCCCGTCCCCACCCGCGCCGAGATCACCGACGTCGCCAACGCCGTCTACGAAAAGGCCGACTGCGTCATGCTCTCCGGCGAGACCACCGTCGGCAAATACCCCGTCGAATGCGTGCAGACCCTCCACAAGATCGCCTGCCGCATCGAGCAGGAAGGCCCCTTTGAGTTCGCCGAGCCCGAGCATGTCACCGGCGACAAGATCAAGCTCCTCCAATCCGCCGTGCTCCTCGCGCACCAGATCTCCGACTCCGCCATCCTCACCTTCACCCGCCAGGGCTTCATGGCCGGCGGCCTCGCCGCCCTCCGCCCCGCGCTCGCGCCGATCTACGCGATGACCAACTCGGTCGAAACCCTCCGCCAGCTTCGCATCATGCGCAGCGTCGAGCCGTTCATGCTCCCACTCGATTCGAGCCCCAACGACACCATCGAGAACGCCATCGCCCTCCTCGCCCGGAAAGGCCTCGTGCAGTCCGGCGACAAGCTGATCGTCGCCACCGACATCATCACCGAGGACCGCCTCGTTGACAGCATCCAGCTCCGCACCGTGCGTTAATTCATCATTGGAGGGCGGGCCGCCGTGCCCGCCGCCCCCAAAGCCCCGGCCGCCACGCCGGGGCTTTTTCACGTCTCATTTGCGCCTTCCTTGGTCATGGGTCATTCGTCATTGCTACCCATCATGGCCTATTCCGACGAACCCGTCCTCGTAAAACCGGCGCGCCGCTGGTCCCCCAAGGCCCTTGTCGCCATCGCGCTCGTCGTCCTCCTCGTCGGCGGCGTCCTCTCGATTCCGTTCTACCAAAGCCACCTCGACGAGGCCGCGCACCACGTCCGCCGCGGCCAACACCAAGGCGCCCTCTACGACATCGCCGTCGCCGGCACGCCCCACACCCTCGAACTCGGTTGGATCGCCCCCGCCTTCTCTGCCGTCCTCTCCCCCTCCCCCGCCGACGGCACCACGCTCGACGTCTCCGCCGACTTCGGCGATGAAACCCTCTCGTGGAACGCCGCCAAGCAATGCTTCGGCCCCGGCGTCGCGCGCCTCGATCCCTACGCCCACCACAAGGTAAAGCTCACCCTCCGCCAAGGCGGTCGCGTCCTCTGGAGCGACACCCTCTGGCTCTACGGCGTCCCCGCCGGCCACGATCACTGAGTTAAAAGTAGACGCGGCATCCCGCCGCGTTCCCGCCTCCGTCCGGAAAACCCTCCGCCCAGTTTGTGCTTCATTGGTCATTGGTCATTAGTCATTGGTCATTTCCTCCATGTCCTCCCCCTCCTCCGACGTCTCCGCCCCCATCCCAGTCACCGTCCTCACCGGCTTCCTCGGCTCCGGCAAGACCACCCTGCTCAACCGCATCCTCACCGAGCAGCACGGCAAAAAACTCGCCGTCATCGAAAACGAGTTCGGCGAGGTCGGCGTGGACAACCAGCTCGTCATCTCCTCCGACGAGGAACTCTTCGAGATGAACAACGGCTGCATCTGCTGCACCGTGCGCGGCGATCTCATCCGCATCCTCGGCCGCCTCATGAAGCGCAAGGACAAGCTCGACGGCATCCTCATCGAGACCACCGGCCTCGCCGACCCCGGTCCCGTCGCCCAGACGTTTTTCACCGACGACGAGATGCGCACCCGCTTCCGCCTCGACAGCATCGTCACCCTCGTGGACGCCAAGCACGTGCTCCTCCACATCGACACCTCCCCCGAGGTGAAAAAACAGATCGGTTTCGCCGACGTCCTCATCCTCAACAAGACCGACCTCGTCACCCCCGCCGAACTCGACGCGCTCGAAGCCCGCATCCACAAGATGAACGGCGCCGCCAAGATCCACCGCACGCAAAACGCCGCCATCGACCTCAAGCACGTCCTCGACGTCGGCGGCTTCAACCTCTCCCGCGCCACCGACCTCGACCCCGAGTTCCTCAAGCCCGACTACCCCTTCGAATGGGCCGGCGCCTACCAACTCCCCGCTGGCACCCTCGACCTCGCCATCGGCCACTGCGACCACGACCACTCCCACGAGGGCCACGATCACGCGCACGAAGGGCATGACCATGATCACGGTGATCACCACCACCATCACCACAACGGCAACGAGAACGAACTCGACGTCGTCATCATGCGCGTAAAATCCCTCGACGAAAAAGACATCGCCGCCGCCCGCGAAGCCGCCGTCCACGTCTTCGCCGACTGGGAAACCCGCCTCAAGAGCGGCGACACCTTCATCCCCGGCGGCACCCTCCACCGTCTCCTCCTCGAAGGCGGCCACGGCCACTACCCGCTCGAAATCAAGGAACCCGGCCTCTACCTCGTCTTCGAAGGCTGCGGCGAAGAGCCCCTCCACATTTATCCCGCCGGCTCCGACGACAACTTCCGCCCGTCGTGGCAGGAAGACTACCACCACAGCCACTCGCACGACGACGATGTCTCCAGCGTGGGCATCAGCACGCCCGGCGACCTCGACGGCAAACGCCTCAACGACTGGATCGGCAACCTTCTCAAGACGAAAGGCGGCGACATCTACCGCATGAAAGGCGTGCTCAGCGTGAAAGGTTCGCCCAACCGCCTCGTTTTTCAAGGCGTGCACATGCTCTTCGACGCCAAGTTCGACAAGCCCTGGGGCAGCGCCCCGCGCACCAACACCCTCGTCTTCATCGGCAAAAACCTCGACCGCGCCGCGCTCAACGAAGGCTTCAAGTCCTGCCTTGTCTGATGCCTGCCGTTCGTCCCACTACCGACGCTACTACCGCGATGCGGGCATCGCCGACCGCATCATGGTTTCGTTTCCGCTCACCCCCGATCACGGGTCGTTCTTCCTGATCGACCGCTTCCAGACCAAACCCCGCCGCCGTCTTTTCACCCTCCGCGAAGCCTCCCTGGCCGGCCGCGCCATCCACGGCGCGCCCCATCTGCACCGCCGCCTCTTTCTCGGCAACGGCCTGCTCATGGCCGACAAACTCCTCAGCCCCATGGAACGCCAGATCCTCCAAGGCCTCCTCACCCGCCTCACGGAGAAACAGATCGCCGCCTCCACCGGCCAGAAACTGGGCACCTTGCACAGATACGTCACCACCCTCTACGCCCGCTTCGGCGTCAAAAGCCGCCCCTCCCTCATGGCCCTCTGGCTCGGCGACAAGTAAGCGGTGGCGAAGGCACCTTCCGCCCCCGCCCCCTCTGTTTAGGGGAGTATTCAACTTTCGGAAACACGGGCATACTTCCGCGAAATTTTTCGCCCGTATGTCCTCCTCGCTTCCCGCGCTCCGCCGCTGCCTCCTCGCCGTCACCGCCGGCTTTGCCCTCGCCTCGCCCGCCTCCGCCCAGACACCGGTGACCGACAGCAGCTCCTACGTGGACGCGCTCACGACGATCAACGACGCCGCCACCGGCTCCACCGGCAACAGCTATACGCTCGATCTCGCTCCGTCCGTCACCGTCACGCCCGGCACCGGCAACACCGTCACCGTCAATGGCAACGGCGGCGCTCTCGACGGCGGCGGCACCCTCACGCCCGTCGTCATCTATTCCGGCACGGTCACCCTCAACGACCTCACGATTCAAAACGGCCTCGGCGGCGGCCTCTTCATCGCCACCAGTGCGGTCGTCACGCTCCACAACGTGTCCGTGACCAACAATGCCGTCCGCGGGGGATTGAATGGCACCTACAATGCGCAAACCGAATATAACGGAGACAGCAGCAGCTACCACGGCGGCAATGCGAGCTTCGTGCTGGGTTTGAACAACGTGGATGCCAACGGCGTGCCCACGACGGGCGCCGGCGCACAAATCTCCGGGAGTATTTTGGGTGCGGCCGGCACGAGCGCGGGCGGCCAGCAAAGCCTCGGCTATCTGGCGGGTGCCGGAAATTATGAATCTCTTGGCCAGTCCGGCACCACCGGCGCGACTTATGATGGCGGAGGCGGCGGGGGCACCGTCTTGCCCTACGACGGCAGTCAATATAGCTCGGGCGGCGGCGACGGACAGGGCAATACCTTGCCCTCTTTCGACTACAGCACCCGGGCCGCCGGCGGTGGCGGCGGCACCGTCATTCAAAATCTGAATTATGCCGGTGGCGGCGGAGGCTTCGGTGCCGGCGGCGGAGCCGGCGCTTTTGCTGCCGGCGGCGGAGCCGGCGCTTTTGCTGCCGGCGGCGGCGGCTTCGGCGGCTCCGGCGGGTTCGACACAAGTGGTTTCTATGCTTCTCCCGGCTACGGTGCGACCAGGGACGAAGGAGCCGCGCTCGGCGCCGGCATTTTCGTGATGTTCGGCGCCCAACTCACCCTCACCGGCTCCAGCACCTTCAGCGGCAATGCTTATCTCGACGCGTATCCCGGCGTTTCGGCCACCCCCTATCTCGGCACCGATCTTTTCATGATGACCGGGGCCGATGTCACTCTCGCCCCCGGCGCGGGCGAGACCATTCATTTTCGAGGCTCGATCGGTGACGACAGCCAGGATTTCCACTCTGCCGCCAACGGCACCGGCGTCCTCCTCAAGCTCGGCAACAGCACGACGCCCGGCGGCACGATCATCTTCGACGTCGCCAATGGCTACGGCGGCGGCACCGCGCTCACCCACGGCGTCACCCTCATCGTCAACAACGCGATCGGCAGCGCCACCGGCACCGGCGCCGTCACGCTCGCCGCCGACACCACTCTCGGCGGCACCGGTCGCATCGACGGCCTCACGACGCTCTCGGGTGGCGCGCACCTCGCCCCCGGCAACTCGCCCGGCACGCTCACCTTCACCGGCGGACTCACGCTGAACGACGGCGCCATCCTCGATTTCCAACTCGGAACGGCCAGCGACCTCATCGCCGTCTCCGGCGGCACGCTCTCCGGTCCGTCCTCCGGCACGATCACCGTCAACCTCTCCGACTCCGGCGGTTTCACGGCGGGCACCTACACCCTCATCGACTTCAGCACCGGCGGCACCCTCACGGACAACCTCGATCTCGCCGACTTCGCCCTCGGCACCGTCATCAACGGCTACACCTACACTTTCGTCCAAGTCGGCAACCTCATCCAGCTCACCGCCGTCGCCGCCATCCCCGAACCCGCCGCCTGCGCCGCCCTCGCCGGCGCGCTCGCGCTCGCCCTCACCGCCCTCCGCCGCCGCCGGACAGAGTAACCCAATAGGTTACTCTTCTTCGCACAAGCCTGCGTCACGTCCTCGCGGATCAAGCATCATGTGCGAAACGCTCCCCCGGACAAGAGTAACCTATTGGGTTACTTTCAGACAGGGCTACTCGCGCTCACTTGGCGGACACAGGCAACTCATCAGGCGCTGGGCAGCGCAGCTCGGCCACTGCAGGCCAAAAAAGACGGAATAGGATCGACTCGATTAGTCCCGTTTTTCGCGCCGACCTTGTCGCAACCGCACTTAATGCAAGCGAGCAGGCACTGTTCTAACCAGGCCGCTTGAGCGAAGTTGAGGAGAAACGCATTCCCCGCGGTTTTTCAAAAATCCATGCTTCCGTGCATGAGACTCCTCACTCGTTACGGCTATCTGTTGGGCATTTTCTCGTCGCTGGTTTTGACCCTCCCGCAGTCGCGGGCATCCACATGGAATGTCGATGCCAACGGCAGTTGGGGCTCCTCCGGCAACTGGTCCGCCGGCGTTCCCAACTCGGCGGGCGCCCAGGCCGATCTCACGTTCGACATCACGGCCGACCGCACGGTGTCCATCGAGCTCAACAAATTCGCCGGCGTGGTTAACATCGGCGACACCAGCAACCAATACATCTTCACGAACGACGGCTCCTGGAAAGCCCTGCGCATGGACAACAACGGCGCCGGGGCGCAGTTCAACGTCCTCGCCAACTCAAGCGTGCTGTTCGACAGCGCCTCCGGAACCGTCAATCTGATCGCTCTCGAAACCCTTACCATCACGTTGAACACGGGCTCCACCCTCACGTTCGGGGGCAACGGCGTCCTGGATGGCGAGACCAACGACCTGATCATCACCGGTCCCGGCAATTTGACGACACCCACCCTGGCCGGCACCGGCACAATCACCAAGAACGGCACCGGCACGGTCACCCTCACCGGCGACAACGACTACAACGGAGGCGCGCTCGTCCTCAACGGCGGCAACTGGGTCGTGCAGGGCACCAACCAGACGACGAACGCGACCGTGGGCAACGGCGCCGTGCTCGACCTGACCAGCGTGGGCGGCAGCATGAAAAGCCTCACATCGCTCACGATCGATGCCGGAGGCCAGGTTGTGCTCGGCGCCCACGGCAACGGCAATGTCGGCGGAAATAACTTTGGCACCCAGCAGATCGGCAATGCCAACTCGGCCGGCTTAGCCGTAACGATGCAGTCGAAGGCGGAGTAGCGGGGTAAGATGGCGAGCAAATTTCAGAGGAGGAATCCCGAGGAATACCCGTGGGTATTTCGAGCGGATGACGCACTCTGAAAGGTGCAGTCAGATTACCTCGATGCGACCCTCTCGACTGCATCGTTACGGCTGAGGACGGTGGACGGAGGGACGGCCGGGGCATCGTCGGTCTGCGCGTGAAGGGAAAACGCGGATATGGCCAGCAGACTGGCGGCCAGGCAAAGAACACGGCGGGGAAGGAGGCTAAGTGTCATGAAAGTGGAC
>JBAZSJ010000076.1:0-17466 GCA_041662485.1 Opitutaceae bacterium | reverse complement strand
TGGCTACGGTTGTTGTCACTTTCTCCGAACATTTCGTTTCATATGTTTAGTTCACGCCCATGCCGGGCACACGAGGCGGGCCAGCGGCCCGTGCCGCCGAGGGCAACGCCGGCCCAGCTTGGTTTCCCTTTCACCCGCAGGGCGTAAGCAGAGCGTCGAATTATTTTGAAGACAGCGCCTAGTGTCCATTAGTGGTTTCAACGACCTATGGCCTGCGATCTCATTCTTGCCCTCGACGTTCCCACCCGCGAAGAAGCCGCGCCCCTGCTCCGCCAGCTCCGCGGCGAGCTGCGCTGGGTGAAGATCGGCCTCCAGATGTTCACCGCCTATGGTCCCGACTACGTGCGCGCCGTCGCCGACGAGGGTTTCAACATCTTCCTCGATCTCAAACTCCACGACATCCCCAACACCGTCGCCAAGGCCGTCGAATCCCTCGCCCCCCTTCCCATCGGCATGCTCACCCTGCACACCGGCGGCGGACGCGAGATGATGGCCTACGCCCGCAAGGCCCAGCTTCAAACCAAGCCCGACCTCCTCCTCCTCGGCGTGACCGTGCTCACCTCGATGGACGCCACCGGCCTCGGCGAACTCGGCATCGCCGTCTCGCCGGAAGCCCAGGTTTCCCGCCTCGGCAAACTCGCCGCCGACGCCGGTCTGCGCGGCCTCGTCTGCTCGCCTCTCGAAGTCGCCATGCTTCGCTCCCAACTTCCCGCCGACGTCCAGCTCGTCACACCCGGCATCCGCCCCGCCGGCGAAGCCGGGGGCGACGACCAGAAACGCATCATGACTCCCGCCGACGCCGCCCGCGCCGGCTCCAGTTACATCGTGGTCGGCCGTCCCATTCTCAAAGCCAAGGACCCCGTCGCCGCCACCCGCGCCATCCTCGCCGACCTCCGCTCCGCTTAAACTTCAACTTCCAACCCAAACCAAAACCATGCCACGCACCGCCGCCATCCTCCTCGCCGCCGGCAGCGGCCAACGCATGCAAGGCTCCGTCGCCGACAAGATCCTCGCCCCCCTCGGCGGACGCCCGCTCTTCCTGCACTCCGCCAGCGCCTTCGTCGAAAGCGGCGTGGCCGACTTCTTCGTCATCGTTTACCGCGACCAGAAGCAGATGCTCGAACTGTCCGCCTACGCGCCGACGCCCGCCCTCTTCGTCCCCGGCGGCAAGGAACGCCAGGACTCCGTCGCCGCCGCGCTCGCCGCGCTCCCGCCCGACATCGGCAAGGTTTTCATCCACGACTGCGCGCGCCCCTTCGTCCGCGTCGAGCAGCTCATCGCCCTCCACAAGATCGTCCTTCGCGAGGACGCCGTCGTGCTCGCCCACCGCGTCACCGACACGATCAAGCAGCACCGCAGCGACGGCCACCTCAAGTCCCTCGACCGAGACAAACTCTGGGCCATGGAAACCCCTCAGGTTTTCTCCCGCGACCTCATCGTCGCCGCCTACGCCAAGGTCGCCAAAAAGAAACTCCACATCACCGACGACGCCTCCGCCGTCGAGCTGTTGAAACATCCCGTCGCCCTCTTGGAAAATACCCACGCCAACCCCAAGCTCACCACCCCCGCCGACCTCCCGTGGTTCGAGTATCTCCTCGCACAGTCCCGGTCATGAATTTCCGCATCGGCCACGGCTACGACATCCACCGCACCATCGCCGGCCGCCCGATGATCCTCGGCGGCGTGCATTTCGCCGACAGCCCCGTAGGACTCGACGGCCACTCCGACGCCGACTGCCTCACCCACGCGATCTGCGACGCCCTCCTCGGCGCCGCCGCCCTCCCCGACATCGGTCACTTTTTTCCCAACACCGATCCGGCCTACAAGAACATCGACTCGCAGGTTCTCCTCCAACGCGTCGTCGCCGAACTCGCCAAGCTCGGCTGGAGCATCGTCAACATCGACGCCTCCCTCATCGCCGAGCAGCCGAAGATCTACCCGCGCCTCGCCGAGATGAAGGCCGCCCTCGCCCGTTCCACCGGCCTCGACGTCTCCCAGATCGGCCTCAAGGCCACGACCAACGAGGGCGTCGACGAAATCGGCCGCGGCCTCGCCATCGCCGCCCACGCCGTCGCCCTGATCGAAAAAATCGGCCCCAACCAAAGCCCATGAACACCGATCAAATCCAATCACTCACCGGCACGTTCGAGGGCCATGCCCAGCAAACAGAGGGCGGCGTCGAATTCTGGCTCGCCCGTGACCTCCAACACCTCCTCGGTTACAGCAAATGGGACAACTTTCTAAACGTCGTCTCAAAAGCCAAGACCGCGTGTGAAGTCTCTGGTCATCAAGTGTCCGACCATTTTGCCGATGTCGGGAAAATGGTGGATCTCGGCTCAGGCAGTCAGCGCGAGGTCCCCGACCTCATACTCACACGCTACGCCTGCTACCTCATCGCTCAAAACGGGGATTCCCAAAAGCCCGAAATCGCCTTCGCCCAAACCTATTTCGCGATCCAAACGCGACGGGCCGAGTTGATTGAACAACGCTTGTTGGAAGCAGAACGCGTTGCCGCCCGCCGCAAACCCAGCTCCACGGAAAAAGAATTATCGCTGGTCATCTACGAGCAGACCGGCGGCAACGACAATTTTGCGCTCATCCGCAGCAAAGGTGACCATGCCCTTTTCGGCAAATCCACCCAAGCCATGAAAGCCCAGTGGCGGGTGCCCGATAATCGCCCGCTCGCCGACTTTGCGCCCACCATCATTCTCAAGGCCAAAGATTTCGCGACCGAGATCACCATTTTCAACGCTCGCCAAAACGGCATGACCACCGAAGGTGCGATCTCCCACGAACACACCACCAACAACGAAGCCGTTCGCCGCACCTTGCTCGAACGCGGTATCCGACCCGAAACCCTTCCACCCTCCGAGGATGTCAAAAAAGTCGAGCGCCGCCTCGCCTCGGAAGAGAAAAAATCCCTTCAAAAACCCGACGCGTTAGAGCCCTGACCCTCTACCCCTACATACTCGACGAAAGCGATGTGAATAACATCCGCCTTCGTCTCCCTCTTTCCGATTACAAGGAGTTCGTCTCGAAGGCCAAAGAGCTTCGCAAAGCTACTCAGTAATCGGTCTATCCAATGGGCCGCTACATACTACTTTCGGAAGTAGCCCAAGTTCATTAACCGTCTGAATTCCACCCGTCATGGAAACCCGCATCGCCCTTTTCCAAAAAAAAGAAATCCGCAAAACCCTTCACGCCGACGAGTGGTGGTTCGTCATCGTCGATGTCGTCGCCGCCCTCACCGACTCCGCCAACCCGTCCGAATATCTCAAAAAAATGCGCCTGCGCGATCCCGGCCTCGCCGCCGCGCTCAAGGGGGGGGACAAGTTGTCCCCCCCCTTTGCTGCCGCTCCCGAAGGGGGGCGGCAAATTGCCCCCCCCCTTTCCTTGGAGTTCCCCACCGCCGGTGGCCCCCAGAAACTGACCTGTTGGCACACCGAAGGCATTTTCCGTCTCATCCAGTCCATCCCCAGCCCCAAGGCCGAGCCCTTCAAACGCTGGCTCGTCAAAGTCGGCTTTGAGCGCGTGCAAGAGATCGAAAACCCCGAACTCGCCATCAACGCCCTCGCCAGCGCCAGCGCCCGCAAGGTCAACCCCCACCTCGAACCCTACCTGAACGGTCGCCAACGCATCCCCGACGAACCGCCCGGAAGCTACTCCCCCGGCAGCCGCGAAGAAGCCGTCTGCTTCGCCGAACCCGTGCGGGCCGCCTGGTCCGCCCATCCCCAGTCCCTCCAATGGCTTCAACGCCAGGGCTGACCCCTCCCCGGCCTTGGTCCGCTTTCATCGTCAAAACATCTTCCGCGTCTTCCGTGGCAAAAAATCCGTGACCGCCTCTCTCCGCCTTTCGTGTCTTGTCGCGTGTTGCATGGGCACCTTGCTGTTTTCCGCCTGCGGCCCCCGCGAAACCGCCGTCGAGCGCGGCAACCGCGAGCAGATTCTCTCGCGCGGCATGGGCCCCGATCTCTCCGACCTCGACCCCTCCCTCGCCACCGGCACGAGCGATTACACCGTCCTCTCCGCGCTTTTCGAGGGCCTCGTCGCCGAGGACCCCGTTGACCTCCACCCCGTCCCCGGCGTCGCCGAAAGCTGGGATGTTTCCCCCGACAAGCTCACCTACACGTTCCACCTGCGCGCCAACGCCAAGTGGTCCAACGGCGACCCCGTCACCTCCCGCGATTTCCTCGCCTCGTGGCAACGCGTGCTCGCCCCGAAACTCGCCGCCGACAACGCCAGCCTGCTCTACCTCGTCCAGGGAGCCGAAGCCTTCAACAAGGGCCTCGTCACCGATTTCTCGAAAGTCGGTTTCGCCGCGCCCGACGCCCGCACCGTCGTCATCACGCTGGAGCACCCCGCCTCGTATTTCCTCTCGTTGCTCCAGCACTGGGTCTGGTGGCCCGTCCACACCCCGACCCTCGAAAAATCCGGCTCGCTCTACGAACGCGGCAACCGCTGGGCCCGCCCCGGAACCTTCGTCGGCAACGGCCCCTTCACCCTCAAGGAATGGCGTCTCGGCCAGCGCCTCATCGTCGAGAAATCCGCCACCTACTGGGATGCCGCCGGCGTCCGCCTGAAGGCTATTCACTTCTACCCCATCGAGGACGTGAACGCCGAGGAGCGCGCCTTCCGCTCCGGCCAGCTCCATATCACCGAGGCTCTCCCGCTCGCCAAGATCGACACCTACCGCGACACCCAGCCGAAGCTTCTCCGCATCGATCCCTACCTCGGCACCTATTTTTACCGCATCAACATCGCCCGTCCGTTCCTCAACGCCCGCGATGTCCGCCGCGCACTCGCCCTCGCCGTCGACCGCGATCTCCTCGTCAAAACCACCCTGCGCGGCGGCCAGCTTCCCGCGCACGCTTTCACGCCTCCGGGCACCGCCGGTTACACGCCGTCCGCGCGCATCGAAACCAACTGTGACGAGGCCCGCCGCCTGCTCGCCTCCGCCGGCTATCCCGACGGCAAGGGCGCCCCCGCCATCGAGCTGCTCTTCAACACTTCCGACAACCACCGCGTCATCGCGGAAGCGATCCAGGCCATGTGGCGCAAGGAGCTCGGCCTCGACGTGCGCCTCGTGAGCATGGAGGGCAAGAGCGTCCTCGCCGCCCGCCGCACGGGTGATTTCCAAATCATGCGCTCGTCGTGGATCGGCGACTACGCAGATCCTCTCTCATTCCTCTCCGTATGGACCGGCGACAGCGGCAACAACTACACCGGCTGGAACAATCCCGACTACGACCAGCTCCTTAACCAGGCCGCGCGCACCGACGACCCCGCCGCCCGCGAAGCCCTTTTCCAAAAGGCCGAGGCCCTCCTCGTGGCCGACGCGCCGTTCATCCCGATCTACTATTACACGCACGTTTTTCTGCTTCAGCCGTCCGTCAAAGGCTGGTCGCCCACGCTTCTCGACCACCACCCCTACAAACACGTCTGGCTGCAACCATGACCACCCGCACCTTCGCGCTCGCTCTGCTTTGCACCGGTCTCGTCGCCGCCCACTCCGGTTGCTCCAAAAAAGAACCGGCGACCGCCGCCAAAATCCTCCGCTTCGGCAACGGCGCCGAGCCCCAGGACATCGACCCGCAGGTCGTCACCGGCGTCTCTGAAAACAAGATCATCAACGCCCTGTTCGAGGGTCTGGTGATTGAAGCTCCCTCGGGTGCCGGCAGCGCGCCGGGCGTCGCGGAACGCTGGGATATTTCCGCCGACGGTCTCGTCTACACGTTCCACCTCCGTGCCGACTCCAAGTGGTCCGACGGCCGCCCCGTGACCGCCACCGACTTCGTGCGCTCCTACCGGCGCATGCTCACGCCGTCGCTCGCCGCCGAGTATTCCTACCAGCTCTACCCGCTCGTCAACGCCGAGGCCTTCAACAAAGGCACGCTCGCCGATTTCACCCAGGTCGGCGTCAAGGCCCTCGACGACCGCACCCTTCAACTCACGCTCAACAACCGCACGCCCTACCTGCTCGAGGAGTTGAAGCACTACGCCTGGTTCCCCGTGCCCGTGGACACCATCGCCAGGTTCGACGGTCTCGCCCGCAAGGGCACCGCCTGGACGCGCCCCGGAAACCTCGTCGGCAACGGCCCGTTCATCCTCAAGGAATGGCTCCCCAACCAGCGCCTCGTCGTCACCCGCTCGCCCACTTACTGGGACCGCGCCACCGTGAAGCTCGACCAGATCGACTTCATGCCCGTCGAAAGCGGCGAGACCGAGGAACGCATGTTCCGCTCCGGCCAGCTCGACCGCACCGAATCGCTCCCGCTCGGCAAGATTGCCGTCTACAAGCGCGACTTTCCGGCGATGTATCTGTATCGCGAGGACCCCTACTACGGCGTCTATTTTTACCGCGTCAACGTCACCAAGCCTCCGCTCAACGACGTGCGTGTCCGCCGCGCCCTCGCCATCGCCATCGACCGCGAGGCCATCGTCCGAGACATCCTTCGCGGCGGCCAGAAACCCGCGTGGAATTTCACCCCGTCGTCCCCCGGCTTCGCCTCCGCCGCCCGCATCCCGTCCGATCTCGCCGAGGCGCGCCGCCTGCTCGCCGAGGCCGGTTATCCCGACGGCAAAAATTTTCCTCGCGTTGAACTTCTCTACAATACGCTCGAAGCCCACCGCACCATCGCCGAGGCCATCCAGCAGATGTGGAAAACCCGCCTCGGCGTGGACATCACGCTTCAGAACCAGGAGTGGAAGGTCTACCTCGATTCCCAAAACACCGGCAACTACCAGCTCGCCCGCGCCGGCTGGATCGGCGACTACCCCGACCCCAGCACGTTTGTCGGCATGTGGATGACCGGCGCCGGCAACAACCAGACCGGCTGGTCCAGCGCCGACTACGACCGCCTGTTGCGCGCCTCCACCTCCGCGCCCACGGAGGCCGAACGCATGGCCGATTACCAGCAGATGGAAAAAATTCTCGCCGACGAGGTGCCCGTCATCCCGATCTATTTCTACACGCACGTTTATGCCCTCAATCCTCGCGTGAAAGGCTGGGTGCCGCAACTCATCGACAACCGCGCATGGAAGTGGATCGATCTGGCCGAGTAAGCCATCTGGAACCGTCATGGCCGTCCGGAGATCGACGCATACCCATGCCTTGGATCAGAAATGTAGGAGCCTGCTTGCAGGCGATGATTCGGGATCGGTGTGGGAGCGAGCTTGCTCGCGATGGTTTGAACGCCGGCCTTTCGCGAGCAAGCTCGCTCCCACCCGCACCATCACTGGTCGCCTCGCAAAAGGATTTGGCTTTCCGCCCGTCGTCCGCCATGCGGAGGTCGCTCCATTTGTCATGTTTCGCTTCATCGCACGACGCTTTCTTCAGACGATTCCGGTCCTCCTGGTGCTCATCACGGCCTCCTTCCTGATGCTCAGGCTGGTGCCCGGCGGCCCGTTCGACAGCGAAAAAGCCACCACCCCCGAGATCAAACGCAATCTCGATGCCTACTACGGCTTCGACCAGCCGCTCCACAAACAGTTCTTCACCTACCTCGGCAACATCGTGCTTCACGGCGACCTCGGCCGCTCCACGAAATACTCCAACCGCACCGTCAACGAGATCATCGCGGACAAATTTCCCGTCTCCCTCGAACTCGGCGCGTGGTCCCTTCTCATCGCCCTCACCATCGGCCTCTCCGCCGGCATCCTCGCCGCCGTCTATAAAAATACGTGGGCCGACTACGTGACGTCCGGCATCGTCATGACCGGCATCTGCGTGCCCACCTTCGTGCTCGGACCGATCCTCGTCCTCGTCTGCGCGATCCACTTTGGCTGGTTCAGCGCCTCGGGATGGTATGTCTGGCAGGACCGCGTCCTCCCCTCGCTCACCCTCGGCATCGTTTACGCCGCCTACATCGCCCGGCTCACCCGCGGCGGCATGTTGGAAGTGCTCGGGCAGGACTATATCCGCACCGCCCGCGCCAAGGGCGCCTCCGAAGCCCGCGTCGTCCTGCGCCACGCGCTCCGCGGCGGACTGCTCCCCGTCGTCGCGTTTCTCGGACCCGCCATCGCCGGCATCATCACCGGCTCGTTCGTCATCGAGACGATCTTCCAGATCCCCGGACTCGGCCGCGAGTTCGTCAACAGCGCCTTCAACCGCGACCGCACGCTCGTCCTCGGAACGGTCATGCTCTACGCGGTCCTCATCATCGGCCTCAACCTCGTCGTCGACGTGGTCCAGGTGTGGCTCAACCCCAAACTGAAGTTCGAGTAAGCCGCGCGCCGCCATGCTCTCCCTTTCGCCGACAAAACTTCCGTCCGCCGACCTCGCGCCCGCGCAGCTCGAACAAGGCGTCTCTCCGTGGAGCGACGCCTGGCACCGCCTCAAGCGCAACAAGCTCGCGGTCTTCGGCGGCGTCACCCTCGTCGTGCTCGTCCTCGCCTGCGGACTCGGCCCGTTCCTGAGTCCCTACGATTATCAGCAGACCAACCTCGACAACACCTTCGCCAAGCCCGGCCTTTCCCACTGGATGGGCACCGACCAGCTCGGCCGCGATCTCTTCACCCGCCTGCTCTACGGCGGACGCATCTCCATCACCGTCGGCCTCGTCGCCACGTTTGTCGCGCTCACCATCGGCGTGACCTACGGCGCGGTCGCCGGCTTCTTCGGCGGAAAGTTGGACGCGTTCATGATGCGCATCGTGGACATCCTCTACGCCCTGCCCTTCACGATCTTCGTCATCCTGCTGATGGTGTTCTTCGGCAAAAACATCTTCCTGCTCTTCTTCGCCATCGGCGCGGTCGAGTGGCTCACCATGGCGCGCATCGTCCGCGGACAGATCATGTCGCTCAAAAAAATGGAATACGTCGAGGCCGCCCGCTCGCTCGGCTTCGGCACGCGGCGGATTATTTTTCGCCACATGATCCCCAACATCCTCGGCCCCGTCATCGTCTACACCACGCTGACCATTCCCGGCGTCATGATGCTTGAGGCGTTCCTCAGCTTCCTCGGCCTCGGCGTGCAGGCCCCGATGAGCTCGTGGGGCGTGCTCATCAAGGACGGTGCCGAAAAAATGGAGGAGTATCCCTGGCTCCTCATCTTCCCCGGCACGGTGTTCTCCCTCACCCTCTTCTCGCTCAACTTCCTCGGCGACGGCCTCCGGGACGCCCTCGATGTGAGATCCGCCAAAGACTAGCCCCATTTAATCCGCCTGCCCTCCGAAGCTCTCCGAGCGAAGGAGGGCTCCGCCAAAGATTGAGGTGGAATGTCCCCTCCCCGGCCCGTTTAGTGCCCCTTTCCATGCCTTTCAAACTCAGTCGCTTCAAACCCTACTTCGGCTATCTGAAGACGGTTCGTCCTCAGTTCATCGCTGGATTGGCTTTTGGTTTGCTCTACGCGCTCTCGAACGGCGTCGCGCTGCCCTACGTCATCAAGAAGGTTCTGCCAAAGGTTTTTGAATCGCAGGGCAGCGCCCCTCTCACGACCGGCGAACTGTTTCTCATCGCGTCGTGGATCCCCGCCGTCTTCATCGTGCGCGGACTGGCCAGCTACCTGAACACCTATTTCATCCAGTATTGCGGCACGCGCATCCTCGAGCAGCTCCGTCTCGATTATTTCCGCAAGCTCCAGGTTCTGCCTCTCGCGTTTCTCCAGCGCCACCAGACCGGCGACCTCATCTCCCGCGGCGTGGCCGACACCAACCAGCTGCAGACCACCATCAGCACTCTGGCCAACGAGATCATCAAGCAGCCGGCGTCCTTGGTGGCCACCTTGGGCTATCTCGCCTGGCTGGCTTTTACCGAGAGCGGCGTCGGCCTGGTCCTCGTCTGCCTCATGAGCGTGCCGCTCTGCGTGTTTCCCATCCGCTACGCCGGCCGCAAAATCATGCGGCGCGCCGTGCAACTCCAGGCCGAGTTGGGCTCCCTCACCACCCGGTTCAATGAAAACCTCGCCGCCGCCCGCGAGGTCCGCGCTTTTTCGCTGGAAGCCCATGAGACCAAGCGCTTCTCCGTCACCACCCGGTTGCTTCTCACCTACCAGATGAAGGTGGTGAAATACGCCAAGGCGCTCCCGCCCGTCATCGAGATCATCTCCTCGATAGGCATCGCCGGCACCTTCATCTACATTTACCGGGCGGGCCTGTCGCAATCCACGTTCACGTCCATGCTCGCGGCTCTTTTCCTCTGCTACGATCCCATCAAACGCCTCTCCGCCTTGAGCAATGACACGAAGCGCGGCGCCGCCGCCCTGGACCGTCTGGAAGAGGTGCTGAATGCACCGGTGACCATCGCGGATCCTGAGCACCCCGCCGAAGTCCGACGTCTGCGCGGCGACATCGCTTTCGAGAACCTCAGCTTCACCTACAAGGGCGACACGCCCGCCCTCCGCGACGTCTCCGTCAAGATTCCCGCCGGCACCACCTGCGCGCTCGTCGGCCCCAGCGGCGCGGGCAAGACCACCTTCGCCAACCTCGTCCTGCGTTTCTACGACGCCTCCGCCGGCCGCGTCACCATCGACGGCATCGACGTGAAGGCCATGCGCCTCGCCGACCTGCGCCGGAACATCGCTCTCGTTTCCCAAGATCCCATCCTGTTCAACGACACGATCTACAACAATCTCCTCCTCGGTCGTCAGGACGCCACCCGCGACGAGGTCGAGCAGGCCGCGCGCGACGCCTTCGCCCACGACTTCATCCTCTCGTTTCCCCAAGGCTACGACACCATGGTCGGCGAACGCGGCGCCTCCCTCTCCGGCGGACAACGCCAGCGTGTCGCCCTCGCCCGCGCATTCCTTCGCAATGCTCCCATACTCGTGCTCGATGAAGCCACCAGCGCGCTCGATAGCGAAAGCGAGTCGACCATCCAGCTCGCCCTCAAGAAACTCGTCGTCGGCAAGACCGTGCTCATCATCGCGCACCGCTTCAGCACCATCCGCGACGCCTCCATGATCCTGGTGTTTAAGAAAGGCGGCGAACTTATCGATTCGGGCAACCATACCGAACTCTACGAGAGAAACCCGCTCTACAAGGGGCTCTACGACGGACAAATCACGTCCTGACCTTCCTCACGCCATGGCGACGAATCCCGAGCCATTTTCCTTTCAGGCGGCGAAACTCATCAACGCCCTCCGCCGCCTGCCCGACACCACGCCGGCGCGCATGAAGAAGCGTCCGACCAAGGAACTCGGCGGCCTCGTCGAGGAGCTCATGGTCAAGTATCAGGTCGGCCGCGCCTCGCCCGAGCAGACCATCCGCGACCACTGGTCCGAGGTCGTCGGCCCCGCCAACGCCCACTATTCCCACGCCGCGCAGATCGATCCCCGCGGCCGCCTCGCCGTCCTCGCCGGCCACTCCGTCGTCCGCAACGAGCTGTTCATGCACCGCAAGACCATCGTCGAACGCATCCGCAAGCTCCCCGGCTGCGCCCACGTCCGCGAGCTCAACGTCCGCGCCGGTTGAACTCTTTCTCTTTCCTCTTTATCTTAATCTTTCTTCTTCATCCCCTTTTCCGACTCCCTGATGAAAGAGAATGATAAAGAGGAAAGAGAAAGAAATCTGCAAAAGTTCAGCAAATTTACGCTTGCGCGACGTCCCCTGATTCTGGACTCTGGCTCCTTGCGTTAGTGAAACTCCGTCGGTTACGGGGTTCCACCATGACTAGTCTGGCATTCCGCCGGATTATAACGGTGCGATCGGCAAACGCTGTGGTTTACGCCACGGCGCGAGCGGGTGGCACGGAGCCTGCAAAGGGTCCCTATAGTCGTGCAACTCATCCATAAAACCATGTCAACGATCGCAAAACCCGAAATCATCTCCGAATACAAAATCCACGACAAAGACACCGGCTCGTCCGAAGTCCAAGTCGCGCTGCTCACCGCTCGCATCAATCACTTGACCGAGCATCTGCGCACGCACCGCAAGGATTTCCACAGCCGCCGCGGCTTGCTCCAGATGGCCTCCCGCCGTCGCAAGCTCCTCGACTATCTCAAACGCCACAACCTGCCGAAGTATAACGAACTTCTGCAGAAGTTGAGCCTCCGCAAGTAACCCTACTTTGCAACACAGGCGACCCCATCCGGGGGTCGCCTGTTGTCTTTAGGGTTCGTAAATAAATACGACCCCTTACCGACACTCGACGACGACCGGGACATTTCTGATTGTTTTTAGGTAGGGCGCGTTATCCCTAACGCGCCGTCTCTCACCTCAAGCCAACCAGAAATCTCTCGTCCAAGACGAGGATTGCGAGACGGGCCACCCGTTCCTCCCCCAGATTTCCGAAAGTGTGTGTCGCAGGCATTCCTGTCTGTGGGTCGATCTTTCTCTTTCCTCTTTATCTTAATCTTTCTCCCTCCGTTCCGGTTCCGGCCCCGCCGTCCTGACGAAAGAGAACGATAAAGATAAAGAGAAAGAGGACCGCATCGGCCTCACTTTCCTTAAACCCCTGAGCCCCCGGCCGCGTGTCGCCGACCGCTCTTCCTATCCGCGACACGCGCATCCGAAAGAAACAAGCTAATGAATCAGAAATACACCGTCACGGTTCCCGAACTCGGGATCACGTTCTCCACCGGCTCCATCGCCCTCCTCGCCTCCGGCGCCGTCAATGTCGCCGTCGGCGAGACCAACGTCTTCGTCGCCGCCTCCGTCGCCCAGACCATGAAGCCCGGCCAGGACTTCTTCCCCCTCACCGTCGATTACCGCGAGAAATACGCCGCCGCCGGCCGCTTCCCCGGCGGTTACTTCAAGCGCGAGGGCCGCCCCTCCGAGAAGGAAATCCTCACCTCCCGCCTCTGCGACCGTCCCTGCCGCCCCCTCTTCCCCGAGGGTTTCCTCAATGAGGTCCAGATCGTCGGCCAGCTCCTCTCCGCCGACCAGATCAACGAGGCCGACATCCCCATGGTCAACGGCGCCTCCGCCGCCCTCGCCATCTCCGAGATTCCCTGGAACGGCCCGATCGCCGCCGTCCGCGTCGCCGAGATCGACGGCCAGTTCGTCGCCAATCCCACCATCGAGCAGATGTTCAGCAGCTCCCTCGACCTCATCTACGTGGGCAACGAGAAGGACATGCTCATGATCGAGGGTTCCGCCGACCAGATCGCCGAAGACCGCTTCATCGAAGCCCTCGCCTTCGCCCACACCTCCATCCAGCCGATCATCCGCGGCATCAAGGAACTCGTCGCCCTCTGCGGCAAGCCCAAGGCCGTGTTCGCCCTCGTCGGCGCCACCGCCGAGGCCCGCGCCATCATCGAGCGCGTCGTCCCCGCCGACCGCATCTCCGCCGCCATCTTCGGCTTCGAGAAAAACATCCGCTCGGCCAACGTCAAAGCCCTCAAGACCGAGGCCAAGACCGCCCTCCTCGCCGAACTCGGCGAAGGCAAGTTCACCGATGTCGACCTCAACGTCGTCTTCGAAGACCTCCAATACAAGGCCTACCGCCAGACCGTCCTCGCCCGCGGCGTCCGCGCCGATGGCCGCACCGCCCTCTCCCTCCGCAAGATCTCATCCGAGGTCGGCGTTCTCCCCCGCGTCCACGGTTCCGCCCTCTTCCAGCGCGGCGATACCCAGGGCCTCGTCATCACGACCCTCGGGCCGACCAAGGAAGCCCAGTCCCTCGACGCCCTCACCGGCGGCGTGAAGTCGAAGAGCTTCATCCTTCACTACAACTTCCCTCCCTTCTCCGTGGGTGAGACCGGCCGCTTCGGCAGCCCCGGTCGCCGCGAGATCGGCCACGGCGCCCTCGCCGAACGCTCCCTCGTTCCCGTCCTCCCTCCCGAGGACGTGTTCCCCTACTCCATCCGCGTCGTCTCCGAGATCATGGCCTCCAACGGCTCGACCTCGATGGCCTCGATCTGCGGCGGCTGCCTCTCCCTCATGGACGCCGGCGTGCCCATCATCGCCCCCGTCGCCGGCATCTCCGTCGGCCTCATGACCGAAAGCGCCACCGACGGCAGCATCGCCAAGTGGACCACCATCACCGACATCATCGGTGAGGAAGACCATTTCGGTGACATGGACTTCAAGGTCGCCGGCACCACCAAAGGCATCACCGGCTTCCAGCTCGACCTGAAGATCAACGGTCTTCCCTTCGAGATCGCCAAGACCGCCATCCACCAGGCCCGCGAGGCCCGCGTCGAGATCCTCAAGGTCATGCTCGGCTCCCTCCCTGCTCCCCGCAAGGACCTCAGCCAATACGCCCCCCGCATCCAGACGATCCAGATCGATCCCGAAAAGATCGGCCTGCTCATCGGGCCCGGCGGCAAGACCATCCGCCGCATCGTCGAGACGACGGGCGCGCAGATCGACATCTCCGACGACGATTCCGGCAAGGTCTTCATCTACTCCAACAACGGCGAGGCCATGGCCCGCGCCATCCAGGAGATCGACGGCCTCTGCGGCGGCGGCTCGGGCGGTGGCGGCCGCGACAGCGGCCCCCCCATCGAAGCCGGCAAGATCTACACCGGCCGCGTCACCGGCGTAAAAGACTTCGGCGCCTTCGTCGAATGTCTCCCCGGCAAGGAAGGCCTCTGCCACATCTCCGAGCTGGCCGACTTCCGCGTCCGCCGCACCGAAGACGTCGTCAAGATGGGCGACAGCATCACCGTGAAGTGCATCGGCATTGACGAGAAGAGCGGCAAAGTCCGCCTGTCCCGCAAAGCCGCGATGAAGGAACTCGAGTCCCAAAACGGCCAGCCCGCCGCCGAAGCCCCCGTCGCCTAACCGGTAGGGCGCGTTATCCCTAACGCGCCGCTCCGTAGGCCGCGAGCTCGCTCGCGCTCCACAAAGCCGCAGCCCAACCGCTGCGGCTTTTTTGCGCCCGCAGGTAGGGCGAACCGTCTCGGTGAGCCTGTCTTTCCGGCTCCGACGTAGGAGCCTGCTTGCAGGCGATGCCTTCGATATTCTCCTCCGACTTTCGTGTGTTTCGTGGGCAAAACTCCACCTCCGCACTCTTGCCAACCCACCCCGCCGCGCCACAGTCTCCCGACATGAAGACGCTCGCCAAGCGCACCGTCCGCGCCAAACCCGCTCGCAAGCCCTCCGCACACCGCTCCGTCTCCAAGCTGAAACTCCCTTCGTTCATGGAGATCAGTCCGATTTCTGGCTTGGCCGTGACCAAAGCGCGCCCCGGCGTAAAACCCCTTACCTCGGAGCAAGTCCGCGCCATGCTGGCTGATTTCCCATGAGGTTTCTGCTCGATTGTGATGCCCTGATCGCCCTCGGGCATTCCGGCCACATTCATCACGCCAAAGTGGATGCATTTTTCGCCGCCCATTCTGGCCCAGCTCGTTTTCTTACCACTCCGATTTCGGAATTGGCGTTTATTCGCATCGGAACCCAAGCCGGTTATTTTTCCAGCATCGCCCAAGCCCAGACGGCGCTTGCCCTCCTGTATCAATCATCGGCCGGCCGCATAACGTTCCTGGCCGACGATCTCGGCGCGGCCATTCTTCCCGCTTACGTCACCCGCCCCCGCGACACCACCGACGGACATTTGCTCGCGCTTGCCAAACGCCACGGCGCGAAACTCGTCACACTCGACACCTGCATCCCCGGCGCAGAATTGATTCGGTAATCCGCCCCGCCCAAAGCCTCGGCCACGCCGCCTAATGTCTGTCCCCTGGAGACGCGACCTCCCGGTCGCGTCAAGGTGGACGGCGACCTCCGGGCGCCGTCTCCGTAATCCCCCCACACCGCAGCCTAAACCGCTGCGGCTTTTTCACGCCCGAGGTAGGGCGGGACCGCTGGGCCCGCCGCGAATAACTCGAACGCCACGCCCCCCAAAACCGGCGCGCCCGGCGGTCACGCCCTACCGATTAATCCTCAAAACCCGCTCCGAGCCGTCTCACTTCATCGAAAGCAACGTTTTGATCTTTGCATCCGCATTCAGGGCCAAGGCCACGCACAGGGTGAATTCCAACAACACGACAGGCGAAGGCGGAGCCCCCTTGCCGTCCACCATTTGGATGAAGGGATCAGCGACACATAAAACCAGCATCAGGCCGGATAGGATATAGAACCATTTCCGCTGAGTAACCAAATTCCCGATGAGCGCCGTGCGCCTCGCAGGATTTTGGCAGGCTTCAAGAAAGCTCCGGTCTGATTTGTTTAGTTTCATATTATATAAAGGAGCAAAAGACGTCTGTGCTCTGCTGTCTTTGCCCTGCTATTGTCGTTCAATAAAGTGACAAAACTCGCCTCGACCCCTTCGGATCGCCGGTAGTGCCTTGTTAGGCTCTGTTTTCTTCTGTTTCAAGATAGGGTGATGTGAATGGCTCTACGAAAAGTCCCTTGGCCTGGGCCGACTGGATCGAAGCCGCGCATCGATTCTTAACTCCGATATAAATATAATAATCGTAGCCAAAGTGAATAAATCGATCATCAATTTCGAGCCTACACCAGAACTCTTCGCGTAATATCGAACGTATGATTTCCGGTAAATCAGCTGCGCAGACTAAATGCGCTTCTTTCGGTGTAATTACTTTCCTGTGATTCTCGACGCCAACTGCGCGGAGCGCAGAAATCTGATCTTCCGAAATAAAGCCCATCACGCTATCAATGTAGGCGGATTCGGTAGCGAGGTATTCTTCTTTTTCTAGCGTAACGCCGTCAAATGAACGGCCGACATCACTCATGGATGTCCAATCGGGCTTCATGTAAGCGCCCCTCGCATCCCTGAACTTGGGATTATACTTTGTGATGCGGTATTGGTTCATTTTGCCTAACGTCTTAGATCAGACGCGATCATGGCTGGCGCGACGGGTGCGAAGCAGCCGGCGTGTCAGCCATGATCGTTGTCTGTGGCGCCTGGTTCGGCTCCGTGGTTTTATAGCTTTGTAAGTGGTGCATCGAATGGCATGTCGCTAGGCATCGTCCAATTAATCCATCCATCCTTTTCCTTCTTCAAAAAGGTAATACGATGAATATCTCCGGTTTGTGGATCTTTCGGCCTGTCAACTGTCTCAACGATCTTTAAGAACTCAGCGCCTTCATCCTTAATAAATATAATTCTGATAATTTCCGAAATGGGGTGAACTTTATCTCGCATTTCGGCAACAGATTTAGCGTGCTGCTTGAATAACTCTTCTGTGATTTTATTTTTCTGAATAAAATCCTTGGAGTAATATTTGCTCCAGTCTTGAAAAGTAAATTTCTCCGGCTGAAAGCCGGCCATTAGAGTGTTCCACCAAGGCTCTTGTGACATCGGTGTAGTCTTCCAGTTTACAGGAGGCGTCATTTCTTTCGTCTCAATAATGACTGGAGCCGCCCAAAGAGCTGGCGCGATGATAGCGAGAAGAACGAGGTATTTCATTTTCATATTTTTGCCGAACGCTTTAGATCAGACATGACCGCAACTGGCGCGATGGGTGCGAAGCAGCCAGCGTGACAGCTGTGGTCATTGTCTGTAGATGACATGAAGCCGAAGGGGGTTGAAGGGTGGAGTAACCTAACGGCGTATGAAACATACAACAAATGCAAACAGATCAGAACAGCGTGCTTCCGTCGAGGCGGGAGTGATCGTCAA
>JBAZSJ010000075.1:0-18091 GCA_041662485.1 Opitutaceae bacterium | reverse complement strand
TCATGCCCAAGAGCTACGCCGAACTCCTCAAGGTCCGCGCCACCCTCGAAAAACACTTCAAGGACGTGCAGGACGTCGAGTTCACCATCCAGGAAGGCAAGCTGTTCATGCTCCAGACGCGCAACGGCAAGCGCACCGCCGCCGCCGGCCTGAAGTTCGCCGCCGACATGGTCAAGGAGAAGCTCATTGATTGGGAAACCGCCGTTCTCCGCAACCCGGCCGACCAGCTCGAGCAGCTCCTCGCCCCGATCTTCGATCTCTCCGAGGTCAAGAAGGCCAAGGTCATCGCCACCGGCCTTCCCGCCGGCCCCGGCGCCGCCACCGGCAAGATCTACTTCAACGCCGACCGCGCCGTCACCGCCGCCGAAAAGGGCGAGAAGGTTCTCCTCGTCCGCGTCGAGACCTCCCCCGAAGATCTCCGCGGCATGATCGCCGCCGAAGGCATCCTCACCGCCCGCGGTGGTGTGTCCTCCCACGCCGCCCTCGTTGCCCGCCAGATGGGCAAGGTCTGCGTGTGCGGCGCCGCCGCCGTCTCCATCGACTACGACAAGAAGGTCGCCAGCATCGATGGCCAGGACTTCAAGGAAGGCGACTTCCTCTCCATCGACGGCACCTCCGGCCTCGTTTACGCGGGCCAGATCAAGACCGCTCCTTCCGAAATCATCTCCGGCCTCATCTCCGACGACAAAGAGGCCCAGAAGACCGAGAAGTATAAGAACTACGTGCAGCTCATGAAATGGTGCGCCCAGAGCACCCGTCTCTCCGTCCGCACCAACGCCGACACCCCCGAGCAGGCCCGCCAGGCGATCGCCTTCGGCGCCGTCGGCATCGGCCTCACCCGCACCGAGCACATGTTCTTCGAAGGCGACCGCATCGACGCCATGCGCGAGATGATCCTCGCCGACAACCTCGTCGACCGCGAGGCCGCCCTCGCCAAGCTCCTCCCCTACCAGCGCGACGACTTCTTCGGAATCTTCAAGGCGCTCAAGGGCTTCCCCGCCACCATCCGCTTCCTTGATCCGCCCCTCCACGAGTTCCTCCCGAACTCCAAGGAGCAGCAGATGGATCTCTCCCGGAAGCTGAACATTCCGGTCGAGAAGATCATGCACCGCGTGCACGAGCTCCATGAGTTCAACCCCATGCTCGGCTTCCGCGGCTGCCGTCTCGGCATCAAGTTCCCGGAGATCACCCGCATGCAGGCCCGCGCCGTTCTCGAAGCGGCCGCCGATGCGACCAAGGCCGGCTACAAGGCCAAGCCCGAGATCATGATCCCGCTCGTCGGCTTCAAGAAGGAACTCGATCTCCAGGTCGAGGTTGTCCACCAGATCGCCGCCCTCGTGCAGAAGGAGAAGAAGGTGAAGATCAGCTACTCCGTCGGCACCATGATCGAAGTCCCCCGCGGTGCCCTCACCGCCGACGAGATCGCGCAGACCGCCGAGTTCTTCAGCTTCGGCACGAACGACCTCACGCAGACCTGCCTCGGCATGTCCCGTGACGACTCCGGCAGCTTCCTCGGCGCCTACACCGAAAACGAGATCGTGAAGAAGAACCCCTTCGCCTCGATCGACCAGACCGGTGTCGGCCAGCTCGTGAAGATCGCCTGCGAGAAGGGCAACAAGACACGCCCCGGCATCAAGCTCGGCATCTGCGGCGAACACGGCGGCGACCCGGATTCCGTCAAGTTCTGCCATAAGGTGGGCCTGACCTACGTCTCCTGCTCGCCCTACCGCGTGCCCGTCGCCCGCCTCGCCGCCGCCCAGGCCGCCATCGAGGAAAAGCGCGCCAACGCCAAGGCCGTCGCCAAGAAGAAGTAATCCTTCCTCCGAAACGTAGGCCGCCTGCTTGCAGGCGCTTCCCCCAAGCCCCGCGCCCTCATCGGCGCGGGGCTTTTATTTTATTGATATCAAACAGCATGGGCTCACTCCCATACTTTTAAATTGAAGTATGGGCGTTCACCCATATCGCTTAATCCCAATCCTTTCTCCGCCATGAAAATGACCATCGAGATTCCCGAAGACGTGCTCGCCGAAGTCATGTTGCTCGCCGGCAAAAAGACCAAGCGCGAGGCGGTGGAATTTGCCCTGCGCGAAGCCGCCCGCCGCGCCAAACAGCGCCGCCTGTTCAGCGAAGGCCTGCAACTCACCCCTGCCCAGATCGAAGCCGAAGCCGCGCCCAAGCCGTCCGACCTGCTCGACGCCCCCGACATCGACTGGGATGCCGTGAAGCGCTTTTCCGAAAACTCCGAAAAACGCCGCCTGCGCCTGGAACGGCTAAACCAAAGCGGCGGCCTGTTGAACGAGGATCCAAGCGACTACGACACGCCCCCCTCCTCCGATCCCGCCAAGTGATTTCCGCCCTCACGCCATGAGTCGCCTCATCCTGGTGGACAGCAGTTTCTTCATCGCCCGGCTCGGCGACCGCGCGGACCCGCTCGCCGAGTTGGACAGGCTGCGGCTCGAATACGACTTCGCGATCAACGGCATCATCTGGGCCGAGGTCCTGCGCGGCCGCAGCGATCCGCACGTGCGCGACCGCTTCGACGCCACGTTCAGCACCCTGCTTTTTCTCAATCTCACACCCGGCGCCCAACGCCGCGCCGCGCGTCTGGCGTGGGAACTCGACCGGCGCGGCGACGTCATCCCGCTGCCCGACATTCTCATCGGCGCGACCGCCCTCGAACACGACGCAGCCGTCCTCACCTTCGACCGCCACTACCAGAAAATCCCCGGCCTCCTCGCCGTTTCCGACTTGGAATAGCGCGGCAACGCCGGCCCATCCGCAGAGCGCAAGCAGGGCGTCGGATTATTTTGAAGACAGCCCCAGAGGAATCCCCCGCGCTCCTTGACGCAAGCCAAGCTGGAACGTTTTCTGCAAACATCAGGCGCCAATCGGCATACCCCAAACCAATCGGCGCCTGCGGCCAAGCCCCCCCACCCCAACCACGATGTCCACGATCAACCTGCTCAGCGAACCCTGCGTCATGATCATCTTCGGCGCGTCCGGCGATTTGACGAAACGCCTGCTGGTGCCCGCCCTCTACAACCTCGCCTGCGACGGCCTGCTGTCCGACAACTTCGCGGTGCTGGGCGTGGGGCGCAGTGAAATCAGCGACGAGCAATTTCGCGCGTCGATGACCGGTGAAAGCGACGGCCTGCCCAAATTCCACACCCGCAAGGAATACGACCGGGCCGAGGGAGACCGGCTGATCAACCGCTTCCACTTCTCCTCCGCCAACATCGCGGTGGAAGACTTCAAAAAACTCAAACAGCGCGTGGGCGAGCTCGACGCCCGATTCGGCGCACAGGGCAACGTGCTGTTCTATTTTGCCATGGCACCGCGTTTCTTCGGTCCCTTGTGCGACACGCTTCATGCCGCGGGCTTTCAGGACGGCCCGGGCTGGAAACGCATCATCGTGGAGAAACCGTTTGGCACCGACCTCGCGTCCGCGCTCAAATTGAACGAGGAGATCCTCCGGCATTGGCGCGAAGACCAGATCTTCCGCGTCGACCACTACCTCGGCAAGGAAACGGTTCAAAACCTCCTGGCGTTCCGCTTCTCCAACGGGATGTTCGAGCCCCTCTGGAACAACCAGCACATCGACAACATCCAGTTCAACGTATGCGAGTCTGTCGACGTGCAGGGGCGCGGCGGCTATTACGACAGTTCAGGCGTGTTGCGCGACATGATCCAGAATCACATGTTTCAGATGCTGTCGTATCTGTGCATGGAGCCCCCGGGCTCGTTCGAGGCCGACTCGATTCGCAACGAAAAAGCCAAGCTGCTCGAATCCGTGCGCATCTATAAACCGGCGGAAGTGCCGCAATATGTTGTCCGCGGCCAATACGGACCGTCATTTCACGCCAACGGAGAACCCAACAAACCGGGCTATCGTCAGGAAAAGGACGTCAAACCGGATTCGGGGACGGAAACGTTCGCGGCGATCAAACTGCATATCGACAACTGGCGCTGGAATGGAGTGCCCATCTATTTGCGCTCGGGCAAAGCCTTGTGGAAACGCGGCACGGAAATCGTGGTCACGTTCAAACAGGCGCCCGCCGCGGTGTTTCGCGGCACTCCGGTGGAAAAACTCGAGCCGAACCGGCTGGTTTTCCACATCCAGCCCAAGCAGGGCATCGAACTCGTGTTCCAAGCCAAGGTCCCGGGGCCGACCCTGCAGCTCCAAAAAGTGGACATGAGCTTCAACTACGGAAATGCGTTCAAAGCCTCCCGCTACACCGGATATGAAGTCATGTTTTATTCCTGCATGCGCGGCGACGCCACGCTCTTTTCCCGGGGCGACCTCGTCAAAGCCGCCTGGGAAATCGCCCAGCCCTTGCTCGACTATTGGCAGGCCACCCCGCCCGGCGACGAGTTCCCCAACTACGCGCGCAACTCGTGGGGCCCGCCGGCCGCAAGCGCCCTGGTCGAGCGCGACGGAAGGCGTTGGTATGAAGTGATCACGCCGGAAGTGCTGGAACTGTCTCCGCTCTTCAAAGGTGGCGAGCCGATGTTCTTGAACGCGGTGATCATGGCCCTGCAGTCGCGTTCGTTCGCGACCGGTGAAACCATCATCCGCGCGGGGGATACGGCCGGGGAAATGTATCTCATCTGCCGCGGCACCGTGGAGGTGACCGACAAGGCGGGGAAACATTTGCAGCGGCTGAGCGAAGGCGGATATTTCGGTGAAATCGGCCTGTTGTTGCCGACGCCCCGCACAGCCAACGTGAGGGCCGTCACGCAATGTGACTTGTTCGTGCTCGAACGGTCCGCCTTCCACCGGATCATGCAGGACAATCCGCAATTCGCCGAGTCGGTTGCCGCGCTGGCCCGGGAGCGTTATAACATCGTGATCTCAGGCGCTGATTTGATGAGCAGCTAGAGCATTTAAAATAAAACCGTAGCCGTAATTGGCCGCGCGGAGGACGGACCTCCAGGTCCGTCTTGATATTTTTGAGAGAACGTCCAATCGGATCGGACCGGGAGGTCCGACCTCCTTTCAAGCTACAGTTTTAGTTGAACCGCTCTATTCGATCTCGGGCCTACGCCCACGGAGAGGCCATTTTCCCGACACAGGTTTCTTCAAAACAAAAAGCCCAGCACCCCCTACTGGCGCCGGGCTTTTGTTTGCCCTCCACACGAACCTTGCCGTCGTGCCGATCTGCCGCTGTTGTCCACCGTGACAGGTTGCTCCACCCCTCATGAGTATCACCCCCGCCTCCACGACCAGCCCGACAACCCGCGCGCGCTGGGTCCGCCTCCTCTGTAAAATCTCCCGTCCGCCGCTCGCGTCGCTCGCCCGCGGACAACTGCGGGCCACCATGCCCGTCGAAGCCAGACCCGGCCATGCGGATTCGCGCGTCCGCGTCACTCATCTCGAAGCCCTCGGCCGCACCCTCGCGGGCCTCGCTCCGTGGCTTGAGTTGGCGGACGTTGCCGAACCGTCCGAAGCCGCCGTCCAAGCCGAATTTCACGACCTCGCCCGCGCCGCGCTCGTCCAGGCACTCGATCCCGATTCGCCGGACTGCCTCGATTTCACCGAAGACGGACAAGCGCTTGTTGACGCCGCCTTCCTTGCGCACGCGCTCCTGCGCGCTCCGCAAACGCTGTTCGCCGCGCTTCCTCCGATCACCCAAGAACGCCTGCTCGCCGGACTTCGCTCCACCCGCGCCATCAAACCCTGGTTCAACAACTGGCTGCTTTTCTCCGCCATGGTCGAAGCCGCGCTCCTTCGCTTCAGCGGCAAGGCCGATCTCCTTCGCATCGACTACGCCGTGCGCCAGCACGAGCAGTGGTATAAGGGCGACGGAGCCTACGGCGACGGTCCCAACTTTCACTGGGATTATTACAACAGCTTCGTCATCCAGCCCATGCTGCTCGACGTGCTCGCCACCGTCGCGAAGCACACGGACGCCTGGCAGGGCCTGCTTCCCGCGATGCAGGAACGCGCCCGCCGCTACGCCGCCGTGCTCGAACGCCTCATCGCGCCGGACGGCAGCTTCCCTCCCATCGGCCGCTCGCTCGCCTATCGTTGCGGCGCCTTCCAACACCTCGCCCAGATGGCGCTGTGCCACGATCTTCCCGAAAACCTCGCGCCCGCGCAGGTTCGCTGCGCGCTCGACGCCGCCATCCGGCGCACACTCGAGGCTCCGGGCACTTTTGATGACAGGGGCTGGCTGCGCATCGGACTGTGCGGCTCGCAACCGGATCTCGCGGAAGACTACATCAGCACCGGCAGCCTCTACCTTTGCTCGACCGCGTTTCTCCCGCTTGGACTCTCCGCCGGTGATCCCTTCTGGAACACTCCGGATACGCCTTGGACCTCGGCTGCAATCTGGCGGGGCGAAAACCTCCCAGCCGACCACGCGCTGCATTAACACGAGACGACGCCCGCCGGGGCGGTCGCATAAGTCTGCTGCAACAATCCGTCGGGGAATGACCTCCCTTCCTGCAAGTGCAGTCGCGTTGACCAGCTTGTTTCAGGAAACAACCGTATCCCCTCGCCCAACAGCATCGGCACGGTCGTGAGGATGATCTCGTCAACAACCCCGCCCGCCAGACACGCCGCGACGATTTCCGCTCCGCCCACCAGCCACACCACGCCGTCGCCGGGCTCCGCCTTGAGCTCGCGCACAAACGCCGCGATGTCGCAGTCGACAAACTCCGCCCGCGCGTCGCGTTGACCGCCGCGCGTGCCGCTGAAGACCACGCAACGGCGGTCGCCGTACGGCCAGGGTCCAAAAGAAAGCGATTGCTCATAGGTTTTCCGCCCCATCAGCAGGGTGTCCACGGTTGCGAGAAACGCACCGTAGCCATAGTCTTCGCCACCGGCCCCGGGAGTCGGAAGCCAGTCCACCGAACCATCCCGGCGCGCGATAAAGCCGTCGAGACTCGCCGCGATGTAGAGGATCACTTGTTTTGCCATGGAGACGAGCCTAGCAGACCCCGCTGACAACCCTATGTCAGGAGCGTGCGCGGAGCTTCACATGCCGCCTGGCCACCGTCTCCGCCTGCCTGCGGACGAGATCCCGCAATTTCGCCGGTTCCAGCGCCTCGGCCCTGTCACCGAACGACAGCAGCCACCGCGCGAGCCAGTCGTAGGACCAGGTCATCAACGAAAACTCCGCCCCTCCCCCGCGCTCCCGCTCCTCCACCAATGTTGCGTAGCTCTCGGTCCGCGCGCGCTCCTGCGCCTCTTGGGCAAACCATACCCTGGCGGGAAACGAGTCGCCCTGGCGCGCATATTCCTCGATGTGCCGGCCCAGTGAAAAACCCTCGCGGCCGCCAAACGTCTCCGCGCGCAGCTCGATATCGCGTATGCGATCCACGCGAAAATGACGCAGGTCCCTTCGCAGCCGGCACCACGCCACCAAATACCAGTTTCCCCCGTAAAAAAGGATCCCCAAGGCCTCCACTTCACGAACAGTGTCCGCGGTTTTCTCGCGTGCGCGATAACTCATCGCCAGCACGCGCCGCCGCGCCACCGCCTGCTGCACCGTCGCCAGACACGCCGGCCCGCCGCCCTCCCCGGCGGACGGCGCGACCGGGATGTTAGCGATCACCGTGCCTCGGGCGAGATGCTCCAGGTGATCCTTGCGCTCGGCCGGCAGGATCGCGCGCAGCTTCGCCAGCGCCCCGTCCACCGCCGCGTTGAGCGAACCGTCGGTGAACTTCTTGGCCAGTTCGCCCCCCGTGAACAGCGCCGCGGCCTCCTCCGCCGTGAGCATCAGCGGCGGCAGGTGGTAGCCTTTCACCAGCGAATACCCCACCCCCGCCTCCCCCACCACGGGCACCCCCGCCTCGCCGAGCGCCGCGATGTCGCGATATACCGTGCGCAGGCTGATGCCGTAGTGCTCCGCCAGCTCCTCCGCGCGCACCACGCGCCGCCCCTGCAGGTGCATCACCATCCCGACCAGCCTGTCCGTTCGATTCATGCCGTTTTCTCCCGCACCCCCCCGCCTCGTTGCAACACACGAAACGCCGCCGGCGTGATCTCGCGCATCGCGCGAAACGTTTTCGTGAAATGATACCGGTCGCAAAACCCCGCCGCCGCCGCGATGTCGTCGATCTTCCGGTCGCTGTGGTGCAACAACTCGCACGCCAGCGCGATCCTGCGCGCGCGCAGGCAGGCCATCGGCGTGTCGCCCGTCTCCTGCCGGAACAGCCGGATCAACGCCCGTTCATGCATCCCCGCGATCTCCGCCAGGTTTTCCAGCGTGTGCCCCGCCCCCGGATCGCGCTCGATCAGCGCCAGCACCCGCGACACCCGCGTATCCACCGCGCGTTCGCTCAACGCCCCCGCCGGCAGCGCGTCCAGCGCGCTCAACACCACCACCTGCCACGCGACGCCCCCCGTCTCCGGCGTGCCCGCCGCCACCGCGCGTTTGTGCCAGCGCCGCATCTCGCGCGTCAGCGGCACCGCATGCACGCCGGGCGCGCTCATCACCCCGGGCGCGAGCGTGAAATGCACATAACACTGCGTCACCGTCGCCCGCAGCGCCGTCCCGAACGCCGTGTCCGGCGCGATCAGCCACGCGCACTCGGGGCGCAACGGAATCGTCCGTCCGCCCCACCGCACCTCCGCGCCCCCGCCCGTCATCAGGTAGAGCCGCCAATACGGCGCGGCCAGATTCGGAAACTCCCAGCGATCCATTTCCGCCGTGACGCATTCGAGCAGCCGCAATTGCAAATCGGCGCACCGGCTGTGGTCGCGCCGGCGCATCGCCACCTGCGCGTTCGACACCACATGCGACTTTTTCACACAAGAAGGTGACTCCCACGCATTGGCGGATGAACAGTCCATAGGTTATTATGCACATCCCGCCAGCACTCCGCCGGCGGCGCAAGTCTTCCCCTCGCATTTAAACTCCCCCCTCATGCATCGCCTCCGCTTCCGCCAGGTTCACCTCGATTTTCACACGCACGGCGACATCCCCGGCATCGGCGGGAAATTCTCCAAGCGCTCCTTTCAAGCCGCGCTCAAGGCCGGCCACATCGACTCGATCACGCTCTTCTCCAAGTGCCACCACGGCTACAGCTACCACCCGACGAAGGTCGGCAAGCAACACCCGCACCTGAAGTTCGACCTGCTCGCCGCCCAGATCGATGCCTGCCGCGAGATCGGCGTGCGCTGCCCCATCTACCTGAGCGCCGGCGTCGACGAACTCATGGCGATGGCCCATCCCGAATGGGTCGTCAAAAATCGCGACGGCTCGACCTACGATCCGCTGGAGGCCGGCTGGTTCAAACGACTCCGCTTCAACTCCCCCTACCTCGACTACCTCTGCGCGCAGATCGAGGAGGTCGTGAAACGCTGGCCCGACAACGACGGAATCTTTCTGGATATTATTTCCCCTTGGAACGACTACTCCGAGGGCGCGCTGCGCGAGATGAAGTCCCTCGGGCTCAATCCCGAAGATGCCGGTAACGTCGCTGCCTACACCCAACGCGTGCTGCTCCGCTACTACCAGCGCACGACCGCCGCCGCTCGCAGTGTGCGCAACGACACGCCGATTTTCCACAACGGCGGCCACATTCCCGTCGGCGCGACCAAATTCAATTTCTTCAACTCCCACTTCGAGCTCGAATCCCTTCCCACCGGCGGCTGGGGCTACGATCACTTCGCCTTCTCAGCCCGCTACGCCGCCACCCAGCCGCGCGACTTCCTCGGCATGTCGGGCAAGTTCCACACCACGTGGGGCGAATTCGGGGGCTTCAAACGCCCCGCCGCCCTCCGCTACGAATGCGCCGGCATGCTCGCCTACGGAGCCAAATGTTCCATCGGCGACCAACTCCACCCTAACGGCGAAATGAACCTCGACACTTATCGCCTCATCGGAGCCGCCTACGCCGAGGTCGAGGCTCGCGAACCCTGGTCCGACAACGTCCGCCCCGTCGCCCGCATCGGGCTCGTCAGCGCCGAGCAAAACCAGCAGGTCGCCCGCGGTCAGGAATCGGTGAGCCCCGCCGACGAAGGCACCGCCCGCATGTTGCTCGAACTTCACCTGCCGTTTCTCGTGCTCGACGAGAACGCCAAGTGGGACGGCTTCGATCTCATCGTGTTGCCCGACTCGCTCGTGCTCACGCCCGCAACGCAGGCCAAGGCGAAAAAATTCCTCGCCGCAGGCGGTAAGATTCTCGCCGCAGGCTGCGCGCTTCTCAACGCCGACAAGACCGCCTTCGCCATCGATCCCGGCGCGAAGCTCCTCGGCCGTTCCGCCAGCGCCCCTGATTATCTCGTCGCGACCGCCCTCACATCCGGCGTGCCGGTGCGCTCGTCCATCGTCATCCACGGCGGAGCCTACGAAGTGAAACCGGCTGCGAAGACCAAAATCCTCGCCGAGCGCCGCGTGCCCTACTTCAACCGCACCTGGGAACATTTTTGCTCCCACCAACACGCGCCGGACTCGCCGGCCAAGGTCTCGCCCGCCGCCACGCTGGCCCAAAACATCGCGTGGTTCGCGCACGACATCTTCACACGCTACCGTCAATACGGACAGCCGCTCTACCGCGACTTTGTCGCCGCCGCCATTGATCATCTGCTCGCCGGCAAACGCCCCGTCGTCACCAGCCTGCCGACCGACGGCCGTTTCAACCTCCTCGAACAACCCAAGGAAAAGCGCTTCATCGCCCACCTGCTCTACGCGCCGAAATCCCTGCGCGGCGCCTCCAAGCCCGAAGGCGTGAACAAATCCATGGAGATCATCGAGGACCTCATCCCGTTGAGGGATGTCCGCGTATCGGTGCAGTTACCACGCAAGATAAAGTCCGCCCGTCTCGTGCCCGAAGGCGTCGCTCTTCCCTTCACGCAAAAAGACGGAGTGGTGTCGTTCATCGTGCCCGAGTTCACCGCCCACGCCATGATCGAGCTGAGCTACGCGTAAAGCACGCACGGGGCGCCATGCCGATCCCCTTCCGGTAAGCAGCGCCACTCGACCAATCGGAGTTCTCCCTCATCACCCGTCCGACGATAGCAGTGCGCGTTCACGGGCATATGATTTTCCGGCCCGCGCGGATTTATGCGCAGACTCCCGGCCTTCAATTGGCCAAAACATCACCCGCAGGCATCACCCTCCGGAAAACGGTGCCTTGATCCCCCTCGGTAAATGAGCCCTTCATGCTGCCCTCTGGCTTAACCGTGATCACCCACGCCAGCCTTATCAGGCTCGCAAATCATCGGCTATTTATCAATAGAGTCTCCTCCCAGACTCATTCCCATGTTGCGCGTCGTCTCCCTTTTTCTGCTAACCGCCGGTTTGATCGCGGCCGCGCCACGCACATTTACCGACCAGACGGGGCGCACGATCACCGCCGAGCTCCTATCCGTTCAAAACGGCCAGGCCACCATCCGACGCACCGACGGGCAGACCTTTACGCTCGCGACCACCACCCTCAGCGACGACGACCAGAAATTCATTATCGAATGGAATTCCTCCCAGCCCGCGAAAAAACCCGCCGCCGAGGACAAATTCGTCCTCGATCCCAAAAAACTCACCGTCGGCCTCAGCCGCGGCAAATTTGATTCCCACACCCTGGCCCAATACGAGGGTTACGTCCACAAGCACGAGGACTGGGGCTACACGGTGCAGATCACCAACAGCCACCTGCGCCCGATCGAAAAGATCCGCATCGAATACAACCTCTTCGCCAGAACCTTTAGCGACATCAGTTCCCCAAGCTTCGTTTCCGACACGAAGGTGATCGAGAAGCTCAAGGCCGGCGGCTCGGAGACGTTTCGCACCCGGACCGCCGAGGTCTGCAAGCGCAAGGATATCTACTTCGGCAACGAAAGCGGCGAGCTTCGCGGCGTCTGGATCAGACTCTACGTCGGCGACCAGCTCATAACCGAACTGTCCTCGCCCGATTCCTTGATGACCAAGGAAAAATGGACCAAACCCAGCGCCGAATGATTTGGCCCCGGTTCGGTCGCGGCAAATGCGCCGGAGTCGCGAGAGACATCCGGTCCGGAGATTTTTCGTCCGAGTTGAAGCGGCGCCTTGGGGTTTGCCTTTGAATGCGCGGAGCGGCATTGACGGCGGGCAGTGAAAGGCTGGCTCGTCGACCTCTTCCGCTTGGCATGGGCGTTCCCGTATTGGAACGTGCGCAAGACGCTATACCGGCTGAGAGGAGCCGGAGCTTCCTGCCCCTGCCAGGCGCCCAGCGACTCGGGGAAGGCCCACGTCACGGGTTGCGAAGCGGTCTTCGGCTGGAACCGGCCCGAGCGTTTTCGCAAGGTGTGCCCGCTGCTGGAGCGCGGGGCCGACGGACGCTGGTGCTGCAGCGTAAACGCGCCTGAGGTAAGGCCGTTCTGGGGACTGGCGGCGCGGATGGCCGTGCTGACGGCGGTGGCCGGATTTTTGATCGCAAGCCTTGGGGCTTGGGCCGGATTGCGCGTCATCGGTTATCCGGTAAAAATTCATCAACTGGTCTGGCCGCCGGCATGGCATGAACTGAATGCCGTGCGATCAGAGTATTTTCTGACAAAAGCACGGGCCGCCTACACGGCGGGCAACATCAAGGAGTCCATGATGTCCCTGACGCTGGCCTACCAGTTGAATCCGGAGAACTACGCGGCCGGGATGATGCTCGCGCAGTTTCGCCAGGCGGATAACCCGACACTGTCCGATAAACTCTACCGTCAACTGCGGACGAGCCACCCGGACAAGCGCGCCGCCACCACGCAGGTTTGGCTTCACCACCTCTTGGTCCATGCCGCCTATGAACAGGTCTCGATATTGGCCATGGAGGAGCTCCGGAATTCTCCTCACGAGGCGGCATGGGTTAACGCCCTGTTGTTTGCGTGCCGCCAGTTAAACGACCCGGCGCTTTTGGAAAATCAGGCCCGTCAGGCCGAGCTGGCTCCGGAGTGGCGTCAGATCATGGAGATCGAAGCGGCAACCTTGCGCGGCTCGCTCGAAGGCGAAGCCCTGCAGCGCCGGCTTCGGGCGCTCACCTCTGAGACGACCAACCGTTACGTGCTTTATTATGCCCTCGACCGGCAGATTGCCGGCGGCAGCGCGGACGTGTTGCCGCAAGTGCGCGCCGCTCGCGGACGACTGCCGGGACGCACGATCTTGTCCTTGGGGCTCGCCGCCTATGCCGCCGCGAAAGACGACGCCGGCCGGAGCCGTGAGATCGCGGCCGTGCTGACCAGCCGGTCAAAACTGGGCGAGACGGAGATCGAGGTTTTGTGCGGCCATCTCATCCGTTACCCGCAAACCTCGTCTCTCCGCGCCTTGGTCGAGGCATGGAGGCGTGATTCCACCACGCCAAAAACCGAACAGATGCCGTTGTATATCGCGCTTTATTGCGCGGCCTCGACGGGCTCGGATGCCGAGACGAAGACTCAGGCCGAAACATGGATCAAAGGCATCGGCAAAGAATTGCCGCGCGTTCTACCCATGCTGGATCGAGCCTTGTCACCAACAGGCAAAGACAGGCCTAAAGCCAGCTTGCTTCCAGCCCTGCCAACCTTACCCATAGAAATAACTTATCTTCTCTTAGAAAGAATGAATTACATTAAAATTAATCTTCCAAACACCCCCCGTGAAAAAGCGTAAAATAACCGTAAAATCATTAGGGTATACACCCTAGTTTGTATCTTGACTTAAGGCTCTTTTCGGAGCGTTATTGCAACGTCCTCTCGCACCGTGAAAACCAGTCTTCGCCCCGCGCCTTTTTATGAAGGCTCCTTTTGGCTCCAAAAGGGCTTGATCGCGGTTGGAGTTATTTGGTTGGCGGCAGCCAGCGCACACGCGCAGACCACCTTTACCTCGACGTTTCGGGATACGACGGCGCCGGGCTGGGTGTTTGGCGGCACGGGTTCCACCGATCCCTATCTGACGGCCGGGGTTGTGGCGGGCGATACCGCCGGCAACGGCTGGCTTCGCCTCACGGAAAACACCAACAACCAGTCGACCTTCGCGCTGCTGGATGACCAGATTTTTTCCGTCAACGCGCAGATCGACATCACCATGGAGTATGCCTCCTGGAATGGCAGCGGGGCCGACGGCATCACGTTTTTCCTGGTGGATGGGAGCATCGATTCCAACACGTTTTCACCCGGTGCCTACGGAGGCTCGATGGGTTACGCGCAGCGCACGGGCGTGGCCGGCATGCCCGGTGGCTATCTGGGCTTTGCCCTCGACGACTTCGGCAACTTCTCCAACAACGCCGAGGGCCGCAATGGCGGCGTGGCCGGACCGGGCGTTGGCGGCGTGAGCGGAACCCCCACCGACAGCACCCTGCGTCCGAACACCATCGCGGTGCGCGGTCCCGAAAGCAGCAACTACGAGTTCATCGCCGCCAGTGCGAACCTCAGCACCCTCCCGGGCGGTGGCCAGATTGATTTTCCGTCCGCCACCACCAGGCCCGATCAAACGGGGGCCGATTTCCGGGCGTTTCACATCACGCTCGATGCGAACAATCTGCTCACCGTCCAGATGCAGTTCGGCGCGGCCTCCGGTTTCACCACGCTCTTTACCGCCGATCTTTCCGCTTATGATCGCCCCGAGTATTTTAAGCTCGGCTTCACCGGCGCGACCGGCGGCTCCACCGAGATTCACGAGGTCCGCAACCTGGAGGTCACCACCACCCCCTGGCAGTCGGGTCCCACTTCCTTCGAGTGGGACAACGGCGGCGGAACCTCCAGCTCCGCCACCGCCACCAATTGGGTCGGCGACGTGGCCTTGGGAACCAATGGAGACCTCCTCTTTGGCAACAAGCCCTCAAGCGGCCCGCAGACGGTGACGTTCAACTCCAACATCACCGAGCGCTCGCTGACATTTGACTCGCCCTATTTTTATACGTTGGACGGCACAGGCACCATCACGCTGGGCAACACCAGCCTCACCGGCCTGCCGTCCATCAACGTCAACGACTACAACGGCGCGCAAGGCGACCATAAGATCAACAACGCCATCGTCCTCGCCGAGGATCTGCGCATCAACAACTACTCCTACAGCACGCTCTGTCTCAATGGCGGGATCGACATGGGCGCCAACGACATCACCGTGAACGGCCACGGCGCGGTGAATTTCAACAGCACGCTCACCGGCTCCGGCGACCTGATCAAAAACGGCAGCGGCATCACGACGATCGGCGCGGATAATTTCTCCACCTTCACCGGGGCCGTGACGATCAACAACGGCCTGGTGGTCATCACCTCCGACGGCGCCTTGGGGAGCACCGGCTCGGGAACCACCGTGAACAATGGAGGCACCCTGGCCTTTCGCGGCGGCGTGGCCTACACGCGCGCCGAACCTGTCACCATCAGCGGAAACGGCGTCATGCGCGGCACCGGCCAGTATGCCGGCGCGATTTACAACGATGGCGGCGACAATTCCTTCGCCGGCAACATCACCATGGCCGCCAACAGCGGCATCGGCTCGCGCGACGGCACCCTCACCCTCGACGGAACCATCTCGGGCGCATATAACCTCACCAAACTGGGCGCAGGGGTCGTCGAATTGACCAACTCCGGCAACAGCTACAGCGGAGCGACCATCATCCAGGACGGCGTGCTCCGCGTCACCGCCGAGACCGCCCTCCCCGGCGGCTTCGCCACCGGCGGCGCCTCCGGCGGCAACCTTCAGCTCGCCGGTGGCGTGCTGGAAATCGGCACCGCCACTGCCTTCACCCGCCGGCTCGGCACCGCCGCCGACCAGGTCCAGTTCACCGGCGACGGCGGCTTCTCCGCCTATGGTGCCGCCCGCACCGTCACCCTCACCAACTCCGCCGGCACGGCCAACGGCACGCTCACTTGGAACGCCGGATCCTTCGTCCCCACCGGCAACGCCCTTCTCATCTCTTCGGCCTACGCAGACAACACCGTCACCCTCACCAATGCCATCGACCTCGGCTCCGCCCAGCGGGAGGTCCGCGTCGCCAACGGCTCGGCCGCCGTGGACGGCATCCTCTCCGGCGCTCTCTCCAACGGCGGACTCGTCAAGACCGGCGCCGGCACCCTCGAACTTTCCGGTTCCAACACCTACGCTGGCGCCACCGAAATCCAGGGCGGTGCCCTTCGCTTCAACGGCACGACAGGCATATCCACCAACTCCAATTTCGTCATCAACGGCGGCGTCATTGAGTTCAACATGGACGTCGGCGCCACCCTTGGCACCGGTGCCAACCAGCTCCGATGGGCCGGCTCCGGCGGCCTGTCCGCCTACGGTGGCGCCGACCGCACCGTGACCTTCGACGGCGGTGCCGGGCTCACGTGGAACACGGGAAACTTTGTCGCCACCGGCCAATCCCTCGTCTTCGGCTCCACCAGCGCCACCAACGCCGTCATCCTCGCCAACGACATCGACCTCGGCACCTCCGACACTCGCACCATCAAGACCATCCGGGGCACCAGCACCACCGTCGCCTCCGGCACCCTCTCCGGCGTCGTCTCGGGCGCTGCCAACCTCGCCGTCACCGGCAACGGCCGACTCGACCTCACCGCAACCAACACCAACTCGGGCCTCGTCACCATCGCCGGCTCCGAAGTCCGCCTCTCAGGCGCGAGCGGCACCATGGCCAGCGTAGTCGACAGCGGCGGCACCGCCGGTTTCACCATCCAGCAAGGCGGCCGCCTTTACCTCGACAACTCCTCCTCCAGCGTCAACCGCATCGGCGACACCACGGATATCGCCATGAACGGCGGCCGTCTCGACCTCATTGGCCGCACAAGCGGCACCGGCACCACCGAAACAGTCGGCGTCCTCAGCCTCACCGGCGGCGAAAACCAGATCAACGTCCAACGCTCCGGCTCCAACGCCACCATCCTCGCCTTCGACTCCCTCTCCCGCACCACCGGTTCCGGTTCCACCCTTGAGTTCACCAACGACACCGGCGGCGGCACCCTCGGCAGCACCGGCAACAACCCCCGCGTCACCTTCACCTCTTCGCCCACCCTTGAGCGAAACATCCTCCCCTACGCCGTCTGGGGCGACGGCACCACGCCCACCCGTTTCGCCACCATCAGCAGCGGCCGCGTGACCGGCAACGCCGGCACCAACACCGCGGAAACCTCCTGGACCGCCTCCACCATCGCCGCCCCCACCGGCGGCACCGACCGCGATCTCTCCGGCGATCGCACCGTCGGCGCCCTCAGCCTCGGCAGCGGCGTCAACATCACCGAAACCGGCGCCCGCACCCTCACCATCGACACCGGCGGCATCCTTTCCACCGGCGCCACCGCCAGCACGATCTCCGTTTCCACCCTCAATGTCGGCGGCACCGGCGACCGCGAACTTTTCACCCACGTTTACGGCGGCGGCCTCACCATTTCCTCCTCCATCCAGGACAACGGCAACACCACCGGCCTCGTCAAATCCGGCAACGGCACGCTCACGCTGTCCGGCACCACCGCCAACACCAACACCGGCGCCACCTACGTCAACGACGGCACCCTCGTCCTCGCGAAAAGCGCCGGCACCACCGCCCTCGCCGGCAACATCACCGTGGGCGACGGCCGCGGCACCGATGTCCTCCAGATCAACGCCAACGAGCAGATCGCCGACATCGCCAACGTCACCCTGCGCGGCAACAATTATGGCAACGGCGAGACCAAGCTGTCCTTCGGCGGCACCACCTCCGGCATCACCGAGACCTTCGCCAGCCTCACCATCGAGGGCGCCGCCGTTGTCGACTTCGCCGGCGGCACCGTTTGCTCGCCCAATTACCTTTATCTGAGCGCCCTCAACATCCCCTCCGATGGCACGCTGCTCATCCGCAACTGGATCGAGTTTACCGATTTCATCCTGATCGACAGCTCGATCAACATCGAGAGTCTCCTGCCCCGCATTCAATTCGAGGGCTACCCCGATCAAGCCTTCGTCAGCGTATATGATTCCGGCTGGAATCAAATCCGCCCCGTGCCCGAACCCTCCACCTACGGCCTCATGATGCTCGGAGGCGGACTCGCCTTCTACGGCTTCCGTCGCTGGCGCCAGAACCGTTCAAACAAAATTTCGGCGTAAAGGAGGACGGACCTTGTAGGACCGCTGGCCAAGGGCAGAGGCGTAAAGCAAGCTGCCCTTGGCCAGCGGTGTTGGGGAGGGTCGGCCGGCCGGCCGGCCCTCCCCGCCTGCGGTGAGTTCGTGAA
>JBAZSJ010000074.1:0-19068 GCA_041662485.1 Opitutaceae bacterium | reverse complement strand
CGCGCTCCTCGCTCGCGGCAAACCCGTCAAAGTCGCCCTCACCGCCGTCATGCGCAAACTCATCGTCCTGCTCAATCGCCTACTCGCAGATCCCAACTTTGTTCTTGCCGACTGACACGGTTGCTCCTGGTCCGTCTTTGGTTACGTTGAGAATGGACGGACCGGGAGGTCCGTCCTCCATGGTTGCATGAGTTTTCGGTTGCACCGCGCGCGATCCGCCATGCACTAACGCCCAGTGTCTTCGTCCTACCAAGTCATCGCCCGCAAGTGGCGCCCCCAGACGTTTAACGACGTCGTCGGGCAGGACCACGTGATGCGCACGCTGAAAAACGCCATCGCGCGCAACCGCATCGCCCACGCCTACCTGTTCGTGGGGCCGCGTGGCACGGGCAAGACCTCGACGGCGCGTATCTTTGCCAAGGCGCTCAACTGCACCGGCGGGCCCAACGCCGACTTCGATCCGGCCGATCCGGCGGTCCAGTCGATCACCGAGGGCACGTCGATGGATGTGATCGAGATCGACGGTGCGTCCAACAACTCCGTGGATCAGATCCGCGATCTGCGCGACGACGTGCGTTACGCCCCGACGCAGGGAAAATACAAAATCTACATCATCGACGAGGTGCACATGCTCTCCAACCAGGCGTTCAACGCCCTGTTGAAGACCCTCGAAGAGCCGCCCGAGCACGTGAAGTTCGTCTTCGCCACGACCGATGTGCAGAAGGTGCTGCCGACGATCCTCTCGCGCTGCCAGCGCTTCGATCTGAAGCCGATTCCGGACAACCTGATCGTGGGCCGCCTGAAGCAGATCGCCACGGACGAGAAGATCCAGGTCACCGACGCCGCGCTGGCTTGCATCGCGCGCATGGCGGACGGCGGCATGCGCGATGCGCAGTCGATTTTCGACCAGATGATTTCTTTTTGTGGCACGGAGATCGCCGAACCGGATGTGCTCGATGTTTACGGCCTCGTATCGTCTGAAAAAATCGCGGCGCTGGCCGGAGCGGTCGCGGCGGGCGACCACAAGAAGATCATCGAAATCGTGGACGAGTGCGACGAAAGCGGACGCGACTTGGTGCGGTTGCTCACCGATTTGCAGGCGCTCGTGCGCCAGGCGCTGCTCGACGCCATCGCGAAGAACGGCCGCACGGATATCCTCGGCGGCGTTCCGCTCACGACGGAGCAGCTCACGCGTTTGCTCGACGGACTGCGCGAGGGCGAGGGCGGCGTGAAGCTCGGGCTTTCAGAGAAGATCAATTTCGAGGTGACTTTGCTCAAGGCCGTCGATGCGAGCCGTTCGCGGGCGATCGATTCGCTCATCAAGGAACTCGCCGCGCTGGCGGACGAATCCCCGGCCGTCGCGGCGTCCTCGGACGCGGACGGCGAAAAAAAAAAGGGCTGATTGACCGGTTGGAGCTGCGGTTGTCCGTCGTGCTGGCGGCGGACCGCGCCGCGCAGCCGTTGATCATGAATCCGTCGGAGGACGCGCCTGACGAGGACGCTGGCGAGGAGATTCAACCGCACATGCCGTCGGTCGAAGTGGCCGCCATCGCCGCCGCGACGGCGATCACGGGCGTGACCGGCGCCCCGACGTTTGACGAAGAAGGCCCGGTGTGGCCCGACGCGGTGGCGGAGTCGGAGATCCGTGCCGAGGTGACGGAGCGCGGCGAGACGTTGAACTCCAAGGCCGCGCGAGAGCTGGCCGAGGCCGCCGCCGAAGCGGCGGCGGAGAAGAAGGGCCTGCCGACGCTCGACGCCTTGGTGAAACAGATTCCGGCCGATGTGCGCGATACCTTGGAGGACCTGTTCCGCGTGAAATTTGTTAAGGTCGCGCGGGTTCCCAAGAAGGCGCTGAAGGAGTGATCGCGGCTCAGGCCGTAACCTATCCAGTTGGCGGTAGGCTGCGAGCTTGCTCGCGCTCCGAACCGCGCCTGCAAGCAGGCGGCCTACCTCTCAAAATAGAATTCCTGCGTTTTCCCCCCGGACAGCGTCTAGGCTAGACCGCCGGCGGCTTTACCTCGACGAAGCGGCGGGTGATGCGGCCGTCGCTCGCGGTGCAGACGAAGAAGCCTTTTTCCTTGGTGCCGTCGTGGTTGTTGCGTTTCAGCGCGCAGCAGCGGTTGGTGGTCACGGTGGCATGCACAAACGGATGCTCGGTATAGCCGTGAAAATGGCCGTTGAAGACGGCCTGAAGGTTGTAGTCGCGGAAACGGTCGAGCAGCGCGTCGGCGTTGGCGGGGCGGTGCTTCACGCCTTCGCCGAGCGGGAAATGAGTGAAGAGCACGAGGGGTTTTGTCTTGTCGAGCCGGGGGAGATTTTCGTCAACCCAGCGCAGGGTGGCGTCGCCGATGGAGGTGCCGTCGTAGCGCACGCCGTCGGTGGAATCGAGGCCGACAAACTGCCAGTCTCGGTGGGTGAAGGCGTAGTTGATGCGGTCCGGGAAAACCGATTCGTAGGGCGAGCGATCCGTCTGGGTGAGATAGTCGTGGTTGCCGATCTGAACGTGGACCGGTTTGCCCAGTGCCGCGAAGCAGTCGCGCACGGCGGCGAGGTGGTCGGGCCGGCCTTTTTCGGCGAGATCGCCAACAAGGAGACAAAACTCGGGGGCCTCGATTTTCATGAGTTGGACCACGTGCGACAACCACGCGCCGCACTCGGGACTCATGTAGTGCGTGTCGTTGACGACGACGAACGTGAACGGAACGGCGGGCGGGGTGGCCCCGGCGGCGCGCAAGACTCCGGGCCAGAGTCCGAGGCCGAGCAACGCGCCGGCGCCGAGCGTTTCGAGGGCGGTGCGGCGGGTCATGGACGCATCAACGGAGAGCGGGGCGGGGGTTTTGTTCATGCGGGGTGATTATTCCCTTCGATGGCGACCTGCAAGCGAGGAGGCCGTGCGTTTGCCGGGGCTTGAACGTGGGAGCGAGCTTGCTCGCGATTCCGACCATCGCGAGCAAGCTCGCTCCCACGCACGAACCATCGCCCGTAAACGGGCTCCTACGTCGGAATAGTTCGCGGCGGGTCTGGAGGTTTATTCTAGCCAAGTCGGTCCGATGAGAGGCAGACCTGTGACCGGGCGCGCATAGAGGTAGGTGTGCGCGGCATCGTGGCCGGAGGGCGATTCGATCCGCACGAGTTCACGGCGGTAGAGTCCTTCGGAAACGCCTTCAAAATCGTCGAGGTGGGCGAGGGAGGCGGCATCGACGTCCCAGAGTTCGCCGGTGACGCCTTCGAGGTCGGTCGGATCGGCCACCATGCCGGGATAGCTGCCGAGATGGTGGAGGCGAAAGCCCGGCACGGTGCGGGCTTCGCCGACGTAGGTCTGGCCGGCGAGGTGGGGGTGATTTTTGCAGCCGCGTTTGAGCGTGCCGTAGACGAAGATGCGAGTCATCATGGAGCGGGGAGCTGCACGAGGCGTGCCTTCAGGACGGCGTGCCGGGTAAAATCTGCACGACGACCGTGGTGATGTTGTCTTGGCTGGAGTGTTCCAACGCGCCGTTGATGAGGAGCTGCGCGGTCGAGAGGGTCGCTTGTTCAGGCGGCGGGGGTGTGCGGACGATGTCCGCGATGTGGTGATCCCAGAGGCCGTCCACGAGACCGTCGGAACAGATGACAAAGCGGTCGCCGGGCCGGTAGCCGACCGCGCCGATGTGCGGATCGATAAACTGGTTGCCGCCACCGAGAACCTGGTTGAGGACGTTGCGACGGGGATGGGTGCGGGCCTCGCGCTCGTTGAGCTGGCCTTCGCGTCGCATCCAGCCGACCTGGCTGTGGTCGTGGGTGATCTGGGTGAGGCCGCCTTCCTTGGGCAGGTAGTAGATGCGGCTGTCGCCGATGTGGGCGAAATACATCCACTCGGGAGAAAACCAGCACAGGCTGAGAGTGGCTCCCATGCCGGCGCATTCTTCGTAGGCCTGGCCGAGCTTCAGGAGTTCGTGGTGGATCGCTTCGAAAAGCTCCGTGAGCAAGTCTTGGAAGCCGCTCGCCATGCCGCTGGCCGACAGGCGGTAACTTTTGGGCAGGAGCTTGGTGATTTTTTCGACGGCGATGCGGCTGGCGAATTCGCCGGATTTGGCACCACCCATGCCGTCGCTTACGGCGAACACAAAATCGGACGAGGCCATCGACGCCACGCCGGTTTTGCCCAGATAATGGACCTCGTGACCGTCGAAGTTCACACCCAGAAAGGCATCTTCGTTATTGAGCCGGACAGGGCCTTTATCCGTGAGACCGGACCAGAGGATGCGCGGCGCGGGGGTTGTGGGTGAAGGGGGCGGGGGCATGGCTGCTTAAGCGGGATGAATTTTGCTCATATTTGAGCAGGGGGGGTGAAGGGTGGCCAAAATTGGGCACAGGTTTAGCCGGTTTGCGCAGGTGGATGGTTGCTGCCGTCGAGGAGGGTGGCGTATTCGAAGTCGATGATGCAAAACCGGCCGTCAGAGGAGCGATAGGTGATGTTGCGCTTGAAGGCGTCGTCGTGGCGGACTCCGTATTGTTCCAGTTCGGCGAAAATCTCCTTCATCCGGGCGTCGCTCAGATGCTCCACGCGGGTGCCGCAGTTGCTTGTGACGAATTTGAGGTTGTCCGGCTCGACCTCCAAAAGTCGGGGCACGAAGTCGCAGCCATTTTTTTCAAGATATTTGAGAACAAGGACTTCGTTCTCGAAGCGCTCCTTGGCCAGATGGCCGCGGAAGGTCTTGTGAACCCGGCCGTCGTAGCCGATGCGCACGAGGGCGCGGGCGGTGTCTTTGACTTCGTGCATGAGTGACGGGGCCAGACCATCCGTCCGGGGCGGGTTTCTGGCAAGCGGGAGTTTTCACAGCTTGTTGGCGTCTGTATTAGCCTTTGTTGAAATCAGTGAGGCCACGCCAAGTTCGGATTGCCTATGGCATGCAAGGTGCTCATGTGAAATCCGCATTTATGTCTGTGTTTCAGGAGGCCCAATCGCTTTCGCGAAGCACATCGTAAACCTCATCCAAAACGACCTAACTCTATGGCTAAATACAAACTGGAATACATCTGGCTCGACGGCTACAAGCCCGTGGCCGGCCTGCGTGGCAAAACTCAAATCAAGGAATTCGCCAGCTTTCCGAAGCTCGAAGAACTTCCCCTTTGGGGCTTTGACGGCAGCTCGACCAAGCAGGCCGAAGGCCGCAGCTCAGACTGCGTGCTGAAGCCTGTCGCCGTTTATCCCGACTCGACCCGCAAGAACGGCGTGCTGGTGCTGTGCGAAGTCATGATGCCGGACGGGAAGACCCCGCATCCCTCCAATTCCCGCGCCACCATCGTGGACGATCCGGACACCTGGTTCGGCTTCGAGCAGGAATATTTCCTTTATCAGGACGGTCGCCCCCTCGGTTTCCCCGAAGGCGGTTTCCCCTCTCCCCAGGGCCCCTACTACACGGGCGTTGGTTACAAGTATGTGGGCGACATCGCCCGACAGATCGTCGAAGAGCATCTCGACCTCTGTTTGGAGTGCGGCATCAACCACGAAGGCATCAACGCCGAAGTGGCCAAGGGCCAGTGGGAATTCCAGATCTTCGGCAAGGGCTCCAAGAAGGCCGCCGACGAAGTCTGGATGGCTCGTTACCTGTTGGTCCGCCTCTGCGAGAAATACCAGGTCGACGTCGAGTTCCACTGCAAGCCGATCCTCGGCGCCTACTCCGAGCCCTTGGACTGGAACGGTTCCGGCATGCACGCCAACTTCTCCACGAAGTTCATGCGCGAAGTCGGCGGCAAGGACTACTTCGAGAAGCTGATGGCTGCGTTCTCCAAGTTCACCGCCGAGCACATCGCGGTTTATGGACCGGACAACCACCTGCGCCTCACGGGTCTCCACGAGACCCAGTCGATCGACAAGTTCTCCTACGGTATCGCCGACCGCGGCGCGTCCATCCGCGTGCCGCACAGCTTCGCGAACAACGGCTACAAGGGCTACCTTGAAGACCGTCGTCCGAACTCCGCCGGCAATCCCTACGAGATCGCGTCCCGCATCCTCAAGACCATCCAGACCGTTCCGACGGCCTGAGGTCGGCGCAGGTTCGCCTGTGTTTTTCAAACCGCGTCACCTTTGGGTGGCGCGGTTTTTTTGCGCGTGGTTACGGTAGGGCGGGCCCGCTGCGAATGTCGGTGAGTGGGAGCGAGCTTGCTCGCGAGGATCAGACATCGCGAGCAAGCTCGCTCCCACACTCCGGACCGGACGGCCCAGCGGTCCGTCCCTACCTCAGCAGGCATGAAAAAGCCCGGGCGTTGCCGCACCGGGCTTTGAAAGCTGTGGTCGTGACGACGAGGCTTACTTGAGGATCATTTCCTTCACCGTCTTGCCGGCGGGAATCATGGGCAGCACGTGCTCGGTGTAGGGCACGATGACGTCGAGGACGTAGGGGCCGTCATGGTCGAGCATCTCCTGGATGGCTTCGCGGAGTTCGCTCTTCTTGATGACGCGGCGGCCCTTCACGCCGAAGCCTTCGGCAACCTTCACGAAGTCGGGATACAGGCCGGAGGGATTGTCGGGGCTGCCGATATTGTCGTGGTGGCCGAGGACGGTGTTGCCGCGGACGCTGCCGTAGAAGCGGTCTTCCCACTGCACGACCATGCCTAGGTGCTGGTTGTTAAGAATCATGGCCTTCGCGGCGATCTTCTCGACGCAGGCGGTGGCGAGTTCCTGAATGTTCATCAGGAAGGAACCGTCGCCGTCGATGTCGATGACCTGCTTGTCGGGGCAGGCGACCTTCGCGCCCATGGCGGCGGGATAGCCGTAGCCCATGGCGCCGAGACCGAGCGAGCTGATGTAGCGGCGGGGTTCGTCAAACTGGTAGAACTGCGCGGCCCACATCTGGTGCTGGCCCACGCCGGTGGCGATGATGGCCTCGCCCTTGGTGAGTTCGAAGAGAGTCTTGATCGCCTCTTGGGGAATGATGTGGCGGCTCTCTTCGAAGCCGAAGGGATAGTCGCGCTTCCAGGCGTTGATCTGCGTGTGCCAAGGCTTGGTGTCGGGTGCGGAGAACTTGGCGGCGGCGATCAGTTCGTTGAGGCGCTTGAGGGCGTATTTGATGTCGCTGACGACCGGGAACTGGACGCGCTTGTTCTTGTTGTGCTCGGACGGATCGATGTCGATGTGGACGATGGTCGCGCCGGCGGCGAACTTGGAAACGTCGCCCGTGATGCGGTCGTCGAAGCGTGCGCCGAAGCAGAGGAGCAGGTCGCTCTGGTCAACCGCCCAGTTGCCGTAGGCCGCGCCGTGCATGCCGAACCAGCGCATCGAGAGCGCGTGGGATTCGGGGAACGCGCCGATGCCCATGAGCGTCGTCGCGACGGGGATATTGGTCTTCTCGGCGAAGGTCTTCAGGTCGGCGTGGGCTTCGGCCGAGATGAGGCCGCCGCCGACGTAGAGAACGGGCTTCTTCGCGGTCGAGATGAGGTCGAGGATGCGCTTGAGCTCGTCGTCGGTCGCCTGCGGGAGATCGCCGAGGGTCGGGTTGGCGAAGGAAATGGTGGCCGGGAAAACGGGCGTGAGCTTGGCCTGCTGGACGTCCTTGGGGATGTCGATGACGACGGGGCCGGGGCGGCCGGTACGGGCGAGGTAGAAGGCCTCCTTGATGATGCGGGGCAGGTCGGCCGCGTTGAGCACGAGGTAGGAGTGCTTCACGATCGGCAGGGTCATGCCGAAGAAGTCGGTCTCTTGAAACGCACTCTTGCCGATGTATTTCGAGAACACCTGACCGGTGATCGCGACCATGGGGGTCGAATCCATGAAGGCGTCGGCGATGGCGGACACGAGATTGGTGGCGCCGGGGCCGCTGGTGGCCATGCACACGCCGACCTTGCCGGTGGCGCGGGCGTATCCCTCGGCGGCGAACGAACCACCCTGCTCATGGCGGGGGAGAATGACGCGGACCTTGTCGCTGCGCGCGAAGGCTTGGTGGAGTTCCTGCGAAGCGCCGCCCGGATAGGCGAAAATGACATCCACACCCTCGCGGGCAAGGGACTCAACGACGACGTCGGCGCCGTTCATGGCGCGGCCAATTTCAGGTTTGGGAAACGACGTGGGTGAGGTGGACGATTTCATGGTGGTTGCAGGTTAAGGCAAAAAGAGGGAAAAGAAAACGGTTTTGGCCCCCGGGAGGCAAGAGTGGAAAACAGTCACTTAGCCCGACCATTTCACACTCAGACGTGTGAAATGGTCGCCTTGTCGGCCGACTTTGTCGGGGCTAACCCCGACGTATCGGAGCAAGCTCGCGACGAAGTCGCTCTGCCCGAAGGGCAGACGGATATTTCCCTCAAAATGATCTTATAAGTGTGAAATATTCGGGTTAGGGGTTGGTTTGGGCGCGTGGCTGTGTTCCCTAGGCGGCTGTAATGAAGATTCTGTTTATCGGCGATATCGTGGGAAAACCGGGGCGGGAAATCCTCCAGGAGCGGTTGGCGCGTCTGCGCACCGAGCTTGGCGTGGATGTCGTCGTGGCCAACGGTGAGAATGCCGCCGCCGGTTCGGGCATCACGGGAACAATCGCGAAGTCGCTGCTGGGGACCGGTATCGACGTGATCACCTTGGGCGACCACGTGTGGGACCAGCGTGGTTGGGAGGACGAGATCGACGATTTTCCAACGGTGTGCCGTCCGGCCAACCTACCCGAGAGCAATCCGGGGCGCGACCATGTGATCGTCAACGTGAAGGGCTTCAAGCTGGCCGTGTGCACGTTTTTGGGGCGCACCTTCATGGGCATGAAGGCTGAGTGCCCTTTCCTGGCGGCCGATGCGATGCTCACGAAGCTCGCGGGTCAGGCGGATGGCGTGTTCGTCGAAATCCATGCCGAGGCCACGAGCGAAAAAATCGCGCTCGGCTGGCATTTGGATGGCCGCGCTATCGCGGTGCTCGGCACGCATACGCATGTGCCCACGGCGGATGCCGGCGTGCTGCCCAAAGGCACCGCCTTCATGTGTGACGTGGGGATGACCGGGCCTTATGCGTCGGTGCTGGGCCGCGAGGTCGCGCCGGTGCTGGGACGTTTTATAGACGGGATGCCGCGCCGCTTTGAGGTGGCCGAGGGCGACGTGCGCATTTCGGGTGCGTTGGTCGAGTATGATGAGGTGGGGAAACGCGCGACCAAGGTTTCGTTGATCACGGTGCGTCGCGCCGGAGGACGGTGAGGGAAAGTAGACGCGGCATCTTGCCGCGTTGGTTTTGGGTGCAAAAAAGCCGCGAATAAACGCGGCTTGGGCGAGGCAGGGAAAAGCGGCAAGATGCCGCTTCTACTTTCCCGATCAGTTATGCACCACGCCGTCTTCCTCGTAGATGCCGAGGCGGCGATAGCGTTCGTAGCGTGAGTCGAGCAGGGCGTCGCCTTTCAGGGCGCGCAGGTCGTTGAGGTGTTTCTGCAGCGCGTAGCTGAGGGTGGCGGCGGCTTTTGCGTAATCGTTATGTGCACCACCGTAGGGTTCGGGGATGACCTCGTCGACGACGCCGAGTTTTTCGAGCTGGTCGGCGTTGAGCTTGAGGGCTTCGGCGGCCTTGGGGGCGGCGGCGGGGTCTTTCCAGAGAATCGCGGCGCAACCTTCGGGGGAGATGACCGAGTAGTAGCTGTTTTCGAAGATAAGCACGCGGTCGGTCACGCCGATGCCGAGCGCACCGCCGGAGCCGCCTTCGCCGACGACGATGGAGATCGAGGGGACGCGGAGCATGGCCATCTCGCGGAGGTTGGTTGCGATGGCTTCGGAAACGTGACGCTCCTCGGAACCGAGGCCGGGGTAGGCTCCCGGGGTGTCGATGAAAGTGATGACAGGAATGCCGAATTTCTCGGCGAGCTTCATCAGGCGGAGGGCCTTGCGGTAGCCTTCGGGCTGGGGCATGCCGAAATTACGGGCGATTTTCTCCTTGGTTTCGCGGCCTTTTTGCTGGGCGATGACCATGATGGCCTCGCCGTTGAAGAAGGCGGTGCCGCCGATCAGGGCGCGGTCGTCGTTGAACTGACGGTCACCGTGCAACTCGACGAAGCCGGTGCAGATAAGGTCGACGTAATCGAGGGCGTAGGGACGCTTGGGATGGCGGGCGATCTGGACCTTTTGCCAAGGGGTTAACTCGGAGTAGATTTCGCGTTGGGTGGCTGCAATTTTCCTCTCGATGGCGGCGATTTCGCCGGCGACATCGAGGTTGTTCTCGAGGGACTGCTGCCGGAGCTGCTCAAGCTGGGTGCTGAGGTCGCGCAGGGGCTTCTCGAACTCGAGGGTGTAGGCGGGTTTTTCCATTTTTGAAGGGTGGAGGGTAGGGAGCTTCCGTTGTGGCTGTCAATTGACCCGATAGGCGGTCGTTGCAGCCAAATTGAAAACGGCATTGTAATCTTTTGTTTTTGCATTATCCCCCCATAATTCAATGAGTTAAACAGGCATCTTGCCCGGTTTTTGCCCATGCAAACCAATCTTCCCCTGGATCTTTCCACCGAGCGTCTGCTTGCCGCCGAGCTGCGCGCCGGCGAAACGGTGCTCTGGCAAAGCTCGAGCGATCCACGCCGGAGCTTTCGCATGGGACTGGTGATTTTTCTCTTTGCGATACCGTGGACGGCGTTCGCGATTTTTTGGATGACGATGGCTTCGCGGGGCAGCGCGATTTTTGCGTTGTTCGGGCTGCCGTTTGTGCTCATCGGCTGCGCGATGTTTGCCTCGCCTTGGTGGGCGGCGCGGCGGGCGCGGCGCGTGGGTTACGCGCTGACCACGGATCGCGCGATCATCCTGACGCCCGGATTTTGGAAATCGGTTTCCGTTCGCTCGTTTTCCCCGGCCGATCTTGGCGACGTGGAGCGTGTGCAACGCGGGGACGGCGGCGGTGATTTGATTTTTGCCCGAGAATACTCGCGCGGCACCTCGGAAAACGGCCCGCAGCAACGTCTGGTCGGGTTTATGGGGATCCCTGATGTCCGCTCCGTTCAGACGCTCATCGAGGAGCTGAACAAGGGCTACGCCAAGCCGCGTTGAGAGAAGTGGAGGCGTCGGACGTCACAGACCGCCTTTGTGCTCCTCGGGGTTCTTGAGCTGGTCCTTCCAGCTCAGAATCTTTGCCTGCGCGCCGTATTTTTCGGCGGTGGCCTTGTCGCCTTTTTCCATCCAGATGCGGGAGAGCGTCGTGTTGATGAACAGGTCGTCGGGGCGCAGGGCGAGTCCGTGTTCGGCGGCGGTGAGGGCGGCGTCAAACCGTCGCAGGCTGAAATTGATCTCGGCCAGCGCGTGCCACGCCTCGAACGCGGCCGGCGCGACCTCGGTGGCTCGGGCGAGCTTGGCGAGGGCGGCGTCATTGTCGCCCATCGTGTAGTCGAAGGTCGCGTCCTCGATGAGCGTCTGGATCTCGGCGTCGGTCATGCGGTGAGGTATAGGGGGAAGCAGGCGGAAAGGGAGAAGTTTTTGCGCAGGGTCGTGGAGTCCGCTTGCAGGCGTAAAAAAGCCGTCCGCTTTTCGGCGGACGGCTTGGAGAATGAGGGCCGGCGGATGGCGGCTTACTTCTTGTAGCCGGCCTCGATGTTGATCGTGACGGCAACTTCATCACCCAGCGCTTTGCCGAGCATGGAGGGACCGTTCACGCCGAAGTTGGATTTATCGAGGGTCGTGGTGACTTCCCAGCCGGAGAGCTGGACGCCGCCCATGCCGGGGCCGAAGCCGAGGAGGTGGGTTTTGAGGACGACGGACTTGGTCACGCCGTGGATGGTGAGGTCGCCGGTGACGTCGAAGGTATCTGCGCCGGTCTTTTTCCAGGACGTGCTCTTGAAGGTGATGGACTCATACTTGGCGACGTCAAAGAAATCGGGCGCCTGGAGGTGGCTGTCGCGTTTTTCGTTGGCGGTGTTGACGCTGGCGACGGCGATGGTGGCCTCGACGGTGCTCTTTTCGAGGTTGTCGCGGTCGACCACGATTGAGCCGGACACCTTGGTGAAGTTGCCGGAGACCTTGCTCACAAAGTGGCGGATGGTGAAGCCGACGGAGGAGTGGACCGGATCGATGGTGTAGGTCTCAACGGCGGCGCGGGACAGGCCGGCGGAACCAAGGACGAGGACGGCGAGGGCGAGGAACTTAAGGTATGTTTTCATGTGTGGGTGGATTGGACGGATGAGTGTTTGAACGAACTGAACGGTTCCCACGGGAGCGGCTTAATCTTAAATTGCAACCAAAATAGTTACATAATGCTTTTCTACAGGATCAACATGGCGTCGCCGTAGCTGAAGAAGCGGTATTCGCGGGCGATGGCCTCGGCGTAGATCTCGCGCAGCCAGGCGATGCCGTCGGTGGAGCCCGGCGTGAGAAACGCCGACACGAGGCAGAGCAGGGTGGAACGGGGCTGGTGGAAGTTGGTGATGAGCGCATCGACTCCGCGAAACGTGCGCGGCGGATAAATGAAAATTCCCGCCTCGGCGACATGGGGGCGGTCGAGCGGCGTGTTGTGTTGCGAGAGGAAATCCTCGAGGGAGCGCACGCTGGTCGTGCCCACGGCGATGCGCCGGCCGGTGGTGCTGCGGGTGGCCGGAAAAAGCGCGTGTTGGGTCGCGACGGGCAGCTCGTAGATTTCGCGGTGGATGGCGTGTTCTTCGACGGTGTCGCTCATGATCGGTTTGAACGTGCCGAGTCCGACGTGAAGCGTGATTTCGGCAGTCGCGACGCCTTGTGAGGTCAACGTGGCCAGCAGCTCCGGCGTGAAGTGAAGGCCGGCGGTGGGCGCGGCGACGGCGACCTGTCGCGCGCGGTCTGCATAGACGGTCTGATAGCGTTCCAGGTCGCGCGGCCGGTCTGCCGGATCGCCGTGACGCTCGATGTAGGGCGGGAGAGGCACATCGCCGAGGCGGTTGGCGACAGCGACAATGGAGTCGTCGTGTGGAGTCGTGAAGCGGATGAGTCCGGCGCCCTCGGCGTCCTTGGCGAGGACGGTGCCGGTAAAATCATCGCCGTGGGCGAAGGTGGCGTCGACCGGAAGTTTTTTTCCGGGGCGAACGAGACACCACCAGACGTTATCGCCTTGGGCCGGGTCGGGGCGAAGCAACAGACACTCGACGGCGCCGCCGGTGGGACGCTGGGCGTGGAGGCGCGCGGGGAGCACGGCGGCGTTGTTGCGGAAGAGGGTATCGCCCGATTTGAGAAATTGTGGGAGGTCGGCGAAGACGTGGTGGGAGACGGTGCGGGCGGTGCGGTCCACGACCATGAGGCGGGAGGCATCGCGGCGCGTGGCAGGGGTTTGCGCGACGAGGTGGGGAGGGAGCGCGTAGTCGAAGAGATCGGTGGAGAGCGGCACGGTGGAAGCGAGGCGGGAAAATGAAGCTTGCGGTTATCTCTTCGGCGAGTTTCTTCCGCTCTTCCGATCAATGCCGATGTAGCTCAGTGGTAGAGCAACGCTTTCGTAAAGCGTGGGTCGTCGGTTCAATCCCGACCATCGGCTCCAGTTTTTTGAGAGGTAAAACAGGGGTGTTTTTTACGAATGCCGTTTTGTCCAAGTTTGCCAGTTTGGACAGAAATTTTGTCTGCTTTTGGCTTACCGGAGTAGGCTGACAACAAGAGGAACTCCCTGATTTTATTTGATCGCAAATTTTTCCAGTTCGAAAGCGATGCAGGATTGGAGATCATCAACCCTGAAAGGTTTCTCCAAGACGGACTGAATCCCGAGGCTGTGGGCGAGATCGACGCAGTTTTGCGCCCGGATCATGTGACCGCCGCCGGAGATGACGATGATGCGCACGGCAGGATCTATGGCGCGAAGTTCCATGATGGTTTCAACGCCATCCTTTTTGGGCATCAGAATGTCGGTGATGACCAGATCGAATTTCCGGCTTTTGAAACTGTTTATGCCTTCGTGGCCGTCATTGGACACGGAAACCTCATGGCCTCTATCCTCAAGGGAGGACCTGAGCATGGCTTGATACGCATCATCATCCTCGATCAGAAGAATACGTGTCATGGATGTTCACTACCACGTGCAGGGGATGCGGCAACAAAAAGACCTCTGCAACCCAACCGACGGCGGAATTACGCCAGTTCTGCTGCGATGCACGCTTCAAGGGCGTCAATCGTGAAGGGTTTTTCCAGCACTTTGTTCACGCCGAGGCTGCGGGCGATTTTAAGGCAGTTCTCGGACGGGATGAGGTGTCCTCCTCCCGATATTGCAATGATGCGTGTCGTCGCATCGAGTCGACGAAGCTCTATGATGGTCTCGACGCCGTCTTTTTTAGGCATGAGAATGTCGGTGATCACCAGGTCGAATTTGCCGTCCTTGAAACGATTCAATGCTTCCTGTCCGTCGCGCGTTTCGACGACGGTATGGCCTTTTTCACCGAGGGATGCGTGAAGCATCTCACGGTAAGCATCATCGTCCTCCACGAGTAAAATATGGGCCATGGCTTGAAAATTGGATACGTCGCCGATCCGTGGCGACTTCATAAAAGGGGAACTGGGCGGCCTGTTTCATGAGGATTTTGCCTTGAGGGAGGCGCCAGCGAAAACAGACGGAACGCAAAAAGGTCTTTGTTTGTTTACCTGGGGTTAAAAATGACCGATCTTGGGCGGAGAAACATGAAATCATTCCTGACCGTTCTTATCGCGCTTACGATGGCGGGCTCGGCGCAGGCCGGGATCGTGGGCTGGTTCACTTCCAAGACGCAGCCTTGGGAGTTCATCCAAAAGTCGGGTGGCATCCGCATCGCTCCGCCGATGCAGAAGGATGGGAAGAAGGTTTTGCCGGTCATATATTGGCCCGAGGGCAATTCGGGTTTGGTGGTGCGCAAAATCAAATTGAAGCAGGAGAAGGAGCAGCTTTCCATCCAAGTGGTGACCCAAGTGATTGAAAAAGGCAGCGATGTGGCTGCGAGGCATTATGTTGATTTGTCGAAGATGCCGCCGGGTTTGTATGAGGTCTATTACGAGACGGTGGGCGACCCCAAAAAGAAGCTCGGGCGGATACTGATCAAATAAGATGAACTTTTTTTAGGAGTCATAGCGAGAGCGCGGTCATAAATCCACGCTGTGCAGATTTGCTGATCATCTATTGATTGTAAATATCTTATGTTTTTGCAATGGCGCTTCATTTGGGTCGACAGATTAATGATACTAATTTATGCGTATGGCTTGAGAGCGTGAGTCGAGGAAGAAATTATGGTTTCAAAAAACATAATAGAAATATTCCACCGGTGTTCTGTATCGTGCCCATATGGCAAAAGGTATCCGGAATGTCCGTTTCGAATGATGGAGGGACTGTCATACGCCTCGAGGAAGTCGGTGTTCGACAACTTGGGAGTAAAACAAGCGACGGCCATCATGGAAATGGCCGTCAAGCAGGGCTGCCCTACGATGCAGCGACTGCTGGGGCGTTAGGCGGTGTTTTCGGAGATAAATCAGACCATCGCGCACCGGTCCGTCGGGGCGGTTTACTTCAAAACACCGACTAATTGTTGACGATCCGGTCGTCGGGCAGGGCGCCTTGGAGCTTTTTGCGGAGCTTGAGCGATTCAACCTCGGAGCGCAGGTGGTGGTTGAGGAGTTCGAGGCGCTGGTGGACGTCGAGTGTCTCCAGAAGTTTTTGTTTTAAGCGCGGGTCTTCGCAGATGCTGAAGGCGGCGAGATCGGCAAAGATCTCGGGGTCTTCGACGGTCTTGAGGAAGCGGGTGAACTCGTTGGAAACCGCTCCGCCGAGGCGCTGTTTGGTGACGATCAGGCGGGCGAGGCTGGAGCGCAGGCGGAGATTTTCGTCGGTCTCGGCGCCGGGCCGGCTGGCGAGGGCCTTGATGCGGATGCGGCGGTAGGGGTGTTCGCCGACGACGGCCTGCACCTCGACGCGGGCGAGTCCTTGGATCAGGAGGTTGGACGTGCCGTCTTCGTTGCCTTGGCAGGCGCGCACGATGCCTATGGTGGCGATGCGGTGGAGAGGTTCGAACTGGTCGGAGTTTGCCTTGGGGTTGAGACCGGCGACGGCGAAGAGACGGTTGGTGGCGAGCACATCGCGTAGCATTTCCCGGTAGCGGGGCTCGAAGATGTGGAGGGGGAGAAGAGCCTGCGGGAAAAAAGCCAGGCTCGGCAGGGTCATGACGGGGACTTCGTCGGGCACCACAATTTCCATCTCCATGAGAAAAAACGTAGGGTGGGGGAGGAAGATTTCAACCCATTCACTGTGACAGGGTGGGACAAAATATTATTCGGACGATGGTAGGGCGGCGCTGAAGTGGGACAGGTTGGCGCGAGTTTCGCCGTCGGAAGAGGCGATAGAATGAGGCAGATTTATTTTAAGATATTATGAGATAGTGGATAATGTGATTATTGAGCTCCCGCGCATGTGCATTGCTTGGGATATGGTTACTATGAGCCGTATTCTTGGAATCGATCTTGGAACCACCAACTCCTGTATGTCCGTGATGGAAGCCGGCGAGCCGGTGGTCATCCCCAACGCCGAAGGTGCCCGCACGACTCCGTCGGTCGTCGCCTTCACCAAAACCGGCGAGCGCATCGTCGGTCAGGCCGCCAAGCGACAGGCCGTGACCAACCCGCGCAACACGATTTTCTCCGCCAAGCGTCTGATCGGTCGTAAATTTTCCGAGGTCGGCGAAGAGGCGAAGAATCTCCCCTACAAAGTCGTGGCCGGCAAAAACGGCGACGCCGTCATCGAGGCCCAAGTCGGCGACAAGACCGAGCAGTTCGCCCCGCAGCAGATCGCGGCGTTCGTCCTAGGCAAGCTTAAGGCCGATGCCGAAGCCTACCTCGGCGAGAAGGTCACGCAGGCCGTCATCACGGTCCCCGCCTACTTTAACGACGCGCAGCGTCAGGCCACTAAGGATGCCGGCAAGATCGCCGGCCTCGATGTCCTCCGTATCATCAACGAACCTACGGCCGCCTCGCTCGCCTACGGTCTCGACAAGAAGAAGGACGAGAAGATCGCGGTGTTCGACCTGGGCGGCGGCACTTTCGACGTGTCCGTCCTCGAAATCGGCGACGGCGTGTTCGAAGTGAAAGCCACCAACGGCGACACCCACCTCGGCGGCGACAACTGGGACGAGACTCTCATCAACTGGCTCGTCGACAGCTTCAAGGCCGAGCAAGGCATCGACCTTCGCAAGGACCCGATGGCCCTCCAGCGCCTGAAGGAAGAGGCCGAGAAGGCCAAGATCGCCCTCTCCTCGACCCAGTCGGTCGACATCAATCTCCCGTTCATCACCGCCGACGCCTCCGGCCCGAAGCACATGAACGTCACGCTCTCCCGCGCCAAGATGGAGCAGGTTTGCGACAGTCTTTTCGAGCGCACGCTCCGTCCCTTCCAAAACTGCTTGAAGGACGCTGATCTCACCTCCGCCAAGATCGACGAGCTCGTGCTCGTCGGCGGCATGACCCGCATGCCCAAGGTCGTCGAGATCGCCAACAAGCTCGCCGGCAAGCCCGCCCACCAGGGCGTAAACCCCGACGAAGTCGTCGCCATCGGCGCGGCCATTCAGGGCGGCGTGCTCAAGGGCGATGTGAAGGACGTCCTCCTCCTCGACGTGACTCCGCTGACCCTCGGCATCGAGACCGCCGGTGCCGTGTCCACGCCGATGATCAACCGCAACACCACCATCCCGACCAAGAAGTCGCAGGTGTTCTCCACTTACGCCGACAACCAGCCGGGCGTTGAAATCGTGGTCCTTCAGGGCGAACGCTCCATGGCCCGCGACAACAAGAACCTCGGCACGTTCAAGCTCGACGGCATCCCGCCCGCTCCCCGCGGCACTCCGCAGATCGAGGTCACCTTCGACATCGACGCCAACGGCATCCTCCACGTTTCCGCCAAGGATCTCGGCACCGGCAAAGAACAGAAGATCACCATTCAAGGTTCTTCCGGTCTCACCAAGGAAGAGGTCGAGAAGATGACCAAGGACGCCGAGCTCCACGCCGAGGAAGACCGCAAGCGCAAGGAAGGCGTCGAGGTGCGCAACCAGCTCGACAGCTCCATCTACGGCCTCGAAAAGACCCTCAAGGAAAGCGGCGACAAGCTCCCCGCCGACGTAAAGGGCAAGATCGAGACCGCGCTTGTCGATGCCAAGAAGGACCTCGAGTCCAACGACACCGACAAGATGAAGGCCGCCATGGAAAACCTCCAGAAGGTGGGCACCGAACTCTATGCCGCCGCCCAGGCGGCCGGTGCCGGCGCAGGTGCCGCTCCCGAAGGTGAAGCCCCCGCGGGCGACGCCGGTTCTTCCAAGAAGACCGAGAAGAAGGCCGACGTCGTGGACGCCGACTTCGAAGTCGTGGACGAAGACAAGAAGAAGTAATCCTCCAAATCCCTTTCGCGTGCCCGAGGCAATCTTGCCCGCGGGCACGCGTCGTTAAACAACGAACACAACAACTCCCAACCCTAACTAAAACCTATATGGCAAAAGTAAAAATCAAGCCCATCGGCGATCGCGTCCTCGTGAAGCATCTCGATGACAACAAAGAACAGGTCCGCGGTGGCATCATCATCCCGGACTCCGCCAAGGAAAAACCGCAGGAGGCCGAAGTCATCGCCATCGGCACCGGCAAGAAGGACGAAAACGGCAAGTCCGTCGCCTTTGAAGTGAAGGTCGGCGACAAGGTCCTCATCAGCAAATACGGCGGCACCGAAGTTAAACTCGACGACGTCAAATACACGATCGTTCGCGAAGACGACATCCTCGGCGTCATCGGCTGAGCCGCTTCTTCAACTTAAACTCTCAACTTACACTTAAAATACAATGGCTGCTAAACAACTCCTGTTCGACGAGGCCGCTCGTCAGAAGATCCTCCGCGGTGTCGAGCTCCTCGCCCGCGCCGTCAAAGTCACCCTCGGGCCCAAGGGCCGCAATGTCGTCATCGACAAGAAATTCGGCTCGCCCACCGTCACCAAGGACGGCGTCACCGTCGCCAAGGAAATCGAGCTCCCCGACGCCTACGAGAACATCGGCGCCCAGCTCGTCAAGGAAGTCGCTTCCAAGACCAACGACGCCGCCGGTGACGGCACCACCACCGCCACCGTGCTCGCCGAAGCCGTCTACAAAGAGGGCCTCAAGCACGTCACCGCCGGTGCCAACCCGATCTACCTCAAGCGCGGTATCGACAAGGCCGTCGAGGCCG
>JBAZSJ010000073.1:0-19739 GCA_041662485.1 Opitutaceae bacterium | reverse complement strand
TTTCACGAACTCACCGCAGGCGGGGAGGGCCGGCCGGCCGGCCGACCCTCCCCAACACCGCTGGCCAAGGGCAGCTTGCTTTACGCCTCTGCCCTTGGCCAGCGGTCCTACAAGGTCCGTCCTCCATAAAGCCCGTTAACCGGCTACAGTTTTATTTTGAATGCTATAACCGCTGCAGGTCTTCGCCCGCCGGCATTGCTACGAGCCCGGAGGATGCTCCTCGCGCTCGACGGGCTTGATGATGCGGGGCTTTTCGTCGGCCTGGCGGGTCATGAAATCGATGAGACGGTCGTTGAAGGTCTTCGCGGGATCGTGCCCCATTTTTTTGAGGGCCTGCACGAGAGCGGCGACTTCGACGAGGCGGGCGATGTCGCGGCCGGGGCGAACGAAGAGTTCGATGTGGGGAAGCTGGATGCCGAGGATGTCGTAAAAATTTTCCTCGAGGCCGGTGCGCTCCTCGACGACGTCGGGCGTCCATTCGCGGAGGGAGACGACCATGTCGATGCGCTTTTGGGCGCGGACGTTCTTGATGCCGAACATCTCGGCAATGTTGATGATGCCGATGCCCCGGCACTCCATGTAGCCGCGGTTGAGCGGACGGCTGGAGGCGATGAGTTCGCGCTCGTCGAGGAGCTTGATGACGGTGAGGTCGTCGGCGACGAGCGAATGGCCGCGTTCGACGAGGGCGAGGGCGCATTCGCTTTTGCCCACGCCGGAGTCGCCGCGGAGCATCACGCCGACGCCTTTGACGTCGAGGGTGGTGGCGTGCTCGGTCGAGGAGGGGGCGAATTCGTTGTCGATGCAGAGCGTGGCCAGGTTCACCCAGTTCATGGTGATCATGGGCGTGCGGAAGAGCGGCAGATTACGCTCCTGGGCGACCATGAGCAGCGGGTGCGTGGGGTGATAGTTGCGGGTGAGCACGATGCAGGGCACCCCGCGGTCGATCATCTCGTTGACGATATCCATCTGCTGGCGCTGGCCGACGGTCTTGAAGTAGGTCATCTCGGCGGCGCCGAGGATCTGAATGCGCTTGTTCGCGAAATATTTGAAGAAGCCGGTGAGCGCGAGCGAAGGGCGGTTGATGGAGCCTTCGCGGATGAGGCGGTGGAGGCCGTCCGCTCCGGTGATGAGCTCGAGCTTGAGCTTGTCGCGGTAGGTCTCGAAGAAGTGGGCGACCGTGATTCCGTGGATGGCTTTTTGCATGGTGGGCGGGCGGCTAAGAGCGAAAGGCGACGGGCCTACATGTTGAAATCCTTGCCGAGGTAGAACTCGCGGGCCTTGGGGTCGTTGATGAGAAAATCGCCGGTGCCTTCGCTGAGGACGCGGCCCTCGTGGATGAGGTAGGCGCGGTCGACGATGCGGAGGGTTTCGCGGACGTTGTGGTCGGTGATGATGACGCCGATGCCGCGGGCCTTGAGGTCGAGGATGATTTTCTGCACCTCGGAAACGGAAATGGGATCAATGGCGGCGAACGGTTCGTCCATCAGCAGGAACTTGGGATTCGTGACGAGCGCGCGGGCGATTTCCAGGCGGCGGCGTTCGCCGCCGGAAAGGGTGTAGGCGGGCTGCTTCGCGACGTGCGTGAGATGAAGTTCCTCCAGCTGGCGTTGCACGATGGCGGAGCGCTCGCGGCGGGGGACGCCGATGGCCTCGACGATGGCGAGGATGTTTTCTGTGACGGTGAGCTTGCGGAAGGTGGACGGCTCCTGCGGGAGGTAGCCGAGGCCGAGGCGCGCGCGTTCGTGCATGCGCAGGTGGGTGATGTCGCGGCCGTTCAGGGCGACGCGGCCCTGGGTGGCGGGGACGAGGCCGACCACCATGTAGAAGGTGGTGGTCTTGCCGGCGCCGTTGGGGCCGAGCAGGCCCACGATTTCGCCGGCGCGGAGGTTCAGGTCCACGCCGTTTACGACGGTGCGCTGGCCGTAGGTTTTGACCAGGCCGGTGGTGGTGATTTCCATCGTGGCGGCGGTGACGTCGGGGGCGGTCATGGTTTTTTCGTGTCGCGCCGGAGGGCGGGGGGCGTCTCGCCGACGGGCACGGCCGCCGACGCGGGGGCGGGGGCCTGCATGGGCTTGTCGGCGAATTCGCCCAGATCCTTGAAAGGCGGGCCGGTGATCTCGATGTTTTCGCCGAAGAGACGGCGTTCGCCGCGGAGGAGGATGATTTTGGTGCCCTTGGCGACGTAGGGGCCGGAGCTGTCGATGACGACGGGGTGCTCGGTGAGCACGATGCGGTTTTCACGGGGGAACACCTCGGCCCGGCCGCAGGTGACGTCGCGGTCGCCTTGCACGATGCGCACGTTGCCGGTGGCGACGAGGGTCTTGAACTTGTCGAGCTTGCCCACGGTGGCGTCCGTGTCGCCGAGGCGGGCGGCAAGGACGTCGAGGTGGTCGCAGGTCATGCGCATGTTGTTGCCGGTGACGACGACGTTTTGATCGAAGATGGAGTGGGTGTCGGTGTCGGTGCTCCACATCTCCAGCGACTTGCTGGTGATGACGGTGGGGATGACCGGGCCGGCGGGCGCGGCGGGCTTTTTGGTATCCGCGGAGAGCGCGGAGCCCAGGCTGATGGCGAGCAAGCCCGCGCCCAGGGAAAGACGGCGGATGAGAAGGGAAAGGGTCATTTGATGAGGTCTTTGAGCTCGTCACGGAAGGTGACGCGGGCGTTGTTTTTGATCAAAACTCTTTTCTCCTTGTGGAAGTATGTCCACTGCTCGCCGGTCACATCGACGTCGTCGCGCATGAAGCGGACGGATTCTTTGCCGGTGACGACCTGCTTGTCGGTGTAGGCGGTGGCGGAAGGGCTGAGGAGAATGCAATCGATGCGGCCGGAGCCATCGCCGGTGAACAGCGTGAAATTCATGTTCTTGGCGTCGATCTGGGTGTTGCTGACGATGACGGCCTCGTCTGCGCGCATGAAGGACGTGCGGAAACCTGCCTTGTCGAAGGAGGGCAGGCGGAAGTTTTTGATCGGGGCGCTGCTTTTGATCTGGGGCGAGGAATCGGCGAAGAGAAAGGAGTTGCCCGGGAGAAAGAGAACGAGAAAGAGAACGAGAAAGAGGCCGGAGGGGTTCATGCGGGGAAGGTATGACCCTGGGCGGCGAGGATATGTTCACACACTTCGCGCACGGCGCCGAGGCCGGCGTGGCGGCGCGTGATGTAGTCGGCGGCGGTGATTGCGGCGGGCATGGCATCCGGCACGGTGATGCCAATGCCGGCCCAGAGGATGGCGGCGGCGTCAATGTCGTCGTCGCCCATGTAAACGATTTGATCGGGCGTCAGGCCGAGGGCGGAGGCGAGTTCCTTGAGGGCGGCGATCTTGTCAACGCGGCCTTGGACGAGGTGGGGGATTTTAAGCTCGGTGGCGCGGACGGTGGTGGCTCCGGAGGCGCGTCCGCTGATCCAGGCGGTGGCGACGTCGCACTTGGCGAGACGCACGAGCCCCATGCCGTCGAGGACGGAGAAGGTCTTGCTCTCGGTGCCGTCCGACGAAACGTGGATGGTGCCGTCGGTGAGGATTCCATCGACGTCCATCGCGAAGAGGCGGATGGCGGCCCAGCGGGAGGGGGGGATGAGGGCTTTCATTAAAATCGGGCTCGGTTCTGGAGGTCCCAAGGGAGAACGAGAACGGGTGGGAGAACGAGAACGATTTTCCGGAAGGGCTTGGGTCGTGGAAAGCGGCGGATGCCGCGAAGACGGTTCAGCCCGCCGGGGGATTCCTGTAAGCCTCCATGATGTTTGCGGGCGCCTTACCTTGCAACGCGAACGAGGCCATGGTGCGCATGGCCGGATTAATGTGACGGAAGAACTGCTTGAATGCGGCGCAAAGATAATTGAGGCCGGGCTCCCCGTCGGGCGTGGTTATGAAACGATTCTTCGGGCATTCGCCGTGGCAGGCAAACCGCACTTCGCATTCGCGGCAGTAGCGCGGAAGCGTGTTGAGTTTCGCCTGGCCGAACGCGATCGCCGCCGGACTGCTGACGAGGGCGCCCAGGCTTTCGTTCATGATGTTGCCAAGGCGGTAACGGGGATAAACAAAATGGTCGCAACTGAAGACGTCCCCATTGTGTTCGAGCGCGACCGCCGTGCCGCATGTCTCGCCGAAAAGACACAGTCCGGAAGGGTGTCCCATCCAGATGCCGAGGGACACGTCAAAGAGCTGCACATAGACCTTGCCCACATCGCTGCGCACCCACTCGTCAAACATCGTCACGAGGAAGTTGCCGTAGTCCTCCGCGGTGACGGACCATTCGGTCACGGTTTTTTCATCGCCTGCCGGCTGCGGGGGCGGCGCGTGGGTGAGACCTTCGGCAACGCTGGCGGCGCAGGGCATGCGCTCAACCAAAGGGATGAATTGCAGGTAGCCGCTGCCGACCTCTTTCAGGAAACGGTAGACCTCCTTGGGTTTTCGCGCGTTTTCCCGGTGCAGCACCGTCAGGGTGTTGAAATCCACGCCATGCCGTTTTAGCTGCGCCAGCCCCGCCATCACCCGGTCGAAGGTGGGTTTGCCGCCTTTGTCCACGCGATAGAGGTCGTGCAGCCCTTGGGGACCGTCGAGGCTCAGGCCGACGAGGAAGCGTTCGCGCGCAAAAAACTCCGCCCAGCGGTCGTCGATGAGCACGCCGTTTGTCTGGAACGCGTTTTGAACCACGCGTCCTTGGGCGTAGCGTTTTTGCAGGGCCACCGCTTTTTCGTAGAACTCGATGCCCATGAGGGTGGGTTCGCCGCCTTGCCAGGCGAAGAGAACCTCGTTGCCGTTCTGCTGCTCGATGAGTTGGCGCACATACGTCTCGAGCACCTCGTCGCTCATGCGCATGCGTCCGGAGCCTTTGAACAGCGACTCCTTGTCCAAGTAGAAGCAGTAGGTGCAATCGAGATTGCACAAAGGACCGGCCGGCTTGGCCATCACATGGAAAGACTCCGGACCGGCGTCGCTGGGCATGGGGAGTTATCGGGAAAATCGCAGCTTCGAGCCTAGCCGATCCAGGCGGCGATTTTTTCGATGAGGGTGTCGCGGGTCGGACGGTAGACCATTTCCAGCTCGGGGGCGAAGGGCACGGGCATGTCGAGGGAGCCTATGCGGAGCGGGGCGGCTTCCAGTGAGAAGAAATGTTCCTCGGTGAGGCGGGCGACGAGTTCGGCGCCGAAGCCGTGGGTGCGGCGGCCTTCGTGCAACACGATGAGGCGGTGGGTGCGCTCTAGGGATGCTTTGATCGCGTCGAGCTTGAGCGGGGCGAGTCCGCGCAGGTCGAAGAGGTCGAAGGTTTTTTCGTATTCGGAGGCGAAGTAGTCGCAGGCTTCGAGGGCGGGGAGGGTCATCTCGCCGTAGGTGACGAAGGTGGCGTAGTCGCCGGCGCGGAGGCGTTTGGGCTGCCAGACGTCGCGGTAGTTGGCATCCCATGACACGGCGTGTTTGCCGCGGCGGTAGAGGCCCTTGTGTTCGAAGAGGAGGACGGGGTTGTTGTCTTCGTAGGCGGCGAGGATGGCGTTGAAGGCGTCCTGCGGGGTGCTCGGGTAGATGGCCTTGAGGCCGGGCATGGAGAGGAGCATCGACTCCAAGTCCTGCGAGTGAAAGGAGCCCATGGTGAGGCCGCCGCCGGTCGGGAGACGGAAGACCAGCGGGGCGGCGGCGCCGGCGCGGAAGTGGTAGGTGGCCGCGTTGAGCGTGATCTGCGTCATCGCATCGGTGCAGAAGTCGGAGAACTGAAACTCTTCGATGGGGCGGTGGCCGTTGAGGGCCATGCCGATGGCGTAGCCGGTGCAGGCGCTTTCGGCGAGCGGGGTGTTGAAGACTTTGGCGCGGCCGAAGTCCTTGAGGAGGCCGTCGGTGACTTTGAAGGCGCCGCCGTAGGTGCCGATGTCCTGTCCCATGATCATCGACTCGGGACGTTCGGAGAGAACCTTGCGGAGGGCTGCGTTGATGGCCTGGGCCATCGTGAGTTGTTCGGCGGTGGCGGGCTCGGCTTTCCACGGCATGGCGGGGGCGTCGGGGGCGAAGACGTCGGCGAGCATGGAGCCGGGAGTGGGACGCGGCACGGCGAGGGAAACCTGAATGCAGGCTTCGATGTGGGCGTGGAGCTCGGCCTCGATTTTTTCGATGGCGGCGAGGTGGCCGGCGGCGACGAGTTGGGCGCGGAATTTGGGCAGCGGGTCGGCGGCGAAGAAGGCGTCGGATTCGCCGGGCAGGAGGTAGTCGCAGGTGTCGTAGGCGGCGTGTCCGCGGAGGCGGAGCGTGTGGGCCTCGATGAGCACGGGGCGCGAGGTGGCGCGGACCTTGTCGATGGCGGCGGCGAGGGTGCGGGTGTTGGCGGCGATGTCGCCGGTGGCGTCGAGCGAGAAGCCCTCGATGCCGTAGCCGGCGGCGCGTTTCCAAAGCTCGGTGCCGTCGGCGAACTGTTCGCCGACGGGGGTCGAGTAGGCGTATTGGTTGTTGATGATGACGAAGACGACCGGGAGGGAGAGGAGCGAGGCGAGGTTGAGGGACTCGTGGATGTCGCCGGTGCTGGAGCCGCCGTCGCCGAAGAAGGTGAAGCCGACGGCGGGTTTGCCGAGGCGGCGCTGCGAATCGGTCATGCCGAGGACGTTGGAAAGCATCGCGCCGAGGTGGCTGACCATCGGGAGCGAGCGGTTTTTAACGTCGCCGTGATGCACGTTGCCCTCGCGGGCGTGGGTGGGGCTGCCGGCGTTGGCGAAATACTGGTTGAAGTGGTCGCAGAGGTGGTCGCTCCAGATCAGGTGTCCGCCGAAATCGCGGTGGGTCCAGGAGACGACGTCGATGGCTTTGTCGGCGAGGAGGGCGAGGGGGATGGTGAGACCTTCGTTGCCCTGGCCGCCGGTGACGGTGCCGCGGATGAGGCCCTGGCGGAAGAGGTCGAGGATGCGGTTGTCGCCGGTGCGGGCGTAATGCATCCACGCGTAGATGCGCAGGAGGGCGGCGGCCGGGTTTTTGTCGAGTTCGCCGGCGCGCAGGTCGCGCTCGGAGAGGATGGCGGGAGTTTTAGGGAAAACCATGTCCAAGCCTCGACGGTGAGGGGGGCGCGAGGCGTGGGCAAGCGATAGATTTGGGGGAGACGGACCGGGAGGTCCGTCCTCCGTGGTCAGTAGCGGTCCATCACGAAAAACATGACCCAGACGAGGCTGATGTTGCCCATCGCAAAAAAGCCGACGAGGAACGGGTCGAAAAGAGGCGCGCCTTGCAGGAGCCGGATCGCGACGATGGCGTTAACGCCGCCGGCGAGGATGAGATAGTCCTTGCGCCGCTTGTTGGAGCGGGGTGGCAGTGGTTTTAGCAATTCGCCCTCGGCGGCCCGCTGACGGGCGAGATTGGAGCGCAGGATTTCATCCACGCTCGGAGCTGCGGCGACGTCGGCGGTGTTGGCGATCTCGACCGGGCGAGAGCCCAGCGTGAACTGACGGCGGGCGGGAAACAGTTCCTCGGACAAGATCTGGGATTCGTGAATCGGGCTCCAATCGTCGGGGGCTGATTCGGGGGCGATGGAGGTGTCGGGGCGGAGAACGCCGATCTCGGCCTTTTGCTTGAGCACGACAAGGCTGTGCGGGCCGGTCCGGAGACCGTTTTCCGAAAGAAAAAAGCGAGGGCCGGCCGACATGCGATCAGGCGGAGACCGGCAGGGAAATCGCGTTGATCTTTTTCATGACCGCGGGGGTGAGCTTGGGGACGACGTCGAGCGCGCCGAGGTTTTCAACCAGCTGCTCGGGGCGGGATGCGCCGAGGATGACGGTGCTGACGTTAGGGTTCTTGAGGCACCAGGCGACGCCGAGGCGGGGCAGGGACGTGTCGAGGTCCTTGGCGACGGCGGCGAGTTTTTTGACGGCGGCGAGTTTTTGTTTCGAGCCTGCGCCGAGGACGGCGTCGCGGAGCCACTCCATGCCCGGGGTGTCGAGGCGGGAGCCGACGGGGACGCCGTCGTTGTATTTGCCGGTGAGGAGGCCGCTGGCGAGGGGCGACCAGATGGTGGTGCCGAGGCCGCGCGCCTTGAAGAGCGGGGCGTATTCTTTTTCGAAGCGGGCGCGGTGGAAGAGATTGTATTGGGGCTGCTCGGTGACGGGCGCGTGGAAGTTGTGCTTGTCGCAGATGGCGAAGGCCTCGGTGAGCTGGGCGGCGGACCATTCGCTGGTGCCCCAGTAGAGGACCTTCCCTTGGACGATGAGGTCGTGCATCGCGCGGCAGGTCTCGGCGATGGGCGTGGAGGGATCGGGACGGTGGCAGTAGTAGAGGTCGAGGTAGTCGATTTGGAGGCGCTTGAGAGCGTCGTGGCAGGCCTCGACGAGGTGCTTGCGGGAAAGGCCGGTCTGGTTGGGTTTGTCGTCTTCCCAGCCGAAGAAGGCCTTGCTGGAGACGACGTAGCTGCTGCGGCGCCACTTCGATTTTTTGAGGATGTCGCCCATGACGAGCTCGGCCTTGCCGTCGGCGTAGGCCTCGGCGTTGTCGAAGAAATTGACACCCGCGTCGTAGGCGGTGTGGAGGAGTTTTTTGGCGACGGGATCGCCGATCTGTTTGCCGAAGGTGACCCAGGCGCCGAAGGACAGCGCGCTGACTTGAAGACCTGAGCGACCAAGGGGGCGGTAGAGCATTGTCATGGTGGGAACACCATGGGCGAGGTGCGCCCAATGTCTAACGGCGAATCAAAAAGTGTGCGCGTCAGGCCGCGGCGGCTTTGCGGGCGCGGCGTTTGACGTAGAGAACGCGGGCCACGTAGCCGACGATCAGAAGATTGAGACCGAGGAGACTGAACCTCAGCACCGTGGCGCGGTGGAGGATGGCGGAAATTTCAAAGGGCAGGTAAACCATGCCGCTGGACACCGCGAGCCACTCGGCCCAGGCCCGGGTTTTCCACAGGCCGTATGTTTCGGCGAAACGCATACCCGAATAAAGCATGGCGCCGCCGGCTATCCAAATGAGCTGCCGGTTGGTGACCTGACCGGCGCGCTCGACCAGAAAATGAACGAGGTGGCCGTCGGGATTGAGAAGGAGGTGCCGGACGAGGTTTTCCGCGACGAGGCTGGCGTCGCGGTTGAGCAGGCTGAGCGCGCCGATGCCGGCGGCGAACACCAGCAGACCCTTGGTGGCCTCAAGGAGCGCCACGATATGCAGGCCTCGGGTGAGGCGCGCAGGAAGCGCGGGCCGCCCCGAGGTGGTAGCGGCGTCGCCCCGGGGCTCGAGGGAAGGCTCAGACGGCATCTATTTTTTGGATGCGGGCGACGTGGCGGCCGCCTTCAAATTCGGTGGCGAGCCAGACGCGCGTGATCTTGATCGCCTCGGCCTCGGTCACGGTGCGCTGGCCGAGGGAGAGGACGTTGCCGTCGTTGTGGGAGCGGTTCCAGACGGCGACCTGTTCGTTCCAGCAGAGGCCGCAGCGGACGCCTTTGACGCGGTTGGCGACGATGGCCTCGCCGTTGCCCGAGCCGCCGAGCACGATGCCGCGCTGGTATTCTCCGCGGGCGACGGACACGGCGACGGGGCGGATGAAATCGGGGTAATCGCAGGAGGCGTCGGAATGGGTTCCCATGTCGCGCACGGTGTGTCCGTCGGCCAGAAGCGCGGCCTTGATGGCTTCCTTGTAGGCAAAGCCGGCGTGATCGGAGCCGATGGCGATGGAAAAGGTCTGCATGGGAGAAATGGACGCGAACTTTTGGCGGGAAAAGAGGTCGAGGTATCTCTTGTCCCATTGCATGCCGCAAATCAAAATTACCCCGCCATGAACACTCTTCTTCGTTTTGTTTCCGTTTTGGTGCTGTTGCTTGGGATCGCAGGCTGTGCGTCGACGTCCTCGCGGATATCGAAGAACCAGGCGGCGTTTGATGCGTATCCGACGGAGGTGCAGGCAAAAATCCGCGCGGGAGAGGTGGCGGTGGGTTTTATGCCGGAGCAGGTCGTGATGGCGCTGGGCAAGCCGGACCGGGTGTTGCAGCGGACGACGGCTACGGGTGTGTCGGACGTGTGGGTTTACCTTGCTGGAGGATTTCGGCTCGGCCTGGGCGTCGGCATGGGGGTGGGCGGCGGCTCCTCGGGGGTCGGCGGCGGGGTGGGGGCGGGCACAGGTTCCGCCGGGGCCGATGAAAAACTGCGGGTTGTCTTTTCCGGCGGCCGGGTGACGGCGGTCGAGCAAGCCAAGCGCTGAGGCTCGGATGGTGGGGTGCTTGCAATGCAAGCATGCGGCTGTTCTCTTCTGAATCCCCCTCTATGTCTGGCTGGATATCCGAAAACCGCGACTACTTCGTTTTTGTCATCACCGGTCTGGCGGTCTTTGGCCTGCTCGAAGGCTGGCTGCGCGGACGAAAACCGCATGGCAGGCTACCGGTGGTGGCGTGGCCGGTGCTGTTGATTTTACTGGGGGCGGGCTGGTTTCTGGTCGATGGCGCCGGGCGGGCGGAGAGCAGGCGCATCCAGTCGTTTCTGGAGGGGGTGGCGCCCACTTACGCGCAAGAAATCGAGCGCATGGGGCACGGTCGCATCACGCCCGATACGCCGTCGGACGATCCCGGCTATCTCGCGATGATCGAGGCGATGAAACGCTGGAAGGCGGTCAATCCCACCGTCACCGACATCTACACGTTCCGGCGGATCGACGGGAAGGTGCGGTTGATGGTCGATAGCGAGACGGACTACAACCATGACGGGAAATTCGAGGGCAAGCGCGAGCAGCGCATTCCCATCGGGCGAGAATATCCGGAGGCGGACGACGGGATGCTTCAGGCGTTGGATGGCCATGGAACGTTTTCCGACATGCCGGTGAGGGACGAGTGGGGCGTCTGGGTGAGCGCGCAGGTGCCGTTGCGCGACGCGGCCGGACGGGTGGAGGGCGCGCTGGGCGTGGATTACCCGGCGGGAAAGTGGATCGAGTCCATCGCCCTCGGGCGGCAGCGCATGCTATGGCTGCTGGCGATTCCCATGCTGATTCTGGGGTTCGGCGCGGCCGTCACCGGAGTGTTGAAAGCCGAGATAGACGAGCGGGAAAGAATCGACGAGCAGCTGCGAAGCAGCGAGGCGCATTTGCGCACGGCCATCGACAATATGCCGTTCGATTTTTGGGTGATGGACGAATCCGGCCGCTATGTCCTGATCAACACCGTGGCGTGTCAAAACTGGGGGAATTGTCTGGGCAAGACCCTCGCGGACCTCGATCTGCCGCCCGAGACAAGAAAACATTGGGAGAACAACAACCGGCGCGCCTTTGCGGGGGAACTTTTGAGGGGCGAGGGCACGTTTGAGCACAACGGGCGCGTCCGGCACAGCTACAACATCATCGCGCCCGTGCGTGTGGGCGGACGGATCGCGGGCATCCTCGGGCTCAACCTCGACATGACCGAGCGGATAGGGGCGGAGGAGGCGTTGCGCAAGTCCGAGCGCCGGCTTGCCCTGCATGTCCGCCAGACGCCGCTGGCGGTGATCGAGTGGGATCTCGATTTTCGCGTCACGGCCTGGAATCCGGCGGCCGAGCATATTTTTGGCTACTCTGCGGCCGAGGTGATCGGACGGGACGCCGTCGGTCTCATCGTGCCGGCCGAGGCCCGCGGCAAGGTCATGGAGGTGTGGCAGGCGATACTCGGCCATCACGGCGGCACGCGGAGCACGAATCACAACATCACCAAGCAGGGCAAAGTCATCCTGTGCGAATGGTATAACACGCCGCTTGTGGACGACAACGGGCAGGTCATCGGGGTCGCCTCAAACTGCCAGGACATCACCGAGCGCGACGATCTTGAGAAACAGGTCCGCCAGACGCAGAAAATCGAGTCGCTCGGCCAACTCGCCGCCGGGGTGGCGCATGAGTTCAACAATCTTCTCACGCCGATGATGCTCCGGCTGGAAATGCTTCGGATCGACCGGGCGGGCGACACGGTCCTGCTCACCTCGTTGCGCGCCATCGAAGACGCCATCGAGCAGGCGGCGCAGCTCAACCAGCGAATCCTTTCCGTGGGACAGCGTTCCAGCGGCAAGCGCGAACTCCTCCTGCTCAATCGCCTGGTTGACGATACCCTGGGGCTGCTGCGGCATACACTCGACCGCCGCATCGAGCTGGCGGTTCAGCTGGCGCCGGGACTCGGGCCGCTGTCGCTGGATCGCGCGCATGTCGCCCAGATTGTCGTCAATCTGGTCATCAACGCCCGCGATGCGCTGATGCAAAAAATCGAGGATGGTGCGCCCGTCGGCTGGACGCCGTGCATCACCCTGTCGACCGAGCGCATGGAATCGGCCCAGGGAGGAGCCGGAGTCTCAACCGCCCCGTTTGCGCGCTCCTGGCAGCGGCTCACGATCACGGACAACGGCACCGGGATGAGTCCCGAAGTGAAGGCGAAGGCCTTCGAGCCGTTCTATACGACCAAACCTCCCGGCCGTGGAACGGGCCTGGGTCTGGCCGTGGTGTGGAACGTGGTCAAAAGTCTGGACGGCTGGATCGAGCTGGAGAGCCAGCCCGGCCAGGGCACGACGTTTCACGTGTATTTTCCGGTGCCGACCGCACCGGCGGCCGGAGTAGTCGAGGCGGGTTCTTCATCCGGCAGTCCCGGCCATGCCGCCGATGAAGTCGGGCAGGCGCTTCGGATTCTGCTGGTGGAGGACAACGTGACCGTGGCCGAGACCATCAACGCCCTGCTCACCCGCAGCGGGCATGCCGTCACCTATGCGCAAAATGGCGAGGAGGCGTGGGAACTCTTCCGTCTGCGTCCGGCGAGTTTTGATCTTATCCTGACGGATGAAAACATGCCGGTGATGAGCGGGACGGAGCTGCTGGGGCGCATTCGCGAAGCCGGGCATCAAATCCGCGTGGTGGTGGTGAGCGGCCATCTCGGCGCGGAGAAAATGGACGAGCTTCAACGTCTGCACGTGGACAGCATCCTTCAGAAACCCTTTCTTCCGAAGGATCTGTTTGCGGTGCTGAAATAAACAGGGCGGGACGGACCGCCGGAGCCGTCCGGTTTGTGGTGGGAGCGAGCTTGCTCGCGAAGGACCGATCATCGCGAGCAAGCTCGCTCCCACGTCGGATCCATCGCGGCATAAAGCCGCCCCTGCATCCAAGTCTTCGGAATCGCCCGTAAACGGGCTCCTACGTCGGAGATGCTCCGGAGCGGCCTAAATCAGATCGCGTGGATGGCGCTCTTGCTTACGGCCATGCCGGCTTCCTTCACGGCTTCCGACATGGTCGGGTGGGCGTGGACGGTGCGGGCGAGGTCTTCGGCGCTGCCGCCGTATTCCATGTGCGTGACGATCTCGCTGATGAGTTCGCCGGCGTTTTTGCCGAGGATCTGGGCGCCGAGTATTTTGTCGGTCTTGGCGTCGGCGATGATCTTCACGTAGCCGTCGCCGGCGTCGTTCGCGAGGGCGCGGGCGTTGGCGGCGAAGTTGAACTTGCCGACGTTGATCGCGAGGCCCTTGGCCTTGGCGGCGTCTTCACCCAATCCAACCGAGGCGACCTCGGGATCGGTGTAGATGATGGCGGGCATGAGGTCCCAGTTGATGTGGCCGTGTTTGCCGACGATCCATTCGGCGACGGCGACGCCGTCTTCCTCGGCCTTGTGCGCGAGCATGGGGCCGTCGATGACGTCACCGATCGCCCACACGCCGGGGGCGGTGGTCTTGAGGTGCGCGTCGACCTTGATGCGCTTTTTGTCGGTGAGCTCCACGCCGGCGGCGGCGAGGTTGAGGTTGTCGGCGTAGGGGCGGCGGCCGACGGCGACGAGGACCTTGTCGGCGGGGAATTCGAGGACCTTGCCGTCGCGTTCGGCGGTGAGGATGCCTTTGGAGAAGCCGGTGACCTTGGCGCCGCACTCGATCTTGAGGCCCTGCTTTTGGAGGAGGCGGGTGAAGTTGCGGACGATGTCGTCGTCGTTGGCGGCGGCGATCTTGGGGAGGAACTCGACGATGGTGACGTCGGCGCCGAGGCGGGCCCAGACGGAGCCGAGCTCGAGGCCGATGGCGCCGCCGCCGACGACCACGAGTTTTTTCGGGACGGCGGGCAGGCTGATGGCGTGGTCGGAAGAGATGACGGTCTCACCGTCGAACTTCATGAACGGCAGCTCGACGGGGGCCGAGCCGGTGGCGATGACGATGTTTTTGGCGGTGAGGCGTTGGGGAGCCAGACCGGCGGTCTGGCCTACAACTTCGATCTCGGAGGCGGAAATAAATTTGGCTTCGCCGGTGACGACGGTGACCTTGCGGGCCTTGGCGAGCATGGCGATGCCGCCGGTCATCTTGGAGACGATGCCGTCCTTCTTCTTGAGCATGGTGGCGACGTCGATGGAGACGCCGTCGATCTTGATGCCGTGCTCGGCGGCGTGTTTCTGGGCGAACAGGAAGTGTTCGGAGGAGGCGAGGAGGGCCTTGCTCGGGATGCAGCCGACGTTGAGGCAGGTGCCGCCGAGGGCGGCGCGTTTATCAATGAGGGCGACCTTGAGGCCGAGTTGGGCGGCGCGGAAGGCGCATACGTAGCCGCCGGGGCCGGCGCCGATGACGATGAGGTCGAAGGATTGGGAAGACATGGAGAATCTTTCTCTTTCCTCTTTATCTTAATCTTTCTCTTGGTTCAGCCCGGGAGGGAGAAAGAGAAAGATTAAGAATAAAGAGAAAGATTGGGCTTAGACGCTGAGGAGGAGGCGGGAGGGGTCTTCGATGGCCTGCTTCACCTTCACGAGGAAGGTGACGGCTTCCTTGCCGTCCACGAGGCGGTGGTCGTAGCTGAGGGCGAGATACATCATCGGGCGGATGACGACCTGTCCGTTGACGGCCATGGGGCGGTCGTTGATCGAATGGAGTCCGAGGATGGCGCTCTGGGGGGCGTTGAGGATCGGGGTCGAGAGCATCGAACCGAAGATGCCGCCGTTGGTGATCGTGAAGACGCCGCCTTCGAGGTCGGCGAGGGTGATCTTGCCGTCGCGGGCGCGCTTGGCGACGTCGCCGATGCTCTTCTCGATCTCGGCCATGCCGAGTTGGTCGGCGTTGCGGATGACGGGGACCATGAGGCCTTTCTCGGTGGAGACGGCCACGCCGACGTCGTAGTAGTGGTTCTGGATGATTTCGTCGCCGGCGAACTGGGCGTTGATGGCGGGGACTTCCTTGAGGGCGTTGACGACGGCCTTCGTGAAGAAGGACATGAAGCCGAGCTTGAGGCCGTGTTTTTTCACGAAGTCGTCCTGGTATTTGGCGCGGAGGGCCATGACGGCGGACATGTCGACCTCGTTGAAGGTCGTGAGCATGGCGGCCTCGTGCTGGGCCTGGACGAGGCGCTCGGCGATGCGCTTGCGGAGAGGGGAGAGTTTTTTGCGCGTCTGCTTGTCGCCGGTGGCGACGGGAGCGGCGGGCTTGGGCGCGGGAGCGGCAGCAGGTTGTGCGGCGGGAGCCGCCGGCGCGTTAGGGATAACGCGCCCTACCTCGGAGGCGGCGAGGATGTCGCCTTTGGTGACGCGGCCGGCCTTGCCGGTGCCGGAGAGGGTGGCGGGGTCGATGCCGGTTTCGGCGGCGACGCGGCGGACGGCGGGGGATTGTTCGGCGGATTTCGCGGCGGAGGGAGCGGATTTCGGACCGGGGTCAGCGACCCCGGCTACATTGGCGGAGGTGTCGATCACGGCGACGACTTCGCCGATTTTGACCTCGGTGCCGGGCTGGACCTTGAAGGTGATCTTGCCGGCGGACTCGGCGGTGCCTTCGGAGGTGATCTTGTCGGTTTCGAGTTCGAAGAGGGGCTGGTCCTTCTTGACGACGGAGCCGTCGGCGACGTGCCACTTGGCGAGCACGCCGGAATTGATGGATTCGCCGAGGGGCGGGATTTTGACTTCGATGAGGGACATGGAGGAAATGACGAATGACCAATGTCCAATGACCAATGAGGTCACTGGCGCGGGTTCTTTTCTTGGGGTTAAAGGGTGAACGCGTCCTTGAGGAAGGCGGCGAGTTCGCGTTTGTGGACGGCGAGCGAGCCGACGGCGGGGGACGCGGAGGCGTCGCGTCCGGCGTAGGCGGCCTTGCGTCCGAAGACTTCCTCAAGCTGAGGAGCGATGAAGGTCCAGGCGCCGTTGTTCTGGGATTCTTCCTGGCACCACACGAGTTTGGCCTTGGCGTTGGCGGCGGCGATCTCGGCGAGTTTGGCGCGGTTGAGCGGGTAGAGCTGCTCGACGCGCACGATGGCGGTGTCGGTGATCTTGTTGGCGACGCGGTAGGCATCGAGGTCGTAGTAGACCTTGCCGGAGCAGAGGATGACGCGCTTGGCGGTCTTCGGCGCCTGAGGATCGTCGATGATTTCCTGGAAGGAACCGGTGACGAATTCGTCGATCTTCGAGGTGGCGACGGGGAGGCGCAGGAGGGACTTGGGCGACATCACGATGAGCGGCTTGCGGAAGTCGCGCTTCATCTGGCGGCGGAGGGCGTGGAAGTAGTTCGCGGGGGTGGTGATGTTGGCGACCTGGATGTTGTCCTCGGCGCAGAGCTGGAGGAAGCGTTCGAGGCGGGCGGAGGAGTGCTCGGGCCCCTGGCCTTCGTAGCCGTGGGGCAGGAGGAGAACCATGCCGCTCATGCGCTGCCACTTCGACTCGGAGGAGGCGAGAAACTGGTCGATGACGACCTGGGCACCGTTGGCGAAATCGCCGAACTGGGCCTCCCAGATGCACAGCATGCGGGTGTAGTCGAGCGAGTAGCCGTAGTCGAAGCCGAGAACGGCGGCCTCGGAGAGGAGGGAGTTGTAGACGCAGAAACGTTCCTGCTTCTCGTCGAGGTTGAGGAGCGGGACGTATTTCTCGCGGGTTTCGAAATCGTAGAGGACGGCGTGGCGGTGGCTGAAGGTGCCGCGTTCGCAGTCTTGTCCGCTGAGGCGGATGGGAATTCCTTCGACGAGCAGCGTGCCGTAGGCGAGGGCCTCGCCGAAGCCCCAGTCGACGGGGCCGTTTTCCTTGTGGGCCTGGATGCGGTTTTCGAGGAAGCGCTTGATCTTGGGGTTAACCTTGAAGTTGGAGGGGACCTTGGTGAGGCCGGCGACGACCTTGGAAATCACGTCAGCGGAAACACCGGTGGGAACCAGCGCGTGGCTGTAGCCGGGCTGGTAGATGGCGCTGGAGCCGCGAAGAGGGTCGGTTTTTTCGCCGGCGGCGAGGCGGGCGGCCTCGACGGCCTTGGCCTTGTCGAAGGCGGCGTCCATGGCGGCGGTGTATTCGGCCTTGATGGCCTCGGCGCCGGCGGCGTTGACGGTGTCTTCCTTGTCGAGGCGCTCGGCGTAGCTCGTGGAGATGAGCGGGTGCGCGGCGATCTTCTTGTAGAGGGTGGGCTGGGTGAAGGCGGGTTCGTCGGACTCGTTGTGGCCGTGGCGGCGGTAACAATACATGTCGATCACGACGTCGCGCTGGAAGCGGACGCGGAACTCGAGGGCGAGGCGCGTGACGTAGCAGACGGCCTCGGGGTCGTCGCCGTTCACGTGGAAGATCGGGGCCTCGATCATCTTGGCGACGTCGGTGCAGTAACGTGTCGAGCGGGCGTCGGCGGGCAGCGTGGTGAAACCGATCTGGTTGTTGATGACGAAGTGAACGGTGCCGCCGGTGCGGTAGCCGGGGAGCTGCGAGAAGTTGAGCGTCTCGGGGACGACGCCTTGGCCGGCGAAGGCGGCGTCGCCATGGATGAGGAACGGCAGCACGCGGCGGCGCTCGACGTCGCCGCGGATGCGCTGGCGGGCGCGGGCCTTGCCCTCGACGACCGGGTTGACGATCTCAAGGTGGGACGGGTTGGCGGCGAGGCGGACCTCGACGGTTTTGCCGGAGGCGGTCATCAGCTCGGCCTCGTAGCCGAGGTGGTATTTCACGTCGCCGTCGCCGCCGACGGAGTGGGGAATGTAGTTCTCTGAAAACTGCTCGAAGAGAACGTCGAAGGGCTTGCGGAGGATGTTGGTGAGGACGCTGAGGCGGCCGCGGTGGGCCATGCCCATGACGATTTCTTCCACGCCGAGATCGGGACAGTATTCGATCATGGCGTCGAAGGCCGCGATCATGGTTTCGCCGCCTTCGAGGGAGAAACGTTTCTGGCCGACAAAACGGGTGTGGAGGAATTTCTCGAAGAGCTCGGCCTTGAAGAGGCGGCGGAGGATGCGGGTCTTTTGGCCGCGGGTGAAGGAGGGGCGGTTGTGCGAGGCCTCCATGCGGGCCTGGAGCCAGTCGCGGGCGTCGAGGTCCTGCATGTGGAGGTATTCCACGCCGATGTGGCCGCAGTAGGTTTCGTTGAGCGCGCTGACGAGCAGGCGGAGCTTCATCTGGCCGCCTTCCTTGAAATTGCCGATGGAGAACGACAGCTCGAGGTCGGCCTCGGTCAGGCCGAAATGCTGGTAGTTGAGACGGGGAAAGGGCGCGGGCGGAGGACTTAGGGGGTCGAGATGCCCCTGCATGTGGCCGTGGGCGCGGTAGGCGTTGATGAGGCGGAGGACCTGGGCCTGCTTGGAGCTGTCGATGACGGAGGCGGTGGCGCCGCTGCCGACGGCGGTGCTCAGGCTGGAGCCGTTGCTGCCGAGGCTGAAACCTTGGAAAAAGGCGCGCCACGTGGGATCGACGGAATCGGGGTTCTCAAGCCAGGCGTTATAGGCGGCTTCGATGACAGCGGAGTTGGCGTTGGTGGGGAGGGTGAGGGAGTTCATGGAGACGAAAAGAAAAGCAAACCGGCGCAACCTTAGGGGTGGAAGCGCGCGGCTTGCTTGTGGACGCAATAAGGATGAAAAGTTGCGCTTATCGTGGTTCATAACATTCCTTTACTCAAGCGCGTTCCCGCCGTTTGACTGGCGATGCGAGCGATGTGAAATTTTCTAAACCACCGGCAAGCAAACGTAATTAGTTATTATGATTCAGTTAGAAACAGAGATCAAAGCGTCACTAATGGCGCTCCTGTCTGGTATTAAATCCTCTCATGGCGATGTGGTCGCCGTGGAGATGCGTCGGCTTGATGCTTTACTAGAGGCGGGGAGGGAGACTCTTCATCCACAACTTGTTCATTTTCTGGAGAAAAGAAGTTATCCCAAGGCCGTGATGTTTTTGGGCGGGGAGAGTGATATACCGGTGGGAATTTGCGGCGGGCGGGCGGGCCGCAAGGAGTCCTGAAGAGGGCGTTCGGCATAAGACAACGCAGCGCGAAACACGTTTTCTAACCATGAGCAAAGACAAGATTCCGACGGATGGCGGTCGCGACTTGGGACATAATCCCTTCGCCGCGCTGGGTGGTTTGGGGCTTTCCAACCTGCCGGCGGGGCCTGCGGCGCAGCCTCTAGCCAAAGCGGAGGCGGTTCCTGCGTCGGCGAAAAACCGGGGGCGGGTGGATGTGTTGCGCTCCACCGCGGGACGAGGAGGGAAGACGGTGACGGTGGCCAAAAATTTTACGGGTATCGGCCTGCCGGAGAAGGAGGCGCTTTGCAAAAAAATGCGGTCGGCGGCCGGGTGCGGCGGGACCGTCAAGGACGGGCAGATCGAGATTCAAGGCGACCAACGCGAGGTGGTGGCGCGGGTGCTGACCGAGGCGGGGTTTCGGCCGGTGATGGCCGGAGGCTGAGTTTTAACGCAAAGGCGCGAAGCTCGGACGCAAAGATCGCTAAGCCAATCTTCGGCCCTTTGCGATCTTCGCGGCTCTTGGCGTCTTTGCGTTAAGGAACCTCTGAAAAACTCAGAGCAAAATCGGAACATATTTTACAGCAAGGTGTAATGATATAAATGAGCCACCAAACCACCTTTCTATCGCTGGGATGCCTGACGAAGCGGACGCGAGCGGAT
>JBAZSJ010000072.1:0-20733 GCA_041662485.1 Opitutaceae bacterium | reverse complement strand
CTTTCACGAACTCACCGCAGGCGGGGAGGGCCGGCCGGCCGGCCGACCCTCCCCAACACCGCTGGCCAAGGGCAGCTTGCTTTACGCCTCTGCCCTTGGCCAGCGGTCCTACAAGGTCCGTCCTCCGTGCGACCAATTACGGCTACGACATTATTTGAAATGCCCTACTGCGGGCTTCGGGATGAAATGAGCCGCCGGCCATAAAGACCGGCGGCTCACACACGCAAGAATCACCCGCGGCTAAACGGGTGAAGTAAGATGTTTAGCGGGCGAGGCTTGGCTTGAACATGAGATCAATCACGGGTGAAGGAGGCTTGGTTCCGGTGGCTTGAATCAGGTGAACAGACTGCTGGAAACCGAAAGCTGAATGGCGCGATATTTCACTCCTTCAATTTATATGTCGAACGCGACGACCCCGTGTCAGAATTGTGAAAGATACGTGTCTTCTTGGGTTATAGGGGAACTCATGTCGTTTAGCGCCATATCAACTTCCGATTAATTAAGCATAAGCGAAAGCTGGGTTAGTCGTTCGTTAATCCTTTGATTTCGAGGGTCAAGTTGCTGCAGATCCTGATAAAGTCTGCGACCTTCCTCATAACGCCCCTGCAGGAGGATGGCGTCCGCGTAATCCATGCGCGCAGCGACATTGAGCGGTTCAAGCACGATAAGACCGGCAAACACCTGCTCGGCGCGACGGGCGTTGCCGGCGAGAATCAACATCCTCCCATAATTGAGCATCGCTTCGCGATCATCGGGCTTTAGCTCGATGGCGGTTTCGTAGTGTTCGGCCGACTCGGCATAGCGTTTTTGATCGGCGTAGATTTTGCCAAGGTTGAAGTGGGCGCTGGCATGCTTGGGATTCAGCTCAATGGCTTTTTTGAACTGCACCTCCGCCTCGGCATACTGCCTCATGATGGCCCGCCCCTCGCCCAGTCCCGAGTAGATTCGCGCATCCCAGTGTTGAAGCGTGGCAAAGCCGGATTCATGGATCCGGTGCATGTGTTTCGCAAGGACCTCCTGAAGGATTTGAATCGCCTCCTCTCCCTGGCCTTTGGCGTGCAGGGACGAGGCCAGATTCATGTGCGCCCGGATGTTGTCCGGCCGCTTCCGCAGCGTATCCCGCCAGATTCCGATCTCGGTCGCGTAGTCTTTATTCCGCGCGATCGTCTGAACCGCCGCCAAGGCCGCCACGCCCAGCACGGCCGCCACCGCGATGCGCCGCGTGACCCACCGCCCGAGCATCAGCCCCAGGCCCGCCGCCACCGCCGCCAAAGGCAGATACATTCTTTGCTCCCCCATGGTTTGCGTGACCACGGGCACGAAACTCGAGCTCGGCGCCAAAACCAGGAAGAAAAACAGGCCCAAAAAACCCGCGCCCGGACGCCGGACCAAGGCCCACACGGTGCCGGCCAGCAGCCCCACGACCATCATCGCCTGCCAGATCACCTCCTGCAGTGTCTTGACGGTGATCACACCGTAATCGAACACCAGCGGCGCAGGCCAGAACGACAAGGCGAGATACCGGGTGATCGCCTCGCATTGGGTGAGCAAATATTCCCACAGGCCCACCCCCAGCCCGAATCCGACCGAGCCCGCGCGCTGATTCGTGCCGAACATCACCCAGGCCAGCAAACCCCATGTCGAGACCAAGGCCAGCAGCAGCCCGCGCCGACGGCGCCACGACTCCGCGAACGATCCGGCTATAAAGGTCCGATCATAAAACCAGGCTAAAATCGGTATGGCCGCCGCCGTCTCCTTGCTGGCCATGCCGGCGGCGCAGGCCAACACCGCCAGAATCGACCAGGCGGACCTTTTATCCTCCCCGGCGGCCGCATGCGAAAAAGCATGCAGCGAAAGCAGAATGAAAAAAGCCCCCATCAATTCGGTGCGCTGCTGGGTCACCGCCACCGAAATCGTCAACAAGGGATGCGCGAGCCACAGCCCCGTGACGCACGCGGCGATACGATCCGCCGAGTCACGATAGGCGGAGGTGACGGAGGGCATTCGCAGCGTCCTGCGCACGAGCGCCCAAAGCAGCAGGGCGTTGGCGGCATGGAGGGCGATGTTGAAGATATGATACCCCCGCACATCAAGACCGCCGATCGCGTAGTTCACGGCCAACGAGAGGTTGAACAGCGGTCTCCCTGCGGCGCCCGCCGCATCGTAAGGCGGATTTAGCGGCACACTCAACGGCCACAACGTCCGGATGCTAACGTTTTTGACCACTGAATATTCGTCATCGAAAACAAAAGGAATCCCGAGCGAGTTGTAATAAATCAGAACGACAACTGTGACGATGGCCAGAGGCAGCCAGAAGCCATGGCTCGAAAAGCGCGGGCGATTGCCGGACGCCGGCGTCGGCTGCGCAATCGATGCACTCAGTTTTCTACGCGCCATGGGAAACGTGGGACACGAGACTTGACCGCAGAAGGGGGGGCGTGTTTTTCAAGCAACGCCATCCCTCCCTGCCCCTCCTTGCTTCTGCCGGTTCATGGAGCAAGTGCCGGAGCCAGCTCAAGATCGATCGCCGGCGAAGTCCCGGTAGCTGCGCGCGTCCATATCCAAACTCCGCTCGAATCCACATCGGCGAAATAACCCGCAGGCGAGCTCACCAGGACCAGCTCACCGGCCACGAAGCCGATGACCTTGCGGTAAGGCTGCAGAATGACGGCATAGCGCCCCTCCGCGGAGGCCGCCACGGTGGCCTTCACTTTGGTGCCATCGGCCAGAGAGCCGGAGAGCCTGAGGCTGCCCTTGGCATCGATCTTGGCCGACAGGACTGTGGAGGTGACGGGCTCGCTCGCATCTATCGGCGGCTGCGGAACCAAGACCAGCGCGTAGTCGCCCGTCCACGGCGCGGAGCCCGTCAGTCGCTTTTCGCCCAAACCCACGGCGTTTGGTAGAGAGGCTTCGACTTCGGCCTGGCTTACGTTCAGCTCGACCAGTCTGGCGTCCAGTTGCAGATACAGCACCAGCGATGGCTGGCGCTGACGTTTGATGATCACGCTCGCCTGCCCCAGATGGGGCTGGCCGGGGAACGTGAACTTGCCGCGAAACGAGTATGTCTTGCCGTCCACAGACCTCAGTTTGCCCGTGAAGGAACCGTCCTTGGTGACATCCATGCCAACGACTCCCTCAGGCCTGTCGGTTTCCACGTTTCGGAGCAGAGCATCATAACCGTTCGCCACGGATATGCTGATAGTGGCCACGACCTTCGTCGCCAGGAGACGATTATTTACGCCATAAACCTTAACCGTATAAACCCCGGTATCGGCAAATGTTGCGCTTTCGATGAAGAAACTCGTTCCGCTCGATCCGACGATTTCTTTGCCGTTGCGATACCATACGTAGCGCAAGGATCCGGTATAGGTCGTCGTCGTTCCCAAGGATAACGTGCTTCCGGGTATGTAAACCTGCGCCACCTTTGGCGTTGAGCTGCTGACCGCCTGCGCCACCCGCAGAACCGCCGGGTTGCTGACTTCCGTGGCAAAAAGATTGGACACGCGCACGGTGTAGCTGCCCGCGTCCGCAGAGGTCACGCCTTCCAGCACCAGCGAGGTCGAGGTGGCGTCCGGAATCTCTTCCCCGTCGCGCAACCACTGATAGGTCGGCGCGGGCGTGCCGCTGGCAGTGACTCTGAACGTCGCGGTCCCTCCGGCTGCCACGAGAGCAGATTGCGGCCCGGAGGTGATCAACGCCGCCGTGCCGACCGAAAGCGTGCTCGTCGCCGAAACGACGGTGCCGGCCGCGTTGGACACGCGCACGGCGTAGTCTCCGTCGGCTGCCGCGGTCACCGAAGTGAGGGTCAGAGTGTCCGTGGTGGCTCCTTCGATTTCCTCGCCGTTACGCAGCCATTGATAGGCGGGGACCGGATACCCGGTGGCGACGACCTGATATGTTACCGTCGCGCCCGTAGGCACGTCTTGCTCAAGCGGTCCCGGACCGCTGATCACCTGGGGCGGCACTTGGACGACCAGTTCCGCCTCGACCTCGACGGTGCCGGCAGAGTTGGCAATCACCACGGTATAGGTGCCCGCCTGCGCGGTCGCGAGATTCGCCAAAATCAGGCGACGGGTGGTTGCGCCCGAGACGTTTTCTCCGTCCACCAACGGCTCGCCGTTGAATTTCCAAACATAGCTCGGCGCGGGAGCGCCGCTAGCCACCACCACGAATTCCGCGCTCCCGCCCTCCACCGCGACCGTGTCGGCCGGAGGCGTTGACACGCTGGGGGCCACATCCAAGTCCGTCACGGACAGGGCGACTGTGGCGGAGGTCACCGAACTGACGACATTCTCCACTACCACGCGGTAATTCCCCTCCGCTGCGACGGTGACGCCGCTGAGCGACAAGGTGGCGGTGCCCGAGCCGCTGATACCGGGGCCGTCGACGAGATCCACCTCGTCGTGCTGCCAGCGGTAGGTGGGCGAGGGCGAACCGGTGGCCACCACTTCAAAGGTCACGTCCTGTCCCGGATTGGCCACGTTGGCGGCGGGTTGCTGCGTGATTTGCGGCGCCTGGCGCACCTCCAAGGTCGCCGTGGCGGAATCGGCCGTGATGCCGTTGCTCGAACGCACCGTCACACTATAGTTGCCGGCGTCAGCCAGGGTCAGCGTATTCAGGGTGAGCGTCGCCCCGGTGGCGTTGGGGATCTCCGTTGCGCCTTTTTTCCACTGATACGTGGGCGAACTGGCGCCGGTGACCGCGACCGTGAAAGTGGCCGACTCGCCGACCAGACGGATCAGTCCGACGGGTTGCGTGGTAAATTCGGGCGGGGTGCCGAGCTGGCCGTTGAACTGGACGTTGTCGAAGCTGACGGAGCCGGAGACAAGGCGTCCCTCGATGACTCCGCTGCTATAAAAATCGGGATCGAGTTCGTGCGCGTAGGTGACGAAGCTGCCCGCCGCGATGGTCTGAGTGGCGAAAACTTCACCGTTGAACAGCCATTGGATAGTGGCCGCCCCGCCATTGCCGCGCGCGGCATAGGTGAAGTCGCTGCCTGCGGCGTTGGCGTAACCCGTGGTGCCGGTGATCGAAATGGACCAACGTGCGTTGGTCAGATTGAAGGTCAGCAGCATGCCGGCGCTGTCGCTCAGGGCCATGTCGAGGCCGTCGGCAGTCACCGAGTTTTGAAAACTCAGCGCACCGAAGGTGTCGGCGCGAACATCGAAGGCATTGCTGGTATCAAAATTGGCGAAGGACCAGGAGCCAATTGCGGCGTCGGTGTATCCGGAAGCACCGGTCTGAATGACCAGAGTGCCGTCCACATCGTTTATGTTCGGCTCCGTCGAGCCGCTGTAGGTAGCGACGATAGAGCTGACCGGATCCCCCGTCGAACCGTCGACCGAAGGATAGCCTGCGCCGAGAAATTGGCTGAAGGTCCAGCCCGCGAGCGTGGTATCTTGGGCGCGAAGCCAAGGCGCAAACAACAGCGCAATACTCAAAATCGACCATGAAATTATCCGATGCAACATAGAGAAGTTTCCTAAACCGAGCCATCAACAGGAGACCGCCGGCACCCAAAAGGGCGCCGGCGGTCAGGACTAAACCGGGACAGACCAAACCTTAGACAGCCCTGCGGCGGCGATAGGCAGCGAGAACCAGACCGGCTACGCCAGCGAGGGCGGCATAGCTGGAGGGCTCAGGGATGGCAGCACCGTTGAACTGGGCGTTGTCGAAGCTGACTGAACCGGAGGTCAGACGACCTTCGATGAGACCGCTTCCGTAGAAGGAAGAGTCGAGTTCCAAGGAGTAGGTGTTGAACCCGTCCGAGGTGATGAGCGAAGTGGCGAACACGGCGCCGTCCAGCAGCCACTCCACCGTGGCGGTGCCACCGTTGCCGCGCGCGGCAAAGGTGAAGTCGCCGACAGAAGCGTTGGTGTAACCGGCGGTGTCGTTGACCTGAATGCTCCAGAGGGTGTTCTGGGTATTGAAGGTCAGCATCATACCGGCGCTGTCGCTGAGGGACATGTCCTTGCCGTCAAGCGTCACCGAGTTCTGGAAGTTCAGCGCTCCGAAGGTGTCGGCGCGAACATCCACACCGTTGCTGGTGTTGAAGCTGGCGAAGGACCAGGAACCGATGGAGGGATCGGTGTAGCCGGTCGCGCCCGACTGAATCGTCAGGGTGCCATCGACCTGGTTGATATCCGGGTCTGTCGCACCGCGATAGGTAGCGACGATAGAGTTGACCGGATCACCCGACGAACCGTCGACCGAAGGATATCCTGCGCCGAGAAATTGGCTGAAAGTCCAGCCCGCGAGCGTGGTGTCTTGGGCAAGGGCGAAAGAAGGCAGCACGAGGGCGGCCAACGCACTGACTATGAATTTCTTATTCATGATATGTATTTACTTAACGTTGTTTGGCGAACTTTGATTAGTTCTTCAGGATGCCGCGCTTGTTGAGGGCGGTCCAACCAGAGGTCCAGATGGTGGTAGCATCACGGTCGAACGCGCCTTTGTAAGCGGGGGCGACAAGCGGAGTGGGCACGTAGGCGCCATCCTGCGTAGAGCCATAAGCAAGAGTGCTGGCTGAAGTGAGCGGACGAGGATTAATACCGTTGGCGGCGGTGTGGCTGATCGAGGCAACCGTGAACATGGTGCTCAGGTCGCTACGGTTATTGGTAGCGGGGTAGTAGACGTTCGGGATGACGGAGCCGAAGATCGTGCCGGAGACGGCACCGGCGCTGGTCATGGCCAACACGTCCGTGAACGAACTGTAGTTGGAGGTGAAGCCGTAGACCGCATTGTTGCGGACCTGCAGCAGACCCGTGCCGAAGTTGGTGCGGGCGGAAGGAACGGTCTCAGTGCCGGTGGTGGCGGTGGTCACCAAGCCATCGACGCGAATGCCGTTACCCTGAACGGTGCCGCTGATGTTCTGGACAATGCTGTTGGCCAGGATACCAGCGAAACCAGCACGCATACGGATGCCCGTCGTAGCACTGCCTTTGCTATCGTTGTCACCGTAGGCCCAAACGGTAAAATTATACATCTTACCAAAGGGAAGCGGATCAATAACGCCAGCTTGGCTCTCGACTTTGTCTTCGCCATCAATCTCAAGGCCGTTGTCGCCGATGTCCAAGCCGCCAACATTGCCTTGCAGCACGAACACGAACTGGGCGGAGCCGCGCCAGCCTTCGTCCACATCGAAACCGTCGTCGTCGGCGTAGTTGATGTTCGCATACTTGATGTTTACGTCGCCACCGAAGATCTCGATGCCGTCATCGGAGGTGCAGTAGATATCGATGTTCTCGATGGTGGTGTCTTTGCCGACCGCGTAGAGCGTAAGGGCGTTGATTTCCTTGCCATCGGAGAGACCGAGGCCGCCGTGACGGATGGAGACATACTTGATGCTGCCGCCGTTGTGCTGCTCATTCGTGCCGCCGTAAATCGCGTCGGCGCCGGTCAGACCTTCGATGATGCCTTGGCCGAGGTCGGCCGTGGTGATGCTATCAGGCACGTCGCCAGTGGACTCGACCTGATTGGCATTGTTGGTGAACGCATCGCCAGCGATGACGATGCCACCCCACATCTGCATGGTGCGGATCGTGGTATCAACGTCAGATTCATTGTCAGACACGCAGGTCGGTGCGAGCGGAGCGGTCTTGGGATTGAGATCGAAGAACTGGGCGTCATTGCCGGCAGTCCAGCGCACAAACTTGCCACCCACTTTATTGACCTTGCCATCAAGGTCGGTGTCGAGGGCGGCGGTGGTGAAGATCACCGGATTCGTATTGGTGCCGCGAATCTTGATCTTGGCGTCGGGGCGAACCACGATCGAGCCGCCCACGAGCGAGGTCTCGTCGGGCTGGCCGCGAACGATGGTGCCGGCGGGAATGTCGAGGGTGCAGCCCTTGACGTAGATCACCTTGTCGAGAACATAGGTGTCGGTGGCGATCCAAGTGGTGTCCGTCGTGATGTCGGCCGTGACATTGTGCGTCGCGGCGAAGGCGGAGCTGCTCAGGAGAGCGGCCAAGCCGAGCGTGCAGGTATACTTTTTCATGAAGCTACTATTTTATGGTTTATTTTTCGACCCAGGGATGAACCGGATCGTGAAGGCGAAAGTGTAGCCGCGCTTTACGTCGATGGTGCGGCACTTGAGCGACGATCGTGTTAAAACTCGGCGGATACGGAAAAACTGAAGGTGCGTCCGGCGTGATAGGCGTTGCGTTCGACGACCCGGCCAAGCGCCTCGCGATCATAGATCGTGCCCAGCACGGGATCGAAGAGGTTCTTGACCGAGAACTTCAGCTTGAACGTGTCGTTGATGCGCTGGCTCAGGATAAAGTCGTAGCGCACGTAAGCCCGTTGATAGAGGTCGAAATTGGCGCTCTCGATGCTGATGGCGTTGGTCAGGCCGGAGGCGATCAGGACGTCGCTGATGGCATAGGCCGCGAACGTGGCGCTGGTGCCCCAGCGCTCGCGGCGCCAGGTCAGGTCGGCGTTTACGATATACTCCGGCTGGTCATAAAGCCGGCGCGAGGTTTGCATCTTGCTCGGATCGGCGAAGTCTGGAGCGGCTGCCATGATGGCGAGTGGATTCTCGTCCACCTCGGCGTCAATGTAGGTGAAATTGCCGTTGATGCTGAATTCGCTGAGCGGCTCGATCCAGCGCCCGAGACCGTGGCGGAACTCAAACTCGATTCCCCTCATCTCGGCCGTGTTGGGATTGTTGATCCACGTTTCCACGTCGCCGGCAACGGAGGTGAGAATGACCTTCTCGATCGGCTGCTCCACCTGCTTGTAGAAAAGCGACAGGGCCAGCCCGTCCTGCGGGGTAGGATTCCACTCAAGACGCAGGTCATAATTGTTCACGCTGCTGGGCTTCAGCGCCGGGTTGCCCACCACGAGATTCTGCGTCTCGATGCTTTTGTTAAAAAACGGGCTGATCTCCCGCATGGAGGGACGGCCCACGGTCTGTGAGAAGGCGAGGCGCACCGCAGTCTTCGAGGTCGGTTCCAGCACCAAGCCCACCGCCGGAAGATAATCCACCTTCTCGTATTCGGAACTGACCGGAATGATGCTGTCCCCATCGGGATCCAACACCGGATCAACCGAGCCGGGGGCAAAAAACTGGGCACCGGCCAGATTCGTGGTGCCCAACAAATCGCCAAAGCCGGCGGCCACTTCGGTGGAGTAGAAATTATTGGTCGTCAGGTTGGCCCAGCGAGCGCCTCCCGAGGAAGCGAGATGAAAGGATTCGAGACGTATACCTCCCACCACCTTGAGCCATTTGGTCAACGCGAGTGACGTGCCTACGTAGGCGGCGTCGATATCACGTTGAGCATCTGACCGCAGCGGGTATGCGCTACTGGTCAAAGAGAAGTTGTTTGAACTCACAAAGTTGCCATACAAGTCAACATAACTTGAACTCGAAAAGTCGTCCCCCGGACTCTTGAAATCGGTCAAGCCGTCGACGGTCCTTTGCGAACGGTCGGTCGCGAAACCAAATTTAAGCTCTGATTCACGCTCCGCGAAAAGTTTCCGAGGGAGTATGAGATCCACCCGAGCCGCTTTTTGCTCTTCTACGTTATCAAGCCAGCTCGAGGTGAGCGCGGTAGGCGCGGAGGCACTTCGAAGGAGCACATATTCCGAGTAGGGATCGGCCAGCGGGCTGGCGAAACGCGTCTCTATAAATGGTGAATCCTTTTGACTGGCCTCGGCGCTCTGCGCCGCCCAGCTGATCTTCAAATCACTCAACTGTGGAAACTCGTGTTTCCCTGAAATCTGATACGATGTCAGATTACGTTCACGGTAGGATTCATTGCCTAGAAACCAAAACAAACCTTCCAGATCGGTATTTTCTCCGCCGACAAAATTCAGGTTTTCGTCCAACCTAATGGCATTTTGGCTCAGATACGAGGTATCGATCCCGCTCTGCACGTAGATGGCGTCAAACTTAAGTTGATGATTTTGGGCAAAATCATAGGCCAAGGTCGTGTTGAAACTGGTGATGCTTTCGGTTTCAGATTCTTCGTAAGTATTTAGGGCTCCTTGAAAAAACTTGCTCGGATCGGAAGGGTCCTCGAGGCCACTGGATAAGCCGTTGTCGGCTCGGGCAGCAGTGGTTTTTTGCCGCTCACCGCTGCGGCTCTTGGTGCTGGATTCGGTCTCGGCGGAAAACCGCCAGCCCAGCTTGTTGTCACGAATCTGGAAGACGCGACCGACCTCCGCCGAGAAATCGGTGCCGATCGGAAAGGAATCGCGCGCCGTGGGCACGTATTGCCAACCCGCGGGCGTGGTGCCAACGGCCGGACGGTTGTCGGCGCCAAAGCCAAAGCGCTCCCCCCCGCCGCTCGCCGGATAATCCACGCCGCCGTCCATGGCGTTGGAGTTGAACTTCACTCCGGTGCTGATCTTCACGTAGTTTTTCTCCGGGATCGCATTGGTCGCGATGTCGATATTGCCACCGCCCGATTCACCCCAGAGTTCGGGACCATAGGTCTTGGAAACGACGATCGAACCAACCGCGGACGACGGCAGCAGGTCCATCTGGAAGGCCTGCTTTTCCGGATCGGGACTGGGCAGCTTCAGGCCATTGATCGTAGTGCTTAGGAAGCGGTCGCTTAACCCACGGATCACGGCGAACTGTCCGTTGGCGACGGACACGCCGGGGATGCGGATGATCGCCTCGGCGGCATCACCCGCCGAAAACTTCGCAATCTGTTCATTGCTGAGGAAGTCGATCGAGACGTCCGCCTTCTGACGCATTTTGCTCAGGTCGCCGGACGAGCCCTTGACCGTCTCACCCTTTACGGAAAAGGCCTCCAGCATGATGACCTCTTCGCCCGGCTTGGCCGGATTTGCGGCGGTCGGGCCGTCGCCGCCCGTCGTCTGGGCGGCGGCCCGGAAACCGGGCAGCACAAGCGTGAGGATACAAGCAAGGCGGGCCGCCCGGTGGGCACCGGTGGACCTGGCCCTGCAAATGGAGTGGCGGCGGGAAAGGCGGACAAACATCGGGTGCTCGAAAATCTCCGCGCAGCAGGTCTTACAAGCTAATAGCCCGTGGTCTGACATATTTAACCTGACTGGAACCTGTTCGTAATAATCGAGACGCGACGGTAACAATACCTTGATCGTCAGACCCCCGGATCGGTGCGGGCGCCGACAAGGAAAACTGGACGGCCAAAGGCCGTTCATGATGTTTCCAGATAGAGGATACACCATTGCCCGAAACGTGCGCAACTTTCCCGAAAGAACGCCGGGGCTCGTGCCGGTTCGTTTGCGACCGAAATGTCACAAACGTGATAATTGCGTGTCGGCGACGCATCGCGCTCGCCAACCGCGGGCGAATCCATCTCTAACGCCACGCTACCTCCTGGTTTCATACATTCCCGTCCGATCAGCCATCACTCTGTCATGCCAACCCTCCTTCCACTCGCGTTTCTCATGGGCCAGTCGCCCATGGAACTCTTTGTCCATGGCGGCCCCATCATGTGGCCGATCCTCGCCGTCTCGTTCCTCGCCGTCACCGTGGTGGCGGAGCGCACGCTTTTTGTCCTGCGCGAAAACGCCGCCCGCCAGCCCGAGGTTGTCGAGAAGATGCTCGATTGCGTCGAGAACCGCGACGTCGCCGCCGCGGTCCAGATCGGCAAGAAGAGCTCCGACTACATCGCCCGCATTCTCGACTACGCGCTCACCCACAAGGAACACTCCCTCTCCAACGCCTTCCTGCGCGCCGCCAACAAGGAGCTCAGCCGCCTCCAGCAGGGCATGTCCGTCCTCGACACCTGCATCACCGCCGCCCCGCTGCTCGGCCTGCTCGGCACCGTCACCGGCATGATGAACACCTTCGGCGCGCTCGGCGAAGGCGACATCGCCGCCAGCGCCAGCAAGATCACCGGCGGCGTCGGCGAGGCCCTCATCGCCACGGCCTGCGGCCTCATCATCGCGATCATAGGCCTGTTCCCCTACAACGTGCTCAACGCCCGCATCGAGGCCGCCAAGCACGAGATCTCCGACGTGGCCAACGCGCTCGAGGTCATCATCAAGAAAACCGGCTAGGTTCTCCGTCCCCCCCCGATGAACAGCATGGACGACATGTTCGCCTCCGGCGGCACCAAGAAGGCCCGCATCGAGATCATCCCCCTGATCGACGTCATCTTCTTCCTGCTCGCCACCTTCGTGCTCTTCACGCTCTCGCTCAACAAATCGGGCGGGCTCGCCGTCGCCCTGCCCTCGAGCGCCACGAGCGAACCGCGCAGCGCGGACGGCGCCGTGACGATTTCAATCACCGCCGAGGGCACCCTGGCCTGGGACAAGACGCCCGTGACGCTCGACGAGTTCATCGCCCGCCTCCAGGCCTTCAAGCAGGTCGAGCCCAACCCGAAGGTTCTCATCAACGGCGACGAGAACGCGATGTTCGCTCAGGTCCGCTACGTCGTGGACGAAGTCCGCAAGGCCGGCATCGCCAAGATTCTCATCGAGACGCGCATCAAACCCGCCGGTTCCTGACCGGCCTCCCTCGTCTTAACCCCCATCCACCCTTTCCATGGCAGGCTCCCTCGGAGATTCATTCACTCGCGGTCGAAAGAAGGCCCGCATCGAGATCATCCCCCTGATCGACGTCATCTTCTTCCTGCTCGCCACCTTCGTGCTCTTCACGCTTTCGCTCAACAAAATCCAGTCCCTCCAGGTTGATCTCCCGCAGGCCGCCGCCGCCTCGCGGCCCAACGCCGACGACGAGATGGTGATCCTCCAGATATCCGACGCCGATTCCGCCTTCTGGAACAAGGAGCCCATTTCCTTCGGCGAGATCATGCCCCGTCTCCTCAATTACAAGGCCGCCAACCCCAACGCCCGCGTGCTCATCACCGGCGACGACAAGGCCCGCTACGGCGCCACCGTGCGGGCCCTCGACGAAGTGCGCAAGGCCGGCATCACCCAGGTTTCCATCGAGACGGCCTACCGGCCGTCGGGCCGCTAGCCATCGCCATGAAACTCGACCTCATCTTCGGCGTCCTCTTTGCCTTGCTGGTTCACGGCGCCTTTCTTTTCAGCGGCTATTTTTTCAATTCCCCCGTCGCCGCAAAACCGGTGGCCCAGCCGGCTCCCACCGTCGAGCTCATGGCGCTCCCCCCCGTGGAACCCGAGCCCCCCGACATGGTGGAAAACACCGGCGACACCGCCCCCGACCTCGCCGATCTGGCCCCGCCCTCGCTGGCGGACACGCCCTCCGCCTCCATCGATTCCGCCTTCGTCCAGCAAATCCAGCCGCCTCCGCCCCCCGGCATGACCCGCCCGACCGGGGCCATCACGATCCCCGTCGGCCGGCCCTCCGCCGGTCCCGGCGCGGGCGGTCTCGGCAACATCTTCGACCTGGCCAGCCTCGACCAGCGCCCCGTCGTCCGCTACCAATCGCCTCCCAATTATCCCATCGAGATGCGCCGCGCGGGCATCGCCGGCGAGGCGGTCGTCATGTTTATCGTCGATGCCCAGGGCAACGTCCGCGACGCCCAGGCCGTCCGCTCCAGCCGGAGCGAGTTCGAGGAGGACGCCGTCAAGGCGGTGCTCAAGTGGAAATTCCGGCCCGGTAAAAAAGCCGGCGTCGCCGTCAACACCCGCATGCAAGTGCCCATCGGCTTCAGCCTCTCGGCGGAATAGTTCACCATGCCGCCGCTCCTCCGACCCTTCGTCCGCACGGTGGCCCTCGCCATCCTCCTCGCCCTCGGCGCCCCCGTCGCCGGCCACGGGCAGGCCGCGCCCAAAAAAGAGATTTCCGACGAGGTCTCCGCCGCCTTCGGCAAACTCCGCGAATTGACCGACGCGAAGAACTACTCCGCCGCCCTCGCGCAGCTGGATGCCCTGCTCGCGACCGCCGCCGCCGACAGCTTTGACCGCGCCGTCATCTCCCAGATCAAGGCCCAGATCCTCCTCGCCGAAGGCAAATTCGCCGCCGCGGCCGGTCCCCTCGAAGCCGCGCTCTCTCTGGGTGAACGCCACGCCTTTTTCGAGATTTCCGCGCTTCAGGAGCAACGCTACATGCTGGCGCAAATTTACCACCAGCTCGGCGTCGACGAAAAAGACCCGGTCCGCCAGGGCGACCGCTACGACCAGGCCTACGTCCTGCTTCGCCGCTGGTTCGAGGCAGCTCCCCGCACGACTCCAGAAGCCCATCTCCTCGCCGCCTCCCTCCTCTACAACCGCGCAACCCTCGCGCCGGGACGGCCCGACGCCGAACGCCTCCGCCAGGCCCGCGTCGAGGCCGAGCGGGGCCTCGCCCTGCAGACCAAGCCAAACCTGCAGTTCTACGTGCTCATCTTCGCGGTGCTCCAGCAGCTCGGCGACACGGCGGGGTCCGCCGAAATCCTTGAGCTGCTCGTCAAATATCAGCCCGACTCCGAGACCTATTGGCAGCAGCTCGCCGCCACCTACCTCACCCTCGCGACCGACACCAAGGACGAGGACGAGTCCCTCCGCCACCACCTCCGCGCCATCCTGACCCTCGAGCGCGCCCAAGCCCGCAACCTGCTCGTCTCGCCCAAGGACCGGCTCAACCTGATCGCGATTTATTTCAACATCGGCCAACCCGGGCAGGCGGCCCTGCTCCTCGAAAAAGGACTCGCCGACGGCTCCGTCGAGAGCCGCCGACGCAATTGGGAACTCCTCGCCTCCGCCTATCAACAACTGCACCAGGACGCGCGCGCCGCCGACGCGTTTGAGCGCGCCATCCGCGCCCTTCCGCAGGACGGCCAGCTGGAGTTTGGCCTCGGGCAGTTGCACTACGCCCTCGGCCGGGGCGACGTCGCCTATCGCCACCTCGAGGCCGCCGCCGCCAAGGGCGGGCTCGAAAAGCCCGGCCAGTCCGACCTCTTCGCCGCCTACGTGGCCTTTGAACTCCAGCGCTACGAGGACGCCGCCCGCTGGATCGAGGCCGCCGGCCGCCACGCGGACGTCAAAAAGGACGCCCTCGTCCGTCTCGAACGCGCCCTTGGCGACTCTCTCCGCGAACGCGCCGCCCTCCGGGACGCCAAGCTCTAATCCTCCGCTCTTCGCCCATGCCAAAAATTTACATCATCGGTCCTTTGGTCGCCCTTGCGCTGTTTGCCGCCGGGTTCTGGCAGTTCAAAAGCGGTTATGAACGACGCGAACAGGCCCGCATCGCCCAAGTCGCCGCCGCCAAGGAAACCAAACTCAAGGCCGACGCCGACGCGCGCCGCCAGGCCATCGAGGCCGCCCTCCGCACCCAGGAACAGCGCAAGAAAGAGCGAGAGGCCAAGGAAGCCCGGGACAAAGCCGAGAAGGACGCCCGCCAGCTCGCCTTGGACGCCCGCGACAAAGCCGCCCGCGAGAAGGACAAGCTGCTTCGCCAGCTTGACCGCGCCCAAAAGGAGATCGCCGTCGAAAAAGAGGGGATCGCCAGGCTGGAGACCATCAAAACCGCCGCGCTGGCCGAGCAGGCCTTCCTGCGAGACTTCGTGAAAAAGGCCGAGGCCAACGTGAAAACCTTCGAGGGCGTGTTCGCCCAGATCGATTCCGCCGACCGCGCCCGGGCCGCCGCCGCGGCCGCCAAGAAAACCCCCTGATTTCCGCCCGACACCATGAACCGATTCTACCTGATCGTTCCGATCATCCTGCTGGGCGTCTTCGGAGGCCTTTACTGGCAGCACAGCCGCACCGCCGCGGCAGACCAGCTCCGGCAGGCCGCCGCCACCACCCGGGCGAAGGCCGATGAGACGGAAAAAAAATCCGCCGCCGAGCGCAAGGCGCGCGAGGACGCCGCCCGCCGCGCCTCCGAACGCGTCGCGGAGGAACAAAAGAAAGAGGACGACAAACGCGCCAAGTGGGCCGCCGACAGCCTGCGCATCGAAGAGGAGACCGCCCTCCTCAACACCCGCATCGCCGGGCTTGCCCGTGAAAACTCCGAGGCCGAAACCGAACTCGCCGCCCTGCGCACGACCAGGGCCGGTCGCAACCGGGAAAACTTCGAGCTCGCGCGCGAGGTCGAACTCGCGCGCATCGCCAAGCGCAACGCCGAGCTGGAGATCCAGCGCTCGGTCGAACTGGTGGCCCGTCGCGCCGCGCAACCGGCGCCCACCGCCGATCACAAATAACGCCTGTGGAGACAGGGGAGCTCCTCGGAGAACGGGACGGCTCAGCGGTCCGTCGAACATGATTTATTCGCACCGGGTCCGATGCTCCGAAGCTTGCTTCGGCTTGGATGTGTGGCCGCGAGCGCCAGCGAGTGGTGGGTCGGAATCGCGAGCAAGCTCGCTCCCACGAATCGCCCATAAATGGGCTCCTACATCGGAATGCCTCGTTACTAGTATGATCTAACATCAAAAGATTCGTATCTTTCGCCGGGATTTTAGGTAGGGACGGACCGCTGGGCCGTCCGCTTCAGATCATGTAAGCCGGATGACTTCGCGGCGGGCCCAGCGGTCCCGCCCTACCGACGATCCGAAATAAAACGTGATACGGCATACTAGCCCCAAGGGCAATCTTGCTGCGGTTTGGGTTACGCCGCGATTGATCGATGTGGGAGCGAGCTTGCTCGCGATGATCGGAATCGCGGCGTAAAGCCGCTCCTACAATTGGCGGCGAATGGTTGTTCCGGGTATGTCTACTCGCCCGGTTTGGACGGCGCGGGAGGAGGAACCCAGGCATCCAAGGTTTTTTGCGCCCGCGCGAACGTCGGACTTGTCCGGAGGATTTCCCGGACAAGGAGAATGGCCGACTCGGAGTCGCCCGCCTGGTAAAACTCCGTGGCGAGGCCGAGGATGTTATGGGAACGGAGCAAGGAGCCGTTCAGATAGAGGCGCGCCAACCGCTGCATGGTCACGATATCTTTCTGGCCGGCGTAAAGACGGATTTCGGTCAGCGAAAGTTCGTCTTCACGCGCGTTCAGCCATTCGGGCCGGGCGCTGCGGGCGGTGCGGATGGATGCAAGGGCGTCGTTCGCCCGACCGGCCTTTATCCGATCATTCAGGTCTTTGAAAAACGCGGTTTCGTCGTCCACTCCGGCGAGCGTCGCGCGGGAGGCTGCCTGGATCTTGTCGGCGGCGGCGGAGTCCAGTTTGACCGCCGTGACGACCGGTTTGGGTTTGGCGGCTTCCGCCACGGTCACGGCGTCCAGCAAGGTCGCGGACGTTTTTTGAAGGGCGGCGCTGTCGGGGTAATTGTCCAGCGCCAGCCGGGTGAGATCGAGGGCGGTGGCGTTTCGCCCGGCGGTGCGCAGCACGCCGATCAACCGGTGATAGCCCGTCATGGGCAGGCGTTGCCTCTGAACCTCGGAGACCAAGTTTGACTGAACACCTGTGGAAGGATCAAGGGCGGCGGCGACAAGTTTGGTCACCAGCGCCCAGTAGCCTGCCCGTGGATCGTTCGTCGTGTGCGCCGTGGCGAGGCGGTCGAGCGCGGCTTGCGCTTCGGCAAAATCACTCCGCGTGATGCATGCTTCCATCAAAAGCTGTTGCAGCGTGTAGGTCGCGAATCCCTGGGTCTCCGCCTGCGCGAGGCACTGTTTCGAGAGGCCGGTTTCCCCGAGCGGGACCAGGGCTTCGGATAATTTGATGAGGGTTCCCGGGTAGCTGTTGAAACGAAGAAAAAAGGCGTCCAACGCGGCCTGAGCCCCGGCCGTGTCGTGGAGCGAGGCGCGGTTGACAACCAGGTCGATGTAGGGCGCGGGGTTCTTGGAATTGTTCCGGCGCCATTCGGCCAGCACGCGTTCCATGTCTTCGCGCCGGCCCGCCTCGCGGAGGGCGCGGGCTTGCAGGGGAAGGAGCGGCGGCCTCGGTCCGTTTTTCTTTCTCCATGTCTCGATGAATGTCGCCGCGGCGTTCGCCTCGCCGCTTTTGAGCAGGGCCAGAACCTTGAGTTCCGCGAGTTTCGCGTCGGTGTCCGCACCGGCGGTTTGGGCCAGACGCGCGGCTTCAAGCGAGTGTCCGGATTCGGTCAGCCCGATGATTTTTTTCTGGATGATCCAGCGGCGGAAGCCCGCCAGGTCGGGCCTGTCTTCGGATTGTTTGAGCGAGGCTTCGCACGCCTCCAGCCAGAAGGCGAAATCCTCCCCCTCCTTTGCGAATTGAAGGACGCTTTCCATGTAGGCCCGGTCGGTGGCGGAGTAGGGGAGCCCCGCGCGCAGCAGGCCGATGGCCGTGGGGCGCGAGCCGAGCAGCACATGAATTTTGGCGAGGACGAGGCGCCCTTCTTTTTCCTGCGGATAACGCATGACGCCCAGGGTCAGCTTTTGCATCCCCGGTCGCACGAGGCCGGCCTTGATGTCCTCCAATCCCTCACGGACGAAGGCCTGACCCTTTTTTTCCTGGATGACATCGCGGCGAACCGGGTAAAGCGCGCAGTCCTCGAAGGTGACGAGGTTGTAGGGGCGTCGCTTCATCCATTGATGGAGGGCGACGGCGGCGGCGAGATAGCCGACGATGGCAAGGATTCCCCCCCAGAAAAGCAGGCCGCGGATGCTGATGATCAGTCTGCGGATGACCGAATCCTCGCTGGAGCTGCGGCGTGTGGAGATGCGTTCGTGGATGCAAAAAAGACCGCCATGCCAGCGCGCCGCGACGGCGCTTGAGGATCCCCAGATGAACTTAATGGTCATTATCTGATAAACGCTTGGATGAGCGGGCGGGCGCGCCGGCAAGATCGGCGATCCTTGGCGGTTGAAAATTCAGCGGTCGCCGCTCGTGGACGAGCGGTTGTTCGTCGTCGCCGGCATTTCCCGTCGCCCGTCTTTTTTTCTCCTGGATGATGAGGTCCCGGATGATGACCCGAAGACGACGGGAACTCAGGCGCAGCCGCAATCCGCGCCGCAGGAAGCCGCAGTTACGGGGGTGCCGGGAAAATCCCTGCATATAGAAGTCGAAGTCGCGGTAGCGAGTGAGCTGGCCGATGTTGTTGATGAAGTCGTAATCGGCGGCAAAATGGTAGCGCTTGAGCAGGGTGGTCAAAGTCACGAACGGCCGCGCATGTAGATGCAGCGCATGACGAAAAACAACCTTGGGGAAGTCTTCCGGCTCGATCCGGTGCTGACTGCAATACAGCTCTAGAAAAGTTCTCTTTTTGTTTTGAATGACACCAAACTTTACAAGGTGCTCGCGTCTTTCATGTGACGCGGCGGTGACGTTTCGGTGTGTTTTTGCCCTCGGGGATCCCCCCTTTGGCCCGCGCGAAGTCACGGCAAGATCTTTGCCATGCCTCAACTCTCCGGAGTCGGCGACCCCGGCCTCGACCCCGAGGACAACCGTGACGCCCGCGGTCACGGTTTGGGTGACGGGGTGAAGCGTGATGACCGGCGTCTCCGGGATCACCACGACGCCATTGATCGGGACGTTGTCGAGGGTGAAGGTGGCGTTGCCGCTGATCTGGGCGGTCAATGTGGATGACGATCCATCAAACAGGGCGGGCAGATCGAACGTTTCGATAACAGCGCCCTTCAAATCCAGGCGGAAAGGAATAGGAATGCCTGGTTTCCTGATTTGCCCAAGAGCATCCAGCCCTCTCTCACGTGGGGCTCCGGCAACCAGATAAGCCAATTTCCAGAACGGCAGGCAGGGAGCGCGACCTGAAACCCGTCACCCCTTCATTTTTTCCGCCGCTTCCCCGAACAATAAACGCTGAACTCCACATGCCGACCGCCTCTGTTTCTTCCGATTCTCCTGAACCTTTGCCTGCATACCGTTTCGACGATGCAACCAAGAGCATTTCTATTTTCAACCCAGACCTGCCTTCGCCTTGGATAAACTACCTTTCCAACGGTTCCCTGCACGCCTTCGTATCGCAGGTAGGCGGCAGTTCGTTGTGGTGGAAAACCCCCATCAACTTTCGTCTTACAAGATACCGCGGATGGACCACCCCCACTGACGCCCCTGGATTTTATCTCTACGTGAGGGAAAGTGATGGAAGCATCTGGTCTCCAACTTTCAAGCCGAGCGACACCCCGCTTGATCATTGGGAAGCTCGTCACTCGCCTGGCAGCACGCGGTTTATCGCGCGACGGGGCGAGTTGGAAGTTTCTCTGCGCCTGTTCGTCGCCCCCGAAAGCGAGACGCTCGTCTGGGATGTGACAGCGACAAACCACGGTTCCGGGGCCGTCAAAATTGATCTCTTCGGCTACGTGGAATTGGGTTTGCTCGAATACCCGCTTGAATCGACTTGGGGCTACTACGTGCGCCACCAGTTCAAGACTTGGTTTGATGACACGGCGCAAGCGCAGCTTTATCTCTTCCATCACGAGTCGCACCCCCGCCTGGCCGATGTGCCCCTGGTGTATTTTGCAAGCGACCGTCCTGTTGCCAGCTACAGCGGAGACCGGCAGGGTTTTCTCGGTTACGGTCGCACGGAACGCAATCCGCAGGGCGTGGAACGCGGACATTGTGGCAACGGATCCCTGTGGGGTGGCGATGCCTGCGCCGCGCTTCAAATTCCACTTGCCATCGCGCCCGGTTGCACGGAACGCACGGCTCTTTCCCTGGGGGTCATTCCAGGTGCGCTCATCGACTTTGAAGAAGCGAAGAAAAAGCTCCGCACCGAACTGGCGCGGCAGCGCGCGCCCGGGTTCGTCGAAACCCAAAGCGCGAAGCTCGACGCTTGGTGGAATGAGTATTTCAGCGGGTTCGAGTGCTCAATCCCGGATGCGGATTGCGAGCGACAGATCTCCATCTGGACTCCCGTCAACTGTGTCCATACGGGACGCTACTCGAGATCGTTCAGCCAATACGCTTCCGGACTGCGCGGGTTTGGATTTCGGGACACCGCTCAAGATATGCTCTCGATCGTCGGGCGCAG
>JBAZSJ010000071.1:0-20884 GCA_041662485.1 Opitutaceae bacterium | reverse complement strand
ATGATCACAAACCTACTGAAACTGACCCGGGCAACGCTGTTTGCCATGGTAGCCGTCTGCGCGTTTGCGCAGGTGAAAGCACAGGACGCGGCCCCGGCGGCCGCGGCGCCCGCCGCGGAGGCCCCTGCGGCCCCGAAAGACCCGACGGTGGAGCAACGCGTGGCGGACCTGGAGGCCTACATGAACAACGTGGGGCGGACGCCCGACGTGGCCTCGAAAGTGGCCGGCCCCGGCCCCGGCCACAACGCGTGGATGATGACCTGCGCGGCGCTGGTCCTCTTCATGACGCTGCCCGGCCTGGCGCTGTTCTACGGCGGCCTGGTCCGTCGCAAGAACGTGCTCTCGGTCCTCGCGCAGTGCATGGGAATCACCGGCCTGGTGACGATCCTGTGGTGGGCGGTGGGCTACAGCCTGGTGTTTGCCGGAGGCAACTCGCCGTTCATCGGCGGGACCAAGTTTTTCTTCCTGGCCGGCGTGGACAGCATGCCGAACGGCGACTACTCCTACTGGGTTTCCCAGAACGTGTTCGCGATGTATCAGATGATGTTCGCGATCATCACCCCGGCGCTGATCGTCGGGGCGATCGCCGAACGCATGAAGTTCACGGCGATCCTCGCGTTCGTGACCCTCTGGATGTTCGCGGTCTACTTCCCCCTGGCCCACATGGTGTGGGGCGTGGACGGCTTCATGAACGGCGTGTGGAACGGTGACGCCAAGATCCGCGCGATCGACTTCGCCGGCGGCACGGTGGTCCACATGTCCTCCGGCTGGTCGGCCCTGGTGCTCTGCCTGATCCTCGGCAAACGCCTCGGCTTCGGCAAAGAATCCTTCGCGCCCCACTCGATGGTGCTGACGATGGTCGGCACCGGCATGCTCTGGGTCGGCTGGTATGGCTTCAACGCCGGATCCGCCGTCTCCGCCGACGGCATCGCCGCGAACGCCTTCATGACGACCACGATCGCGACCGCGGTCGCCTCCTTCGTCTGGGGAGCCCTTGAGTTCATCATCAAGAAGCACGCCTCCGTCCTCGGCTTCTGCTCCGGCGCCGTCGCCGGCCTGGTCGTGATCACGCCCGCCACCGGCTTCGTGACCTCCACCGGCGCGGTGATCATCGGCGTCTTCGCCGCGATCATCCCCTTCATCTTCGTGGTGAAGCTCAAAAAAGTCTTCGGATACGACGACGCGCTGGACACCTTCGGCGTGCACGCCGTCGGCGGCACCCTCGGCGCCCTCCTGACCGGCTTCCTCGCCAATCCGGTCGTCAACGCGAACCTGACCGAGGCGAACGGCTACGCGAAGGCCAACGGCCTGGCGGAGATCGTCTCCAAGGGAACGCTCTGGATCGAGCAGCTGAAGGCGATCGGCATCACCCTCGCGCTGTCGGTCATCGGCACCGTGGTGATCGCCTACATCGTGAAGGCCGTGATCGGCCTGCGTCCGACGCCCGAGGCCGAACAGCAGGGCCTGGACCTCACCGACCACAACGAAGAAGGCTACATCCTCTAACGCACACCCATGAAACTCATCATCGCAATCATCAAGCCCTTCAAACTGGAAGAAGTTAAGGAAGGCCTCACGGAGATCGGAATCGAAGGCATGACGGTGACCGAGGCCAAGGGCTTCGGACGCCAGAAAGGCCACACGGAGATCTACCGCGGTTCGGAGTATACGGTGGACTTCCTGCCGAAGGTGCAGATCCAGCTGGTCGTGAAAGACGAGCTGGTGGCCAACGCCGTGAAAGCCATCGTGACGAAGGCGAAGACCGGCAAGATCGGCGACGGCAAGGTGTTCGTCCTCCCGGTGGAGCAGGCCATCCGCATCCGCACCGACGAGACCGGCGACATCGCGCTGTAAGCGCCGCCAGTCCAAGCGTCAGATCAGACAGATTATCAAGCGGCCCGGGTTCATCCCCGGGCCGCTTTTGCGTTTTGAGGGGGCTGAGTATGGAGTAGCGGGGAGCGTGAGCGACCCGGGGCGGAACGGGTCGCTCACGCTCCCCGCTACTCCCCGAATCGCCTGCAAGCAGGCTCCTACTTGGTCACGCGGGACAAGGCGCTCCACCTTCGGAGCTTTTCTCGTGCGGCATGCGCATCTCCAACCGGACGGCCCGGCGGTCCGTCCCTGCCTCGAGTGGAGAATCGCAGGGAAAAGTTTACTGAGGTTTCAAGTGGCCGGCAGCTGAGAGGCGCTCCAGCGTTCCAATGCGGCTTGGAGGTCGCCGGTGCGCACGGGTTTGCTCACATAGTCGTTCATGCCGACGGCGAGGCATTGATCGCGGTCGCCTTGCATGGCGCTGGCCGTGAGCGCGATGATGTAGACGGGCGGTTTCCACGTGCATGTCGGACCGCTGTCGCGTTCGCGTTTGCGGATGATGCGCGTCGCCTCAAGGCCATCCATTTCCGGCATCTGATAATCCATCAAGATCAGCGAGTAGGGGATGCGTTGAAGGGCGTCGAGGACTTCGATGCCGTCGGCGACGGCGTCGGCGGAGCACCCGATTTTTGCCAGCATGGCGAGCGCGACTTTCTGGTTCACCGCATTGTCCTCGGCGAGCAGGATGCGGATACCGTCGAGTCTTGCCCGCAGGCCGGCCGAGAGCGGCGGCAGCGCCGCGGCACCGAGTTTCGGCATCCCATGGACGACCGCCCCGGTTTTGCCGATCACGGTGACGAGGCAGTCGAAGAGATGCGATTGTTTGACGGGTTTGCTGAGCGACGCGTCGATGCCGGCCTTCTGCATTTTCTGGTCGGCGGGCGAGTGGCCCAGGGGAGTCATGGCAATCAACCGCGTGCCGGCGATGGCGGGTTCGGACTTGATCGCGTGGGCCAGGGTGAGGCCGTCCATCTCGGGCATCTCGACGTCAAGAAGCGCGACGTCGTAGGGATGGCCGTCGGCGGCGGCGGCGCGCAGCACGCGCAAGGCCTCGTGGCCGCCGGCGGCGCTGCCTTTCTGGAGTTTCCACGCGAAGATCTGATGGCGCAAAATCTGGCGGCTCGTCGCGTTGTCGTCGACGACGAGCACGCGCAGGTCGGACCAGCCGTCGCGGGCGCCGGCCAACGGCGCCTGACGGTCGGAGGATTTCTCGAATTGGGCGGTAAACCAGAAGGTCGAGCCTTTGTCCGGCTCGCTCTCAAGGCCGATCCGGCCGTGCATCATGTGAACGAGCTGCTTGGAAATCGCGAGGCCGAGGCCGGTGCCGCCGTAACGCCGCGAGGTCGAGTTGTCGGCCTGCGTGAAGGCTTGGAACAATTTTTCCTGCGCCGCGAGGGGAATGCCCACGCCGGTATCATGCACGGAAAAGTGCAGGGCGACGGGCCCGTCGTTTTGAGTTTGCCGGGTGACCCGGACGACGACTTCGCCGCCTTGGGTGAACTTGATGGCGTTGCCGACGAGGTTGACGAGCACTTGCCGAAGCCGGCCCGGATCGCCGCGGAGGAAGTGGGGGACGTCGGGGGCCATGGCCATGACGAGTTCGGTGCCCTTGGCTTGCGCGCGTTCGGCGAGCATATCGAGCGTGCTCTCCACCGTCTCGTTCAAATCGAAGTCGAGCGTCTCAAAGGTGAGCTTGCCCGCCTCGATCTTGGAAAAATCGAGCACGTCGTTGATGACCGTGAGCAGGGTGTCCGCGCTGGTGCGGATCGTTTCGGCGTATTCGCGCTGGACGGCGCCGAGGTCCAGGTCAAGGAGGAGGCTGGTCATGCCGATCACGCCGTTCATGGGCGTGCGGATTTCGTGGCTCATGTTGGCGAGGAATTCGCTTTTGGCCTTGTTGGCGACCTCGGCGGCTTCCTTGGCGATGCGGAGCTCACGGGTGCGTTCCTCAACCAGTTTTTCCAGATTTTCCAGGTGGGACTTGGCCAGCCGGGCAAGGCGCCACTTTTCGGTCAGGGCGGACGCCAGTTGGAGGGCTTCGACGTTGTCGAAGGGTTTTTTCAGGATCAGAAGATTGTCGGAGTGGCCGAGTTTTTGGATCATCTCGTCCCAGGAATAATCCGAATAGGCGGTGCAAATGACGATCTGGACGTCGGGATCGATCTCCCAGATTTTGGCCGTGGCCTCGATGCCGTCCCAGCCGGGCGGCATGCGAACATCCATGAACGCCATCGCGTAGGGGCGGTGTTCCTCGACGGCCTTCACGACCATGTCCAGGGCTTCCTGTCCCTGGTAGGCCGAGTCCACCTCGAACGTGACGGCCCGGCGTTCCTCCGTGGGTTCGCCGAACAAGGAGGACTCCATCGATTCGGTTTCGGCGGACGCGTCGGGGCCGCAGAGGATCTTGCGGAAGTCGCCGTGGATGGAGCGGTTGTCGTCGACGACGAGAACCCGGATGTTTTGTTCGGGCGATGGTTTATTCATGGAGGGGCTCCTCGGTAGGGATTGGGGTGATTGCGGAATCAGGGTGAATCGGCAGTCGGATGATGAAAACGGTTCCTTCGCCCAGGACGGTCTCAAATACCAGCGAACCACCGTGCTGGTTTACGATGATCGAGCGGGCGAGAGCCAGCCCCTGTCCGGTGCCCTTGCCCATGGGCTTGGTGGTGAAGAAGGGGTCGTAAACACGGTCTTGCACTTTCTCCGGTATGCCCATGCCGGTGTCGCGGACACGCATCTCAACCCAATCGCCGTCGAGTCGGGCGCTAAGGGTGATGGTGCCCTTGCCGCGGCTGCCGTCGCCGACCCGCTCGGCGATCGTGTGGGTGGCGTTGATGATCAGGTTGAGCAACACTTGGCTGAATTCGCCTGGGAAAACCGGCACGACGGGCAGGGCCGGCTCAAATTCGATCACCGCATCGGCGACATATCGCCATTCGTTGCGGGTGATGGTGAGCGCGTCCTCCGCGATCTCGGCGAGGTTGACGCTCGTCTTGTTTGTCGTGCCGGGATGGGCGAAGTTGCGCATCGCCTTGACGATTTTCGCGGTGCGGGCGATCCCGTTCAGCATATCATCGATGGCTCTCGGGATTTCGGCCGCGAGATAGTCGGGATTGGCGGTCGCACGGGCGGAGCGCACGGCGGCGAGCAGGTCGGCGGGGACCGGGCCGGACTCGGCGGCGGCGAGCAACTCGCCGTGGCGCGCGAGCAATCCCTGCAGGTCGGCGAACGCGGTCCGCAGGAAGTGGGTGTTGTCGCCGATGAACTGGGTGGGGGTGTTGATTTCGTGCGCGATGCCGGTGGCCAGCTGGCCGATCGACTCCAGTTTTTGGGCCTGGCGGAGGTGAAGCTCGAGTTTGCGCCGTTCGGTGACGTCGCGGGAGACCAGCAGGACGGCGCCGGCCTCTGCGCGGTCATCGCGAAACGGTCCGCAGTGCGCCTCCAGGGCGAGCCAGTCTCCGTTGCCGCCGCGCGCGCGGAAATCGAAGGCCTGCCGTTTCCCGTCATGCAGGCATGCGCGCATCGCGGCGGCGGCCGCGTCGCGGTCATCGGGATGAATGACGTCAAGGACGCCGGTTTCTCCGGGGCCGGCGGAGGGTTGTGCGAACAGGCGTCCGCAGGAGGGGCTGCGGTAAAGCGGCCGGCCGGAGGCGTCGATGATTTCGATCAGGTCGCCGGTGTTTTCGGCGATGAGCCGGTAGTGTCGTTCGCTGCGGCTTAATTCGCCGGTGCGTTGACGCACCGCCTCCTCAAGCTGGCCGACCTGTTGGTGCACGCGTTGCAAGAGGTGCCATTTTTCGGTCAGGGCGGAGGCGAGTTGCAGCGCCTCGACGTTGTCGAAGGGTTTTTTCAGGATCAGCAGTTTGTCGGAGTAGCCGAGTTTTTGGATCATCCCCTCCCAGGAATAGTCCGAGTAGGCGGTGCAGATGACGATCTGCATGTCGGGATCGGTCTCCCAGATTTTCGCCGTGGTCTCGATGCCATCCCAGCCGGGGGGCATTCTTACATCCATGAAGGCCATGGCATAGGGGCGGTTTTCAGCGGCTGCCTTGATGACCATGTCCAGGGCTTCCTGTCCCTGGTAGGCCGAGTCCACCGCGAACGTGACGGCCCGGCGTTCCTCCGCGGGTTCGCCGAACAACGAGGCCTCCATCGATTCGGTTTCGGCGGCGGCATCGGGGCCGCAGAGGATCTTGCGGAAATCGCCGTGAATGGACCGGTTGTCGTCCACGACGAGAACGCGGACGTTCTGTTCGGGTGACGGTTTATTCATGGGGAGACTCCGAGGTGTAGGGCAACGTGAGAGTGAAGGTGGCGCCGTAGCCGGGGCCGTCGCTGTGTGCGGTGAGGGAGCCGCCGAGTTCCTTGGCGGCGAGGGCGCCGCTGTGGAGGCCGAAGCCGTGGCCTTGCTTGCGGGTGGTGAAGCCGTGGGCGAAAATCTTGGTGAGGTTTTCCGGGGGGATGCCGACGCCGTTGTCGGCGACGGTGATGATGACGTTGCGGTCGTCGGCGGTGATGCTGACGGTGAGGAGCTTGTCGATGCGGCCGGATTCGTCGCAGGCGTATTTGGCGTTGCGCACGAGATTGACGAGAATCTGGAGGGCCTTGTTTTTTTCGAGGGTGACGACGGGGCGGACGTGATACTCGCGGGCGATGTCGACATCATGCCGTGCCAGCGAGCCGGCGTTCATGCGGAGGGCGTCCTCGATGAGATCGGGAACGGAAACCGTTTCGACGACGCCGGAGGTCTTGGCGTAGCTTTGCTGCATGGCCACGATGTCTTTGATGTGGCCGATGTTTTTGTGGAGGCTGTCGAGTTCGGCGAGGATGGTGGACTGCTCCTTGGCGAGCTCGTCCTTCAGCGTCATCAGATAAGCCGGGATGATTTTCCCCTTGGGATCGTTGGCGAGGTAGTCGCCGAGGTTGGCGCGATGCTGGTGGAGCAGATCGGAGAGCTTGCCGACATTGGGGCTCTTGGAGCGGCGGACCTGGTCGGCGACGAGGGTGGCGGAGACGTTGACGCTGTTGAGCACGTTGCCGACGTTGTGGAGCACGCCGGTGGCGACCTCGGCCATGCCGGCCTGGCGCGAGGTGTCGAGCAGCTGGCGGTGGATGGCGCGCAACTCGGCCTCGGCGCGTTTGCTCTCGGTGATGTCGCGCAAAAACGCGCTGAAGATAAACGTGCCGTCCACGCGCACCGGCGACACGGCGAGTTCGGCGGGGAACTCGTGCCCGTCCTTGTGAAGGGCGAACAATTCGATGCGCCGGTTGAGCGACTCGCGTCCGTCCGATTGCAGGAACTGATGCATGCGTTGAAGCGACGCGGCGCGCCCGGAGGGCGCGAGGAGCGTCTCGGCGAACGTGCGGCCCAGCACCTCCGCCGGGGTCCAGCCGAAGGTGGTTTCGGCCTGGCGATTCCACGCGGTGATCCGCCCTTCCGCATCGGTCGTGATGATGGCGTCGAAGGCGGTGTCCACGATGAGGCGGATGCGATCCTTGCTGGCGCTGAGTTCCCGGGTGCGTTCCTCGACGCGTCTCTCGAGGTCCTTGTGCGCGGCGTGAAGTTCGGCGTCGCGGGCCTGGATCTGGGCGAGCATGTCGTTGAAGCCGTCGAACAGGCGGCCGACCTCGTCGTCGCCCTGCTTGACCGCGCGAACGGAGTAGTCGCGTTCGGAGGCGACGCGACCGGCGATGGCGGCGAGTTCCATGACCGGATCGGAAATGATGCGTTGGAGCTTCGCGGCGATGAGCCAGGTGATCGCCATGGCGGCCAGCAGCACCACGCCGGCGATGAGCGCGTAGCGTTGCCAGCGGGTGTGCATTTCCCGCAGGTTGGACCGGAGATAGATCGTGCCGATCGCTTCGCCGGCCAGATGTATCTGGCGGAAGAGCACCAGTGAATCCGCGGTCAACCGTTCGCCGTCCGGCCGCATCCGCGGCCAGTCCGGCCTGGCGTTGGCGGTGCGCTGATAGGTGGCGAACACCTTGCCGTCGCCATCATAGATGCAGGCCTCTTCGATGTGGGGTTGCGCGCCCAGTCCCTTGAGGGTCTGGGCGGCCGATGCCGCGTCGTTGAAGGAGAGGGCCGAGGAGCTGTTGAACCCGATCATCTCGGCGGTGGTCGAGAGGTTGCTGGTCATGTCGCGGCGAAAGACGACCTGTTCGTAGGTCATGAAGGCGGCGCAGGTGAGGAAGAGGACCACACCGCTGGTCAGCATGCTGATGACGGTCAGCTTCCGCTTGATGGGGAGATTGGTGAGGATGCGCATGGGGGCGGGAGGGTCCGGGGTTATTTGCGCACGATCATGGCCAGCTTGAGCAGCTGGGCGCTGATTTTGAGTCCGGCTTGTTGGCCGGCCAGAGGGTTGATCTGGAAGCGGACCTTGTCGGTCTCCAGGGTGAAGTTGATGATGCCGCCCGACGCGATGAAACGCGGGGATTCGCCGACGGTGAGGACGCCGGCTTTTTGCAGGGGCTCCATCTTGCCGACGAGGAGCGTCTCTTCATCCGCGCCGACAAACAGCAGGTGGGCCGTCGCGGCCTCGTCGGCGGAGGCGATGATTTTAACGACGAGTTCGCGTCCGTTTACCTTGCGGGTGCGGATGATGGCGGCGAGTTCGTCGCCGAAAGGGTTCCGGCCGAGCACGGCGATGACGATGGGGCTGGTGTCGTCGGGAAAACGCGACGCGGGCCACTCGACGAACTTGGTGAAGTTGTAGAGGAAGGCGGCCTTGACCTGGTATTCCTTCGAGACTGCGGGAGTGGCGCCGATGGCGGCGTGGCCGGCCAGACACAGGAGGGCGAAGAACGCGAGCAGCAGGCGCCGGGCGTTGTATCCGGCGGGTGACGATAGAGTGTGAGTTCGGGAGAACATGGTGCGTGCGTCAGGGTTAGTAGCGCCAGGTGATCTTGGCGTAGAAACCGCGCGGCACCTCCGAGGCCAATACAAACGGCGTGGCGGCCTGTTCGGGGTGCGAGGGATCGAGGAGGTTTTGCCCCACGAGCGCATACTCGAGGTGATCATTGGGCCGGTAGGAGAGACGGAGGTCGGCGGTCAGGTAGGCGGGGACGCCTTGGATCGAGTCCACGTAGCGCAGTTGTCCGTCCAGACTCCAGTGTTTGTTGAAATCATAGGCCGAGCGAAGGCTGATCTGGTTTTTTGGGGAGCTGCGTTCGCTGGCTTCGGCACCGGGTTGCGTGCCTTGGATTCGGGCGACGAGCAGACTGTAGGCGGCGGTCAGCCGCCAGGTGTCGGTGGGCGCCACGGTCACGGAAGCTTCGCCCCCGTAGGTCCGGCCCGAGCTTTCGTTGGTCCACGAGTATTCGGCGGTGCCGATGGGTATGCCGGGCACAAGGCGCGGGTCGTTCCCGATGGTCATGAGGTCCTGGTAGTCGTTGTAAAACAGGGCCACGTCCACGCTCACGCGCGACGTGGGCTGGATGCGCCAGCCAAGTTCATAGGCCCAAAGTCTCTCGGCGGATACGTCGGGATTGCCCACCAGGGTGGGCAGGTAAGCGTTGCCCAGGGAATCGAAAACGGGCGCTCCATAAATGATATTATAGGCGGTCCCGGCTTCGAGGACGCTGGGCGTGCGCACCGCGCGGGAGACGGATGCCCAGAGGGTCTGTTTTTCCGTCGGCTTGAACACCAGGTGGACGCTGGGCTGAACCTCGAAGCCGGTGTAGTCGTTGTGCTCGAGTTTGGTGCCCAGGGTCAGCGTGAGCTTGTCGGGCACGAGCGTGATCTCGTCCTGCACGAAGGCGCTGAAAACGTGCTGCCTGAACGCGGGGTCCGGGACCATGACCGCGGGATTGGTGGCCGAGATCCGGCCATCGATGAAGCGATAGCCGAGCCCCCAGATCACGTCGTTGCGTTCACCGAGGCCGAAGCGGTGTTGCAGGGTGAAATCCAGGGTGTCCACGGTGCTGGAGGAGGAAAGCGGATCGGCACGATGATTTCGGTCGTAATAAGCCTGCACCTCCACGCCGGAGCGATCAGACCCGTCGCGTGTCCAGCGTCCCAGCGTGTTGACGTTGTAGGCGTCGGCCGCGGGGTCGGCGAAATCGGTCGTGGTGACTTCCGACTGCCAGGTCGCCTGCGTGTCGTCCGTCGGATGGTGATCGAGCCGAAAGCCGCCCTGCTGGCTCGACCAATTGTCGTGCGCCGACGCACCCTTCGCCAACAGGTAGTCGTCGCGCGACTGTTCGTTGGCATACACACGGTAATAGGTGTGTTCGCCGATGCGTCCGCCGTGGCGGGCGCCGGCCAGCGTCTGCTGCACGTCGCCGCCGCCGCCATAGAGGAGGGTGCCCTGGGTGTCCCGGGCGTCGCGGGTGACGACGTTGATCACGCCGTTGACGGCGTTCGCGCCCCAGACGGTGGCGCCAGGTCCGCGGATCACTTCGATGCGGTCCACGTCGTCCAGCATGACCAGCTGCTGCTCCCAAAAAACTCCGGAAAACACGGGGCTGTAAACGCTCCGCCCATCCACGAGCACCAACAGTTTGTTGGCGTAAAGGTTGTTGAAGCCGCGGGCGGAAACCGCCGTCTGGGCGGAGTTGGTCGAGGCCACGTTCATGCCGGGCACCAGGCGCAGGGCGTCCACGAGGCTGGTCGCGCCGGAGCGGCGGAGATCCTCGTTGGTCAGCACCGAGATGGCGGCGGCGGCATCACTGAGCTTTTGCTCCTTTTTCGAGACGGAGGTGACGGTTTCGTTCATCAGCTCCTCCATGCTCAGGTCGGCAAGGTTTTTTTCAGGCCGGACGGGATCGTCCGCGTGCAGCGATGAGGTCAGGATGGCGCACAGCAGCGCGGCGGAGCGGAGCCGGAACCTGGCCGAACAATCGGGATATTTGCGGGCGGCGAGCATTGGCGGGGAGGGCATGGGGTTTACGCGGCGGTTGAGGCGAGAGCGTCGCCTCGATTTTTAAACACAGGTTTTTCAGGGGGAGGGAGGGATTCCTGCCTGCTGGGGAGCCTGAGGATGAAGGTGGCGCCGAGGCCGGGGCCGTCGCTGTGTGCGGTGAGGGAGCCGCCGAGTTCCTTGGCGGCGAGGGCGCCGCTGTGGAGGCCGAAGCCGTGGCCGTGTTTGCGGGTGGTGAAGCCGTGGGCGAAAATCTGGTTGAGATTCCCGGAGGGGATGCCGACGCCGTTATCGATGACGGCGATGGAAACGTCGTGATCATCGGCCGTGATCCGGATGGTGAGGAGCTTGTCGATGCGGCCGGATTCGTCGCAGGCGTATTTGGCGTTGCGCACGAGATTGACGAGAATCTGGAGGGCCTTGTTTTTTTCGAGGGTGACGACGGGGCGGGCCAGGTATTCGCGGGCGACGTCCACGTCGTGGCGGGCGAGGGAGCCGGCGTTCATGCGGAGGGCGTCCTCGATGAGGTCGGGGATGGAGACGGTTTCGACGACGCCGGAGGTTTTCGCGTAGCTTTGCTGCATGGCCACGATGTCTTTGATGTGGCCGATGTTTTTATGGAGGCTGTCGAGTTCGGCGATGATGGTGGCCTGTTCCTTGGAGAGTTCCGCCGCCAACGTTACCAGATAGGCGGGGATGATTTTCCCCTTGGGATCGGTGGTGAGGTAGCCGCCGAGATCGGCGCGATGCTGGTGCAGCAGATCGGAGAGCTTGCCCACGTTCGGCACCTTGGATCGCCGCACCTGGTCGGCGACCAGGGTGGCGGACACGTTCACGCTGTTGAGCACGTTGCCCACGTTGTGCAGCACTCCGGTGGCCACTTCCGCCATGCCCGCCTGCCGGGAGACATCCAGCAGCCTCTTGTGCAGGGTTTCCAGATCGAGTTCCGCCTGTTTGCGCCCGGTGATGTCCGTGAGTGCGCCGACCATGCCGACGGCTTTTCCGCTCACGACCACCGGCGATTCGTGCACCTCGACCCAGATCTTGCGGCCACGGGCGGTGATCAGTTCCAGTTCGTAGGGGTGCTGGCGTTCGCCGGTCTTGAGCGCGCGCTCCGTCAGGGCGATGCCCTCGGCGTTCACGGGGTTGTCCGTCAGGAAATCCGTCCAGCGCCGCAAGGCATCGGCTGATTCAAGATCGAAAAATTCCCTGGCCTGCTGGCTGACGTAGGTGAGGACATGATCGGGCGTGTGGGAGTAGAAAAGCTGCACGCTATGCTCGATGATCTGCCGCAGCTTTTCTTCGCTTTCCCGCAGCGCCAGATCCGCCTGCATGCGCTGGGTTATGTTCTGCACCGTGCCGATGATGCGCATTGTCCTGCTTGCTGCGTCGTGGTGGAACTCGGCCAGTTCATGAACATGTTTGATCCGGCCATCCGGCATGAGGAGGCGGTGGCTGCTTTCAAAAGACTGGTGGTGTTTGAGTCCCGAGGCGTAGGCCACATCCACCTTTTCCCGGTCGTCCGGGTGGATGAGCTTCAGAATGGCTTCGAGGGAGGCGCCGGATACTTTCGGATCGATCTCGAAGATGCGGTAAACCTCCGGGGACCAGAAAATTTTTTGGGTGCCGAGATCGAACTCCCAATTGCCGAGCTGGCCCATGCGCTGGGCCGTGGATAGCGCGGTCTCGCTTTGCCGCAGTTCGCGGTTTTTCGCCTCCAGCTCCAGTGTTTTGTTCGCCACCACCTGCTGAAGCACGGCGGTTTCTTCCAGGATGCCGAAGGCCGAAGACCGTTTCGCCGTGCGGTCTTTCTCCCGGGTTACGAGCGCCTGGATCGTTTTGTCGCGCGCGTCCAACGCCCGCTCCGCCACCGCGAGGCGTGCGGCCAGGTTGGCCACGGTTTCCGGGGAGGGGGCTGAATCAGGAGGAGGCATGGTCGTTTCCGATGGCGATGCCGGTGAAGGTTTGGTTCATGTGCAGGCCGTCGTATTGTTCGCCGTAGGTGCTGAAGCCGAAGACCTGGTTGGCCTTCATGATGCCGCCCATCGCACCCAGCAGGCCGCTGGCCTCAAATTCCATGCGGCGCGACACGCAGTCGCATCCCAGCACCAGCGAGGGCTCGCCGATTTCGTCCCGCACCTGTTGAAACGCGGCCAGCGCGGTCGCGACCGGATCCACCGCGCGTCCGATGCTCAGGATCACGCCGTTTTCGATGACACAATACAGGGTGAGGCTTTGATCGGCATTGGCGCTGAAGATGGCCCGCACGTATTGCTCGCCGCCCATTTCGAAGATGAGCGGGCTCATGGAAAAAACCGCCCCGTTCAGTTTATCCACGGGCACGTTGACGGACCTGGCGTAGATTTGGGCGGCAGGTTCCCCGTTGATCTCGTAGACCACGCGTTTTTCCGGGTCGGAACGCGTGACGACCAGCGTGTCGCCCGAGGGAACGAAGTGCGCGAACTTGATCGTTTGAAACGGAAGCGGTGTCTGGAAAAGCGTGAAAACGGCGGCATGGGAACGGAACGCGCCGTTCACATAGACGTGGGAGGGTTTCGACGCATGATGACCGCTCGCCGATCCCCCGACCACGGGCACTTGGGGCAAATGCCGGTAAAGCAACGAGGCGAGGAATTCTTCCTTCAGGGACAATCCGTCCACCAACAGCAGTCCGAACGAATGTTGATCGGGACGGGACTCGATCAGCCGCTTGGTTTCCTTGCCGATGCCCGGCACGGTGTTTTCCGCGTCGGCGATATCCACCGCGTAGGGATGCGCGGTGATGTCCCCGGCCAGGCTGATGGCGGTGATGCCGCCGTCGGTGAAGCCGTCCAGCCCCACGTGCCCGATCGTGGTGCAGCCGACGACGGGAGTGGAGCCAAAGGCCGCCTGCAACCCGGCCGCGAGTTCGTCGAGGCCGTAGTTGGCGGAGCAAAAAAACAAAATCAGCCGCGCTTGATCCTGATGGATGAGTTGACGGATTTCGGCCACCGCCTCGTGTGCGTTGGCGGCGGTGGAAGCGCCGCGTCGGAGTTGCAGGGATGAGCGGGGTTTCATGGCGGGGGATTATGGGGTTGCCGGACAGGGAATGGGCGTGGCGCCGGCGGGATTTTCGTCCAGTGCGGAGCGCACCGCCCGTGCGAGCGCCTGGGGCTTGTAGGGCTTGTGGAGAAAGTTCATGCCGGCGGGCGGCTGGAACTCGTTCCCGGTGGTTCCGTTCGCATATCCGCTCGTGAGAAGCACCAGCAGGGCTGGTTTTTCCTTGCGCAGACGGGCGGCAAGCTCCACTCCGCTCAGGCCGTCCGGCAGGACCAGATCGGTGACGAGCAGGGTGATTCTCGCGCCATGGTGTTTCCAAACCTCCAGCGCATCGACGCCCGAGCAGGCTTGCAGCACGCGGTAGCCGTGGCTGTTCAGGACCGCGACGGCGAACTCGCGCACGGCGGGTTCGTCCTCCACCAGCAAGATGGTTTCCGCGCCGCCGCCGATCGTCTCGGTTGTCGTCGGGTCGATCGCGGGGACCGGACCCGTGGATGTCGCGGCGGGCAGCAATATCCGAAAACGCGTGCCGACACCCACCGTGCTGTCCAGCTCGATCCAGCCCTGGTGTTGTTGCACGATGCCCAGGACCATCGCCAGCCCGAGGCCCGTGCCGTGGCCGTCGGGCTTCGTCGTGAAAAACGGTTCGAAGATCCGCCGGACATTTTCCGGGGAGATGCCGTGGCCGGTGTCGTTCACGCCCAGGCAGACGAACTCGCCCGGCCGTGCGCCGAGGTGGCCGCGCGCGGTCGCGTCGGCGATGGCGACCGGCTCCGTGGCGATGGTGAGCGTGCCGCCGTCGGGCATGGCGTCGCGAGCGTTCACGGCGAGATTCATGAGCACCTGCTCGATCATTCCGGCATCCGCCTCGGCCAGGCACGGTGCCGGCGACAACGCCAGTTCCAGGGTGATATGTTCGCCGATCAGCCGGCGGAGCATATCGGAGATTTCGCCCGTGACGCGGTTGAGGTCGATGACCTGTCGTTTGATCGTCTGCTTGTTGCTGAAGACGAGAAGCTGGCGGGTCAGATTGGCCGCGCGATTGCCGGCGTTGAAAATCTGCGTGAGCGGGGTGATCGCGTCCGGCGGCATGGTTTCGCGGTCCAGCAGCAGGCGGGCCCAGCCGATGACGACGGTGAGGATGTTGTTGAAATCGTGCGCCAAGCCGCCTGCGAGCTGCCCGACCGCCTCCATCTTTTGCGCCTGCCGCAACTGCGTCTCGAGCTGGCGGCGCCGGGTGATGTCCATCGCGACGCCGACGGCCCGCTGTATTTCGCCGGAAGATTCACGGGCGGGATAGCATCGGTCCTCGATCCATCGCGGCGTTCCATCGGTGTTCCGGATGCGATATTCGAGGCGATACTCCTTGCCTTGGGCGAGTTGCTCGCGGGCGGCGAGCACAAGCGCGCGATCCTCGGGTTCCACGGCGTCGATCCATTGGGCGGGACGCTCGTAGAGCGCGGCGGCCGTGCGTCCCCAGATCAATTCATAGGCCGGACTGACATATGACCAGCGACCGGTGTCGGGCGCGATGACGTAGAACACGTCCCCGATGCGTTCCGCCATCTCGCGAAAACGCTCCTCGCTCCGTCGCAACGCCTTCAGGGCGGCGTTGCCCTTCGCGTGTTCACCTGCCTCGCGGAGCGCACGGCGCACGGCGGGTTGGAGCCGTTCGAGCTTCGCCTTCAGGACGTAGTCGACCGCACCGCTCTTGAGGCTTTCGATCGCACGGTCCTCGCCGATGGTGCCGGAGACAAATATAAAGGGGACTTCGGGGCAGCTCGCCTGCGCGAGCGCCAGGGCGGCCGAGCCGTCGTAACCGGGCATGGTAAAATCCGAGAGGATGAGATCGAATTTTTCACGGGCCAAGGCGGCCTCAAATTCGGTCCGGTTCGTCGCATAGACGAATTCGTATGCGATCACGTCGTCGACGAGCGCCCTGCGCACGATCTCTTGGTCGTGGGTATTGTCTTCCAAATGTAAAATGCGGAAGAGCGGGGGCATCGTCATGCAGGGGGTAATCTTCGGCAACCCACGTATCATACAGTGAAACACTATGATCTGTCGATGGGGACTTCACCTGTAAGCCTACAAGGAATTATGGGCCAGCAATGGCAGTGCCCCCGCTTCAGATCTTTCCGGCAAACGTCAAAACGTTCCCTGCAACTTCAAAACTCTGATGCACTTTTCCGCATGTGCGTTCAATGCGCGGCGTTGAGCGCTTCCAAAACGATTCCGGGGGTAAGCACTTCGGGCAGGATGGCGGGCTCCGACTGGCCCGGAAGATAGATCAGGTCGAAGGGCACGGCGCTGCGGTTCCAGCGGGCGAGTTCGGCGGTGATGAGCGGGTCGTTGTTGGTCCAGTCGGCGCGCAGCGTCACCACGCCCTTGGCGCGGAATTGCCGCAGCACCTCGGACGATCCGAACACGACCTTCTTGTTGGTCTGGCAGGTGAAACACCAGCGCGCGGTGAAATCGACGTAGATCGTTTTTCCTTCCGCGCGCAGTTGGGCCACGCGCTCCGTGCTCCACGGTTCCCATGTCACGGCGGACGGCGCGGGGGGCTGCGGCCAGCCGAGCCAGCCGCCGACGGCGAGGAGCACGAGTCCGCCCACGAGCCCGAAGCGGGCGCGGGCGGGCTTGGCGCCGGGGGCGTTGTAACGTCCGTAAAACCACGCGCCCATCGCGATCACCGTGAGACCGAGCATCACGAAGAGCAGCGATTGCTCGGCGGTCTGTCCGGCGAGCACCCAGATCAGATAGGCGACCGTCGCGTAGAGCGGGAAGGCCATGACCTGCTTGAAGGTTTCCATCCATGCGCCGGGTCGGGGGAGCGCCTTCACTGCCTGCGGAAAAATCGAGAGCAACAGGTAGGGCAATGCGAGGCCGACCGCGATGGCGGTGAACACCACGAATGATTGGGCGGTCGGCAGCGCGAGCGCCGCGCCGAGCGCGGGCGCGAGAAACGGCGCGCTGCACGGCGTGGCGACGACGGTCGCGAGCACGCCGGTGAAGAACGAGCCGGCGTAACCCTGTTTCATTTGCAGGCCGGCGCCGACGCCGGTGGCGCGCAGGCCGAACTCGAACACGCCGCTCATGCTGAGCGCGAAGACGAGCATGACCGCCGCGAGCGTGAAGACGAAGCCGGTGGACTGGAGTTGAAACCCCCAGCCGAGCTGGTCGCCGCCCGCGCGCAGCACGGCGAGCACTCCGGCCAGCGACCAGAACGAGAGCAGCACGCCGCCCGCGAAGGCGAGTCCATGCATCGTGACCTTGCGGCGGTCGGCTCCGGCCTGGTTGACGAAGCCGAGGATCTTGATGCCGAGCACGGGGAAGACGCACGGCATGAGGTTGAGGATGAGCCCACCGACAAACGCCAGCAGGAGGGTGCCCGCGAGACTGTTGACAACGACGGTGCCGGAGGCGGTGGCGCGGGTGACTTGGATGGGAGCGAGGGCGCTCGCACTCGTTTCGATGGGAACGTCAACAGCCAAGCCGACAAAGGCGGATTCCCGAGCAGTCCAGCCGTAGTCGTAGCGGAGCACGCCGATGAGGCGGTCGGGAGAGGATTCGGCAGCGGGTGAAACGGGCAGGTCGATCAGGATAATGTTGGGTCCGCCGGATCGCACGGGCTGCGGTTGGTCGAAGGCGATGAACGGATCGCGCGCGAAGAAACGCAGACCTTCGGAAGGAACTTTGAGCGGAGCGCCGTTTGTTTGTGTGAGGCTCAGGGTTACGATGGCGCTCGTGCGGGTGGCCGTGATTTTAAAACCGGCCAGTTCGCGAGGAAGAGACGCGATGGTGGCGGCGAAGGCAGCCGCGCGATAAGCGTCTACCTTGGGCGCAGCGGCATCGACCGGAAGCGTGAGGCTGATCTCGGCCTTGCCGGGCACGCAGACATCTTTGCACATGAGCCATCTTGCGGTGCCCTTCAGTGTGACCGTTTCACCGGGCTTGAGGTCGGCGGGCGGGGTGAGCGTGACAGGCAGATAGGTGAGGGTTTCGTAGCCGTTACCGATGATGGCGCCCTTGTCATCGCGGATGACCTGCGGGGTGGGCCACTGGATATCGCCGGCTTTCCAGCCGGCGGGGAGGTCCCAGGTGATCGACGTGGGGTAACCGGTGCCGGGGTTGATCCAGTAGGTGTGCCAGTGGGGTTCGTGCGCGAGGCGGAGCGCGACGGTCAACGGGCGGCCGGGCTGGATGGACCGGTCGGCGGCGGTGAGCGCGGCTTGCACCTGGGCGTTCGCGACGGGAGCGAAGCAGGAGAGCAAGAGGGGCAGACAGAGGAAAAATCGGCGGAGAAACATGAGCGTGTAAAAACCGTGGGAGGGGAAAGTGCCGCAAGTTATTCCCGAAAGCGAGCGGACGCGTTTCATTCATCTGGTGACTTGCCGATGGGCGCAAACCGGCCGAAATGACGGCATGCATACCCGCACCTTTGGCCCCACGGGGCGTTCCGTCGGCGAAATCGGTCTTGGCACCTGGCAGCTCGGCGGCGGCTGGGGCGATGTCACGGAGGAGACCGCGCAGGCGACCCTTCGCGCGGCCTACGAGAGCGGCGTGACGTTTTTCGACACGGCCGACGTGTATGGCGCGGGACTCAGCGAGACGCGCATCGGGCGCTTCCTACGCGAAACGACGGGGGCGCGCGAGCGGGTGTTCGTCGCGACGAAGCTCGGCCGGCTCAACTGGCCCAACGGCTTCACGCGCGACCAGGTGCGCGGCTTCACCGAGGCTTCGCTCAAGCGACTCGGCGTGGACGCGCTCGATCTCACCCAACTCCACTGCGTGCCGACCGAGGTATTAAAGCGCGGCGAGATGCTCGGCTGGCTCGAGGAGCTGAAACGCGAGGGCAAGCTCAAGGCCTACGGCGCGAGCGTCGAGTCGATGGACGAGGCCGACTTCTGCGTGAAGCACGGCGGCGTCGCCGCGCTCCAGATCATTTTTAATATTTTTCGCCAGAAGCCCATTCACACGCTCTTCGCCGCCGCGAGCGAAAAGAAGGTCGCGATCATCGTGCGCCTGCCGCTGGCGAGCGGGTTGCTCGCGGGCAAGATGACGAAGAAGACGGCGTTTGCCGCCAACGACCACCGGCTCTTCAATCGCGACGGCCAGCAGTTCAACGTGGGCGAGACGTTCGCCGGCCTGCCCTACGAAAAGGGCGTGGATCTGGCCGATGAGCTCAAGACCCATGTGCCCGCCGGGTGGGCGATGGCCGACTGGGCGCTGCGCTGGTGCCTTGATTTCGAGGCGGTGAGCGTGCTCATCCCCGGCGCGCGCAACGCGGAGCAGGCGCGGGCCAACGTTCGCGCCGCGTCGCTGCCGCCGCTCGGGGCGGAGGCGCACGCGAAGCTCGCGGCGTTTTACGAGCGCGAGGTCGCGGAGCACATTCGCGGGCCGTATTGAGCGTCTGAGGTAGGGCGGGACCGCTGGGCCCGCCGAGAATGCGGACGGTTGTTCGCATGCGCATGTCCAATCGGACGGCCCGGCGGTCCGTCCCTACCTTTCAATCGACGATGACGTCGCGACCGCCGGCGCACGTTTCGAGATGTGCGCGAGCAGCAGGCTGAAGAAGCACAGCACCAGATTTTGCAATGGCAGCTGGAGCGCGGTCGGCAGCGCGTAAATGATGCACACGGTGGGCACCCACACGCCGAGATTCGAGATCAGCATCGGCAGCACCCGGCGCGCATACCAGCGCGGGGCGCGAACCTCGGCGGCGAGGGCCGCGCCGGAGAACCCGTGCTCGCACCAGTCGTAAACCAGCACGGTCAGCGGAATGGCGAGGATCGGGCAGTAAACGAACTGGTCGAGGACCATCTTGGCGACGACCGTGCCCGGCCCGGTGCCTTCGCCGACGCTCCACGCGAGGAAGCGATACCACAGGTCGATTTCCAGGCCCTTGTAAGCCCAGAAGACCGTGATCGCCGCGCCTTGCGCCGGCGTGTAGCGGGCGCGCGTGGCGGGCATGAGTTTCAGGTAGATGAAAGGCAGGAGTCCTCCGCACAGGCCGGTGGTGAGGATGCCGAAGGTCACGCCCGTTTGCGTGCGCAGGTCCGCGAGGCGGTTCACGGCCTCGTGCGTCGGCGCGTGGTGGTAATACGCCAGCACCAGCACGAGCGCGAAAACCTGAAGCGAGAGGCCGGGCAGCAGGTTGGCCCGCGCGCCGCGCAGGCCTGCGTGCCAGGGGGCTTCGTGGATGGTCGTGCCGGTGGACATGAAGCCCGTCAACTTGCGTCGTCCGCCGGACTCTAGCCAGCGTGAAGTGGCCGATGACGCGTGCTTATGATTGCAGCGCGGGCTGGCGGTCGGCCGGTCGGCCGATCAACATGGCCGGCATGCTCGTTGATTTCACCACGCTCGAACCACGACACGCCTACGGCTGGATGTCCGGCCTTATCCTTCCGCGACCCATCGCCTGGGTCTCGACGATCTCCGCCGAGGGACACACGAATCTCGCGCCGTTTTCGTTTTTCAACGGCGTGACGTCCAATCCGCCCACGCTGCTTTTCTCGGCGGTCAACAACCGCGGCGGCGTGAAAAAAGACACCATTCGCAATATCGAGGCGGTGTCGGAATTCGTGGTCAACATCGTGCCGCATGCGCTGGCCGAGCCGATGAACGCCTGCGCCTCGCTCCTGCCGCACGGCGAGAGCGAGTTCACGGCGTTCAACATCGCCCCCGCGCTCAGCGCGAAGGTGCGTCCGCCCCGCGTGGCGCTCGCGCCGGCGGCGTTCGAGTGCGTGCTGGACCGGATCATTCTCGTCGGCGAAGGCCCGGGCGCGGCCAATCTCGTGATCGGCCGCATCGTCGCCCTGCACGTGAGCGAGGCGGTGCTCGGGGCCGACGGCACCGTCGATCCCGCGAAGCTCGACGCGATCGGACGTCTCGGCGGGGACGATTACGTGACAACGCGCGACCGCTTCAGGGTGAAACGCCCCGACCGTTGATTTGTGTCTGCGGGCGGATATCGGGATGGATTGGGTTTTTGTAGGAGACAGGCTGTAATGGGAGGTCAAGCGGCGACATGGGTTCTTGGAGTAAAAGGACGTTTGGAGAGGAGGACGGAGACGAGGCGGCGGAGTTGTTTGCGCATGAGATCGACC
>JBAZSJ010000070.1:0-20966 GCA_041662485.1 Opitutaceae bacterium | reverse complement strand
TCTCGCAATCACCCCAAACCACTCGAAAAATGACGATTCCCTGCCGGTTTTTCCGTTTCTCTCCCGCTCAAAAACCCGTCGTGCTCATCGCACGGCAATAACGGATCGTTTTTCAGAGGCTCCTTAAGCAACGCCGTGCCCGTGGAAGCGCGAACGATCAGGTGAGGAGCGACACGGATCTGCTGCAAAACGGAGGTGTGCTTCAGCACACGAAGACGAATACGACGCACCAGCAGGTCGATCGCCAGGGCGCCCATCTGGTAGAAATCCTGCGCCACCGTGGTCAGAGTGGGCGCGCCGCCCTCGCGGACGTCGATACCGTCGAAGCCGGCGATGGAGAGTTCACGGGGGATTCTGATTTTGAGCTTCTGACAAAGCGCTATCAGCTCCAGCGCGATAACGTCATTGCTGCAACAGATCGCGGTGACCTCCGGAGAGTTTTTGAGCAAATTTTTGAAAAGCTCAGGCAAGCCCGCGGTCAACTCACCTGGTAATTCATACACACGGCCCGATGATTTTCCCGGAAAGGTTGTATGAGTTCCGTATCGATATGCCTCGAGTCGCTCGTTCAGATTTTCATTGGATGCCCTGCGGGTCAAATAGGCGACTTCCCTGTGTCCCAGTTCATGGAGATGACTCAGGATGGATTGGATTCCCTTGGAGTTGTCCACCCCGACAAAATCATAATATTTTGAATAAAAATCATTCACCACGATGGGCAGCTTGCGGAGGGCAAACTGCCTGAATAGATCGGCGTGACTCCCATTGGTGTGCGGCCAGATGGCGATGCCATCGATATCTTGGTTTATCAACTCCGCCAGCTGCGCCCGCTGCTGCTCACCATCAAAGGACAGGATGGGATTGAACCGTACTTTCGCCGCCTGACAGACGTCATGGGCGGCCTCGACCAGATTATGCGATATCTGCTGCTGGTGATGGAGCGGATGGGGGCAGAGCACGGCTATCAGCGTCTTGGATGCCTCGCCAAAAGGAGGACTGGCCACGTATAGCTTATACCCCTCGCGCCGCAATCTACCCTCGGCGATGAGACAGGCGATCGCCTTGTTGACCGTCGGACGTCCGCAGGAGAAGATCGCCGCGAATTCACGCTCGGAAGGCATGCGGCAACCAGGCTTGAGATTGTTCGCCTGAATATGCACCAGAATCTCCGTGATCGCGTGCTGATAGAGAAATTGGGCTTCAGTGTCGCTCATGCTAGTAATGACCAGCTTCAAGAATCCGAGGTTATGGTAAGCCAATTTGGCTGAAAAATACGAGCCTCCCTTGTCGTCAGCATGAGGCGAATCCCAAAGTGCATAAACGTGCCATTTGGTAAGTCAAATAACCTCCCGCCAGATCTCTTGCCCATAGGCGCGTGAACACGCGGCACGATCATCTCCCCATTGAAATCCACGTCCCTCCACCACACCGATGCTCAAGCATTTTGAAGTCACCAAGAGTCGCTTCGGCCGCTTCGTCGGCGAGCTCAAGGCATTGCTCTATCCGCAGTCCTGTCCGCTGAAAAATCTCACCGTCTATTCCGCACCGGACCGGATCGGCTATGAGAACGCCCTCAAGGGCGAGTATCGTCCCGCAGCGGAAGGGGAATTTTTCGGTCCGGGCTGGTCGACCCACTGGTTCCGCATCGAATATGAAGTCCCTGCGGAATGGCGCGCCGAGGAGGTGTTGATCCACTTCAATTCCTCCTCCGAGGGCTGCGTGTGGAGGGATGGCGTGCCGCTGCAAGGGCTGACCAGCTATAACGCCGGTCCCGAGGACATCCGTTCCTATTTTACCCTGCTTCCGAAGGCCAAGGGCGGAGAACATGGCGTGATCCATGTCGAAGCCGCGATCAACGGCATGTCCGGCCTATGCGATGGCTGGGGCCGATTGCAGAAACATGAACTCGGGCACCTTCGACACGCCCGGCTCGTCACGCGCGACCGCAAGGTCTGGGACCTGTTGTGGGATTTTGTGATCATCAAGGAAATCGCCGAACGCCTCCCTCAGGAAGGTCCCCACCAACCGCATGCCTTGAGCGTGGCCAACCAGATCATCAACGCGGTCATCATCGGCGACTCGTCCACCTACGAAGCCGGCCGGAAGATCGCGCGCCGTTTTTTTTCCGTCGGCAACGGCTCGCGCAATCACCATGTCTCCGCCATCGGCCACGCCCACATCGACACCGCCTGGCTCTGGCCGCTGGCGGAAACAAAACGCAAATGCTACCGGTCATTCTCGACGGCGGTAAGGATGATGGAGACCTATCCCGACTATAAATTTGCCTGCTCCCAGGCACAGCAACTCCTCTGGATCAAGGAAGGCCAGCCTGCGCTGTGGAAGAAACTCAAGGCCATGGAGCAACGAGGTCAGTTCATCCCGGTGGGCGGAACTTGGATAGAGCCCGATTGCAACATCCCCAATGGTGAATCGCTCGTGCGCCAGTTTCTTCTCGGACAGCAGTTCTTCCGGTCCGAATTTGGCAAGATCTGCCGTGAGTTCTGGAATCCCGATGTCTTCGGCTACTCCGGTGCCTTGCCCCAGATCATGAACGGCTCGGGCATACGCTATTTCCTCACCCAGAAACTGTCGTGGAACCAGTTCAACCGCCCTACCAGCAGCACGTTCCTGTGGGAGGGCATCGACGGCTCCCGCGTCCTGACGCACTTCCCGCCGAGCGACACCTATAATGGCTTTGTCAGCGTCGAGGAAGTCCAGAGGCACTACACCAACTTCAAGGACAAGGAACGCTCCAACGAAAGCTACCTCCTCTTCGGCTATGGCGACGGAGGCGGCGGGCCGACCGAGGAGATGATGGAGCGCGTCCATCGCCTGCGCGACGTGCCCGGCCTGCCCGATGTGCATATACGGACCCCGGGGGAGTTTTTCGCCCGCTGTGAAAATGATATAAAAGACCCTATCGTGTGGTCCGGGGAATTATATTTCGAGAAACACCGCGGCACCTACACGACCCAAGCCGCCAACAAACGCGATAATCGCCGCAGCGAAGAGGCCCTGCACGACGCCGAGTTTCTCTGCGTGCTGGCCTTCCTCTCAGATTGCTCCCCGTATCCTCAAAAAACACTGAACGACCTCTGGCGCACGGTTCTTCTGAACCAGTTTCACGACATCATACCCGGCTCCTCGATCACCGAGGTGTATCAAGATTCGGCCAACGACTACGCCCGCGTGCTCGGCACGCTCGAAACCCTGAGAAACAAGACGCTCGCCTCCGTTTTCGGGAAGACCTCGGACAAGCAAAACCGTTTCGCCGCGCTCAACACCACCGGCTGGCCGCGCCGCGAAGTCGTCCGCCTTTCCGATGGCCGCCTCGTCTTGGCGGACGCCCCCGCCTATGGCTACGCGGTCATCGAGGACAAGAGCATCGCTGCGTCCGCTTCGCTCAAATCGAAACCGGTCTCGCTTCACGATTCCCCGTCAGCCCCCCCGCTCTCCACGGTTCACGCTCGTATCACCAAGGCAGGCTTCGTAATCGAAAACGCCTTGGTATGCGCCCGCTTTGATCGCGATGGCCACCTCCGCAGCTTTTTCGACAAAAGGCACGCGCGTGAAATCATCGCGACCGGAACCAAGGGAAACCAATTTGTTCTCTATGAAGACAAACCAAGCGAATACGACGCTTGGGACGTGGAGATTTTCCACTTGGAAAAACGGAAAAACGTGGGGATGGGCGCGACGATCAGCATCGTCGAAAACGACCCGTTGCGTGCGATGGTCAGGCTGGTGGCAAAACTCGGCGACCACGCCTCGCTGGTGCAACATGTCTCGCTGTCGGCAGATTCGCCGCGGCTGGATTTTGATAACGAGGTCGAATGGCGGGAATCGAATCAATTTCTCAAAGTGGAATTCCCTCTTTCAATCCGCAGCGACCATGCGACCTACGAAATCCAGTTTGGCCATGTGCGACGTCCCACACACTTCAACACCACCTGGGACTTCGCACGCTTTGAAGTGAGCGCCCACCGCTGGGCCGATTTGTCGGAACCCGGCTTTGGCGTCGCCCTGCTCAACGACTGCAAATATGGCTACGCCTGCCATGGCAATGTCCTTCGGCTCTCGCTGCTGCGCGCGCCCAAGGTGCCGGACCCGGTAGCCGACATGGGGCGTCACCGCTTCCGTTACGCCTTGTTCCCCCATGCCAACGGCGCCCAGTTGGGCGGCGTGATCCCCGAATCGGCTGCCTTTAACCAACCGCTTCGCATCGTCGCGACCTCCCTGCCCCTGTCGATGCGCGCCTTCTTCACCGTCGATAATGCCGCCGTCGTGCTGGATACGATCAAGAAAGCCGAAGACGACGACGCGGTGATCATCCGTCTCTACGAATCGCACGGCGCGCCGCAAGCGACCGTCCTCACCGTCCCGTCAACCGTCAAATCGGCGGCGCGTGTCAACTTGCTGGAAACCGAAGAAAGCCCGGTCGCGACGGATGATAAAACAATCAATATCGTGCTCAAACCCTTCGAAATCGTCACCCTGAAACTCGTTCTCCATCGCCCGGATCGGTAAACTAGAACGGAGAAAATCACGCCAAATTTCTTAGCCACCGAAAATCAACCGCTATAGGCCTCAACCATAATTCCATGAACACCAAGACTACCCTGAACCGCCCAAAACGCCCCGCGCTGCTGACCTGCCTTCCAGCCTTGTTTACGATGACCGCCGTCCTTCATGCGGCCACCGTGTTTGAAGACTCTTTCGCCCGAACCGGTCCGTTGTATGGCAGCTCACCATCTCCAACCAATACGACATCGTCCACCTGGGGTGACAATGCAACGAACGACGGCCCTATAGTCAAAAACTCGGCGTTGGTTATTCCCAACACAAACGACTTTGTGTTTCTCCCGTTTGATTTTGCCGCATTAAAACCCAATTCGGTCGTCACGCTATCGGCCGAGATCACGCTTTCCAGCGGCACCGGCCTGGCATGGATTGGTTTTGGGTTCGCGAATAGCAACAACGCCTTTGGAACCGCCACATCGTGGCTCCGCATCACTACCAACGGTATCACCAAGTGCATAGCCGGACCAGGCCACACCAATTACATCCCGGGGGCGGCGTTTCCGCTCAACGCCCCCGTAGTGGTCAAAATTACTTATGACCCTGCGGCAAATCAAACGACATTTTATTTCAATGAAAAACAAGCGGGGACCATCACAAATCTTCAATCGCCCGCCATGGATAGAATTTTCATAAATATGGTCATTGCCGAAGGAGACACGATATCTGGCACAATAAAAAAACTTAAATTACACGTCAGCGGCGGTGACGGGAAAACAGACGCCCGCTAAATCCACGGCAATATTGCGACACTAAATTAACAGGCACGAAAAGATCATGAATTATTGCATTAAAATCCTGCTCATGTGTTCGGTTTTTCACATGACATACGGAGAAAACACCCCGGCATCCGCAATAACATGCTGGGGGGACTCCTTGACTCAAAACGGCATCGCTGTCGCCCTTTCCAAGATCTATTCGGGCGTAAGGACAGTAAATAATCAAGGCGTTGGCGGAGAACCATCCACCGCAATTTCCGTGCGCCAAGGTGGAACCCCTATACTGGTCACATTTTCAAATAACCTGATCCCGGCAGGCGGACCCTGTCCCGTCCAAGCTACTACCGTAAACGGCGACCCTAAAATCAGACATGCAATCAAAGGCAGCATCGGCGGGGTTGCCGGCACATTAAGCAGAAATATCAGCACAGGTATTTATACTTGGAGCAGAGTTGACGCTGGACCCGCAATTGTCAGTGCTCCCAATACTACATTAATAGTTAACACAAATCACGCAGAGGCCCACACAGTAGTCCTTTGGTTTGGCAGGAACAACGTGAATACCGACCAAACTGCGGAATATGTGAAAGATGACTTGAGGCGCTCAATAGCACACCTGCAGAGCAGCCCCAGGCGATTCATCGTTCTTGGAATAACCCGCAGCGATTATCCGGAGGAATACATTGGAGGACGAAGGGCCAACCGCATCAATGCTCTAAATAATTGGATCAAAACCCAATGGCCGGATAACTACATCGAAACCATGGACTTTCTGATCGCAGCCCATGACCCAACCAACGCACAGGATGCAGCCGATGTTCGTAACGGCATCATTCCATTTTCACTACGCAAGACGGGAGACAAAACCCACCTAAACGCCAAGGGGGACATGATCATCGCAGCCGAAATCAAAAAAATGATCACCATGAAACAATGGTGATAAATCACGACACTTCCTTGACGGGCGAGCAATGTAAGCGTCCTTGAGAATCAGAGCAACACCTGCATGATCCGATTTTGTGTTCCCTGTTCATTTGCTTCGTTATAAAAAACCCGGCGGCCGTCTGGGCTAAAAACAGGGTGTGGATGAGAAGGATGCGGATTCGTCATCCGAGACCGTGCAAGAAAGCGACGCTGCCCGGTGACCATGTTTATCAGCAACACGTCGCTGATCCCCCCGCTATTTTCCCAACTCTTGCCCGGGAGGTCGTGAGGCCCAGAGGTGTCCACCACCGCCCACTTGCCATCGCGACTTATGTCGCAGTGCCAATCCCGGTCACCCGCGCTGACAAAACGCGGCGGACGGCCATCGGTAAAAACTTGATATAAGCCGTAAGGCCCGGCCGAGCCTATGGCATAGGCGGGCACGAGAGCCGCATTATCATGGAAACACCAGCGCTCATGCCCGACGCACAGATGGACGCCCGGCGTCTGTGATTTTTGATCAAAAATGCATCTCCCCACCGGCGCTTCATCGGCATGCCACGCCCATACGCGGTCCGACAAGGTTTCAGCCTTACCTTCATGACAATAGCCGATCCAGTTTTCATCATGCGGACAAAAGTGCATGTGATTGGCCCACCAGGAGTGGCGGATGGGTTCAACCACCTGCCGAGATTCCACCGTGATGATAAGACCGAAATAGCTGTCGGCATCACGCACTCCCGCCAGCACACGCCGTCCATCGCTGCTGATACTCGGCATGCCACACAAAATATCTTCGCCCGACGCCTGATAAACGCACAACGGCTCATTCTTTCCCTCCAAATCATAAATCCAAACGGCATTGTCCACCACCGTGACCAAACGAGCCGCCTCATAGGCGACATCGAACCACAAGGGAGCGGAGGGGCTTTGCGACGGGAGAAAGCGACTTATTAACCTCTCTTCTCCCAGGGCAAGATCCACCCGCCATAAGCTCGTGGCCTCGTGCTCTATTTGTCCGAGCACGAGAAACCGTCCTCCGCTGCAAAATCCATTGCAGTGGGGATAGGTCATATATCGGTTTTGCGAGAAATCCGTGAGTGCGTTGATCATTTTAAAGCTAATCCCGTGCAGATAATATGAAGAATTCCCACTGGCAGAATGGCAGGGGACTCCCTGATCGACATCGGTTTCTGTGTCACTGCGGTCACGAAGCTCGATTGATTTTTTGGGCAAGAACCTCGCCATTCAGGACTATTTCATGCCGCCCGGGGCCAAATTTCAGTTGTCCCGCGACATACCCATCGGGTGGCAAAAGTGTCGCGCATCCGAAGGCCGGGACAGTCAACGCAAGATTCAACCGGTCATTGCATTTCTCCCACTTGATCGCGACCCGCCCGCGCACCGTGTGCCAGCTTGCCTCCGCTTGTGTAATTGTTCCTCCGGGCCGGGGGCGGAACAAAATATGACTCCCTCCCGGCTGGTCGGCGTCCAGTTCGATTCCCGCCACGGTGCCAACCAGCCAGGCTCCGATCGCACCGTAGGCATAGTGGTTGAACGAATTCATCCTGGCCGCCTGAAAGCCCTTGTCCGGCGTCCAGCTATCCCAGCGTTCCCATATCGTCGTGGCCCCATTTTTCACAGGAAAGAGCCATGAAGGGAACGTCTCCTGTTCCAGAAGTTTATAGGCAACATCCAAATGGCCGGCATCCTCCAGAACCCGGCAGATATACGGAGTTCCAAGAAAGCCCGTGCTCAAATGATAACTCCGTTTCTGGATATTCTTCGCCAATTCGGAGGCCGCGATGTTTCTGGCCACTTCGGGAAGCAAATTAAAATGTAGGGCCAGCACATGCGATGTCTGATTATTGCCAACCAACAGGCCATCCTCGGTCACGAACCGCCGACGGAAAGCCCGGACGACTTCTTCCCTCCAGGCTTTATAATGGATGGAATCGTCGGTCTTGCCCAAGATGCCGGCGATGCGCGACAGGAGTTCCAGATCGTAGGCGAAATAGGCCGTTCCGATCAGATCCTTGGGCGTGCTTCCCTCGCGATCAACACCGCCGTCCATCGCCAACCAGTCGCCATGCCCACCCCAAGGATCAACACTTGGATGTGAGCGAATGTGATCCCTGCAACGCTTGTCGCGCAGAAACTCGATGAAGCGCTGCATTGTGGCGTAGTTTTGTTCCAATATGCGGCGATCTCCATACACACGATAGATTTCCCAGGGGCATATAATGGCCGCATCCGACCAACCCGGGCCCGCGTCCTCTCCCGTTCGAGCATCTATCTGAGGGGCCACCGAGGAAATTGCGCCGCTGGGCTTTTGGGCATCCGCCACATCCAGCATCCATTTGGTGAAAAAGCCGCGCACATCGCGCAGGAAACCGGCCGTGGACACAAAAACCTGGGCGTCCCCCGTCCACCCCAACCGCTCGTCGCGCTGCGGACAATCGGTGGGGACTTCGAGAAAATTGCCCTTCATCCCCCAATGAATATTCTGGAAGAGTTGATTCACCAACGGCTGCGAACAGGAAAAGCTCCCGGTCTGCTCCATGTCCGAATACAAGGCGACAGCCTCGATCTTGACGATCTCGATATCGGGCCCGGAAAACACGATTTCCACATATCGAAACCCATGGAAGGTAAACCTCGGCTCCCATGTTTCCTCCTCGCCCCCTTTACAGGTGTATTTGTCGGTGCAGCGGGCGCTTCTTAAGTTGTCAACATAGAGTTCCCCATGCGCATCCAGCATCTCCGCATGCCGGATATGAAAATGACCGCCCCGCGGCCCGCGCACGGTTATACACACCCGCCCCGCGATATTCTGGCCGACATCAAAAATAGAACGCTTCCCTGCCGGGGCCCCCGCCCCAAGCGGACCGTTTATCCGGATGACTTCCTGTCGGCGAACCGGAGGCGAGGCGGAGGCGGTCAGGATGATCTGCGGTGCCGCCTCCTCCACCACCGGAAGCCATCCCTCTTCTCGAAATCCGGGAAGGCTCCAATTTTCCAGCTCAAGGCGGGCATCGTAGCTTTCGCCCATGATCAGATCGTTTTCGAGAATCGGCCCCGTTGAATATTTCCAACTTGAATCCGTCACGATCCGATGGACCGAGCCATCCGGCATGGTGATCTCAAGTTGCGCCAAAAAAACCGGCTGCGGCCCATATCCCTGTCTATCCTTGCTGGAAATATGCCCGCAAAACCACCCATCGCCCAAAATCGCGCCCCACGCATTCTCCCCGGCTCGCAGGAGCGCGGTCACATCATAAGTCTGCACTTGCACACGCTTTCGATATTCTGTCCATCCCGGTGTAAATACATCCCGGCCGACCGTCTGGCCGTTGATCTCGCATTCATACAAGCCGAGCGCCGTGACATACAACCGGGCTTTTGGCGGAGATCCATCCAGAGAAAACGCCTTGCGTAGGTATGGAGCCGGAACTGCGCGGCGAGGTCCCCCCGTGATGTCCGTGGTAATCCATTTGGCCGACCAATCTCCTTCAACCTCAAGACCATGCTCCCACCATGCGGGAGAGGACCACGGCCCGACGTTCTCCACCGAAGATCGTAAGCGCACCCGCCACCATAGACGCTTCCGAGAGCCGCCGGGCCGCCCTTGATAGGCGGCCTCGTTCATCCGCTCCGCTTCAATCCATCCCGAATCCCAGTAATTGGCTTCGTTGCGCGCCAAGGCCTCCGGTGAATCGGCCACATGAATCTGCCACGAAGTGGGCGGCTTTGTATAGTTGACTTCCGGCAACTCCCATCGAAGAACTGGAGATCGATCATTTATCCCGATAGGATTGCCAAGTGCGTTCGCACTTAAACGTAACGGACTCACACGGGAATTCATGTCCATATCCATATTAGAGAATTATTGCCGCAAAGATAACTGATATTCCGCAATCACAGTTCGACTTTCTATTTCGTCGAAAGATAGCGGTCTATGATCGGCTGGATGGCGTCGGCCCATATTTGATAGCCCTTTTCGCTCGGATGCAGGAAGTCCGGCATTATGTCGCGACTGATCGAGCCGTCGGGCTGAAGAAACTTGGAACCGAAATCGATAAAGATCACCTGCTTCCCGTCATCGAGCTTCGCGATGGTTTCGTTGACTTTCCTGGCCGTCGCTCGCAAGGGGTCGTCCGCTTTTTCATTTCGTGGCAGGATTCCCTGCAGCAAGATCACCGCATCGGGAAAACATTTCCGATACGCCTTCACAACGGCCGTCACGCCTTCTTCGATTTGATCGGCGTGCATTCGTATATTGTTCGCCCCGATCATCAGAACAACCAGCTTGGGATGCATGCCCTCCCCCTGACCATGTGTCAGCCGCCAGAGCAGATTCTGCGTGCGATCACCGCCGATGCCGAAATCGACCGCGTTGAACTTCGCATAACGTTCTTCCCAAATTTGACGCCCGAAATTCTTCCAGTTTTCCGTGATGGAGTCCCCATCAAACACCAACTGGCAGCTCGTGGCGGCCGCATTTCCCGTGTCTATATTACGCTGCACCCTCTCAAACCATTCAAACCGGCCTGCGGGATAAGCCGCGGGATTGGCCCCCGCTGGAAGCGGCCTTGGCAACGCCGGCATGGGTGCATTCTGCAGAGAGTCCTGCGCGATCACGCTCGCGCAGACGGTAAACGCCAATACGAAACAATATAGTCTCATGTTTACGGGGTTAGAAACTTGGCAGCATTTTGAGCAAAGTCGTTTTTATTGATGGCTCCCGTATGGCCATCGGCGAACAAACAATAGTATGAGCCCGTGTTCCGATCATCGGGGACACCCGTCACCGTCAATGCCGATGGATTCCCAGACAAATACAAAGAGGGCACCAATTGCCAGCAACCGACAATCCGCCCCCCATATGGCTGGCCGGCCGACATGATCGTTACAATGTTCGCAGGAGAGGAAATAGACAAAGCCGATTTGCCAGAGGTTGCGGTTGCGGAAGGAGGTGGGATGAAAACCAGCGTATTCCCCCCATAATCCCCCAAATTATGATGGGACGACGAATCCAAAAGAGGATCCATCATCGCCGCACTGGCGGTAAAGGCATTGCCGCTAAGCTCATTTTTATTTGCACTAGGACGGGGGAGATACGCGGTAATTTTCTCACTCCAATACGGCGTATGATATCCAAAGCTGGATAACGACGGATATGTATTTTTATTATCCACCAGATACTGGGCAACACCAACTCCGATTGCACGGAGATTGGCAATGCTGCCCGTTTTTTTTGCACTCAGCCGAACAGCGCTCAGAGTCGTAAGCAAAATAGCGGCAAGAATGCCCACTATGGCAATACACGCCAAAAGTTCCACAAGGGTAAAACCTCTTGATCCAATCCGAGACAATTTTTCATCTTTTTCGTTCATAGGGGCCGGGCAAATTTTTTGGACAAAAGATTCATCAATTTCCGACGAGGACCAGGTCGCTGACCTCAACCGTGTTTTCTTTCGATTCACGATCACTTATCCCAATTGAAATCTGGCCCATCTGGCGACCTAGCTTTCCATTCCCCTTCGCCTTCAAGAAATCCGCGAGCGGAATATAGGCGACGTGCCATTTTCCGTCCGCCTTGAAAATCGAATAGCCGGTCGTGCTGAACCCATTGCCCGTCCCTTTCGGCCAAGTCATAAGCCGCACCGTCGCCGGACTTACACAACGCCCCCGGACAACAACCCCGGCAATCCGCTCAAGATCGACCTCCTGAGGAATGTTAAACTTGGGAAAACCCCATTTGTCACCCGGTCCATATACAACGGAGAAGGACCAGTTGCCATCGACCGATTTCACGAAGCTCATCGGCCCCGATCCATTTTTAGTCCAGCGCGTGAAATCGGTGATCGGAAGGGAAAAACGATAGTTATATGATCGAAGTGACTCCTCAAGTCCGAGAGATCGTGCGAAGAACAGGGCCGCCGGAAGTATCCGTCCGTCACCGTCGGTTTCCCCTGTGATTCGCACAATGCCACGGCCTTGTTTATCAAACGCCATCGCGGCCAAGCCGACAGACTTTGCCACATCCACATACGACTCCGGCGGCACCGAAATCTCCTCGTGAATTTCATCGCTTGGCTCCTGATTTTCGGCGTTGCCTCGCAGCATCAGGCGGACAACGCGAGCCTTCATCGACATATTGATGACCCTTATCTGCACAGGTGCTTCCGTCATTCCTTCCTGAACTTCATATCCTCGAATGGTCGCCGCAAAGGCGTCCGATTTTACCGAGGGGACAATGACAATCGGAGACATCGGTTGCCGGACCGGCTGAGGACCCCGGCTCATGGCCGTGAGCGACATCGCAAGCGTATCCGTTTTAAGGTATTTTCCGATGTCGTCGAATTTTGAATTCACATAGATCAATCCATCGGCGACATGCACCGGGCCCGACAGCGGCACCGCCAGTTGCCGGCCATCAATGCCGCGGACATCGACTATCGGGAAGGGAAACTGCACCGAAGCACCTCCGCCATTTCCGGAGGTAACGACAATAATCGCCGCGCCATCATCTCTTTTAAAAACCCGCGCATGGAGTCTGTTATCACCGAGATCGATATCTCCTGCATATTTCGCATTGGACAAAGCCTCGATCACCTGGGCATAGGCGGCGAGCGAGGGAAGCGGCGATCCCTGCCGGTCCAACATGCCGAAATTCTTATTTCCATGTTCAGTATAGGCGACGAGCACAAAGGGAAAATAACGTGCAATGCCGCACGCCTTGGCCTCGGTCGCCAACTCGGCAAAACGAAGCGCTGTCTTTTGCCCGGTTTCCGTGTCGGGTCTATTATTGGCGCCGCCCAACCAAGGAGCCCCGCTTTCGGTAAGCCAAAGAGGCATGGATTCCTGTCCGTATGTTTTTAGGTAGTGGCGGTATTCTGAAACATAATTTTCCAGGCTCAACGGCTCGCTATAATAGTGGAAACTTATAAAATCGCTGGCCTGCAACAGGCCGTTCTCAGCCGCCAAATCCATATAGGGTCTGGTCAAATAGGCAAATACCCCTCCGCCCACCGGCGCGGTGCAATCCGCCTCCTGAAACGCATACCGCACCGCCTTGACAATAGGCACATATTGCTCCGCTTGCGGACCTCCCTGCCCGGCCATGATGTCGGCCTCGTTCCAGACTTCTATACCCTGCCAATATTGGCCCCAACGCCGTGCAATGGTTTCCCACGATTTTTCGGCGACCGGCAGATCCTCTGGAAAGACGGACTTCCCGCCATTCTGCATCCAATGAGGTGAATCATGGAAGACTTCCAGAACACCGATTTTATCCGCTGCATACAAGGCCCTCGTTCTTTCATATTCACGCTTTGAGTCCCAACTCCATGCCTCTTTTTGAGGTTGTATATCCCCCCAAGAAAGCCGCTCACGGGTGATCGATACACCAATACGCTCCATGACATGAATCATATCTTGCCGGACGACGATGGGCCGAAGCCATGATAACGCGGCATCCATGCCAAAAAATTGATCGCGGGAGGCTCTGGGTTTCGATGCCACCACCAGTCCGAACGCTTCTTCACGCTGCGAGAATGCAACGGTGTAATATCCGCTGTTGAGATTAAGCGATACGCTCAGGTTCCTTCCTGTCTGCGCGGCTTTCAGTTCCTTGATTATATTTCCGTTATAATCCCTCACTTGACATGCGAGGTCGGCCGACGCGGTAGGTGCAGGCACCTGCCAATGCAAGACCGAGTCTTCGTTTGAATTAATGATAAACTGCAATGCGCAATCCGGCTTCATGTTTTGCCCTTGCAACAAGCCTGGAGCGAGTAGCACGACAATAAGCAGCCATATGCGAGAAATCGCAGGCCTCGTTATCTCATATAACTTCATCACTTGCTTGGTCTTCAAATTATCGAGCGGGACTACAAAACAATTCACGGGTATTTGTGAACCGTTTGTTCACGACTCTACCTTTCAGTCGCTGTGAATCAAAACAATCATCGCATCACGGAATCTGCATTAATGGCTTACCAAATTTACACCGATGAAATTCTAGCGGTTGAAAATCCAACATTTGAACGGGAACCTACATGGTCCACCGCAATATTTCAGCATGCGGGGAATGACGTGTATATTTTGGCCAAATTGATCGCCTGGGCCTTGCATTCGATAAAAAAAACAGTGGGGCTCAAAGTTCAGCGAATTTTGCTTCTATCGCACAACTATCCATACACGGCCAACCCAGAAGGCGGGCGGGCCGAGTGTCGTCGTATTTTATCCGAGGAGGACTCACCTGACTGACCGTATTTTATTAGCCGAGCCAAGGGCCGAACGAAGCTTGGTCGCGATCATCCTCGCCTGACATGGGACGCGAACCGTCTCCACACCACACCTCACCAACCTGATGGCTTCACAGGATTTCTCCTGCGGTATTCGCCAAACGAATTGCCTCATCGGAGTATTCAAAATCGCCTTTTTCGGAGGGCGGCACGTATTCCGGAAATTCGCAAGGAAGGTCTGACACGCAACGGACCATAGATTAGGTCACGAGTGCTTGGCGACAGGTTTTAGAGCAACCCACGCCGAAGCAGCCTGCATTCTTCGCCAGTTCCTGCGTCCCATTCCTACTTCCGCGCCTCCAATTCATCGAGCGCCGCTCCTGACGCGGCCTCCAGTTCGCGCCCGTCCGTGGCATCCTGCGACAACGCCAGCTTCGCCGCCTTGAACTCCTCCTCGGAGCCCTTCCCCGCGGCCTGATACATGCGGCCCATCGAGATCGCCGCGTTCTTATAAAACGGATGCAGCCGGGGAAGCTGGTTTTGGAGCTGTTGCGAGCGCTCCACCATGCCGGTCTTGATCCAAGACTCCTTCCTGAGCGTCCACAGGTCGTCCAACGCCAGCACCTGTTCGCGGCCGTTTTTGACCGCCAGCCAGCGGCAACGGTCGGCCAGCCAGTCGCGCGAATCCCCCATGGACATCAGCGGCACGGTCGAGGTCAGGCGCTCGTTGTGAAAGCCCACCTGCCACCACAATTCCCGCGAGTCTGCGTCCTTCCACGCGGTCCCGTAGTTGTCCTGAAGCGCCTTCATCGGATCGGCCCCGCCCGTGATCGCGCGCACTGATCGCGCCCAGCGCGGCATATCCCCCGACTCGTCCTGCAAATGTTGAAACAGCCAGTAGGACGCCAGCACCCGTCCGCGTTCCTCGGCCTGTCCGCGTTGCCAGCGCAACAGCTCCTCCAGCGGTGGCGGCGCAAGTTGCTCCGACTCCTGCTGCATCGCGTCGAGCATGGCCGGTCGGTCGCGCACCTCGCCCAGCGCGACGCAGGCCTGCTCAAGCCAGAGCGGCACCGTCAATCCCTGCTTCGCCCCGTGCCAGGCCACCGCCTGCCGCAGGAGGACCGCCTGCACCAGCGCGCGGCGCATGATGCGCGCGTCCACCTTGTCGCCCCGGCAAATCCGCACGCCCACCAGTCCGCCAGGCTCGGCCACGACGGTGAAAAAAGCCGGAGCGGTCCAGTCCTTCTCGGGCACCAAGCGCACCGCCACCGCCGACGAAAACCCCGACACGGGCAATCCCACGGGCTTGGCGAGCGAACGCCACACGCTGTTGGCCAGCACCAACGCATCCTGGGCCGCGCGCGCCTCGGTCGCGATGATCTCGAACTGTCCCTGCCCCGTATAAAACACGAGGAGCGTTCCTTTTTTTTCAGGCTCGGCGGACAAAACCGGCGCCGCCGTCTCGGTAACGGGCGCGGATTGCGCCAGCCCCGCGAGGCCGGTCATCAACCCCAGTCCGCAAACCGCGAGCCACCGGACTCCGCGCATCACGGCAGGGAGAGGTGCAGCACGTTGCCCTCGACCGCCACCAGCGAAAGTTTGCCCCACGCCGTGCGCAGATCATCGGGGATTTCCTGCGCGGCCAGCAGGCGCCGCACGATGAAGTCCTTCAGACCCGGCACCTTTTGCACGGGAAACGAGCCGAAATAGAATTCGTCCTGCACGAAGACAAAGCCGGTGGCGCCTTTGTCAAAATGACCGCGGACCTGAATGATCAACGGCATGCTCACGCCAAAGGCGTTGATCGTGGTCGGCAGGCCCAGCTGCAGCACGTTGTCCTGGATGCGGAAATTCGGACGGTCGAGCACCAGAAAAGGTCCGGCGGGCGCGGGTTTCGCATCGGGCTTTGCCGCCGGCGCGGCGGGCGCCTTCGGGTTGGCCGGGGCCTGCGGCACCATGCTGCCGATCCAGGCGTTGAGCTCCTCCTCGCTGAAGGTGATGTCCGCCGTGTTGCCCTCGCCCAGCATCTGGCGCTTGCGCTGCCACTGGCGGGACTTGTTGGCATTGGTCGCCCCTTCCACGAAATAAACCGTGCCGAGCGCGGGCTCCTTGGGCAGTTCCTTCACCGCCTCGACCGGTTTCAAAACGAGAAACACAACGGCGAGCACCGCGCCGAGCACGAGGCTCAACATCACCCCCAGGGTGATCTCAAAAAGTCCGGGGCCGCGCAGCGCACGTTCGGTCTTGGTCAGGGAAGCCATAAAAATAATGAAAAATCAAAGGCTGCGGCCATCGACGGACGACCGGCGAAAGTTTGGCCCATTTCAGGGACGCGAGGAGTTTTTGCGAGTCTCTTCCACGAAGCGGAAATAGGCGGTGTAGTAGACCCAGCTCGCCGCCAGCCCCACGAACACCGTGAAGGTCATCAACGGCATACCGACCACCATGAGACCGATGAGCGCCAGGGTCGGCACCCAGAAATAGCCCTTGGTCGAACGCAGCATCGCGATGAGCACGCCGAGGCGGAACGCATCCTTATACTCTCCGCGTTTTTGGTATTGGTAGAGCCCGGCGGCGGAAAGCGGCCCCGCCAGCATCAGCGCCGGCATGAGCGGCAGGTAGACAAACACCCCGTAGTTGATCGGCAGCACCCGCAGCGGATACGTCAGCATCCAGGCGATGAGGATGGGCGCCACGCACAGCACCAGGAAAATCACAAACGTCGCCACGCCATTGACAAACATACGTCGCCAGTCACCCCATTCCGGAAAGGAAATCTCATCCCCGCGCCGCGCCTGTTCGACCATGGCATAGAGGTAGCCGAAGGCGAAAAAGTGCAGCACCGGCACAATCAGCAGGAGGGCACCGATGATGGCTTTGATATACCACCACGGGCGCGAAAAGAGGCGTTTGCAAACTTGTTCAAGGGAAGGCATTGCGGCAGGCTATTTTTGTGTAAACGGTAGCCGCCCGCCGATGGACTTCACAACCAAATTAAACCAGCTTACCCGCAACGTGGAACGCGCGCTCGACGAACTCGTCCCCGCGCACGCGGGCCCACACACCGGCCCCGCCCGCATCCATGAGGCGATGCGCTACAGCCTGCAGGCCGGCGGCAAGCGCCTCCGCCCCGTCCTCGTGCTCGCCGCCGCCGAGCTTTTCCGCCCCGTAGCCGCGAGCACCAGCGAGTGGACCGCCGCCCTTCCCGCCGCCGTCGCCATCGAGTGCGTCCACACCTACTCGCTCATCCACGACGACCTGCCGTGCATGGACAACGACGACCTGCGCCGCGGACGCCCCACCGCGCACAAACAGTTTGACGAGGCGACCGCCCTCCTCGCCGGCGACGCGCTGCTCACGCACGCCTTCGTCCTCCTCGCCAACCACTATGCCGCCGATCCGCGTCTCGCCGCCGCGCTCGTGCGCGAGTTGGCCGACGCCGCCGGCAGCACCCGTCTCATCGGCGGCCAGATGCAGGACCTCCTCGCCGAGAAAAAAACCGACGCCACCGCCGCCGATCTCGAATACATCCATCTCAACAAAACCGCCGCCATGATCGAGGCGTCCCTCGTGTTCGGCGGCCTGATCGGCGGCGCGTCCGAGGCCGACCTCGCGCGTCTCCGCACCGCCGGACGTCATCTCGGCCTCACGTTCCAGATCATTGACGATGTGCTCGACGCCACCGCCGACAGCGCGACCCTGGGCAAGACCGCCGGCAAGGACGCGCAGGCCGACAAGACGACCTACGTCAAACTCCACGGCATCGACGCCGCCCGCCGCATGGCGCGCGAGCAGACCGATCTCGCGCTCGCCGCGTTGCGCTCGCTGCCCGGCGACCCCGGCTTTCTCATCGGCCTGACCGAGGCGATGACGGTGCGCGCCAAGTAAGCGCGGCGGACACGCATTGCCACGACTCCGTTAAGCGTTCCTTGGCATGTCCGAACTGGAGACCCGACGACCTCGTCGGGTCCGGTTGGGCACCGCAAGCCGTGCCAGCCCGACGAGGTCGTCGGGCCTCCAAAATCACCAAGCAAAACACCCAACGGCGTAGAGTAAATATCCCCGGGGCAAGCCACGAGGTATTGGGAGGGTCCACCTTCGTGTGGACCGGATCAACAAGGACGACACAGAGGTCGGCCCTCCCCTTCACACCAAGCCGAAGCAAGCTTCGTGGTATTGGACTCGGTGCGAATAAAACGACCAATTTAAGCACCCAGCGGGTTTGCGTTTGCCCGCGACAGGGAGCCGTGGTGCCTTGGCGGACATCCGCATGCGTTTATTCCCTCTGTTTGTGGCCTTGGTTCTGGCGAGCTACGCCGCCGCCGCCGATACCCCCGTGGTCATCGCGCCGCCGCCCGTCTGGATCGCGGCATCCGAGACTCCCGCGATCACGCCGACCCCTACGGAACAGTCCAGCTACGGCTACGACTACCTGCTCCTCGACCGCCAGATAAGCCTGCGCACCCAGTCCACCTACAACCACACCGTCTATCGCATCACCGCCGGCAGCACCCTCCAGTCCGGTTCGCGCCTCGATTGGAGTTACGACCCCGCCTACGAAAAGTTCACCCTCAACCACCTGCGCGTCATCCGAGACGGCGTGACGCAGGACCGCCTCCGCCCCGATGCGGTCAAGACCATCCAGCAGGAGAGCGATCTCGACCGGCACATGCTCAACGGCCGCCTCACCGCCCTCGTCATGCTCGACGACATCCGCGTGGGCGACGTCATTGATTACGCCGTCACCTTCGAGGGCTGGAACCCGGCGTTTGCGGGCCGCTTCTACAACAGCATCTACACGACGTGGTCCGTTCCCGTGCGTCATCAGCGCTTCCGGCTCATCGTGCCGGCCGGCCGGACCGTTCAACATCAGGAGGTCGGCGCCGTCCCGCTCAAGCTCACCACGACCACCGAGGGCGACACCAACATCCTCACCTGGGAAGGCCGCGACCTGAAGCCGCTCGCCTCCGAAAAGGAAACGCCCGGCTGGTTCGACGCCTATTCCTACCTCCAGTTCACCGAATCCGCCCGCTGGTCCGATGTCGTGAAGTGGGCCGAGCCGTTCTACGCCATCACCGTCCGGCCCGACGATCCCATCCACGCCAAGGCCGCCGCGCTCACCGCCGGCCTCGAAAGCGCCAACGACAAAGCCGTCGCCCTGCTCCGGTTCGCGCAGCAGGACGTGCGCTACCTCGGCATGGAACTGGGCGCGGGCTGCTACAAACCCACCCCGCCGGCCGACGTGCTCGCCCAGCGCTTCGGCGACTGCAAGGGCAAGACCCTCCTCTTCTGTTCGCTCATGCGCGCCGTCGGCCTCACCGCCTACCCCGCGCTGCTCAACACCGATTACCGCGACAAGATCGACACCTGGCTTCCCTCGGCCCAGGCCTTCGACCACGTCATCGCGGCCATCCCGAAGCCCGATGGCGGCTACTGGTGGGTTGATCCCACCCGCACCAACCAGCAGGGCGACCTCGGCTGCCGCGGCCTGCCCGACTACCGCCGCGCGCTCGTGGTCAGGTCCGGGGAAACCGGCCTCACGTCCATTGATCTTCCGCCCGCCGCCCGCCGCTCCATGGACGTCGAGGAGACCTTCAACGTCGCCGCGTTTGACCAGCCCGCGGGCTTCCGCGTCGTCACGCGTTACACCGGCACGAGCGCGGACGCCACCCGCCGTTATTTCGCCGAGACCACGCCCGATCAGATCACCAAGGATTACATCAATTACTACAACTCCGCCTACCCCGGGCTGATCGCCGCGAAGCCCGCCCTCTTCACCGAGGACACCCGCCGCAACCTCGTCACCGTCGAGGAAAACTACACGGTGCCCAAGCTCTGGGAACCGCAGACCGGCAAAAAAGGCGTGAAGGCCTTCTTTTATCCCAAGCCCATCTCCGACTACGCCACCCGCCCGGACGCCCCCGTGCGAACCATGCCGCTCGCCGTGGACCATCCGGTGAACGTCACCCTCAAGACCACCGTCAACCTTCATAAAACCTGGCACGTGACGCCCTCCAACTCCGTCACCGAGGACGACGCCTTTCGCGCCGGCGAAAGCATTTCCGGCGAGGGAAAAATCGTCGTCATGAACTACTCATGGCGATCGCTGGCCGACCACGTCCCGGCGGCCCGCGTCGCCGACCACGTCGCGAAAATCAACCGCTACCGCGACACCCTCGGCTACGAGCTGACCTACACCGACGCCGTTCCGGCCGCCCCCACCCCGCCGGCGCCGTTCCGTCTGAACTGGATGCTCACGTTTGTCTCGTTTGTCACCGTGGCCGTGCTCGTTTTCCTCGCCACCCGTGTCTACGCCTACAGATTCACCACGCCCCCGCCGCTGGAACCGGGGCCCCAGCTGGTCGGCCTAAGCCGTAACCATGCAGTGGAAAAGAGCCGCCGATTGGGAACTGATTGATGGTGAATGAAACCTAAACAATCGGAGAGCGGAAGCCCGGTTCACCAATCGGTGGCCGGAAAAATCCAGTTCCAA
>JBAZSJ010000069.1:0-21519 GCA_041662485.1 Opitutaceae bacterium | reverse complement strand
GTGGACCACGTCGCCCGGCTGCACGATGATGTGCTTGCCGGTCGGGATGAGATGCTCCTCTTCCTGGGCGGTCTCTTCGTTGCGAACGACCAGCTTGCGCTTGCCGCGCAGCGTGCCTTCGAACGAAACGACGCCGTCGATGCGGGCCATCTCGGCGGCATCCTTCGGACGACGGGCTTCGAAAAGCTCGGCGACGCGGGGAAGACCACCGGTGATGTCCTTGGTCTTGGACGCCTGGCGGGGCGTCTTGGCGAGAAGCGCGCCGGGGGCGATGATGTCGCCTTCCTGCACGGCAATCTGCGCGCCGACCGGGATGGCGTAGGACGCGAGGGGCTTGCCCTTGGCGTCACGCACCTCGACCTGCGGATTGAGATCTTCCTTGTGCTCGATGACGACCGTGGCGATGCGGCCCGACGATTCGTCGAGTTCGCGCTTCACGGTGACACCGGGGATCATGTCCTTGAACGCCAGCGTGCCGCCCTTTTCGGAGAGCACGGGGATGTTGTAGGGGTCCCACTGGGCGAGAACGGCACCCTTCTCGATCTTCGCGCCGTCGCCGACGTGAAGGAAGGAACCGACCACGATGTTGTAGTTCTCGAGCTCACGATCATCGGCGTCGATGATCTGGATCGTGCCGGTCTTGTTGAGCACAATGGCGGCGCCATCGGCGGTCTCAACGAGACGGAGACCCTTGTATTTCACGGTGCCGCTGGCGCGGACGCGAATTTCGGGGGTCTTGAATCCGCCGGACGCCACGCCACCGATGTGGAACGTGCGCATGGTGAGCTGCGTGCCGGGCTCGCCGATGGACTGGGCGGCGATGATGCCGACGGAGTCGCCCTGCTTGGCGATGCGGTTGGTCGCGGGGTTGATGCCGTAGCTCTTCGCGTCGATGCCGTTCGGGCTGATCGACGTGAGGGGCGACATGACCTTAACTCGCTCGATACCGGAATCGACGATGCGGGTGGCGGCTTCTTCGCTGATGAGATCGCCGGAACCGACAAGCAGTTCGGACGGGTTGGTCGGATTGTAAACGTCGTCGGAGGCGCAGCGGCCAACGATACGCTCGCGGAGGGGAACGATTTCGTCGTCACCTTCGAAGATCGCCTTTTTCCAGATGCCGTCGCGAACGCCGCAATCGGGTTCGGCGATGATGACGTCCATGGCAACGTCGCACAGCTTACGGGTGAGGTAACCGGCGTCGGCGGTCTTGAGGGCGGTGTCGGCGAGACCCTTGCGGGCGCCGTGGGTGGAGATGAAGTATTCGAGAACCGTCAGACCTTCGCGGAAGGAAGACAGAATCGGGCGCTCGATGATTTCACCGTTGGGCTTGGCCATGAGGCCGCGAGTTCCGCACAGCTGGCGAACCTGCTGTTTGTTACCGCGGGCGCCGGAGTCCATCATGATGTAAACCGGGTTAACCTCGGTCTTGCCATCGTTGTTCTCCAGCTTGGCGAACACGGCCTTCGCGATCTTGTCGGTGGCACCGGTCCAGATATCGACGACCTTGTTGTAGCGCTCGCCGTCGGTGATGATGCCCTTGTTGAACTGGGCCTCGACCTCGGCGATCTTCTTGCGGGAGTCGGTGACGATGTCCTTTTTGTCCTCGGGGATGATCATGTCATCGATACCGATGGAGATACCGGCCTGCATGGCGGTCTGGAAGCCGAGCTCCTTCAACTTGTCGAGGGTCTCGACGGTGATGACGTCACCGGCGACCTTGTAGGTGTTGAGGATCAGGTCACCCAGCTTGCCCTTGGGCACGGGGAAGTTCACGAAACCGAGACCGGCGGGCCAGATCTGGTTGAAGATCACGCGGCCGACAGTGGTGCGGATGGTGCGCTTTTCGGTGTTTCCGAAGACGGTCTCGCGACCGAAGTCAGGATTGGGAACCTCGACCCAGTCGTGCATCTTGAGGGCACCATCCGCTTTCGCGAAGAGCACTTCCTGAAGACCGGACAGGAGCGGCACATGAACGTTCTTTTCGGGCTTCTTGCGGGGCTCGATGGTGAGGTAGTAGGCACCGAGAACGATGTCCTGCGAAGGCGTCAAGATCGGCTTGCCGGAGGACGGCGAGAAGATGTTGTTCGTCGCCATCATGAGGAGTTTGCACTCCATGACAGCCTCGAGGGACAACGGCACGTGAACGGCCATCTGGTCACCGTCGAAGTCGGCGTTGTAAGCCGTGCAGACGAGCGGGTGAACGCGAATGGCCTCGCCCTCGATGAGGACGGGTTCGAAAGCCTGGATGGACAGACGGTGAAGGGTCGGAGCGCGGTTCAGGAGAACCGGGTGCCCCTTGGTGACTTCCTCAAGGATGTCCCAAACCTCGGGGGACTTCTTCTCGATCATCTTGCGGGCACCGCGGACGGTGTGCACGAATCCGAGTTCCTTGAGACGGCGGATGATGAAAGGTTCGAAGAGAACCAACGCCATCTTCTTGGGCAGACCGCACTGGTTGAGCTTGAGCTCGGGACCGATGACGATGACCGAACGACCGGAGTAGTCCACGCGCTTGCCGAGCAAGTTTTGGCGGAAACGACCCTGCTTGCCCTTGAGCATGTCCGAGAGGGACTTCAAGGGACGGTTGCCGGCGCCGGTGACGGGGCGGCCGTGGCGACCGTTGTCGAACAACGCGTCAACGGCTTCCTGCAACATGCGCTTTTCGTTATGGATGATAACGTCGGGCGTCTTCAGCTGCATCAGATTCCGCAGACGATTATTGCGGTTGATGACGCGGCGGTAGAGATCGTTGAGATCGGAGGTGGCGAAACGGCCGCCTTCGAGGGGAACGAGAGGACGCAGGTCGGGCGGGATCACGGGCAGCACTTCCAGCACCATCCACTCGGGACGGGAGTTGGAATGGATGAAGCCCTGGATGACCTTGAGACGCTTCGAGAGCTTCTTTTTGATCTGCTTGGACTTGGTGGCGCGCATCTGCTCCTGGAGCTCGGCGACGGTCGCTTCCATGTCGGTCTTGGCGAGGCAGTCACGAACGGCCTCGGCGCCCATCTTGGCGACGAAGGAGTCGTCACCGTATTCGTCGAGGGCCTGACGGTATTCGGTGTCGGTGAGGAGCTGCTTGAGTTCGAGCGGGGTCTTGCCGGCATCGACCACCATGTAGTTCTCATAGTAGATCACGCGCTCGAGGGAGCGGGCGGTCATGTCGAGGAGAAGACCGAGGCGGCTCGGCATGCTCTTGAGGAACCAGATGTGGGAAACGGGAACGGCCAGCTCGATGTGGCCCATGCGCTCGCGACGGACACGGGCGATGGTCACTTCAACGCCGCAGCGATCGCAGACGACGTCCTTGTATTTGATGCGCTTGTATTTTCCGCAGGCGCACTCGTAGTCGCGCACCGGTCCGAAAATCTTTTGGCAGAACAGACCGCCCGGCTCGGGCTTGAAGGTGCGGTAGTTGATCGTCTCGGGGTTCTTCACCTCGCCCTTGGACCATGCACGGATGGTTTCGGGCGATGCGACGGTGATGGAAACGCAGTCAAACGGACTCTCTTCCAGACCAAGCGCAGCGCGAGTTTCTTCGCGGGCGCCGGCGGCAACTTCGTTGGGTTGGATGCTCATTGAGTTAATTCCCTGATTTATTCGTTAAAGGATAAGAAGACCTCGCTCAGGCGGTAAGACCGCCGAGCGCGTCGCGTTTGTTGAGCTTGATGTCCAAGCCGAGGGACTGGATTTCCTTGATCAACACGTTGAAGGACTCCGGCGTTCCGGCGACCAGCGTGTTGTCGCCCTTGACGAGCGACTCGTAGATCTTGGTGCGGCCCTGCACGTCGTCGGACTTGACGGTGAGCAACTCCTGGAGGGTGTGCGCCGCGCCGTAAGCTTCGAGCGCCCACACTTCCATTTCGCCGAAGCGCTGGCCGCCGTATTGGGCTTTGCCGCCCAACGGCTGCTGCGTGACGAGGGAGTAAGGACCGACCGCGCGGGCGTGGATCTTGTGCGAGACAAGATGGTTCAGCTTCATCATATAGATGTAGCCGACCACGACCTGCTGATCGATCTTCTCACCGGTGCGACCGTCGAAGAGCACGCTCTTGCCCGAGGTGGGCAGACCGGCGTCCTTGAGGTATTCGCGGACCTTCTTCTCGGGGATGCCATCGAACACAGGCGTGGCGACCTTGATGCCGAGCTTGGAGCAAGCCCAACCCAAGTGCGTCTCGAGAACCTGTCCGACGTTCATGCGCGAAGGCACGCCGAGGGGGTTCAAGCAGATTTCGACAGGCGTGCCGTCCGGGAGGAAAGGCATGTCTTCCTGGGGAACGATCTTGGCGACCACACCCTTGTTACCGTGACGACCGGCCATCTTGTCACCGACCTCAAGCTTGTGCTTGGTGGCGATGTAGACCTTGACCTGCTTGATCGCGCCGTTGCCGTTGTCTTCACCGGCCTCGATGCTGGAGATCTTGCGCTCGCGGTCGGTTTCCAGCTCGTCGAACTTCGACTGGTAGGAACCGATGATCTCCATGATCTTGATACGAACCGGGGACGGGTCGATCTCGACGTGCTTGGAGACGGCGGCGAGCTTGCGGAGGAGGGTCTTGGTGATCTTGCGGTTGGCGGGGATGATGATCTCGTTCGTCTCGCCGTTGATGACGTCGAGCGGGATCTTCTCACCGAGGAGGATGTTGGACAGCGCCTCGGTCAGACCTTCGCGCAGCTTGTCCATCTGGGTCTTGTAATCTTCCTGGATCTGCTTGGCCTGGCGGCGGCGATCAGAAGGAGAAAGCTTCTCCTTCTCGAAATCGACGCGGCTGGAGACCTTGACGTCCATGATGATGCCAGCGACGCCGGAGGGCACCACGAGCGAGGTGTCCTTAACGTCAGCGGCCTTCTCACCGAAGATCGCGCGGAGGAGCTTTTCCTCGGGGGCGAGTTCGGTTTCGGATTTCGGAGTGATCTTACCGACGAGGATGTCGCCGGGCTTCACTTCGGCACCGATGCGGATGACGCCATTGTGATCGAGGTTCTTGAGAGCCTCTTCACCGACGTTCGGAATATCACGGGTGATTTCTTCCGGCCCGAGCTTGGTGTCACGGGCGGTGACCTCGAACTCTTGGATGTGGATCGACGTGAAGATGTCTTCCTTCAGCACCTTTTCGGAAATGAGGATAGCGTCTTCGAAGTTGTAGCCGTTCCAGGGCATGAACGCGACGAGCACGTTGCGACCGAGGGCCATTTCGCCCTTTTGGGTGGAGGGACCGTCGGCGATGATATCGCCGACCTTGATCTTCTGGCCCTTGTCGACGATCGGCTTCTGATTGAAGCAGGTGCCGGCATTCGAGCGCATGAACTTGCGGAGCTCATACACAACGACGCCGTTCTTCGGATCGCTCTTGGGGCTCTTGTCGAAGTTGCGGGGGAGTTCGCCGTCCTTGGTGACGACGATGCTCTTCGCATCAACGTAGGCGACGATGCCGGATTCTTCGGCGACGACGACGATCTTGGAGTCGCGGGCGACGCGTTCTTCAATGCCGGTGCCGACATACGGCGACTCGGCCTGAAGGAGAGGAACGCCCTGGCGTTGCATGTTGGCTCCCATCAGCGCGCGATTGGCGTCGTCGTGCTCAAGGAACGGAATCATGCCGGCCGCGATCGAGATGACCTGCTTGGGCGAGACGTCCATGTAGTGGACTTCGCCGGCGGCGACTTCGAGGAACTCGCCGTCCTGACGGACGGTGACCTTGCCGACGAAGTGGTTCTTGTCGTCGAGCTCGGAGTTGGCCTGCGCGATGATCTTGGCCTCTTCCTGATCGGCGGTGAGGTAATCGATCTTGTCGGAAACCTTGCCGTCCTTGACCTGGCGGTAGGGCGTCTCGATGAAACCAAACTCGTTGACGCGGGCGTAGGTCGAGAGGGAGTTGATCAGACCGATGTTCGGACCTTCGGGCGTCTCGATCGGGCAGATACGGCCGTAGTGGGACGGATGAACGTCACGCACTTCGAAGCCGGCGCGCTCACGGTTAAGACCACCCGGCCCGAGCGCGGAGAGACGACGCTTGTGCGTGACCTCGGCGAGGGGGTTGATCTGGTCCATGAACTGCGAGAGCTGCGAACGGGCGAAGAAGTCGCGGATGACCGTCGTGAGCGCCTTCGGGTTGATCAGCTTCTGGGGCGTGATCGAATCGACGGACTGGTCATACATGGTCATGCGCTCGCGAACGAGACGCTCCGTGCGGGAGAGACCGACGCGGCACTGGTTGGCGAGGAGCTCGCCGACGGTGCGGACGCGGCGGGAACCGAGATGGTCGATGTCGTCCACGACGCCCTCGCCGCGCTTGAGGCGGACGAGATACTTGGTGGCGGCGGTGATATCACCGGACTCGAGAATGCGCTGATCGAGCTCAACCTTGAGGCCGAGCTTCTGGTTGATCTTGTAGCGACCGACGCGACCGAGGTCGTAGCGCTTCGGATCGAAGAACAGGCGCTTGAGAAGAGCCTTGGCGTTGGCGGTGGTGGGCGGCTCGCCCGGGCGGAGACGCTTGTAGATTTCCTTAAGAGCTTCCTCTTCGTTGCGGGTCGGATCCTTCTTGAGGGCGCGGATGATGGCGCCTTCGTCGGAGGACGTGTCGATCACGCGGATCGAGGTGATGTCGTGCTTCTCGAAGGTGCGCACGATCTGCTTCGTGAGCGGCTCGAAAGCGCGGGCGAGAACGACACCCTTCTGGGCGTCGATGGCATCTTCAACAAGCACAAGCGTGGAAACGTTCTCGAGATCGAGGGCCTTGGAAACCTTGAGATCCTTGATCTCGTAGAAGAGGTTCAGGATGTCGATGTCGGAGCTGTAGCCGATGGAACGGAGCAGCGTCGTGATGAGAAACTTGCGGCGACGGCGACGGCGGTCGAGGTAGACGTAGAGGAGGTCGTTGTTGTCGAACTGAACCTCGAGCCAGGTGCCGCGGTCGGGAATGATGCGGAAGGAGTGGAGCGGCTTGCCGTTGGCGTGGGGCGTCACTTCAAAGGCGATGCCAGGCGAACGGTGGAGCTGGGAGACGACGACGCGCTCGGCACCGTTGATGATGAATGAGCCGCGCTCGGTCACCATGGGGATCTCGCCCATGTAGATCTCTTCGTCCTTGATGAAGTCTTCCTCACGGAGGCGGAGCTTCACGTAGAGGGGCACCGAATAGGTGATGCCTTCGCGGATGCACTCGATCTCGGAGCTCTTGGGCTCGCCGAGGGTGTAGGAAACGTATTCCAAAACGAGGCGCGCGTCGTAGGACTCGATGGGGAACACCTCGCGGAAGACGGCCTCAAGACCCTGGGGCTTGCGCTGCTTCTCGGGGATGCCCTTTTGCAGGAAATCGAGATACGAGGTGATCTGAATCTCGATCAGGTTCGGCGGAACGATGACTTCACGAAGTTTGCCGAAGTTGATGCGGTCGGATTGATTGCGAACGGCCATGGAATTTCCCGGTTAAATGGAGAGGAGAAGCGGAGGTCGCGCGGTGAGGCGCGGAAAATCTGATGCACGCAGCCCGAAAGGGTCGCGGCGGAAACGATACTAAAGAACGGAACGGAAAAAGGCAAAGGACAGGCCGCGCGGAAGCACGGCCTGTCCAGAATCTGAAAGAAGATATGCGTGATTGAACGCCAAGTGCTTACTTGAGTTCGACCTTGGCGCCAGCGGCCTCGAGCTTCTTCTTGATTTCTTCGGCGTCGGCCTTGGAAGCGCCTTCCTTGACGGGCTTCGGAGCGCCTTCGACGAGGTCCTTGGCTTCCTTGAGGCCCAGGCCGGTGATGGCGCGGACTTCCTTGATGACGCCGATCTTGTTCGCGCCGGCCTCGAGGAGGACGACGTTGAACTCGGTCTTTTCCTCGGCGACGGCGGCGACCGCAGCGGCGGGACCAGCGGCGACGGCAGCGGCGGCGGAAACGCCCCACTTGCCTTCGAGGTCTTTGACGAGGGCGGCGAGGTCGAGGATCGTCTGGGAGGACAGCCAGTCGATAACTTGGTCTTTGGTGATGTTGCTCATGGTATTAACTTCCTGAGGTGACTAGCGGTTTCGAAAAGTGAAACACGTTTAAGGGACGTATCCCCTAGCCGGACTCTTTGGATTTTTTGTCTTTTCGGATGCGGCGACCGGAGCCGCCGCATCCTCAAAATTGGGTTGTGGTTGGTTGGGTTAGGCGACGGGCTGGTCTTTTTTGACCTTGGCGTCGAGGAGACGCACGAAGGCTCCGGCGTTGCTGGTGAGCAAGCTGAGGAACTGCGAGCGCAGCACATCGAAGGAAGGCAGGTCGGCCATCACGGCGAGCTCCTTGGCAGTGAAGATTTTCTTCTGCAGGACGCCCACCTTGACTTCGAGCTTCTGCTTGTCGTCAAAGAATTTCTTGAGGATCTTCGCGACGCCGGCCGGGTTCTTGCCGCCGACGAGGATGGCCGTGGGGCCAGCCAGCGCGGCAGTGTCGAACTCGGGCAGACCGAGGGCCTTGGCGGCCACGCGGAGGGAGCTGTTCTTCACGACGTGGAACTCGGCGTTCTCAGCGGCCAGCTTGGCGCGGAGATCGGCGACATCGGACACGGTCACCTTGGTGAAGTTGGCGAGGATGACGTAATCGGACTTCTTGAGGTGCGTCTCGACTTCGCTGATCAGGTATTGTTTTTCGGCTCTCATGGTATGGTTCCGATTAGAATTTGCTGAACTCGGTGGAGGCGACGCGAACGCCGGGGCTCATCGAGGATGAGATGGCGATGGTCTTGATGTAGTTGCCCTTGAAAGCGGAAGGCTTGGCCTTGCTGATGGCTTCGAGGAGCGCCTGGGCGTTCTCGAGGATCTGGGCGGAGGTGAAGGAGCGCTTGCCGATGCCAACACCGATGTTGGCGGCCTTGTCCATCTTGAACTCCACGCGACCGGCCTTGACGGCCTTGATGCCAGCGGGGATGTCGTCGGTCACGGTGCCGGACTTCGGATTGGGCATGAGGCCCTTGGGACCGAGGACGCGGGCGAGCGTGCGGACGGATTTCATGGCCTCGGTCGTCGCGATGGCGACGTCGAAGTCGAGCCAGCCTTCGCTGACCTTCTTCATGAGCTCGGTGAGGCCGGCTTCGTCGGCACCGGCCTTGAGGGCGACCTCAGGGGAATCGGTGAAAACGATCACGCGGACCTTTTTGCCGGTGCCGTTGGGCAGCGGGGTGGTGCCGCGCACCATCTGGTCGCCTTGCGAGGCGTCAACGCCGAGGCGGATGGAAAGCTCGACGGTCTCGTCGAACTTCGCCTTCGGGAATTTGGAAAGGAGCTCCACGGCTTCAGCCAGAGGATAACCTTTCGTGAGATCAGCGACGGTGACGGCGCTGCGGTAGCGTTTGCTTTGTTTTACGGGCATGTATGACTCCTTGCGGTGCGAACGTCCTTGGTAGGACTCCCGCGGTGAGTTGGTTTATGTGACGGGAAATTAATCGACGACTTCGATGCCCATGTTGCGGGCGGTGCCGGCGATGATCTTGATACCGGCGGCCTCGTCCTTGGCGTTCATGTCGGCCTTCTTCAGCTTCCAGATTTCGGCGAGCTGCTTTTTGGTGACCTTGCCGACCTTGTCCTGGTTGGGCTTGGCGGAACCGGAGGCGATGTTGGCGGCCTTCTTCAGGAGCACAGACGCGGGAGGCGACTTGAGGATGAAGGTGAAGCTCTTGTCGGAGAAAACCGTGATGACGACCGGCAGGATCATGCCGTTCTGGTCCTTGGTCTTGGCATTGAATTCTTTGCAGAATGCCATGATGTTGACGCCTTGGGCGCCGAGGGCGGGACCGACGGGAGGCGCGGGATTAGCGGCACCGGCGGGCAGTTGGAGGCGGATGTAACCTTGGATCTTCTTGGCCATGTGAGTAAAGGAGCGGGTTTTTAGTTGAAAATTCGAACGGTGGCAGGGTTAGAGAGGGCGTCGACTCACTCGGTGAGGCGCTGCACCTGCCAGTATTCGAGCTCGACCGGGGTGAACCGGCCGAAAATGGAGACGGAAATCTTGAGCTTGCCGCGGGCGGGATCGATCTCGTCGATGCGGCCGGTGAGGTTGGCAAACGCGCCGTCGGTGATTTTGACCTCTTCGCCGACTTCGTAGGAAATTTTGGGGACTTCCTTGCCGTTGGCTTCTTCGATGCGGGCCTTGATTTCGTCGACTTCGGCCTGGCGCAGGGCGGCGGGCTTTTCGCCGCCGACAAAGCCGATGACGCCGGCGACTTCCTTGACGAAATACCACGGCTTGTTGATCAGATGGCCCTCTTCGAAAAGGCGCATCTGGATGAACACGTAGCCGGGATAGAGCTTGCGGGTCTTGGTGCTCTTCTTGCCGTTCTTGACCTCGGAAACGACTTCCGTGGGCAGCAGAACCTCGAAGACGAAGTCGTCGAGTTCTTCCACGGTTTTGAATTTCTCAATGTAGGCCTTCACCTTGTTCTCCTGGCCGGAGAGGGTGTGGAGGGCGAACCATTGGACGCCTGCGGGCGTGGTCGTTTGAGTGGACATGAGCGTCAAAAGCGGGGGTTAGCTGACCCAAGAGGTGAACAGATCGACGACTTGGTAGAGCGAGAAGTCGGTGATGCTGGTGAACACGCCGAGGATGATCGCAGCCACGATGACCACGATGGTCGAATCAAACAGCTCCTTGCGAGTAGGCCAAGTGGCCTTCTTGAGCTCGTCGAGCATCTCGCCGAAAAAGATACGGGTGCTGCGGAAAGGATTTTTCATCGGAAAACGTGGCAGGCGCGGAGGGAATCGAACCCCCAACCAACGGTTTTGGAGACCGCTACTCTACCAATTGAGCTACGCGCCTGTGAGGGTGGGTTTTTAGACGACGCAGCCGAGGCCCGGTCAAAGGGGCCTCGGCGACGTGTCCAAACAGTTATGATGGCTATATTATTCGATGATGTCGGTGATACGACCGGCACCGATGGTGCGGCCACCTTCGCGGATGGCGAAGCGCTGGAGCTTCTCCATGGCGATGGGAACGATCAGGTCGATCTCAACGGCGATGTTGTCACCGGGCATGATCATCTCGACGCCCTTGGGCAGGTTGACGATACCGGTCACGTCCGTCGTGCGGAAGTAGAACTGGGGACGGTAACCGTTGAAGAACGGGGTGTGACGGCCGCCCTCTTCCTTGGAGAGGACGTAGATCTCGGCCTTGGCCTTCTTGTGCGGGGTGATGGACTTCGGGGCGGCCAGAACCTGACCGCGCTCGATGGCTTCCTTGTCGATGCCGCGGAGGAGGATACCGACGTTGTCGCCAGCCTGACCGGAGTCGAGGAGCTTGCGGAACATTTCGATGCCGGTGACGACGGAGGTGACGGTGTCCTTGAGGCCGACGATCTCGATGGTGTCGTTGACCTTGACGACGCCGCGCTCGATACGACCGGTGGCGACGGTGCCGCGGCCGGTGATCGAGAACACGTCTTCAACAGACATCAGGAAAGGCTTGTCCATCTCGCGAGCGGGCTCGGGGATGTCCTTGTCGATCGCGTCCATGAGGGCGGTGATCGCGGCGTTGCCTTCGGGCTTGTTGTCGAGGGCGGCGGTGGCGGAACCACGGACGATCGTGGCGTTGTCGCCGTCGAACTGGTACTTGGAGAGGAGCTCGCGGATTTCCATCTCGACGAGGTCGAGGAGCTCGGCGTCGTCGATGAGGTCAACCTTGTTGAGCCAGACAACGATCTTCGGAACGCCCACCTGGCGGGCGAGGAGGATGTGCTCGCGGGTCTGGGGCATCGGGCCGTCGGCGGCGGAGACCACGAGGATCGCGCCGTCCATCTGGGCGGCGCCGGTGATCATGTTCTTGACGAAGTCGGCGTGGCCGGGGCAATCGACGTGGGCGTAGTGGCGCTTTTCCGTCTGGTATTCGACGTGGGCGACCGAGATCGTGACGATCTTGGAAGCATCGCGGACGGTGCCGCCCTTGGCGATGTCCGCGTAGGTCTTGACCTCGGCGAGGCCCTTGCGCGCCTGAACGGCGAGAATCGCGGTCGTCGTGGTGGTTTTACCGTGGTCGACGTGGCCGATGGTGCCAACGTTGACGTGCGGTTTGTTGCGTTCGAATGTGCCTTTAGCCATGTGGGTTATTGACGATTGTTTATACTGTAGGAAGGAAGATGTGACTGGTTGATTGCTTGATTTAACGTCGTGAAATCATGCGACGTTGACCTGGAGCCCAGAACCGGATTCGAACCGGCGACCTCGTCCTTACCAAGGACGTGCTCTACCAACTGAGCTATCTGGGCATAACTAGGAAAGGTCAAAAAACGAGAAAAGGAGCGGTGACCGTGACTCCCTGATTTTGGCCCGTCAACTGCAATTTTGGCCTTTTTCAATGAAAATCTAAGGCCCTATCCGGAAGGTGTAAAAACCCGACGGCAAACGCTCCCCCACCCTCACCGCCCGGGTCAATTGGTCGCTGAAATAGTCGTCCACCGCATCCGAGCCGGAACTCACGGTAACGACCAACCCGCCCACCAGGCCAAAACGGGATGCCGCGCCCAGCAATTCCATCGGCTGCCAGTCGCCTTGCGGCCTGCCGGCTGTCTCGGGCAGAGACATGGCGAGGACAACATGCCCGTCGCCGGCCCTCGCCACCTCCAAATGCCCCGCCCTGCCCGGCAGCTTTTCACCCACCCCGTCGGTTCTGCCGATGACCAACGTCACCCCACGCCTGTCCGTGAGCGACAACCCCTGCACGGGACCGGACGGCACCTCTACAATGGAGGGGAACACAAGGCCCGCCTTCTCTTTGTTAAAAACAAGCTGGGGCGCCAAATTCGCAAAGGGGCCGTCCGCATTGGCCTTCTCCTCGGAAAACAACGCCTTCTGGCCGCTGCTCATGTCGGTGGGCAAAAACAACGGCGTGGGATCATAGGCCGCCAGTTGCTCCGCCATCACGGCGGCTTGGGACGAGGGATCAAGCCGCGCGAAGCCCAGCACCGGCATGGGCGCTCCCGTCTTGGCCACGGGCGTCACCGCGGAGATTTGCAGCCATGCCACCACGCCAACCACCAGGACGGCCGCCGCCGCGCTCACCCGAATCCAAGGAAAGCGTTGCTTCACCTTCATTGGTTATTTTGCCGTCGTCTGCGCGGCTGCTGGCGGCTCCGCGGCGATCTGCACCGCCGCAAACCCGGCCTGCCGGGCCATCTCACAGATGTCCGTCAGATCCCTCGTGCTCAAAGAGGCGTCCGCCTGGATCAACAACCGCAGCCCCTCATGGCCCTTCGCGCGCTCGATCAACCAGAGACGCAGACCTTCTGAATTCACTTTTGCGCCCTCGACGAAGGCCAGATCCGCTCCTTTGACCGCGATCACCACGTCAGTCGGCACCGCCGACACCAATGCGGAATCCGCCGGCGGCACCTTGAAATCCACCCCGAGCCCCGGCGACAGCACGAAGCGCGAGCCAAACAGCACGAACATCAGCGCGATGAGCCCTGCGTTCACATAAAAAATGAAATCGAAACTGCGCGGCGCAGGCCGCAACCGGGACGAAAGATCGAGCGGGCGCGTGATCATGACTTGGTGGTGGACTCGGTCGCTTCCGGCGAAGGGTCTATACGCCGGTAATCAATCAGCAGGTAACGCATGGTCTCGTTGCCCGCCCACTCGATGTCACGCACGAGCGAACGCACCCGCCCATGGAGAAAATGATAGGCCAGATGGGCGGGAATGGCGACCGTAAGACTGCCGGCCGTGGCCAGCAACGCCTGCCACATCCCCTCAGAAAGCGCCTGGGCGGTCGCATACTGGCCACCCTGCATGAACTTGTGAAAAGTCGTGGCCATGCCGAGCACCGTCCCGAGCAGACCGACGAGCGGGGCAACCTGCGCGATGGCCGCGATGGACCCCAGCCGGCGCTCAAGCGCGGGCAACTCAACCACGCCCGCTTCCTGCACGGCGTAGCGCATGCGCGTCTCGTCGTCATGCGCATGGATCAGCGCGGCCTTCACCACCGCCGCCACCGGACCGGGGGTTTCCTCGCACAGCGTCAGCGCCTCGACGATCCGCCGCTTCGCGAGGATGTTCTTGATGCCGTCCACAAACGCGGTGGACCGGATCTGCCCGCGATGCAGGTAAAACGTGCGCTCGATGAACAGCACGAGCACGATCACGGCCATGAGCACCAGCACCCACATCATGGGTCCGCCACGGACGAGGAGATTGAGATCAAACGGGGACATGCAAGGGAGGTTTAGAGGTGGTTTGGGCGGCGGGGTAAACGCCTAATTGGATCGCGCGGATCGGTCATGGCTTTCCGCCCGCGCGGACAAACCGTTCGCGGGCCAGCTTCGCAAAGGGCAGGTTCTTGCGAAGGATGAGATCATAGGCGTTGCGGGCCTGTTCCAGCTTTTGTTGCTGCGCATAAAGGTCGCCCAGCCGCAAAAGCGCGCGCGCCGTCCAATAGCGGCCCTGCACCCCGAGCTGCGCGGCCTGCGCGTCGTTCAAGAGGAACGTGGTCGCCAGCGTCCACCAGACATCACGGGCCCGCGCAAGATCGTCGGATTTGCCGCGCGTGGCATAAAGGTCGCCCAACTGGAACGACGCCTCGACCCGCATGTCCACCGACGCGGTCGGCAGCTCCTGGATGCGCTCATAAATCGTGGCCGCGCTTTCGAAATGGGAGACGTCGGACGCTCCGACCTGCGCACGGTGACAGGCCGCCAGCGCCATCTCCGCCGAGAGCACCCCGGCGTTTTGCGCGTAATTATTGATGAGAAATTCGTAGACCTGCTGGGCCGGACCAAACTGGTTCAGGCGTCGCAACAGATCGCCCTGCTTGAGTCGCGCCGCAAACACACGGGAACTCTGGCGGTAATCCGTATTGATCTTCTCAAGAATCGTGTAGGCCTCTTTGTAGTATTTATCCTCGCCGCGCCGTTCCGCGTAGAGAGCCGCGCGATAAAGGGCGTAGGCCGCGTAGTCCTGTTGCTTTAATTTATCGGCCGGCAAGGGATGCAGATTCAGCACATCCACCAACTCGATCAGTCGTGCCTGCGCCTCGCTCAGGTTGTTTTTGCCCCCATAATAGTCCGCCTCGTCAAAATAGGAATACATGGCGGCATCCGTCTCCTGAAAGTCCTTCCGCAATGTTTTCAGCAACGCCAGCGCAGGCTCCGGCCGGTCCAGCTGGAAGTTTGCCTTCGCCTGCAACAACCGCGTGCTCGCCTCCACCTCGGCATGGAGCTTCGTATCCAGCCCGTCGAGCTGACCGGGCAAAGCCTTCGCGATCTCCAGTGTCTTTTCCGGCTGGCCCGCATCCAGCGCGAGCCTGGCCTGCAGCCACGCCAGCCGCACCCGCAGTTCCGGCGGCACGAGCGACGAAGACGGCCCGGCCGAGGCCATCAACTTGTTCACCCGGGCAAACGCGTCGCCCGTGCGGGCCGCCACCTGCAATTCCCGCGAAAGCGTCCACTCGGATTGCCAGCGGTTGATCACATCGAAACGCGGATCGCGTTCAAATGCGTCCAGCAACGCCTGCGCCTCGTCGAACTGTCCGCCCTCGATCTCGGCCCTCACGCGCTGCGCCATCAATAGTCCCGGGGATATGCCGCTCGGGATATCCTTGAGCGCCTCCGCGTAGGCATCGTCCGCACTGCGAAAATCCTTCGCCCAAAAATAAGCCTCCGCCACCAATACGCCAAGCGAAGCCCTCAAATCCCCGGGCGGCAGCAGTGCTTTTGCCTGTTGGGCGTAGTCGGCCGAAGCCCGGTAGAATTGTTGTTCCCAGGCGGAACTGGCCAGCACCCCCAGCGCGGCCGGTTTAAGGGGAGATCCCGGATACTTCGCCAGCAATTCCTTCGCGGCGGACTCGACCTGCGCGTAGTGCTGCTTCCGGGCGTCGGGGTCCACGGGTATTTTATCCGTCAGCGCCAGCTGCGCGCGCACGAGCAGGATATCCTCCAGAATGGGAGGCGGCGGCGTCAGTCCGCTCAATCTTTCCAACGTTTTCAAGAACCCGCCGACCGCCCCGCTCTCGGCCGCGCTCCGCGCCAAAAGCTGCAACGCCACCCTCTGCAAATCCGGATCGACCGCGCCCGCCAGCAATTCCTCCAGCGCCTTCCGCCCCGCCTGGTTTCGCGCGCCGTCCACCAGCCCGAGCAGCAGTCGGAAATCATCCCCCGCCACCCGCTCTCCCGCCGGCAGTGCGCCGAGTTGCACGTTGAGATAACCGACCGCCTCTTCCGTCCGCCCGATGGCCGCCAGACCCGCCGCATATTGGCGCGCGTAGGCATAGCCCACGCTGCGCCCCTGGTAGCGATCCGCATTCTGGCGGAGCGCCGCCACCTGCGCGTCGGTCACCTCGCCGAGGTTCAGCCGCGCCTGCTCGCGCGCGAGCACGAAATGCGCCCGCTGAAAATCCGACGCCGCCACCGAGGACGCCTGCTGATAGGCGTCTCGCGCCCTGGTGAAATCCCCGGCCGCGTCCGCCACCTGCCCCTGCAAAAAATAAAACCAACCGCGGTCCCCCGCCGCGAGATCGTCCACCCTGGTCGACGAGATCTCCGTGCGGGCCGCATCCAGCTTTTTGTTACGCACCGCGATCAGTCCCGCGCGCACATGGTAGCCCGCGTTGGGCAGTCCAAAATAACGCTGCAACACCTGGGCCGCCTCGGGCGTCCGTCCGTCGTCAAGCAACACCGAAACCAGATCGAGCACGAGCGCGTTGCGGTCCCCCCCGACCGCCTGCGGGGCGTCCAGCAGACGCGCGTAAAGCGCGGCGGCGATTCCGGGGAATCCAACCTCCATGGCCCGGCGGGCGGCCACAAACGTCCGCAAGCCCTCGCCCGGCGCGACCGCCGCCGTGACAAACGGAGCGACCTCGGCCTGGGGTTCGGCGGCGCGCGCCGCCGGCACGCCAACAAGCAGCAAGAAGACAAGCAGGGTTCGGAACGACATGCGTTCCGACACCATGCGGTGAGGACCGGAAACAATCAACCGCGTTGTAACAAGTTCCGTCTCGCACCCGATGGCACATCGCGCAAAATAGGCGGTCTCACGTCCCCTTCAATCAACATGATCCCAACCCTCATCATCCTTGGCGTTCTGTTTGTCATCGTGGTCGTCCTCGGCCTCTGGATCACCGGCATCTACAACACCCTCGTCGCCCTGCGCAACCGCTTCAAAAACGCCTTCGCCCAGATCGACGTGCAGCTCAAGCGCCGCTACGATCTCATCCCCAACCTCGTCGAGACCGCCAAGGGTTACATGAAGCACGAGAGCTCCACGCTCGAAGCCGTCATCAAGGCCCGCAACATCGCCGCCGCCGCCGCGCAGACCGCCGCCGCCAATCCCGCCGACGCCAACGCCATGAAGGGCCTCCTCACCGCCGAGGCGGGCCTGGGCGGCGCGCTCTCCCGCCTCATGGTCGTCTCCGAGCAATACCCCGACCTCAAGGCCAACCAAAACATGATGCAGCTCACCGAGGAACTCACCTCCACCGAGAACAAGGTCTCCTTCGCCCGTCAGGCCTACAACGACAGCGTCATGACCTACAACACGACCCGCGAAGTGTTCCCCAACGTGATTTTCGCCGGCATGTTCGGCTTCCTCCCCGCCGAGCTCTTCAAGATCGAAGACCCCGCCGAGCGCAACGCGCCCAAGGTGTCGTTCACCTAAGCCTCCGTCGCGCACCATGAACACCTCCGTGGATGTCACCCAGGCTTTCGGCGGCATGGCTCTGGGCCTGTTCGCGCTGATCGCCTTCTTCGCGGTGGTCGGCCTGCTGCTGTTCATTTTCTGGGTGTGGATGCTCGTGGACTGCGCCAACGCCCCCATGGAATCGGGCGACAAGACCGCGTGGATACTCATCCTTATCTTCACCCACTGGCTCGGCGCCGTCCTCTACTATTTCATTCCCCGCCGTGAACGGTTGCGCGTGACCTCGCCCTTTCAGTCCGCCCCGCCTCCATCGGCAGGAAACTAGCCCATGGATTTCTTCGAGGCCCAGGCCCGCGCCAAACAGCGCACCAGCCGGCTCGTCGTGCTGTTTTCGCTGGCCGTGCTCGGCGTCATCGCGGCCAGCTATGTCGCCGCGATCGCCGGCTTGTCCTACACGACTCGCGGACAGCCGTGGTGGGATTTTCAGGTCCTCACCGTTGTCACGTTCGCCACGCTGATCCTTGTCGGCCTCGCCTCGCTCTTCAAGTGGCTGCAGCTCCGCGACGGCGGACGCGCCGTGGCCGAGATGGTCGGAGGTCGCCGCGTCGATCCGCACACGACCAACCTCAAGGAACGCCAGCTCCTCAACGTCGTCGAGGAAATGGCCATCGCCTCGGGCGTGCCCATGCCCTCCGTCTACGTCCTGCCCGACGAAGAAGGCATCAACGCCTTCGCCGCCGGCCTCACCACGAGCGACGCCGTCGTCGCCGTGACCGACGGCACGTTGCAAAAACTCACCCGAGACGAGTTGCAGGGCGTCATCGCCCACGAGTTCAGCCACATCCTCAACGGCGACATGCGGCTCAACCTCCGTATCACCGCCCTCGTCTTCGGCATCCTCGTGATCGGCCTGATCGGGCGCGGCATTCTTTACAGCATGCGTCACACGCGTGTTCGCTCCGGCAACAACAAGAACGGCGGCGGCGCCGTCATCGTCGTCCTCGGCGCGGGCGTCGCTCTGCTGCTGATCGGTTACGCCGGCTATTTCTTCGGCCGCCTCATTCAGGCCGCCGTCTCCCGCCAGCGCGAGTTCCTCGCCGACGCCTCCGCCGTCCAGTTCACCCGCAACCCCGGCGGCATCACCGGCGCCCTCAAAAAAATTGGCGGCTTCGCCCTCGGCTCCAGCCTGCAATCCACGAAAAGCGCGCAGATCGGCCACTTCTTTTTCGCGCAGGGTTTCCGCTCCAACTTCGGCGGTCTCTGGGCCACGCACCCGCCACTGCCCGAGCGCATCCGCGCCATCGATGCGTCCTTCGACGGCCAGTATTTCAACCCTCCTGAAGTCGTGGATGTCTCCCGCGAATCCTGGTCCCAAGCCACCGACGATGTGTCGGCTCCCCTCGCCGGCTTCGCTCCCGCCTCAAAGTCCGTCCCTCCTCGCAACGCCCACGCCATCATCACCTCGGTCGGCACGCTCACGCCGGAAAACGTCGCCAACGCCCAGACGCTCCTCGACGCCGCGCCCGCCGTCTTGCGCGAGTCCGTCCGCACTCCCGCCTCTGCCAGCGCGCTCATCTGCGGCTTGCTGCTCGACACCGCCGCCGAACCGCGCGCACGTCAGCAAGCCCTCATCACCCAACACGGCGGCGCATCCCTCGCCGCCAATGTCACCGCGCTCGACTCCTCGCTGCGCGCCCTCCGCCCCGAAGCCCGCCTACCGCTCGTCTTGCTCTCTCTCCCCTCCTTGCACGACCTGCCCGCCGCCGATCTTTCACGACTGCTCGAGACCCTCGACGAACTGGTCCACGCGGATGGCCGTGTCACCACCTTCGAGTTCGCCCTCCAAAAAGTCCTCTCCCACCACCTCGCCCTCGGCAAAGCCCCGCACGCACCCGGCAACGAGATTTACTCCTTCCAAGCCGTGGAACGCGAACTCGCGCTCGTGCTGTCCTGCCTGGCCCGCTCGGCCGCCGACGACGAGACGGGCGCCGCCCAAGCCTTCGCCTCCGGGGCCAACCAACTCCGCCTCCTCGAAGGCCGCCTCGCCCTGCTCTCGCCTGCCGAGTGCAGTTTCGAACGCCTCGATGCCGCGCTCGACCGTCTCTCGCAAGGCTCCCTGCCCATCAAGCAGCGCCTGCTCACCGCCGGCGCGCACGTCATCACCTCCGACGGCGCGGTGCGCGTAAGCGAAGTCGAGCTCCTGCGGGCCTTCGCCTCCGCCCTCGACTGCCCCATGCCCGCTTTGGCCGCCTGATTTTTTCGGCTTTTTAGGTGACTTGCGGAGATCCTGAAACCTCGTCCATCAGCCCGCGTCATAGTCTGGCACAGCCCCGCTTATCATGCCCCACGACCACCATCACCCCGACCAACCCTGTTGCGGCATCTCCACGAATCCCGAGGATTATTTCCTCACCCGCCGCCAGTTTCTGAGCCGCGTCGGCATGGGCCTCGGCGCTCTCAGCCTTGCCTCCGTCATTGATCCGCTGTCCGCCTTCGCCGGTCCCGCCGCCACGCCCGGCACCGGTGGCAATCTCCTCCTCCCGCACGCCCCGCACTTCCCCGGCAAGGCCAAGGCCGTCATCCACATCTTCGCCCAGGGCGCCCCTTCCCATATCGACACGTGGGACCCCAAGCCCGCCCTCAGCGCGATGAACAACAAGACGCTCCCCGGCGGCGGCGTCGCGATGGGCTCGCCCTTCGCCTTCAAAAAATACGGCCGCGCCGGCATCGAGATCAGCGATGTCTTCGCCAAGACCGCCCAGCACGCCGACAACCTCGCCGTCATCCGCTCGATGTGGACCGACATCCCCGCGCACGACATCGCCACCGTGTTCATGAATACCGGCGCCCTCCGCATCTCCAAGCCCAGCCTCGGCTCCTGGATCGTCTACGGCCTCGGCACCGAAAACCAAAACCTCCCCGGCTTCATCTCGCTCCGCACCGGCGGACTCCCCATCGGCGGCGCCGCCAACTACCAGGCTGCCTTCCTTCCGGGCGTTTTCCAAGGCTCCGGCGTCAACACTTCGGCCGCCACCGTGGACCAGATGATCCAAAACATCCGCAACTCCTACCTCCCCGCCTCGGAGCAGCGCCGCCAGCTCGATTTCGTCAACCAGCTCAACACCCTCCACTCCTACAACGTCCAGCGCGAGGCCGCCCTCGAGACGCGCCTCCAGTCCTACGAGACCGCCTTCCGCATGCAGACCGAGGCGACCGACGCCTTCGACATCCGCAAGGAAAACGACGCCACCCGCACCGCCTACGGCAACACCAACACCGGTCGCCAGCTCCTCATCGCCCGCCGTCTCGTCGAACGCGGCGTCCGCGTCATCCAAGTCTGGCACGACGGCTGGGATCACCACCAGGACCTCCAGGAAAAGCTCACCACCAAGGCCGCCGAAATCGACCAGCCCCTCGCCGCGCTCCTCTCCGACCTCAAACAACGCGGCCTCCTCGACAGCACGCTCGTCATCTGGGGCGGCGAATTCGGCCGCAAGCCCACCAAGGATCGCAACGGCTACGACAATCCCGGTCGCGATCACAACGCCAAGGCCTTCACCACCGTCATGGCCGGCGGCGGCATCAAGGGCGGCATCGTCCACGGTGCGACCGACGAACTCGGCGGAGAAGCCATCACCGACAAGGTCCACGTCCACGACCTGCACGCGACGATCCTCAACCGCCTCGGCTTCGACCACACGAAGCTCACCTACCGTTTCAACGGCCGCGATTTCCGCCTCACCGACAACGCCGGCGAAGTCGTCCGCCCGATCCTCGCCTGAACAATTCTTTCCTCTTTCTCTTAAGGAACCTCTGAAAAACTCAGAGCAAAATCGGAACATATTTTACAGCAAGGTGTAATGATATAAATGAGCCACCAAACCACCTTTCTATCGCTGGGATGCCTGACGAAGCGGACGCGAGCGGA
>JBAZSJ010000068.1:0-22708 GCA_041662485.1 Opitutaceae bacterium | reverse complement strand
AAAAATGACGATTCCCTGCCGGTTTTTCCGTTTCTCTCCCGCTCAAAAACCCGTCGTGCTCATCGCACGGCAATAACGGATCGTTTTTCAGAGGCTCCCTAATCTTTCTCTTTCTCCCTCCGTCGCCCCACCCCGCGCATGCGCCGAACCCTCCACTCCCTCGCGTTCGCCTCCTTCCTCCTCACGGCCTCCTCCTCCCTCCTCGTAGCGGGGAGCGTGAGCGACCCGACTCCGACTCAGCCGCCCGCTCCCATCTCCTCCGCCGACCTCGCGTTTTTCGAAACCAAGATCCGCCCCGTCCTCGCCGACCAGTGTTATCGTTGCCACAGCAACCAAGCCGAAAAAATCCGCGCCGGCCTCCGCCTCGACTCCCGCGCCGCCACCCTTGAAGGCGGCGACAGCGGCGCCGCCCTCGTCCCCGGCAAACCCGACAGCAGCCTCCTCATCGAGGCCATCCGCTACGGCAATCCCGACCTCCGCATGCCCCCCAAGGGCAACAAGCTCTCCGACGACATCGTCGCCGACTTCGTCGAGTGGATCCGCCGCGGCGCCCCCGATCCCCGCAACACCGCTCCCGCCGCTCCCACCTCCGCACCCGTCGCCACCGGCCACGCCTACGCCCCGGACAAAGACCACTGGTCCTTCAAGCCCGTCGTCCAACCCGCCGTGCCCGTCACCCAGCATCCCAACTGGTGCCGCACACCCGTTGACAACTTCATCCTCGCCGACCTCGAAGCCGCCGGCATGCAGCCGAGTCCCGCGACCGACCGCCGCACGCTCCTGCGCCGCGTCACCTACGATCTCACCGGACTCCCTCCCACCGAGGCGGAAATCCAGGCCTTCCTCAGCGACACCACGCCCGACGCCTACGCCAAGGTCGTCGACCGCCTCCTCGCCTCGCCCCACTACAGCGAACACTCCGCCCGCGCCTGGCTCGACCTCGCCCGCTTCTCCGACACCAAGGGCCAGGTCAAACGTCGCGAAGATCCCCGCTACCCCGGCGCCTGGACCTACCGCGACTACGTCATCGACGCCTTCAACACCGACAAACCCTACACCACCTTCATCACAGAGCAGCTCGCCGCCGACTCCCTCGTTCTCCAATCCCTCGGCCGCAAAACCCTCCCCGAGGAAAAATCCCCCGGCGACCGCCACATCCTCGCCGCCATGGGCTTTCTCACCCTCGGCAACCAGTTCGATGGCAATCCCAACGACGTCATCAACGACCGCATCGACGTGACGACCAAGGCGTTTCTCGGCCTCACCGTTTCCTGCGCCCGCTGCCACGACCACAAATTCGATCCCGTCCCGACCAAGGACTACTATTCCCTCTACGGCATCTTCGCCAGCAGCACCCAGCCCCAGCGCATCGCCGACCTGCCCACGCTGCAGCCTGTTGCCGACACCGCCGACTATCGCGACTACGTCACCAAGTCCGACGACCTCGCCGCCAAAGAAGTCGCCCTCCGCGAAGAATTCCAAGCCCTCCGCCGCGATGGTGGCGACACGGACCCCAACAAACGCCGCGAACTCCTGCGCAAACAGGTCGTGCTCCAGTCCGAGATCGGCGACCTCGAAGCCAACCACGCCGGCGCCCCTCCCCGCGCCGAAGTCCTCACCGACAGCCGCAACCCCCGCAACTTTCCCGTTCTCATCCGCGGCGAAGCCCAGAACAAGGGCGAAGTCGTTCCCCGCCGCTTCCTCGAAATTCTCTCCCCTGATCCCGCCAACCGCCCCGCCTACACCGACGGCAGCGGCCGCCTCCAACTCGCCCGCGACATTGCCAGCCCGACGAATCCCCTCACCGCCCGCGTCCTCGTCAACCGCGTCTGGCAGCAACATTTCGGCGAAGGCATCGTCCCCACCCCCGACGACCTCGGCAACCAGTCCGCCCCTCCCAGCCATCAGGCCGCCCTCGACTACCTCGCCGCCCGCTTCGTGCAGGACGGCTGGTCCATCAAAAAACTCCACCGCCTCATCGTCCTCAGCGCCACCTACCAGCAGGGCGACTCGCAGAACCCCGCCTACGCCGTCAAAGACCCCTACAACCGGATGCTTTGGCGCTACAACATCCGCCGCCTCAACCTGGAGGAAATGCACGACGCCATCCTCGCCATCGCCGGCACCCTCGACCCCACCGTCGGCGGCAAGTCCGTCCGCCTGAGCAGCGAGGGTTTCGCCACCCGCCGCGCGCTCTACACGTTCATCGACCGCCGCAATCCGCCCGAGCTTTTCACCCAGTTCGATTTCCCGAACCCCGATGTCCCCAGCGGACGCCGTTACGAGACCACCGTTCCGCAGCAGGCCCTGTTCTTCATGAACAACCCGCTCATCATCGAGACCGCCCGCAAGCTCACCCAGCGCCCCGAGTTCACCAAGCTCACCCGCACCGAAGACCGCGTTCTCTCTCTCTACTACGCCATCCTGCAGCGCCCGCCCACCCTGCGCGAAATCATGCTGGCCACGAACTACGTGAAATCCACGCCGGCCACCACCGACGTCCCCCTGCGCATGGCCGCGCCCACCCCTTCGCTCCGCGACCAGCGCAACCCTCTCCGCCGCTTCGCCGAAACCGGCCCCGTCGGCGGCGCCAAAAACGAGGGCCCGCTCGACGCCTGGGCCCGCCTCGCCCACGCCCTTTTCCAGACTAACGAAGCGGTCTTCTATAATTGAGCGGACCTTGGGTCTGTTCAAAGCGTTTGCCTCGTAACTTTCCTGCGGGCAGCGTGCGCCGATGCCCAGCTCCTTGGTTTTCCTTTTCGTCTACGGCGCCGTTTTCCTCGCCCTCTTTTTCGGCGGTGCGCTCTGGCGCAGGCGCGGACGCAAAGACCGCGCCCCGTTCCCCGAGAACGCCAGGCTCCTGCGCGGCTCCGGCGAAAGCCTGCGCCGAAAACTCATCGCCCTCGACGAAAGAAGCACCTTCGAATTCCTGATCGCCTTCGCCATTCCTCCTCTGGTCAGCGCGGCCTTGGTCTGGGTCGCGGTGCACCTTTCCGGTTACGCCCAACTCACCGCCTTCGTCGCCGCCCTTCTCGGACTGATCGCCAGCCTCATCTTCGTCACCCGCCGCCTCATCGCCGGCATTGATACGTGGCGCAACGTCAACCTCGGCTACTTCGGCGAACGCATCGTCGGCGAAGCCCTCGATCCCTTGAAGGCCGACGGCTTCCGCGTCTTCCACGACGTCCCCGCCGGCGACGACAAATCCCCCTTCAACATCGACCACGTCATCATCGGCCCGTCCGGCGTCTTCGCCATCGAAACCAAAACCCGCCGCAAAGGCCGCGCCCGCGCCGGCTTCGCCGAACACGAAATCATCTACGACGGCCAGGTTCTCGCCTATCCGTGGGGTGAAGACCGCCACGGCCTCGACCAGGCCCTACGCCAGGCCCGCTGGCTCCAGACATGGCTCGGCCAGCTCCTCGGCGACAACATTCCGGTGCAGCCCATCCTCACTTTCCCCGGCTGGATGGTCATCACCCGCGCCCGCGGCGCCGTCACCGTGCTCAACCCCAAACAAATCCCCGCCGCCGTCGCCCTGCACGGCGCGCCCGTGATGACCGCCGACCAGATCGATCTCGTCGCCCGCCAGCTCGAAGCCCGCTGCCGCGACGTGGAATTTTGATGCCTGGGCCCGCCCGGTAAAAACCGCGTCAACCTGCGGTAAAGTTTTCGCCAAAAAGACCCTTACGCATCCGGCGCGCTTGCGCATGGCAGGCTCGCGGACGAAACGTGCAGGGCATGAACTCCCTCACGGTCATCCTTTCCCTGTCGGGTCTGTTTTTGACCTGCCTGGTGTCCGTCGGCATCTTGTTGCACTGGCACCTCCAATGCCGCCAAGACCACCCGCCCGTCCGCGAAAAATTGATGCGAGAGGCCGGTGAACGCCTCCGACGGCGCCTCGAATGCCTCGAAAAACGCACCCTGCTTCTCCTCCTCGGCGGCACTCTGGTTCCCCTGACCCTGCTCCTCGGCGGTCTGGCCATCGCCGACAGCCATTACGGAAACGACCACCCCGCCCTGATCCTGGTCTTCACCATCGGTGGCTTCATCGCCACGCTCGGCGCCGCCGGCTGGGGACTTCAACGCACGCTCACCGAACGCCGCTCCGCCCGCCGCTCACTCATTGGCGAACGCATCGTCGCGGAGAACCTCAGCCCGCTCATCGTCGCCGGTCACCACATCTTTCACGACGTCCCCACCAAAGACCACGACCCCTCGCACAACCTCCATCACGTCGTCGTCGGCCCTGCCGGCATCCTTGCCATCGAAACCCGCACCTTCGGAAAACGCCGCGCCATCGCCGGCCGCAAGCCCAACGAAATCCTCTTCGACGGCACCCAGATCGTCCACCCGTGGGGACAGGACGGACAAGGCCTCGGCACCGCCCGCCTCAAGGCCGACTGGCTCTCCGACTGGATCTACCAGATCACCGGCAAGCGCGTGACCGTCACGCCCGTCCTCACCTTCCCCGGTTGGTGGGTCAACACCACCGTTTCGCGCGAGGTCGATGTGCACAACCCTCGGCAAATCGCCGCCCTCATGCGCCACACCAAAGGCAACGTCATCGAGCCCCAGCTCATCGAGCTTATCGTCGACCAACTCCAAGTCCGCTGCCGCGACGTCGAGCTTTGACGCCCGCCCAGGTGAGCCTACGTTGACCGCGTGACCGTCGCCGAAAAACAAACCCAGCTCATCGAAGACTTCGCCATCATCGAAGACCGCCAGGAACGCCTCGCCGCCGTCGTCGCCCACGCCCGCCGCCGCCCCCCGCTCCCCGCCGACGAAAAGACCGACGCCCACCGCGTCCCCGGCTGCGTCTCCTCCGTCTGGCTTCTCGGCACGATCACAGACGGACGCCTCCATCTCCGCTACGACGCCGAGTCCCCGCTCGTCAAAGGCCTCGTCGGCCTCCTCGTCGAACTCTACGACCACGCCCCTCCCTTCGAAGTGATCGCCACCGAACCGGTCATTCTCGCCGAGCTCGGCCTCCTCCAAGACCTGACCCCCACCCGCCAAAACGGCCTCGCCGCCGTCCGCGCCCGCATCAAGTCCCTCGCCTAGTAACTCCCCCGTAGCCGCGAGCGCCAGCGAGTGGATATCCCCCGCGGCATCAGCCGCGCCTCCGCTTCCCAGTGAAGGCCATTGGCCGAAACCGCTCCCAGAGAATCGCCCCATTGGGCGATTCCATGAGTGGTTAAAAACTCCGAATTCCGTCCTCCTACTTCCGATTCCGTCGTTCCCTCTTTCTCTTCCCTCTTAATCTTTCTCTTTCTCCCTCCGATCCGCCCCTCCGTCGCTCCGTCCTCCGCCTTCCGCCCGCCCGCCAGATGCTCCACGACGCCCACAACCACCTCCAGGACGACACGCTCGCCCCGCACCTCGACCGCATCGCCGCGTCCTGGGACCCGACCCGCTTCGGCTTCATGGTCGTCAACGGCACCTGCGAAGCCGACTGGCCCCGCGTCACCACCCTCGCCCAACGCTACCCCTTTGTCCGCCCCAGCTACGGACTCCACCCTTGGGATGCCGGCGACCGTTCCCCCGACTGGTTTAACACCCTCAAAACCCACCTCGACGCCAATCCGCACGCCGCCGTCGGCGAGATCGGCATCGACCGCTGGATTCTCGACAGCGCCCGCCCCGACGACCCTCGCCTCGCCGGCCAGCGCCGCGCCCCGCTTCCCGAACAAGGCGAAGTCTTCCTCAAGCAACTCGCCCTCGCCTGCACCGAAAACCGCCCCGTCACGATCCACTGCCTCCAAGCCTGGGGCGCCCTCTCCGAAATCATCGCCCGCGTAAACGTCCCCGAACGCGGCTTCCTCCTCCACGCCTACGGAGGCCCCGTCGAACTCGTTTCCTCCTTCGCCAAACGCGGTGCCTATTTCTCCTTCAACGGTGCCTTCCTCGACCCTAAGCACTCCAAACACCAAGCCGCCTTCAAAGCCGTCCCCCTCGACCGCCTCCTCGTCGAAACCGACGCCCCCGCGATGATCCCCCCGCAGCTCTGGCGCACCCACAAACTCCCTCCCGCCCCCGACGGTTCATCCGTGAACCACCCCGGCAACATCGAGTCCGCCTACGCCGGCCTCGCGTCCCTCCTAGGCATCCCCCTCCCCGAACTCACCGCCCAAGTAGACACCAACTTCCACCACCTCTTCGGTCCTTAATCACTCCCACGCCACCGCACGATTGCCCCTCCCCAGTCTTCGCCGACAACCTGTCCACGCACTCAACACATCCGGCGGACGTGTCTAAAAAATGCCTAAATTTAAACATGTCGTTTGAACATGTATAGAAATTGGCCTTTTTCTTTACACGTTTATCTGACGTGTTAAGAAAACAGGCGTTTCCTTGACACATGGCCACCACTCTTACGTCCCTTCCCCTGCCTTCAACGGTGGTTTTGGAAACTCCGGCAGTGTTGCGCCAGCTCGTCCGCGCCCATCGACAACTCGCAGAACTCAAGGGTGCCGCCGGCACCATTCCCAACGAGTCCATCCTCATCGACACCCTCGCGCTCCAAGAGGCCAAGGATTCCTCCGAAATCGAAAACATTGTTACCACGGAGGATGAACTATTTCAGGGCGATGCCACGACCGCTCAGTTTCCCTCGTTGGCCACCAAGGAAGTCCATAGCTACGCCTCCGCCCTCAAACTCGGCTTCGCCCGCGTGCGCGAGCAACGTTTCCTGCGCCTCGACGATGTGCTCGCGATTCAGGGCACGCTTCTGGAAAGCCGCATCGGCCTGCGCACGCTTCCGGGCACCGTCCTGAAAAACCAGGAGACGGGCGCAGTCATTTATACCCCGCCGCAAGACCCGGAAGAAATCACGCGGTTGATGGGCAACTTCCTCGATTACTTCCACCTCGGTGACGAGTCGGGCGCACCCGATCCGCTGGTGCGCATGGCCGTGCTCCATCATCAGTTCGAAAGCATCCACCCTTTCTACGACGGCAACGGCCGCACCGGACGTATTCTCAACCTGTTGCACCTCGTGCTCCACGGGATGCTCGACCTGCCGGTTCTCTACCTCAGCCGCTACATCGTGCGCCACAAAGCCGATTATTATCACCATCTCCAAACCGTGCGCGACACCGGTAACTGGGAGGCATGGGTTCTCTACATCCTGCGCGCCGTAGAAGAGACTTCCCGGCAGACCATTTCGCAGGTGCATGCGATTCGTGAGCTCATGCAAGCCACCAAGCAACGCATGCGCTCCGAACTGCCTCGCCTCTACAGCCAGGATCTAATCAACAATCTCTTCCGTCACCCTTATACCAAGATCGACTTTATCGAGCGTGACCTCGGCGTATCTCGCCCAACCGCCACCAAATACCTGACCGATCTCTGTGACGCCGGATTCGTGCGCAAACTCAAGCTGGGCCGCACCAACTTCTACATCAACGAACCGCTCTTTAAGCTGTTGTCCGCCTGACCTTCGCGCGCCAGCAACACCCCCACCACCTCCTGCGCCGCCGCCAGTCCGAACGCTCCCGTGATCCACACCGCCGACCCGAAACCCGTCGCGCAGTCGATCCGCAGGTTGTCGCCCGGCTCCCGCTCGTTGGAACACGTCCCGTCCGCCCGCGGATAAATCGGCGCCTCGATCGACCACACGCAACGCACGCCAAAGATCACGTCCTCGCCGTGCTCAAACGCATAGTCGCGCCGCAGTTTTTTTCTCACCTGCCGCAAAAGCTCGTCGCTGAACGCCTCCCCGAGGTCACCGATACGAATCTTCGTCGTGTCGCGCTTTCCACCCGCCGAGCCCACCGTCACGCAGCCCATGCCGCGCCGCACCGCCTCGCCGATCAGGTGAACCTTGTTGCTCATGCGATCGATCGCATCGACCACGCAGTCGAAGCCCGGCGCGAGCAGTTCCTTCACCGTCCCCTCCGTCGAAAACGCATGCACCGTCGTCACCCGGCACGCCGGATTGATCAACTTCACTCGCTCGGCCAGCACCTCGATCTTCGGACGCCCGATCTGCCCGTCGAGCGCCGGAAGCTGGCGGTTCACGTTGGTCACGCACACGTCGTCGAGATCGATGAGCGTCAGCGCCCCCACCCCGCTCCGCGCAAGCGCCTCCACCGTCCACGAGCCGACCCCGCCCACGCCCACCACCGCGACATGCGCGAGCCGCAGACGCTCCAACGCCGCCACGCCGAGCAACCGGCTCACCCCGCCAAAACGATCCAGATAATCAGAGTCCATCACCGTACCCCGTTAGCCCTTCGCGACAAACGCCTCCATCGCCTCGCGCGTGATCGCATACCGCGCCGCGCAACGCGGACACCGGATTTCGATCTTCTCGTCTTCACCGAATAGTCCGTCCGCATCCTGCTTAAATACCGGGGCGAGCACCTGCAGCATGCGCGCCTGATTGCACCCGCAATGCCAGCGGTGGATGCGCTTCTCCAACAGCCCCAGCTCCTCGGTCGCATCAAACGCCTTCACCTGCTCGACCGTCAGCGCCTCGAACCATCCCTCGTCGTAGTCGGGATGCGCCGCCACGAGGGCAAACTCCTCCTCGCCCGTCTGAAAATACCGCGCCGGCCGCTGCTCGCTCTGCCGGTAGTAGGCCTCGACCGACGCCATCGGATCTCCGCCGGTGAACTCCACCGAACTGCGCCGCTTGGGCTGCGTGCCTCGCACCACATCGGTGAAAAACAGATTGGTCGGCATCTCCTTCACGTTCTCCGCAAACACCCGGCCCGCCACCGAGCCGTCGGCGTTGTCCCCGGTGAGAAACACGTTCACCAGCGGGTTTTGAAAATTGATCGTCCACGCCGTCAGCTCGTTGTGCGGACGCGACGCCGAGTGCAGGACAAACGCCGCCAGCGCCCGCTTGAACAACGCGTCATGCTCCGGCTCCACCTTCAGCCGCTGGTCGGAGAGGTGCAGGTAGTAATCAACATAGAGCTGTGAAAAGTCCGCCTTCGCCACCAGCACGTTGCGCCTGCGCACAAACGACGAGGTTACCTCCAGACCGGAATTTTCAGGATTTACGGGCGTCGATTCAGGCATGCCCACAGAGTTACCCAAAGCCGCGGGATGTAAAGCGGGGGGACGGTTTGAATGGTAGGGACGGACCGCTGGGCCGTCCGGTTTTGAGTGGGAGCGAGCTTGCTCGCGATGTTCGATCCTCGCGAGCAAGCTCGCTCCCACGTTGACCAACCAATCGCGGCGGTCCCAGCGGTCCCGCCCTACCCCAATCTCACCCCGCTCAATGCGCGGCCAACGCCTGCACCAGCTTGTTTATCTTTGGGCGAATGACCGCATGGCAGTAGCCCGCATGCGGATTGTTTCGGAAGTAATCCTGATGATACGCCTCCGCCTCGTAAAACTTTCCGAGCGGTGCGATCTGCGTGACGATCTTCCCTCCCCAACCCGGATTCGCCCGCGCCAGCGACGCCTCGGCGGCCTTCTTCTGAGCGTCGTCCGTATAAAAAATCGCCGAGCGATACTGCGTGCCCGCGTCCGCACCCTGCCGGTTCAGCGTGGTCGGATCGTGGATCTTCCAGAAAAAATCCAGCAACGTCTCCAGCGACACCACCGCCGGGTCGAAATCGACCCGCACCACCTCCGCATGGCCGGTGTCGCCCGAACACACTTCCTCGTAAGTCGGGTTGTCCACCGCGCCCCCGGAGTAGCCGCTCACCACGGCTTTCACGCCGGGCAGCAATTCATATGCGGCCTCCGTGCACCAAAAACACCCCCCGCCCAGAACCAAAGACTCCGTTTTCGTTTCCGTTGCATTCATGGGTAAGACCGTAGTCACACAAAAGATAAGAGGCAAAAGAGGTTTGAACATAATTTATGGGAGCCTCGGACCCAGTAAATTATTCCTTAAAAACCTCCGATTTCCGGACTAACCGCCCCCTCCGCTGTCCATGTGAGTATGTTTTCAACACGCCCGAACCCCAGTGTCGCTCCTTCCATGAAAAATTCACGCCCCCTGCTGCTCTCACGTCCGGCCGTGATCAGCGTCTTGGTGACCGGCTTTGCCCTCATTGTCGGCACGGTCCTGCTGTCCGCCGTCTCCACCCACGGAATCAAAGTCGCCGGAACTCGCGTGGGCCATGCGCAGACCACCCTGCTGCAGATCAACCAGCTCCTCTCCACGCTGCTTGATGCAGAGACCGGGCAGCGCGGCTACATCCTCACCGGCCTGGACAAATACCTGGCCCCCTATGCCGACGCCAAGGCCAGGGCCGACCGGCAGATCGGTCTCCTGCTCGCCAGCCTGGCCGATTCGGCCGCACAGACCTCCGCTCTCGCCGAGATCAAAGCCCTCGTGGATCAAAAGTTCGCGGAGATTGACCGCACCATCGGCCTGCGGCGCCTCAATGTGGGCGCCTCCCTCAGCGTCGTCGGCACCGGCGAAGGCCTGGTGACCATGAACGCCCTGCGGGAAAAACTCCACGCGCTCGAGCAGAACGAACTGGCGGAGCTCAACGCACGCTCCGACTTGGCGGCACGTCACGCCCGCCAGTTTCAACTCGTCAGCCTGGGGCTCATCTCCCTGGCCGTCGTGCTTGCGCTCACCGTCGCCCGCCTGCTCATCCTGCGCGTGCGCGAACTCGAGGACCTCGTCACCGTCTGCGCCTGGACCAACCGTGTGAAATACGAGGGCAAATGGGTGAGCTTCGAACAATACCTGCACAAACGCTTCAACCTGCGTTTCACCCACGGCATCTCGGAGGAGGCGACGCGCAAGCTGCTGCTGGAAGAAGTCGAGCTGCACCCCGCGCGGCAGGTCCGCCCCGTTACGCGCGGCGGAAATCCCATCCAGGCGCATGCCGGCCGCCCGTAGAGCCCGGATGGAGTCGGCCGAGGGCGCCCGGCGTTTACGGTTGAACCGTGCCGGACGGAAGCAGACCCGGCGTGATCTCCTTAAGAAACCCGCCCTCCACTTCCCGCCGGAATCTCTCCTCCGCCTCCTCCCGGCTGTTCGCACCGATCACCTGATACGTGCAGACATCCACCCGCGCCCGCTCACGGCGCGCCATCACATCCGCCCAGCGGAAACGAAGCGCCGTCATCCAGCCCTTCATGTCGGGCGGCGGCACAAACGCGCGCCCCTCGTCCATGTCCCATAAAATCGAAAAGACATACGTGGGCCGTCCCTCGCGCAGGAACTCGTAGCCGGAGAACGGCAGCGTGAAGCGGCCGACGCGCACAGGGGCCACATCGAACCGGCCGACGAGCTGGCTGCCGATCATGGGCAGGCATATCTCGGGATTGTGCATCGACGGCATGAAGCGGGCCTTCTGCCCGGTGCGCCACTCGATGAAGTAGGCGGAGCGCGGGCTTCCGTCCGGTGTTTTCCACGAGGCGGCCTCATAATCGTCCGCCCTCAAGGTGTCCTGACCGACCGGCCCCAATTTGTCCTCACGAAAACCGTCCGCATGAACCGGCCACGCCACCCGCCACTCCGACTGCGCGGCAATGATTTTGATTTTCACGCCATACCAGTGCCGCACGGACAGCTCGACCGCCGACACGATCATCAACGCGGCCACCGCCCACGCCAGCTTGCCCCTGCTCACACGCGGGGCCTTTTCCCAGTTGCCGCCTGAAGACGGTTCCAGGATCGCCGCCCGCCCCCCCCATCGCCAACCCAGCCCTCCAATCACGACAAGGGTACAGACCAGGGCCAGATAACCCGCCGGGTCATGCCACGCATGCAACCGGGCCTCCCCGCCCGTATGGGCGGCGCACGTCAGCAGTCCGACGCGAAAAAGATTCCCCGCCACTGCGGTCAACACCGAGAGCCCCAGCAGCGCGAAACGGCGCCCCCAGCGGAGCCAGGCCGCCTCTCCGACAAACAGGGCGATCATGATCGAGGCCTGCAACGAACGCATCCCGCCGCACGCCTCGTCCACGCCCACCGTGCCGCCGGGGATTTGGATGACCGCGCCGTCCGCCAGCGACGGCACTCCGGCTATGTTCAAAACCTCGACCGTGATCGAGGTGAGCAGTTCGCGCAGCGGCAAGACCACGGCGTTCTCCACCGCGCTCGGCCAGGGCAGCCCGGCCAGCACCAGCACGACCGGCACGGCCAGCGCGCGCACCGCCTTGGCGCCGCCCAGCAGCGCGGTCGCGCTCAACGCGAAGGCGACAAACATCAACCCAAGGGTCCACAACGCCGTCGGCAAAAGCGGATACGCCCCCAGCAGCAACCGCACGAACACCAAACCTCCCCCCAGGGCGGCCAGACCAGGCCAGCACCACCAGGGCAATCGCCCTGTCTGCTGCAAAACCACCGCCCCGCGCCGCTCCCACAGCAGCCAGCCGATCAACCAGGGCAAGGCCCACCCATGGCCCAAATCCGGGGACTCGTTCCAAGCCGACGCAAACGGCAGCCCGATGACGACAAGGGCAAGGAGGACGACGGCCGCATAATAAAACGCCGGCACGTCGCCCTGAGAGGACTGTGGTTCCCCTGCTCCGTTCACTGCTTCCCGGCTCCCTTGGCAGGCGCGGGCCCGGTCGCGCCCGTGAGACGGCGGATCTCCTCCTCCTGCTGCTCGATCTGCTCGATTCGCTTCTTGGCGAGATCGGCAAGCCGAACCTCCTCCTTCAGCGCACGGTTGGGATGAGGCAGCGCAAGTTGCTCGCGCGCCTCCTTGGCCCGGCCGCCCTGGGCGTAAATAAAGGCCAGATAGGGGGCGCGGACCGAATCACGACGCTCCTCCGGTTTCAGCTTTTCGACGATGGCCAGGGCATCCGTATTTCGCCCCGCCTGAGTGTAGCCCAGCGCGCAGGTGGTGGCGTAGTTGGCGTTGCTGGATTCGTTGAGGTAGAGTTGCTCGGCGGCGGCCTTGGGTTGGTTCCATGTATCCACGGGATTGACCAGCATGTCCATCAACGCCCAGTCGTGGGTCAGGCGATTGACGCCGCCCTGCTGACGGTGCCAAAGGGCAAAAATCTTGAGCAATCCCGTCCCGTTTTGCTGCGAGGTATAACCCTTCACGAGCGCCTCGTGCGCCCAAGTCTGCCCGGGGAAGCTTTCCGCTATCGCCAGCAACGTGGCCTCGACCTCGGGCACCCAGCGCCAGGTGAACGCAAGCCGGTAAAGCATGCGCAGGCCAAAGATGTTCGTGCGCGTCTGCTCGACCGCCTTCTGCCAATGTTTCAAACGCGCGGCCTCGCCTTCTATCTCCCCCACGTTGCGCGACTCCATCGCCATGCGCAAAGCCACGTCGGGCACCGGTCCGAGCGCCCCCTGTCGAAGCAGCTCCCCCACGCCCGCCCAGTCTCCCTGAGCCGTCGCCAGATCCAAGCGGACCGCCTTCATGATGAAGGAATCCTTCACGTCGACCGGCAGGCCGTCCACGATGGCGCGCGCGCGCACCGCCTGCCCTTGCGCCAACAACCAGCGCACCAAGTCCGCCGTGTCGCTGGGGCTCGCCTTGGCCTTTTCCAAAAGAGGCCCGAGCAATTCCTCCACCGGACGGCGGTCATGCAGCAAAAGCAGATCGGCCATCGCGAGATGGTCCCTGAACTGCGCCGTCGGCAACTTGACCAGACGCTCCGCCCATGTGCGGGCGGCAACCTGATCTTTCCGCAGGATCGCATCACCCAAAAGCTCGCGCAACGCGGAGGCCGCGGTGGCGGAATTTTCCGTCATGCCCGCCAGTTCCTGACGCGCGCTCGCGGCAATGGCCGGATTCGGATGCGACATGCGCACGGTGGCATAGGCCAGCCGGACACCGTCGCTGGAATCATCTTTCATCACCGAGGCCAGCACATCCTCGGCCGTGCCCCCGTTGCCCTCGACCATGGCAAAAAGCGCGACCGCCCGCCGGTAGGACATCGAGTCGCGCAAATCGGGCGGCACCGCCTTCAAGGCGTCCCGCGCCGTGTAAATATCTCCAAAACGCATGGCCGTGATCGCCAGCGCCAGCTGGGCTTCCACGTTGCCCGGCATCAAGGTAGCCACCCGCATGCGCTGCTGGATGGCCTCGCGAGCCCCCATCGCCTCCGTCATATCGGCGATGGTTTTCCAAACTTGGGGGTTGTCGCGATCCGCGCGGACCGCCACTTGCAGCGCCAAGGCGAGAGAAGGCATGTCCTTTGCCTCAAAGGCCGCGTGCGCCTTTCTCAGGGCGCGTTCACATTTCCACTTCGCATATCCTCCGCGACCGTCCCGCCAGATCACGGGGCCGGCAAATGCCACCAAGGCGATCGCCGCCGCCAGCAAAATCACCATCCAACGCCGCTTGTGACGTTTGCGCCGCTTAAACTGCATCAACATGGCGTAAGATCAAACGGGGTTCGCGAAACTTGCAACGAGTTAGAAAAACAAACCTCGGGTGTGGCATCTCCTTTATGGAGGTGCCACACCCGAGGCATCACTGCTTGAAACGTATTGGAACGAAGCGCGTCAGGCGGCCGCTTTGCGGCCGTAGCGGCGCCAGGTCAGCAGACCGGCGACAAACAGGCCGCCGATGATGGCACCGTTGACGGCGGGCTCGGGAACGGGAGAGAGAGAGGCCGCGTCGAAGCTGATCCAGAAAGCCATGTCGTTGCCACCAAGCGCCGTGTAAGCACCGACACCCGTTGTCGACTTGAAGGCCCCGCCACCCGTGTATTCCCCAGAACCGGGCGTATCGGCACCCGTGGTGTCATAACCAAATTGCACGGTTCCGGAAACGCCCAAGTCCGTGCGATTCAAAACCAAGGCATAGGTCGCACCAGGGGTAAGGGTAACACCAAACCCAGGGTTGGTGACCAAGTTCATACCGTAAGGATTAAAGGTGCCGCTGGCGGTAAAAGAAGTCGTCGTTCCAGCGACCAAAGTCCCGGTCGTCGTTCCGGTCCACTCGTAGATCGAGGTGGTGAAGGATGCGTTCACGGTCGAGTTCAGCTGGAAATTATAAGCGTATAGCGTCGAACTGCCCGAAGTAGGCGCAATAAATGTTTGCGCAGCCCAACGGCCAACGGAGCCAGTGTTGTTGATCGTCCGGCCCGTCTGACCATCCCATGAGCCATCCCATGTGCCGTAGCTGATCGGGCCGTTGTCGCCGGCACCAGCTGCGTAGGTTCCCTGACCGTAGTTGGTGATGATCTGAGCCTGAGCGGACACCCCAAGCAGGGCCGCGAAAAAGAGAGTTACTAGTGTGGTGCGTTTCATGGCGGTGTTTGGACTGCTCATAAACTGCCCCCTCAATCCCGCTTGGTCAATAAAAAATAGGGGTAACCCCCTAGATAATATCAAGGCCACACCCTATCTCGTTAAAATAATGGCTATCATATTATTACATTTAAAACGCCCTTGTCCATCACCCCCTTCTCCCGTGTCGCGACAAAAAAAGACCCGCGTAGCACATGCTACGCGGGTCTTTTCAAAATTCCTTTTGGTAGAAAAAATCAGGCGGCGACAACCGGAGTCACTGCGGCGCGGCGGCGCTGATTCATACGGTAGCCGACCAGACCAAAGACCATCGCACCGACTACGAGCGAAGCCACCGTGCTGGACTCGGGGACGGGGACAAGATCTTGGTTACCCGGAGCGACGACGATCTGGGAAAAAACCCAGTCTTCACCGGACCCAACAGTCCCCTTGTATCCGTAAGCAAACGTGTCCGAGTCATTAAGCCCAAGGCCCAGATTGGTGCTGGAACCGGTCGTATTCGTAAGCATCAAGGCATACGACTTGGTCGAATCCGTCAAATAGCCATAAGTCGCATTGATCAGGCTGTCGGAGATACTCGTGAAATCAAAGGTGTATGAATAATTGGAAAAGGTCTGATGGGTAATGGAAAGCTCCGACACCCACGAAAGGTCGGTCGATGCAGGAATGTTGATCGTGCCAAAGCTGACCGTGGTGCCTCCAACAAACGCGCTCCCGTTCCATTCGCCAAAAGTTGCGGTCAAAGTAGTCGCGGAGGACACGTTGCCGTTTGCAGATCCCGCAAAGAAGTTATAGGTCAAAGAAGCGACGGCGGAAACGTTGGTGAAAATTTCCCCCTTGGTCGCGGTGGGGCCAGTGGCACCAAACACGGTGACACTACCGCCATACCCCGTCTGAGTCTCGTAAGTCTGCAACTGAGCCGAAGCCGATCCGACAAACGCGAACAAAGTCGCGGCAACGAGTGGAAGGAATTTAGAGAACGTGCCCATAAGGGAAATACCCTAGTAAAATCTCCTCCATTTCAAGGCAAAAATTTAACGATGAAAAGCTTTCCCACTGTCTCGTGTGCCTTTGGGCTCCGTCACTCAAGGCCGGGCAATACGGCGCTCCAAGGCTGTTTTCAGGCTCTCAACCGCCTCTCCTCGCCCCCCCATAATCGCCAACGTAAATAGTTGGGCCGGTTGGTTTTCACGCCCTTCCGCCACTTCCCGCCAACGATCCCGCCACCATTCACCCCGGTTAAAGCTGTCCGACGGCTTGCCAAGCGGCTGGCCGCGCGACGGATCCCACATGGTAAAAGCCACCCACAATTCCTCGCCCGCACGGCGGAACTTGTAGGCGTGAAACGGAATCCGCCCCCCCGTCCAGCTCACGTCAATGTCGCCGAGCGACGCCACCAGCTCGCACCCCGCCATCGGCATGCACACCGTGGGATTGTGCAAAAACGGCAGGAAGCGCGCGACCTGCCCGCGCCACCACTCGATGTAATACGCCGCCACCTCGACCTGGCCGCCCTCCTGCCAGCGCCCGGCCGTGTAAGCATCCGGACGCAGCATTTCGGCGGCGATTTCGCCAAGCGGCTCGCGCACAAAATTCTTCTCCTCCTCCGGCCAGCTCACCGTCCACTGCGGAATATCCGCCCGCGCGATCTGGCCCCGGGCAAACCACCAACGCGTTCCCGCCTCGTTCAACGCCAGCATCCCCACCACAACCGCCAGCCAGGCTCCGGCAAGCGAACGAGGCTCCATCACCCGCCTGCTCGCAGGCTGCGCGCACACCGGCAGACGATACCCCGCCCAACGAAACGCGATCAACGCCGTCAACGCCAGGCTCGCGACCAGCGCCACCCAGCCGGCGGCATCATGCGCACGGTGGATTGCATCCGCATCACCCGCCTTCAACGACAGAAACAGCACTCGTGAAAAATTCCCCACGAGGGCGCTGCCCACCCCGCATGCGACCAACACGATCCTGCGCACCCACGAAAACCGGAACCACTCCCCGAAAAACAGCGCGATCATCACGCATGCCTGCAGGGATCGTATCCCCCCGCACGCCTCGTCAATGCCCACCCAGCCCGAGGCCAGCCGCACGCTCGTGCCCACCGCCAGCGCCGGATGCCCGAGAAGATTGCTCACCTCCGCCGCCAGAGCGGCGATGGTTCCGCGCAACGGCAAAATCACGCCCTGCTCGAAACTCGCCGGCCAGGGCAACGCGCTCGCAAGGATGATGCAGGGCGAGAGCAACCAGCCCGCCCCCTCACGCCCGGCGCGCAACCACGCCGCCATCGCCGCCGCCCCGATCACCAGCAGCATGTAGGCCCACAAAACCGTCGTCCAAAGCGAAAACGGCGTGAGCAGCAAACGCAGCGGCAACGCCATCAACCCGATCGCCGCCGCCGCGACCCACCAGCCCGCGCCCAATCGCTCACGAGACACGGTCGGCGGACGCTCCGCCTGCCGTTCCCACCACAGATAAATCACCAGCAACGCCGCCGCCCAGCCGTGCCGCAGATCGGGCGACTGCCGCCACACCTCCCCCAGCGGAATCAGCAGCACCCCGGCCAACCCGGCCGTCGCCACGAACCCCACCGCGGTAGCACGCAAGAGCGGCCCTTCACTCATGGGAACTCCTAAAATCCGGCTCATCACGCCGTCTCCGCCTGCCCGGGTAGGGCTGGCGCTTGCGCCATGCCTCGCAGGTCGAACAACCCCGAACCGGCACGGCGCAAGCGCCGGCCCTACGATCATCATCTCGGACGGATTTCAGGAGTTTCCTCATGGCTTGGCCGGCACCGCCGCATCCGCGCGTTCGGGCGGCAACGGATCAGGCGGACGGTCCACCGCATCCCGCGCCCGCGACAACAGGAGTTTTTCCTCGGGCAGAAAATCGACGCCTTCCATCAGCGCCTGCATCCGGGCCAGACCTTCATGGTTTCGCAGCACTCCATAAACGTAGGCCAGATAAGGCGCACGCGGAGGATACTCGCGGTCGGCCGCCGTCATCGCGTCCAACACCGCCTTGGCCTCGGGTTTCCTGTCGGCCTGCGCGAGCGCGAAAGCGTAACCGGTCGCGTAGGTCGCGCTGGCGCGGTCCCGCTCGTAAAGAGCCTTCATCGTCTCCTTCGGCAGATTCCACTGGAGCTGCGGATCGAGCAAAAGGCTGAGCAACGCCCAGTCGTTCTGGTAACGCGGCACCATCATGTTCGACTGGCGCAACGCGCCCAGCACCTCGCGCATGCCCGCCGTGTTTTTCTGGCTCCGGTAGGCGTTGAACAACGCCTGGTGCGCCCACGTCTGGTCGGGATACGCCCGCGCGATCGCCCACAACGTGACCTCCGCCTCCTTGTCCCACGCCCACAAACCCGCCAGCCGCTGCAACACGCCCAACGACTCCAGATTGGTGCCGGCCGCGACCAGCGCGGAATTCCAAATATCATGCCGCAGATTCAGGTTTCCCTGCTCCGAAGCCAGCCGCGCCGCCATCGCCAAGCGCACGCTGGCGGCCGGAATCTTGCCCCAGTCGCCGGCTTCGAGCAGGCCGCCCAGCCGGTCCCAGTCCTTCAGCTGGCCTGCCACCGCGGCCTGCACCGCGCGCACCGGCGCGCTGCCGCGCAGCTCCTTCGGCAGCCCCGCCAGCCAGCCGTCCGCGACTCCCGCGCGATTTTGCACGAGCAGCCATTGGACGAACTGCACCGCGTCGTCCGCGTTTTTCGACGCCAGCGGCGACAGCCGGGCGAACACCGTGTCGAACGGCACCTTGTCGACCAGCAGGTCCAGATTGGCCTTTTGCAGGCGGTCGTTGAGCGTGGACGACGGGTCGGCCAGAACGAGCGCGAGCAGCGGCTTCGCGGCGGCATAATCACGACGCTGCAACGCCTGCCCGATCAGGTTCCGGTTCATCTGCAACGTCCTCGCGGGATTCCCCTTGGACAACGCTTCAAGCACGCGAAGCGCCTCGGCCCGATGATCCTGGTCGGGGTGCTGCATCTGCAGCAACGCGTGGGCGAATTTCAGATTGTCGTCGTCGGGCAGCTTCGTCTTCAGCTCCTTGAAAAGCGCATCCGCGACCGGCGCGTCGGAAGTGGAGAGCGCATAGGCCAGGGCGGCGCTCACCATCGGAAGCTGCACCGAAAGCTCGTGCGGCGTGTTGGCCAGCGCGTCCTTGGCCGCGTTGAAATCGCGAAACCGGATGCAGCAAAGCACCAGCTTCGCCGCGTCCTCGGCCGAATCCGGAACCGTCTGCGTGACCGCCAGCCGCAACCTCATCGCCTGGGCGGCTCCCACCTGCTCCAGCATGTCCGCCGCCACCCGCATCGCATCCGGACTTCCCGGCACCGCCGTCAGCGCCACCTCGATGGCCAGCTGCGCGTTTTTCGCGTCATGCTTCTCAAGGAATCCCTTGGCCTGGGTCAGCGCGCGCTGCTGTTTCCACACGTGATATTTCAAGCGCACCGAATCCAGCGTGAAAAACGCCGCCAAGAGTCCCACCCCCAGCACGGCCACGGTGACCTTGACATAAAATTTGCGACGGGACGCCCCCTTGGGCCGCGATTGGAGGAGTTGCATGGTAGGTTTTCGGAAGCGCGCAGGCCGCCCTTCGGCCGAGTTCCGAGCCTTGATGTGAACCTGCGGTCGGCAAGGCGTCGAGCGCAAACCCGCCCAAGGCATTCCTTGCGCGCGAGTAACAGGAGAAAGATGGGTTCCTCGCTGTTTTCAGTGGATAGGAAGGTGGAGCGGGTTGTCCCCAACCCGCTGACGCGGCACCGCCGCGCCAAGATCCCAAGCCAACGCATTGGGGACAATGCGTTCCACCCTTCATTTCCCACGTCTGCATGACGGAGCCGCTCTCCTATCCACTGAAAACAGCGAAGAATCGAATGAGACAAGCCGGCGTCGCTAGGTCATCCCAGCAAACGTCCGCTCACCGCATCAGCTTGCGGTATTTCAACCGGTGGGGCTGGTCCGCCTCCTTGCCCTTGCGCCGCTTGAAATCCTCCAGATACGCCGAGTAATTCCCGTTGAACCAGTGAACGTAACTGTCGCCCTCAAACGCGAGGATGTGCGTCGCCACACGATCGAGAAACCAGCGGTCGTGGGAAACCACCACCGCGCAACCGGCGAACGTTTCGAGTCCCTCCTCCAGCGCGCGGATGGAGTTCACGTCGAGATCGTTGGTCGGTTCGTCGAGCAAGATCAGGTTGGCGCCGCTCTTGAGCAGGCGCGCAAGGTGCACGCGGTTGCGCTCGCCGCCCGAAAGCACGCCGACCTTCTTCTGCTGGTCCGCCCCCGTGAAACCGAACTGCGCGCAATAGGCGCGGGCGTTCACCTCGCGCGGGCCGAGCTTCAGGATTTCGTTCCCGTCGCTGATCGCCTCGTAGATCGTCTGCGCGTCGGGCAACGAATCGCGCGATTGATCGACATGCGCAATCTGCACGGTCGGACCGACACGGAGCGAGCCGGACTCCGCCTGCTCCACGCCCGTGATGAGCCGGAAAAGCGTGGTCTTGCCCGCGCCGTTCGGCCCGATCACGCCGACGATGCCGCCGGGCGGTAGCGAAAAATTCACGTTCTCGAAAAGCAGTTTTTCGCCGTAGCTTTTGCCGAGCTTCTGCGCCTCGACCACGAGCGCGCCGAGCCGCTGGCCGGCCGGGATGATGATCTCAAACTCGCGCTCTTTCTCGGCGACGTTCTGCTTGAGCATCGTCTCGTAGGCGGTGATGCGCGCCTGCCCCTTGGCTTGACGCGCCTTCGCACCGGAACGAATCCACTCCAACTCGCGGGCCATGGCCTTCTGACGGCGGTCCTCGGTCTTCTGCTGCACGCTAGCCCGCGCCTGCTTCTGCTCCAGCCACTCGGAGTAGTTGCCCTTCCACGGAATGCCGTGGCCGTGGTCGAGCTCGAGTATCCACTTGGCGACATTGTCCAGGAAGTAGCGGTCGTGGGTCACCGCGATGATCGTGCCTTCGTAGCGCGCCAGATGCTGTTCCAGCCACTGCACGCTCTCGGCGTCTAGATGGTTGGTCGGCTCGTCGAGGAGCAGGATGTCCGGTTTCTGGAGCAGGAGACGCGCAAGCGCGATGCGACGGCGTTCGCCACCGGAAAGATGATCGACGATCTGGTCGCCGGGCGGACAACGCAGCGCGTCCATCGCCATCTCGACCTGCGGTCCCACGTCCCACGCGCCGAGCGCGTCTATTTTTTCCTGAAGCTTGGCCTGTTTGTCCGAAATCGCGTCCTTCGCCGCGTCGTCGGCGGCCTCGGCGAGTTCGTCCCACGTCGCGTCGTAGGCGGCGGTGAGATCGGTGAGGTGCTTCACGCCCTCGTCCACGCACTCGCGCACAGTCTTGCCGGCGGTGAGTTGCGGTTCCTGTTCCAGCAGGCCGACGGTGTAGCCGGACTCGAAGTGGACGGTCCCGTCGAAATCCTTGTCGCGCCCCGCGAGGATGCGCATGAGGGAGGACTTGCCGGAGCCGTTGAAGCCGAGGACGCCGATCTTCGCGCCGTAGTAGAACGACAGGGAGATGTCGCGGAGGATTTCCTTGCGCTCCATTTTCTTCGAGACGCGCATCATCGAAAAAATGATCTTCGGTTCGTCAGGCTTGGCCATGGGAGCATGCAACCGGCGCGGGCGCGCGGGTCAAGGGGGACGGAGGATTGCGTAGCCGCGAGCGTGATCGAGTGGTCCGACCTCCCCGGTGCTCTTTCGGAAGCGGAATCGCGTAGCCGCGAGCGCCAGCGAGTGGTCGGAACATCCCGTCCGCTTTCACGAAGCCTTCTAGTGCCAGAACCCGCCGGCGGCGGCTGCATCAAAACATCCGCGCTCAAACGGAAAAACCGCCGGCGGAGGCGAACCCCGCCGGCGGTTTTCCGAATCTGCCACGCCCCCGGCTTTTGGCTCAGCCCGGGACCACGGCGGGAGCCGTGGGTTTCACGCCCCTGTCTCGACTAAAAAAACGTTGGAGTCCTTCGCTCAAGTCGTCGTCCACGCCGGCCATCCCGGAGTCCTTGAGTGCCCGACGCACGCTGAGCAGCTCGGCAAAGGAGTCGCTGCGGGAGAGGAACCGGGCGCTGCCGATCCGGTCGAGCACGCGGGCCAGCCGCAGCTCAAACGGCGCGAGGGCGGCGTTCAGATCGAGGTCTTTTTGCACCGTCGCCGGGTCGAAGTCTCGCGGGAGGCGTCCCAGGTTTTGCTGGGCACGGGTGAGCATGCCGACCATCCAGCCGTCTGCTGTTTCAGGTGGTTTGACCAGGCTGGCCTTATCGTCAGCCGATAGCACCGGGAATGCCGCAGCCAAGGTTTCTAGGCTGACAAGCGCGGTGTCGAGTTGTGTGATTTGCTCGGGAGTGAGCGCGATATCGATTTCGTTTTGATGAGACATGGGTTAATAATGTTTCTCGTATGCATAAGCAGGTTGATTGCCATAGTGGTCTTGGGGGCAAAGAAAAGCATCGGCCTTGGCCAAAAAAAGGGGACCACGATCCGGTTGGAAGGGGCAGTGTGTCTCCTTCGAAGGGGAGGCAGGTCCGGTCCGAAGGGGCGAACGGAGGGTTCGGAGGGGAC
>JBAZSJ010000067.1:0-22898 GCA_041662485.1 Opitutaceae bacterium | reverse complement strand
GGCGGGGCGGCCTTTGTCGTCGAAGGTGTAGTAGTCGCGGTTGAAGCGGAAGAGGGGGCCGAGGAGGGCGGGGTCGAGGTAGTCGACGATGGAGCGGAGTTCGTCGATGCGGTTTTCGATGGGGGTGCCGGTGAGGACGAAGGCGTAGCGGCTGTGGAGGCGTTTGACGGCCTGGGCGGTTTTGGTGGACCAGTTTTTGATGCGCTGGGCTTCGTCGAGAACGACGATGTCGGGGCGGAGGCGGGCGTTGATGTCGAGGGCGTCGGTGACGACCTGTTCGTAGTTGGCGATGGTGAAGAAGGGGGGCGCGGGGTCGGCGTAGAGGCGGAGGCGGGCGGCGCGGTTGCCGTAAACGAGGCGGAGGGCGTGGGGGGTGAAGCGGCGGATCTGCTCCTCCCATTCGGTTTTGAGGGAGGCAGGGGTGACGATGAGGACGCGGCGGGCGCGGCCGAGGTGGGCGAGCAGGGCGCAGGCGGCGATGGCCTGGATGGTTTTGCCAAGGCCCATCTCGTCGGCGAGGAGGGCGCGTTCGGTGAAGGCGAGGTGGAGCATGCCTTCGCGCTGGTAGGGGAAGAGCGGGTGGGTGGTGACGTGCTCGGGGTGGCGGCCGGTGATGACGCCGGTTTCGTAGTCGCGGCGCAAGAGGATGCGTTCGTGGGCGCGGGCGCGGGCTTCGAGCCAGGGGGCGACTTCCTGGGAGACGCGGAGGTTGGGAACGTCGTCGTGGCGGCCAAAGGCGGCGAGGGCGGCGTCGGGGGCGACGTCGGCGTTGAGCAGGCCGGCGGAATCGAAGAGGACGCGAAGGCGTGCGGGGAGGCGGGCGAGGTTGCGCTCGACGCGGAGGGTGCCGGCGGCGGAGTCGGGGACGATGTCGATGCGCGTCGAGCCGGCGACGCGGGCGGCCTTGAGGGCGGGTTTTTCGCGGCGGTCGAGGTGGAGGAGGACGGCTTCGACGTGTTTGCAGGTGCCGAGGCCGTTGATGCGGAAGTCGGTGCAAGTGCAGGCGTGCTGGCGGGCGGCGAGGTCGCGCAGCTCGACCTGGTAGGCGAGGCCGCTGGGGGAATGGACGGCGAAGTTGGCGAAGACGGGGTGGGCGGGGGCGAGGTTGACGACGCGGGGTTTGTCTTCGCGGGCGCGGAGGCGGCGTTTAAGGAGCTCGTCGGCGTCGGTGGTGCGCCAGTCGGTGGCGGGAGGGAGTTGGTCGGCGGTTTTTTTGGGGCGGTGGACGCGACGGGTCATGATTCTGTTTTTAAAGGAGGCGACTGGGCGCGAGACGGCTCAGTAGAAAAACGAGACGCTGAGGGAGCCGAAGACGGAGCGGTCGGTCTGGCCGTAGAACTCCTTCGTGCGGTAGGCCTGCGCGTAGGTGAGCTGCCAGTGCCGGGTGCCCATGCCGATGCCGGTGTAGAGGTCAGCCACTAAGGGTCTTTTGTCGACCGAGGGGCTGTCCTGAAACGTGTTTCCGTCGAGGGTGATGTCGCGGGCCACGGCGCGGCCGTCCACGGCGGCGAAGAGGAAAAGGCTGAACGGCGGGCGGACGGCGGCGTTGGAATCGCCCGAGGGACGGATGAGGTTGCTGCCGAAATCGGCGGGCAGCCGGTAGCCGGCGCGCACCTCGGCCCCGGTGTTCGCGTAGGTGAAGACGTTGCCCAGGCTGAAGCCGGCGTGCGGGATCAGGTCCGCGCCCCACGCGTCGCGGGCGTGCGCGGTGGAGAGGCGGTATTGGCGTTCGTAGACGAGGTTCAGGCCGGGCTCGTCGTGGATCTGGTGGCTCCAGCCCTGGGCGTGGTCGGCGCCGATGACGTCGTGAAAGCCGTTTTGCGCCTGACGGCCCAGCGCGGAGGGGCCGACGACGCCGGCGGTGACTTCGAACACGTCGAGCCGGGCGATGCCGCCCTCATCGGCCGGCGGGTGGTAGATTTGAAACGCGATCCCCAGATAAAGCCACGCGGCGTAGGGCCGGTCGGTGGGGATCGGCGTCGTGAGCGCCGTGTTCACGGGGGTGTAGATGTTTTGGCCGACCGAGAGGCCGAGCTTGTAGGGCTGGTCCGGTGACACGAGGCCGCCGAGGCCGCGCGAGATCCAGCGCACGGGCGCGGGCACGGAGTCGTCGGTGAAGCTGCGCAGATCCGTCGAAAGCACGGAAAGCTTCAGGCCGTTGGTGTAGTGCTCGTCGGTGCCGGCGAAGTATTTGTCGTTTTCCGAATAGACCGTGACGGAGCCGAAGTGCAGGCGGTCGTCGGTCTGGACGGGCGATGATGACGAGTCGGCGGCGCGGGCGAGGCTGGCGGTCAATCCCAGCGCGAGGGCGGCGAGGGTGCGATGGATGAGCGGGGACATAAAAATGGGGTTTACGCTTCCCAGCGTCCGTAGATGCCGCAGGGGAGAACCTTGCCGTCCGCCTGGATGGGGAGGCCGACTTCGCCGCCGGTGAGCGTGCCGCCGCGGCCGTGCATGAGCTCGGCGAGGAGGTTGACCACGACGGTGGGCGAGAGGCGGGCGGTGTAGGCGTTGATGAGGAGGAAGAGCGGCTTTTCGACGAGGAGCTCGCCGCATTCGCGGATGAGCGTCCAGAGATGGTCCTCGAGTTTCCACATCTCGCCGGTGCTGCCGCGGCCGTAGGTGGGCGGGTCCATGATGATGGCGTCGTAGCGCTTGCCGCGCTTGAGTTCGCGGCGGACGAATTTGAGGCAGTCGTCCACGATGTAGCGCACGGGCGCGTCGGCGAGGCCGGAGAGCGCGGCGTTTTCCTTGCACCACTTCACCATGCCGTCGGCCGCGTCGATGTGCGTGACGCTCGCGCCGGCCTTGGCGGCGGCGCAGGTGGCCGCGCCGGTGTAGCCGAAAAGATTGAGGACGTTGACCTCGCGGCCGGTGGCGCGGGCGGCCTTGATCTTCGCGCTGAACCACTCCCAGTTGACCGCCTGCTCGGGGAAGAGCCCGGTGTGCTTGAACGAAGTCGGGTGGATGCGAAACGTGAGCCCGAGCGACTGGTAGCGGATGTTCCAGGAGTCGGGCAGGGGCTTGCGGTAGTCCCAGCGTCCGCCGCCTTTTTCGCTGCGGTGGTAGTAGCCGTCCCAGGCTTTCCACTCGGGGCCGGAGTGTTTCGGCCAGATGATCTGCGGATCGGGGCGCACGAGGACGTAGTCGCCCCAGCGCTCCTGTTTCATGCCGCCGCCGCAGTCGAGCAGCTGGTAATCCTTCCACTGGTCGGCGAGGATGAGGGAGGGGCGTTGGACGGAGGCGGCGGACATCGTCAGGCGAAGCAACCCCCCCGCCCGCACCCTGTCGAGCGCCTTTCATGGCCGCTCCGGTCCGCGTGACATTTGGAAAAAAACGCAGGGCGGGTTTGACTCATCGAAATCGAGTCATAGCCCCTTTTATCCAATGCAGTGGAAATCCCTCTCTTTCGTGTGGACGGCCCTCGCGGCGATCGCGCTCGCCGTGGTCGCGCGGGCCGATGTCGTCGAGACGAAGGACGGTGGTCGTCTCACCGGAAAGATCACCAAGGTTGACGGCACCACCGTGACGCTGGTCACCGAGTATGCCGGCACTCTCGCTATCAAGCAGAGGCAGGTGACCGGCCTGCGGACGGACGCGCCTGTTTTTGTCCGCCTCAAGGACGGCACCGTCCTGTCGGGCACGGATGGCGGCGCCGCCACTCCGGTCGGGGAGATCACCGGTATCTGGGCGGCCGGCGAAACCGATCCGGCCGTCATCGCCCTCCGGCGCAAGTGGTCCTACGAGGCCGCCGCGGATATCACCGGCAAATCCGGCAACAAGGAGCAGTTTGGCTCCGCTCTGTCCTTTCGCGCATTCCAGACCGGGCCGCATGACAAGCTGAAGCTCTACAGCGCCTACAACCGCCAGGAGACGGACGGGGCGGTGTCGGCCGACCAGTTCAAGGCGGGCGTCGATTACTCCGACAACTACTCGGGCCGCCACTCCTGGTATGTGCGCGACGAGGGCGGATACGACTACGTGAAGGACATCAGCTCTTACAACACCGCCGCCGCCGGTCTGGGCTACGACTTCATCCAGCGCCCGCTGCACCTGCTGACGGGCCGCGCCGGTTTGGCGTTCCGCTACGAAGATTACCAGAATCCGGCGACCGGCGATGTCAGGGATGCCGCCTTGGATTTCGGCGTGCGCCACGAATACACGTTCAAGAAGTCGAAGCTCATCAACAATCTCTCCTACACGCCGTCCATAAACGATTTCAGCGACTTCCACTTCGAGCACGAATCCTACTGCGAGATCCCGCTGTTCGATCCCAAGTGGAAGCTGCGCCTCGGCCTCAGCAACGACTACAACAGCAAGCCCGGCACCGGCGTTGAGCGTCTCGACACGACCTATTTCACCCGCCTCGTGCTGAGCTGGGAGTGAAGCCGTGAGCCGGGCTGATGGCTCCGCTCAGGCCCGCTTGGGCGGGTTTTTCCCCAGCAGCGGCTCGGCCGGCGCGATCCATGCCGAGCGATGAGGGCTCATTCCGATCTTCGGGTAATAACCCTCCGCCGCCGGTGCGGCCAGCAGGATGACCTTGCACTGCGGGTGCAGCCGACCCTGCGTCAGCCGCAGCAATTCCGTGCCGATGTCCCTTTTCTGATAGGCGGTATCCACCGCCAGATCCGACAGGTAGCAGCAGAAGCTGAAATCCGTAACCGACCGCGCGACGCCCACCAGCAACTCCCCGTCCCACGCCGTGCAAAGCAGGTTGGCGTGCGCCAGCATCGATTCGATGCGCGCGGCGTCCCCCACCGGCCGCCGCTCGCCCAAAGTGGAGCGATTCAGCACGTCGATGAATTGTGCGACGGTGAGTTCCCGATCATGGGAATAGGTGATGGGGTTCATGGACGAAAGACGGCGGTGATGTCAGGGGTTGTCGTCGCCCTTTGATTTTGGCGGCCCCCAGCGCCAGGCGGGTTTTTCTCCCTTCCACCAACACATCAAGATCAGGCCGGCCACAAGCGCGGCCATGTAGCCTAGAAATACCTCCATGTGCTTTTCCTGTGGTATAACAATCACTCCGGCACCAACCAACACGGCAAACACCGCCATCACCACCCACCCTTGCCAGCAGACGGGCGGCCCCCAGCCGTAGCCATAGGTCTTGGCGGGAAACCAGATTTTGTTGTGACGCGTGTTCATGGGATTGGTGAGGACGCGGGCGTCTTGCGTGTCTGCCTTTTGAGATAAGTGACAATATTCTCTTCGTTCATCGTATAACTGAACCCGCCGCCGCCCGGATACCACTTGGAATCCGTCCATTTGATTTTCTTCCAGATCTCGCTCCTCAATAATGCGTCCAACGCCTTTGCTGCCGTCTCTTCGGTTGGAACCACCAAAGGCTCCGACCGGAATTTGCCCTCCGACTGACAATATCGGATGTATTTTCTCGGGTCTTCCGCAACTCCGGCAAGGAAGTAACCATCCGCCAGTACGAAGAACACCCCGTCGGATTCAGCCAGAGGATAGAAAGGCCAGTCCGAACGGTTCATCGTATTATTCGGCAGGCTCAGACCGCCAAACCCCGGAGGCCGCAGTGTCGCGCCTGCCTTGGGCGTGAATAATAATCGGCACATCCAGCCGATCTGCTCCCGTGTTTTGGAATCTATATCGACCCCATATTCATTTTTGGAGTCTTTGCATAACAGCATCAACGCACCCACGGCGTCCTCTTCGCCCAGCGCGATGAACCGGTTGCCGGCCTCGGCCAGATCGAACGACGTGGGGTGCGGCGGCAGCGGCAGTTTTTGGGGTTCCGCGCCGGCCGCGATCGTGCCCGCCAAAGCAATAATCAACAGGACGAGGGTTTTCATTTCGGCGACTTGGGTATCACGTCACGGGCTTTTCTCGCCATAAGATTCGAAGAAGTGAATGGGCCTTATTTCTGTCCGCCACCCGAGTTGCTCGCCCGCCGCGACCAGTTGCAACCGCCCTGTCTGGCGCACTTGATCCATATGCGGCGGACACTCGCGCATCACCGTATCCACTTCCGATTGAGTCAGGGCGGCCATTTTTGCCGGGCTGCAAGACCTGCCGGGTTTTGGGCTTCTTGGATTCAAGAAGGAAGTGCGACATGGGTGCCGGATGGGAATATTTTCAATTACTGAGTCTAGCGTGGTAGGGACGGACCGCTGGGCCGTCCGTTGCGCGGTGCCCAGTGGTAAATCGCGGCGGGCCCAGCGGTCCCGCCCTACCTGGAAATCGTCACTCTATTATGCAAGGCTCAGTAAGTGATGAGGGGCGATACAAGATTGGTGCGATGAAGACCGCAGCGTCCACCCGAGGGGGAGCAGCGTATTCGGTTTGGGGGCTGGGAGACGGATACGGTCCACGGAACCGGAAAGCCGTGCGTGGTGACGGCAGTCGATGGGCTGCGGTCCGGGGCCTGCGTCGAGCTGAGTTTTACGGAGTAACGTCGGAAGGGAGAACGAGAACGATGACGCGGAGGGCGGGTAACACCCCATGGGGGCGGGGGGCGGGCGGAGGTATGATGGCCATTCTCAATCATGAAAACATCACTCAAACTCTCCCGCATTTTATCCCTCACCGCTCTTGTCGGAGTTCTTTCGACGGGCTTCCTCGCCGGCGGCTGCGCCTCCACCGCTACTCACGACAGCACCGGCGAATATGTGGACGACACCGTCATCACCACCAAGGTGAAGGCCGCCTTGCTGGCAGACTCCGCCGTGAAGTCATTCTCGATCAGCGTCAAGACGGTCAAGGATGTCGTCACCCTTACCGGACTGGTGGACACCGAGGTGCAGCGGCAGGCCGCCGCCAGGGACGCCGCGGACGTCGCCGGGGTGCGCTCGGTCGTCAACAACCTGATCGTCAAGTAAGCGATGTAGCCCGACCGCCGGTCGGGCTGCCGGGCCGTCGAGCCCGCCCACGGAACCCGACCAGCGGTCGGGTCTACATCGGGCGACGATGGCCGAAGGAGCGCGCGGTCAGCGGACGGCTGCGGTGGGATTGCGCGGGCGGTTTCATTGGGACGGTGATGAGCGCCGATGTTAACAACGCTGAGGACAGGCAGACCGCCATTTATCGGGCCATGCCTCCCGAGAAGCGGCTGGCCCAGGCGGTGCGCATGAACCGCAACATGCGCGCCTTGATGGACGCCGGATTACGCCAGCAAAAGCCCGAGTGGTCCGCCGAGAAACGCCGGAGCGAAATCGCCCGCCGTATCCTTCATGCAGCCACCGGATGAAATAGAGCATTTCAAATAAAACTGTGGCCGCGAGCGCCAGCGAGTGGACGAGCCACCACTCGCTGGCGCTCGCGGCTACGGTCGTTATAGCGGCTACGACATTTATTAAACCGCTCTAAGTGGTTCTTCGCAGTTTTCAGTGGGTGGATTGATCGGGACGTAGCAGGGAGCGTGAGCGACCCGGGGTCGGAACGGGTCGCTCACGCTCCCCGCTACGTGGGAGGAAGGCCCGCGGAAGCGGAACCATGCTTTTGATCCCCCAGCCGGACCACTCGCCGGCGCTCGTGGCCACTGAAAATAGCGAAGAACCCTTTATCGTTCGTCAGGACCGGAGCGCGGAACGCTGAGCGGCCGGGAGAAAGATAAAGATTAAGAGGAAAGAGAAAGAGTCGGGGCGGCGCTTCACAGCGGCTGGCCGCCGAGGGTGCCGTCGAGGCTCGCGAGGTAGGCCGGGCTTTGCACGCGGGCGAGCTCGGCTTTCGCACGGGCGAGGCGGGACTTGAGGTCCATGCGCGCGACGACGTCGGCGTAAACCGGTTCGTCGAGGAGCGTCTCGAGCGTCTTGACGTGGCGTTGCCAGAGCTTCGTCTCGCCTTGCTGCTTCGCGCCGAGGCGGGCGCGATACCAGTCGCTCGCGAGCAGGGACTCGCGGGTGAAGAGGGCGCGGACTTCGGGCGAGTCGAGGCCTTTGCCTTCGTAGTCGCCTTTGGCCATGATGCTGAGGAGGGCGCGCAGCGGCGGGCAGGCGAGGGCGATGCCGCCGTCGGCAAAATAACTTTCGGCGACGCGCTTGTGGGTCGTCACCATGGTGTCCATGCCGTCGGCGAAGATGGCGGCGTCCTGCAACTCGGGGCGGAGCATCTCGTCGGTGAAGACGACGTGCGGGTGGGTGAAGACGCGCGCGAAGTAGATGCGGACGAAGCGCGAGGTGATGCGGTAGCCGAGGCGGCTGGAGAGGACTTTTTTGCCGTCGTGTTCGAGGTCGGTGCAGCGTTCGAGGCAGCCTTGGGCGATGAGGGCCTTGGCGGAGCGCTCGGCGGGCGACATGCGCGAGAAGACCTCGGGGATGAGGAGCGAGACGTCGTGATCCACGCGGACTTTCGGGCCGACGCAGCCGGCGGAGGAGAGGAACACGTCGTGGCCGGTGAGGATGAGGGCGACGAGCGTGGCGTTGAGGTCGATGATGGGAGGGAGGGCGTTGAAGGGGCCCTTGGTGAGCGCGCCTTCGGAGCCGGCGCCGGTGGTGGAGGGCGACTTGCCGGTCATGGAGCTGATGAACTCCATGAAGAGCTCGGGCAGTTCCAGATGGTGGATGGGGTTGAACACGCAGAGCGGGCGGACGCCGGGCTCGGGCGGGTTGTTGCGGCGGCCGGGGACTACGATTTCCACGGGCGTGTGCAGCGGGGCGTCGGGTCCGAGGCGGCGGTGGAGGCGCTGGCCGAGGGCGGCGAGCGCGGTGGCGCGGGGGTTGGCGCGGTCGGGGCGGACCTGGAGGTAGCGCGGGTTCTTGGTGGGCTTGCCGTCCACGATGCGCGGGTGGGCGGAGGAGACGAAATAGGCGGGCGGGGCGCCGGAGGCGGCCTCGCGGATGAGCCGCTGCATGGGCTCGGTGAAGGCGGAGAAGCCGACGGCGTCCTCGATGAAGGCGCGGGCGTTTTCGGCGGTGAGCGGCTCGTAGTTTGAGATGAAGGTGTTGGGCGCGGCGATGTCGGCCTCGGCCTGCTTGTCGTAGCCGCGATGGATGGCGTCGTCGGGGCGCTGGAAGAGGAGGGCTTCGCAGTTCTCGACGAACTTCAGGGAGGGGGCGGACGGGTCGCTCACGCTCCCCGCTACTTTTACGGAAGAGGCGGGGGCGATGACGGAGGCGGTGATGTCGTCCTCGCGCTGGACCTTGGCGGCGGGGTGGAAGTCGTGGCGGAGGCCGAAGACGCGCCAGGAGCCGTCCTGCTCGTAGCCGACGCGGAGGGTGTTCACGATGAGCTTGCGGCCGTCGAGCTTCAGCTCGTTGCCGGGATAGCCGTTGATGATGTCGACGGAGAAGTGGCTGCGCCAGTCGGCGCCCCACTCGGGCTTGTAGTAACGCTTGATGACGAAAACGAGTTCCTTGATGTGCTGCGGGATGGAGCGCAGCCAGGCGTTGTAGGCCTCGGTGTAGTCGAGGCGGGACGGCGTGAGGAGCTTGATGACGGAGCCGAGCGAGCGTTTCTCGCTAAGGATGGGGCGGTGGTCGGCGCTGATGCGGGACGGGTCCTTGAAGCGCGCGGAGCAGTCGCGGGCGAGGAGGGTGGTGACGGCGTCGAAGTCCTTCTCGATGTCGGCGATGAAGACGTTGCCGGGGAGGATGGCGTCGGAGATGGCCTTGGAGATCTCGGACTTGCCGCCGCCGGAGACGGTGCAGGGTTTGTGGCAGATGAAGCCCTCGGCGACCGTGCCGACGAGACGCCACTGGCCGCGCTGGCCGCGGACCTGTTCCATGTGGACATGGTAGCCGCTGGGGCGGACGTAGGATTTGCCGGCGAGGAGCTTGAGCTTGAAGTCGGCGCCTGCGGCGGCCTTCCAGGTGATGCTCTGGGTGCGCAGGTTGAAGTGGGTGGCCTCGGGAACCAGCACGATGGAAGGATCGACGTTGTCGAAGGCGTGGCCCTCGGGCTGGAGGACGAAGCGCTTCGGGTCGCGCGCGACGACGGACTCGACCGTGTAGGAGGTGTCGGCCTCGGAGTAGCCGGAGAAATCGTCGCCGAGATCGTAGCTCGGGAACACGAGGGCGCCGCCGGCGTGCTCCTCTTCGCCGAGGCCGTAGAGGTTGCTCGCGAAACTGATCTGGGTCTTCACCTCTTTCTTGCAGTAGCCGTAGTAGTTGTCGGCGATGAGGGTGACCATGACGCCGTTGGCGTCGCGGGCGCAGAGCTTGAAGGCGCTGCCGTTGTTGTAGAGCTCGTCCTCGCTCTTCCAGCACATGCCGTCGCGGCGCTGGCGGGGCGTGGCGAGATCGTAGGGCGGGAGGCCGACGAGGTGCTTGCGCACGCCGATGAGATGCGGGGCGAGGATGACGCAGCCGGTGTGGCCGGACCAGCCGTCCACATCGAGGCCGGCGTTGTTCTCGGGGAGGTAGGGATCGCCGGCGTTGCCGAAGATGGACTCGACGAAATCGAGGTTGGAAACGAGGGAGCCGGGCGCGAAGAAACGGATCTCCATGCGCTTCTCGCCGATGAAACCGGGGACGGCGGGCACGACGAGCGGGCGCAGCATGAGCGACACGAGGCACTCGGCCTCCTGCGGGCGTCCGGCGGTGTAGGGCAGGCGGAGGAGGTCGCGCGGCGGACGCAGGGCGAGGCCGAGCATGCGCGAGAAGGTGGTCTTGGGGACGGCGAGCTTGTCGTCGGGCACGGGCAGGCCGCCCTCGGCGATGTGGAAGACGCCCTGCGTGGTGCGGCGGTCCTTGGCGGGGTTGTGGAGGACGCCGTTGTGGAGACGGTAGCTCTTGAGGAGGGGGGACTCGACGACGTCGCCGTTGGCGGGGAGGGAAATGACGCGGGCGATGCCGGGCTGGTCGAGGACGAAGGTGCGCGAGGGCAGGCGGGGCGCGGGGCCGGTGTCGCTCAGGTAGGTGTTGAGGAAAGTCTGGATGCGCTCGTCAACGGGCGGGAGGCCCTGCGAAAGCCGGCGGGTGATCTCGCGCTGCTGGGCGAAGATGGGGGCGGCGATGCCGGCCCACGCGGCGGACTGGTCGTCCTCGACCGGCTGGCAGCCGAGAAGGGCGAGGCGCAGGTTGATGGCGTGGCGGAGATGTTCGGCGGAATGCGTTGTGGAGTCCATGTGGAGGCGCGAAGCGTTCGCGAGCGAAGAGCAGCGGAAAGAGTAAAGCAAACCCCGAGCCGGAACCATGCGGGAATTGCAAAGGTTTGCGCATCTTCGGCTCTCAGGCGTAACCGGGCGGCGGGACGGCGGGCGATGCATCATTTCGAGGGTAGGGCGAACCGTCCCGGTGAGCCGCGGCTCGGCGGGGACGCCTCGCCCTACCTTTGGATGCCGTTGAACGAGGGACGGACTCAGCCGAAGATCCAGTGCCAGGCGGCATGGGCGAATTTATTCACGTAAACCGCGAAATACGTGAAGAACACGCCGTTCAGGGCACCCGCCACGTAGCCGCCGAGGATGAAGAAACCGTCGCGCTCCAGCAGACCGACCGCCATGATGACGATGCAGATGGCGGGGGGGAAATTAGTGCCCGGGGGAAGAGGCAGGAGGAGCACCAAGGCGGCCAGCAAGATGATGAACGAGTGCAGTTGAACGAATCGCGGGGACGTCAGCCAGAGCAGGCGCGGGCGCATCATCACCTCCAGGAAACGCAGGAACCGGCGGGCGCCGCCGATCACGGTGGGAAAGAATTTCTGGGGGAGCTTCTTGTCGAGCAGGCGGGCGGGCAGCCAGGGTTTTTGGCCGAGGGTGAGGCGGGCGGCGATGATGGCGATGACCAGCCCGAGGGCGGACGAGAGGCCCGGCAGCGGAATGGGCAGCAGGAACGGCAGCGCCAGCAGCAGCATGAGCAGGTTGTAGGCGCGGCCCCGCAGCACCCCGATCACTTCGCGCAGCGTTACTTCGCGGTCTGCGGCGATGAGTTCCAGTTCCTCGGAGAGCTTGCGCGCGCGGGGGCGGGCGGGTGGCACGAGGGCGGCGCTGTGGGAGGGCTCAGGTGCCGCGTTTGTTGCCATAGAGTTCGATATGCAGGCGATGAGCATACCGATAACCGCGGGCTTTGCAAAGCTCGCCGAGCCAGGCGGCGCGTTCGCGCATGCGGTCGAGGGAAACGGCCTCGGGCATGAGGAGGATTTTATGGCGCGGGATGTCGCGGCCGAGAGAGGAGAGGAGGGCCTCCAGTTCCTCGACATCGGCGGGGGAGGAGACGACGAACTTGAACTGGCAGGCGTAGCCGTCGATCCAGGCGCGCACGGCATCGGGATTCCAGCGGGCGGCCTCGTGGCGCTCGCGCCAGGCGGCGGGCAGACGGTCGTCGGGAAGGGAGTTGCGGAGCTTCGGCGAAAGGGAGGCGAGGTCGCAGGCGATGCCGTCGGGCGCGACGGTGGCGGCGGTCTCGATGGTGATGTGTTGCCCGGCGGCGCGGAGGGCGGAGGCGAGGTCACGGATGTTTTTGGCGATCATCGGCTCGCCGCCGGTGAGCACGACGTGGCGGGCGGGGTGGCGGCGGACCTCGGCGACAAGATCGTCCACGGAGCGCTCGGCGCCCTCGGGATTCCAGGAGGCGTAGGGGGTGTCGCACCAGTTGCACCGGAGGTTGCAGCCGGACGTGCGGATGAAGACCGACGGCACGCCGGTCAGCTCGCCCTCGCCCTGAAGCGAGTAGAAGGTTTCGGAGATGAACATCGTGGGGGCGTCGGAGGGGGGAGAACGAGAAAGAGAACGAATAACGAGAACGATACGAAGGCCGGTCGTTCTCGTTCTCTTAATCGTTCTCTTTCTCCTTTCCGGGTTTGAGGGGCAGCGGGCCGGTGCTCTCGTAGGCGGTGGGGTCGGGCACGCCGGCCTCGATGAACGCCTCGCGGCGCTCCACGCAGGTGCCGCATTTGCCGCAATGGGTCGCGGCGCCCTTGTAGCAGGACCAGGTGCGGGCGAAATTCACGCCGAGCTTCGCGCCTTCGGAGACGATGCGGCCCTTGCTGAAGGAGATGAAGGGCCGCAGCAACGCGATCTCGGCGTAGGTGCCGAGCCGCATGGCGTCGCCCATCGCGCGCATGAACGCCTCGCGGCAGTCCGGGTAGATCGCGTGGTCGCCGCCGTGCGCGGCGATGACGAGCGCCTCGGCGCCCGCGCTCTCGGCGAAGCCCGTGGCGATGGAGAGCATCACGGCGTTGCGGAACGGCACGACCGTCTGCTTCATGTTGGCCGCCTCGTAGTGGCCCTCGGGGATGTCGCCGCCGGACGTGAGCAGGTCGGAGGCGAAGAGGCGGTTCACGAAGTCCAGTTTTACGATTTCGTGGCGCACGCCGAGACGGTCGGCATGCTCGGCGGCGAAGGGCAGTTCGCGGGCGTTGTGCTTGGCGCCGTAGTCGAAGCTCACCGCAGCCACGACGGTGTGCTGCGCCCGCGCCCAGTGGAGCGCGGTCACCGAATCCATCCCGCCGGAACAAAGCACGACAACCTTCATGTCGGGGTGATGGCGTCAAACTGCGCCCCAAAGCGCAAAGCGAAACCGCGCGAAGTTTGTCCCCGTGCGGAAGACTTTTCATATTTCGCGCTTCCGTCCGGCGGGGGTTGGGCGTTTCCTAGCCGCCAGTTGAACGCGAATCTTCCCGCCTACGCCTTGATCGACCAGCCCGGCCAGCTGGCTCCCCTGCTGGCCGCCCTCGACCGTGTCGAGGAGGTGGCGCTCGATACGGAGGCGGACAACATGTTCCATTACCGCACGCGGGTGTGCCTGTTGCAGTTTCTCGTGGCCGGGGAAATTTTTCTCGTCGACGTGCTCGCCCCGCTCCCGCTCGCCCCGCTTTGGGAGAAACTGGCGACCAAGCACCTCCTGATGCACGGCAGCGATTTCGACCTGCGCCTGCTGGCCGACCTGTGCCAGTTCCGCCCGAAGAGCCTGTTCGACACGATGTTGGCGGCGCAATTGCTCAACCATTCGCGCATCGGGCTGGCCGGCCTGCTGGAGCAGCATTTCGGCGTCATCCTCGACAAGGAGGGCCAGAAGGCCAACTGGTCGCGCCGCCCGATCACTAAAAAGCTCCTCGATTACGCCGCGCTCGACGTCTGGCACCTGCCCGCCTTGCGCGACATCCTCACCCGCGAGCTTGTCCGCCTCGACCGCATCGACTGGCTCGACCAGCAATGTTGCCGGCAGATCGAGTCCGGTCTCATCGGTTTCCCCAAGGACGACGAAAATGACTGGCGCATCGGACGTTCCGAACGTTTGCGCGGCTCCGGCCTCGGCGTGCTCCACGCCGTCTGGCACTGGCGGCAGGACTGGGCTCAAAAGCTCGACGTTCCTCCCTTCAAAGTATGCAGCGGCGACCTGTTGCTTGATATCGCCTACGCCGCCGAGGACGGGGAGTCCGAGGCGACCATCATGGCCAAGGTCAACCTCGGCAAACGCCACGACCGTCTCGCGCCCGCGCTCGCCACGGCCATTCGCCTCGGGCTGGGGCGCGACCCGCAGACGCTCCCCCGTCGCCGCCGCTCCGAACACGCCCCGCTCACCCCGGGAGAAGTCGCCCTGCAGGACCGCATCAAGGCGGATCGCGACCGCGTCGCCGCGCGCCTTGAGATCGAGCCCACCCTCATCGCCAACCGTGCGCAACTCGCCCAGATCGCCCGTGCCCCGGACAAGATCGAGGACGTTCTCCTCCCGTGGCAGGCCGGCCTGCTGCGCACCGAACCCTCGCTGAATCCCGCCTGACCGCCCCCGTTAATTTGCTGTTTTCCCCACTTGCCAAGCAAGCGGGTGCTCGGCAACTTCATCATCTACCCTATGAATTCGAAGACACTTTTTGCCCTTGGGCTGTGTGCATTTGCCGCCTCGGTTTTCTCCGGTTGCGTCACCCAAAAGACCCGCACCGGTCGAAACAACAACCTCGGCGCTGGCTTTGTGCAGGTGAACACCGGCAGCTACATGCCCTCCAATCCCATCACCATTCCGATTGACGGCACGCAGGCCTTTGGTCGCGTCAATCCCTCGGGCGACGAGGTCAAGCTGTTCTGGGGCCTGATCACCTACACGGACTACTGATCCTTTTCCTCCAAACCTTTTCAACCCCGCGTCCGGCCCCGTGCCGCGCGGGGTTTTTCTTTGCCACCGCGGGCCGTTCCGCGAGTTTTCTGTCACCTGTGCCACCGGATAACGCCAACATCGCGCGCCACCTTTCGCTCATGGCGGCCCGCCAGCCGCACACCGCCGCCCTCAAGGTGCCGCGCGGACGCACGCGGGACGGCGGCATCGACTACCTCGCGTTGTCCTTCGCCGATCTCGGCGCCGAGGTGGCCGCGTGGCGCGCCGACCTCTCGGCCCGCGGCGTGAAGCGCGGCGACCGCGTGCTCGTCATGGTGAAACCCGGCCTTCCGCTCATCGCGGCGGCCTTCGCCCTCTTCGGTCTCGGCGCCGTGCCCGTCGTGATCGATCCCGGCATGGGGCTCAAAAGTTTCCTCTCGTGCGTCGAGCGTTCGCGCCCGCGCGTGCTCCTGGGCATTCCGCTCGCGCAGATCGTCAGCCGCATTTTCAGAAAGCCCTTCCGCACCGTCGAGGTCCGCATCCGCGTGAGCGGTTCGCCCACGGCACGCATCTCCGCGAAATCAGAAATCAGAAATCAGAAATCAGAAATGGTGAAAAGCACGGCGGCGGACCCTGCCGCCGTGCTCTTCACCTCCGGCTCCACCGGCGCGCCCAAGGGCGTGTGTTACACGCACGGCATGTTCGACGCGCAGGTGGAACTCATCCGCGCCGCCTACGACATCCAGCCCGGCGAGATAGACCTGCCGATGCTGCCCGTCTTCGCGCTTTTCAACCCCGCCCTCGGCATGACGACCATCGTCCCCGAGATCGACCCGAGCCACCCCGCGCGCGTGGACCCGCGAAAAATTGTCCGCGCGATCCTTCAGGAAAAAGTCACCAGCTCCTTCGGCTCGCCCACGCTCTGGCGCAAGATCGCCGTCCACTGCAACGAACACCGCACCGCGCTGCCCTCGATGAAGCGCGTGCTCTGCGCCGGCGCCCCCGTTCCGCCCGACCTGTGGGAACTGATGTCGCCCGTGCTGCCCAACGGCTCGCTGCACAGCCCCTACGGCGCGACGGAGGCGCTGCCCGTAAGCAGCATCAGCGCGGCTGAGGTGGTAGGGGAGGGCGGCGCCGCCATCGGCACGGAGCACGGTGAAGGCACCTGCGTTGGCCGCGCGTTGTCCGCCAACGAAGTCAAAATCATCGCCATCACCGACGGTCCCGTCGCCACGCTGGCTGATGCCCGCGAGCTTCAGACTGGAAAAATCGGCGAGATCATCGTGCGCGGCCCCACGGTCACGCGCGAATACGACGCGTTGCCCGAGGCCACCGACGCCGCAAAAATCACCGATGTCTCCGGCGCCGTCTGGCACCGCATGGGCGACCTTGGTTACGTGGATGCGCGGGCGCGCCTCTGGTTTTGCGGACGCAAGGCCGAGCGCGTCGAGACGTTGGACGGTCCTCTTTACACGGAGCAGGTCGAGCCGTTGTTCGCGCCGCACGCCGAGGTGCGCCGCGCCGCGTTGATCGGCCTAGGCGAACGCGGACGCCAGCGCGCCGCCCTCGTGATCGAACCCGTGTCGGCGGATTCGATTTTCTCCAGCGCGGATTGCCGCCGGCTCGCGCGCGAGCTGCGGACCATCGCGCTGCGCCATCCGCACACGGCCGGGATCAAGCTCTTCTATTTCCGTAAAAAATTCCCGGTGGACGTGCGGCACAACGCCAAGATCCACCGCCTCGCCCTCGCGAGTTGGGCCGCCACCGACATCGGCTACGAGTCCGACCCGAAGCGATGACCCCTTCCGCCGCCAATCCACAATGTCACCTATCGGGTGACATTGCCCCCGTGCAATCCCCCGCGCTCGTGACGGGCGGCACCGGCTTCCTCGGACGCCGGCTCGTTGACCGTCTGCTCGCGCAGGGCCGCACGGTCACCGTGCTCGCGCGCACGCCGGCGCCGGACTTGGAGGCGCGCGGAGTGCGTTTCGTGCGCGCCGCGCTCGACGACGAGGCGGCGGTGCGCGCCGCCTGCCGCGGGATGGGCACGGTCTTCCATGTCGCCGCGAAGGTCGGCGTGTGGGGGCGCTACGACGACTTTTTCCGCGCCAACGTGCTCGGCACGCGGGCGATCCTCTCCGGCTGCCGCGAGCACGGCGTGGCGAGGTTGGTTTACACGAGCACGCCGAGCGTGGTTTACAACGGCCTCGGGATCGCCGGCGCCGACGAATCGCTCCCTCTCACGACCGACTGCCCGAGTCCGTATCCACTAACCAAGGCCATCGCCGAGCGCGAGGTGCTTGCGGCCAACTCTGCGACGCTCCGCACGGTCGCGTTGCGTCCGCACCTCATCTGGGGCGCGGGCGATCCCCACCTCGTGCCGCGGGTGCTGGCGCGCGCAAAGGCCGGGCGTCTTCGCATCATCGGTTCCGGCGCCAACCGCGTGGACATGGTCCACGTCGAAAACGCCGTGGACGCCCACCTCGCCGCCGAACAAGCCCTGGCCCAATGTCACTTAATAAGTGACATTGGGCCGGCGGCTTCCTCCGAAAACCCCGGGATCGACGGAAAAGTTTGTCACTTAATAAGTGACAAAGGGATCGGTGCGCCCTGGGCGGCGGGGCGCGCCTACTTCATCACCAACGGCGAGCCGGTCGTCCTGTGGGACTGGATCAACGGCCTGCTCGTTGCGCTCGGCGAGCCGCCGGTGACGAAACATGTTTCCCTCGGCGCGGCTTCGGTGGTCGGCGCGGTGTGCGAGGCCGCATGGCGCGTGCTTCCGCTCAAGGGCGAGCCGCCGATGACGCGCTTCGTCGCGGCCGAGCTGGCCAAGGACCACTGGTTTTCCATCGAGGCGGCGCGCCGCGATCTGGGTTACGCGCCCCGCGTCAGCATGGCGGCGGGCACGGCGGACTTGGTGGCGGCGCTGAAGACCGGCTCTTCCCCGTGATGACGCGTTGCGTTCGGCGGGATCGGCGTTCCGGCCGGAACACGCCGTCGGGAGGTCGTCATATATGGGCGGCGACGTCCTGATGGGTGGTCGCAAGCAGGCCGTTGAGCAGACACCAGCGGACCAGATCGGCCGTGTTGGCCAGTCCCAACCTGGAGAGGATGCGGGCGCGATGGTTTTCGACCGTCCGGGGGCTCAGATTTGTTTTTGCCGCGATCTGTTTCGATGAAAGCCCCTGGGTGACGAGCAGGACGATTTCTTTTTCGCGTTCTGAAAGCCGCAGGCTCGCTTCGGACGGGTGCGCCGGTTGATCCACTTGGAAGGGCGAAGCGCTGGCCGAGAAAAAAACGCCGCCGGCCAATACGCCGGCCACCGCGTCTTCCAGCCGTCCCGGGGGGCAGATTTTGTCGATATAACCCGCCACGCCGAGCTTGCAGAGCTCCATGGGCAGGTGCCGTTCAGGCGAGGCGGTGATGACGAGCACGGGAAAATTCAACCCCGCCAGCCGGAGTGCATGCAAGATGTCCAACCCGTGCATGTCCGGCAAATGCAGGTCGAGCAGCAGCAAGTCGGGCGGTTCCAAAAGGCAGGCGTCGAGCCCCGGACGTCCATAGGTGAAGTCACGCCAGCGAGTGGGCATAAACCGCCTTCGCATACGTTCCCCGATCAGGCGCTGATGCGTGGCGTTGTCTTCGATCAGAACAAAATCACGTCCGCCGGGGGAAGGGATTGTAGGGGTTCCGTTAAGCATGGCGGAAATGTGAAAAAATCATTAAGTAGTTATACTTAATAACTCAATGAAGTTTCATAAATTGAGTATAATCACTCAATGGGAGTGGGTTGCGTTAAATTTCGGGGGGCAAAGTCTTCTGTAAAAATTTTTACAATGAAAACTGCTTCTTCCTTCCATTACAGTCGTTTCTGCACGGCTTTTGTTAGCAGCTTGGCCTTTTTGGCGTCCGTCAACCAGACGCTGGCGACGTCGCCGGCGATCATCAATGGCGTCAGTTCCGTCGATGGCGCCGGGGCCACCATCGATGGCAACAGTGAATCCGGTTACTTTGTCCAGAGTGGTGCCCTGACCATCAGCAACGCGACGTTGCAGAATTTTGCCACCAAGGGCGGCGACGGCAGCGGCGGCGGGGCCGGTTTGGGTGGCGCGATTTTCATCAACGACGGCGCCACGGCCACGATCAGCAGCGTCAATTTTCTCGGCAATTCGGTCACGGGTGGCAATGGCGGGGTCGGCACCGTCGGCGGCACGCTTAACAATCTTTTCGGCAGCGGCAGCACGGCCGCCTCGGGAGCGAATGGATACACGCCCACGCAGACGAGCTTCACCGATATCGGCGGCACCACGGGCACCAAGGGTGGCAATGGCTCTGTCGCCGCCACCAGCTTTGGCGGCACCGGTGGCAACGGCGGCGCCGGCGGTAATGGCGGCGATCGCAGCGAAAGCCTTATCTTGGGCGTAACCAGCGCTTCTTTGGATCTGGCGGGTGTCATTCTCGAGATGGGCAGCGCTTTCGCCAATCCTTTCACGGTCAACGTCGGCGTGGGTCTCGCGCTTTCCACCTCGAGCGCGGCCATCAATCTGGCCAACGCCATCATTGCGCTGAACGACTTTGATAAATCGCTTTCCGACGGCCAGATTGGCCTCGGCGGCACGGGCGGCACGGGCGGCATCGGTGGGAAAGGCGCCGACTTCTTCGGTGGCGGCCTCGGCGGCGACGGCGGCAACGGCGGCACCGGTGGTTCCAACTGGAGCGGCTCCGCTTACAGTGGCGGCGCCGCGGGCGGCGATGCCGGCAGCGGCGGCAGCGGCGGTATCGGCGGTTTCGGCGCCGGCGGCGGCACCGGTGGTGACGGTGGCACCGGTGGTGTCGGCGCCGGGGCGACTTCTTACGCCGCGACGCCTGCCCAGGCTGAGGTCACCGGCACGAAGACCGCTCCGGATACCTATAAAACCCAATACTTTGACCCCACCTTGAACGGTGGTGCGGGTGGTTTTGTTGTGTTGCAAACGAATCAGGTTACGCAGGCCGCTGATACCACGATGTCGGTTACCCTCAGTGATACCTCCACGGCCACGGTCACGGTGGTTTCGGTGGTGGATGTTGCGGCGCATAGTGTGCCTTACGTGATCAGCCCCGCGACGCCCGAGATTCCGGCCGGCACGACCGATGGCCGGCCCAGCGGCTTGGATGGCGCGGGCGGCAGCGGTGGCGCAGGCGGCTTCGGCGGCGGCGCGGGCGCTTCGGGCAGCGCCGTGGGCGCCGATGTGGCGGGCGGCAGCGGCGGCAACGGCTTCGGGGGCGCGATCTTTGTGCGCAGCGGCGGTTCCCTGTTGATCACGGGCGACGTGCTCTTCGACCAGAATCTAGCCAACGGCGGCGACGGTCAGGCGGCCGACGCCAACACGCAGGCGGGCGCCACAGGCAGCGGTATCGGCACCGATCTCTTCATGATGAAGGGCTCCACGGTTGTTCTTCAGCCCGGCATCGGACACACGATTACTTTCAACGGATCCATCGCCGACGACAGCTTGTCCTCCGGCGTCTCCTCTTCCATCGCCGACGGCAACGGCGCCGGCCTCACGGTGCAAAGCGGCCTGGTGATTTTCAACGGCACCAACACCTACTCCGGCCAGACCAAGATCTCGACCGACGGCGTCCTTCAGGCGGTTGACGGCACGGGCATCTACGCCAATAGCAACATCAACCTCGAGGGCGGTGTGCTCCAGTCCAGCGGCATCTTCAGCCGGTTCCTCGGCACCGCCAGCAGCCGTCTTCAGTGGACCGCTGACGGAGGTTTTTCCGCCTTTGGCGGCGACCTTGAAGTCCGTCTGTCCAACAATCAGGCCCTCACCTGGGGCACCACGGGCAGCTTTATCGGCAACGGCTTCAAGCTCCTCTTCGGTTCCACGAGCGCGACCGGCGTGGTCACCTTCGACAACGCCATCAACCTCGGCGGCGCGACCCGCACCATTCTCGTCACCGCCAACTTGGCCGACGCAGCCAACGGGATAGATGCCAACGTGGACAACGCCATCATGGCCGGCGTGCTCTCCAACGGCGGTCTCACCGTGGGTGATGCCACGCACACCGGCACCCTGATCCTCACCAACACCAACACCTACGCCGGCGGCACCACGATCAACGGCGGCATGCTGGTGCTGGCGAATTCCTATAACCCCTATACGCAGGCGCTGATCACCTCAGGCAGCCTCAACGCCCATGGCGCGGTCACGGTCAACACCGGTGCGACGTTCGATTTCTCCCAGACCAGCGACCAGACCATCGGCACCTTGTCCGGCGGCGGCACCGTGGACATGGGTGGCAACACCCTGACGATCAACCAAGACGTTGATGGCACCTTTTCCGGCGTGATGGAAGACGGCGGTCTCGGCGCCGGCGAGGGCGCGTCCCTCATCAAGCAGGGCACCGCAGTGCTGACTCTCACCGGAGCCAACACCTACACCGGCACGACCGAGGTCAAGGCCGGCACGCTCGAGCTCTCCGGCTCCGGCAGCCTCGTGAGCAACGATGTCACCGTCGATTCCGGCGCGATCTTGAAGAATGGAAACGGCGGTCTTGCTGCCGATACCGCCCTCACGAACAACGGCACCGTCAATCAGGATGCCGATGACACCATCGCCTCGCTGGTGAACACCGGCACGATCACCGGCACCGCCACCCTCACCGCCGCGACCTACGCGCTGAACACCGGCTCGATCGTCAACGCCAACCTCGGCGCCGGCGCGCTCACCGCCAACGGCACCGTCGCCCTCAACGGCACGAGCGCCGCCTCCACCGTCGAGATTGCCACCGGCACGACGACCCTCGGCTCCGCCGAACGCCTCCTCGACACCACCGCGCTGACGATCGACAGCGGCGCGACGCTCACCCTCGGCGGCAACGAAAAGATCGGCAGCCTCTTCGGCGCCGGCATCCTTGCCAACGCGGGCGGACGCCTCACCGCCGATTCCGGCAACTTCTCCGGCGTCATCTCCGGCGCGGGTGGCCTCACCAAGGTCTCCACGGGCACGCTCACGCTTTCCGGTGCCAATACCTACACGGGTTCCACGCTGATCAACGTCGGCACGCTCACCCTCGCGGGCAGCCTCGTCAGCGCGACCGTCAATGTCGCTTCGGGCGCGATCCTTAACGACGAGAACAGCGGCCTTGCGTCCAATACGACCCTTACCAACGACGGCACGGTCAACCAGAACTCCGACGACACCATCGCCGCGCTGGTCAACACCGGCACGATCAACAACAACGATCACACCCTCACCGCCGCGACCTACGCGCTCAACGACGGTTCGATCATCAACGCGAATCTCGGGACCGGCATCGTGACCGCCAACGGCACGGTCGCCCTCAACGGCACCAGCAGCGCGGCCACGGTTAACATCGAGACGGGCACGACGACCCTCGGCTCCGCCGAACGCCTCCTCGACACCAGCGTCGTCACCGTCTCCTCCGGCGCGAAGCTCGCCCTCGGCGGCAGCGAAAAAATCGCCACGCTCGACGGCGCGGGCGAAGTCTCCGTGCAGCTCGGCACGCTCACCGTGGACGACGGCACGTTCTCCGGCGTGATCTCCGGCACCGACGACGCCTTCGGCCTCACCAAGGTCAGCAGCGGCCTGCTCACGCTCTCCGGAATCAACACCTACGTCGGCACCACGCAGATCAATGCCGGCACGCTCACCCTCACGGGAAGCCTCGCCAGCCTCACGGTCAACGTCGCCTCCGGCGCAATCCTCAACGACGAAGCGAGCGGCCTCGCCTCCGGCGCCACTGTCACCAACGACGGCACGCTCAACCAGAACTCCGACGACACCATCGCCGCGCTGGTCAACACCGGCACGATCAACAACGCCGGGCACACCCTCACCGCCGCGACCTACGCGCTCAACGACGGTTCGATCATCAACGCGAATCTCGGGACCGGCATCGTGACCGCCAACGGCACGGTCGCCCTCAACGGCACCAGCAGCGCGGCCACGGTTA
>JBAZSJ010000066.1:0-23501 GCA_041662485.1 Opitutaceae bacterium | reverse complement strand
TGGTGTAGCCGCGAGCGCCAGCGAGTGGACGACTGACCACTCGCTGGCGCTCGCGGCTACCGGAATCGGAAAACGATATGACGACATGACAGGTGGTTTGATCAAATGCCCCGGAGCTTGCTCCGGGATGTTTACTCATGAGCTGGCCTCATATGAACAACTGGCCCGCGAGATCGAGGTAACCAGCGACCGATTACGCGCCGCGCTGTTACCCGCCGACGTCCGTCCCTTCTCTGAATGTGTGTCAGCGCCAGATGAATAAGGCGGAACGCGTTGTCCCCAACGCGTTGCGGCGAAGCCGCCTCCCCCAAGCCAGCGCGTTGAGGACAACGCGCTCCACCCTCGGCTCTAGCCCCGCTCCTGCGCGCACCGACGCAGCATCCGAAAATCCTCCGGCAAAAACACCGCGCGATTGGCCGCAAACGCCTCCGCCCCGTCCCTCCATTCGGCGGCCAGTCTTGCGGCATGCTCTTCCGGAGACCACCCGCGCCAATGCGGACAATCCACGCAATGCGCCCCGCTCACCCGCGCGAGATCGTAGGCCGGCTCCTGCCGGCGGCAGCGACCGGCCTCGTCCGTTTCACGATAGGATTCGCAGCAGGGAGACTTGTCCGGCTGGTGACAGCCTTTGATCAGCTGCTTCGCCAGATTCGCCAGCTCGGGACGCGGCGGTGAAAACACCGCCAGCACGCGCGCCACGCCGGCCTTCACAAAAGCCTCCGGCAATTCGCCCTCCTCCACCCTCCCGGCGATCGGTGTCATCAGCGCGGCAGCCAGGGCGCGCAGCTCTTCCGCTCCCGCCGGCACCAGACCGTTCTGTTTGAGAAACCGCGTCACCACCGCGGCGACACTCCTCCCGAATTCGTCCTGAAAATTGCCGGCCATCACGCTTGGGCAAGCCAGGCCTTGAGCGTGACGGCGTCTCGCAGGAAAGCCGCCGTATCCTCTCCCTGGACGAATTCCAGCAACGCGAAACGGTCGCCCGGAGCCTTGCGCAGCAGCGGCCAGAATTTCGCCCAGCGTTCCGCGCCTTCGGCCAGCGGATGGCGTTCCGCGGACGTCGGCCACCAATGAAAGACGTGGATGTTGCCCACCTTCGGCAGCACCTCGCGCAGGCCGCGGACACACTCGGCGGTCTCCTCGCCGTTATGCGGCTGCCAGAGCGTGAGGACATTCGGATGGTCCGTCTCGACGAGCAGCCGGCTCGCCGATTCGTTGGTGTCCGTCAGCGTGCCGCCATGAAACTCCGTCGAGATCGTCACGGAGGAACGCGCGGCCAAGTCGGCGATGCGGCGGAGATCCTGAATGATTTTCCAACGGCCATCCTCGTCGGTCGCATCGGAACCCGCCCCGCCGGCCCATACGCGGATCGTCGGCGCGCCGAGTTCCACGGCGGTCGCCAACACCCGCTCGAATGACATGCCCGCGCTTTCGCTCTGACCGACGCGGTAATAGCTGCCGTAGGCGGCCACGCCCAGGCCGTTCTCCTGCGTGATCTCGCGCACCTCGCGCGCCCGCCCGAGATCGCCGGACGGCACATGAACATCCCCGCCCCACTCGATGCCTTTCAGCCCGGCCTGCCTCACCAGCGCGGCGATCTCCCGGGGGGAGAGTTTGCGAAACGTGACCGAAACCAATCCGGGGTGGATCATGCGACGAACCATGAGGTTTCAGCGCAGCCCGACAATCCCCAAGCGGAAACGTCACCAATATTTATCACGGCAAATATCGGTTAACAGTTTCTCTGGCTGTGCAGGCGGCACCCGGGCCGGCGTGCGCACAAGAGGGGAATCCTCCGACGTTTTTCTCAAGGGATCAGCCGACGCACGGCGTATTACCGGCCACATGCGTCTGCCGATCCTCATTTTTAGCACCTTCCTCGCAGCGGCGGCATGGACGCATGCCGAGACGCCCGCCCCCGCCCCGCTGACTCTGTCGGACGTCTTTGCCGCAATCCGTGCGAACCACCCTGCCCTCGCCGCCGCCCGCGCCAACACCGACGCCGCCCAAGCCCGCGTCGGACAGGAAATAGCCTGGGCCGACCCGCGCGTCGGCGTCGACCTCAAGCGCGGCGACACCCCTGGCAACGCCGCCACCACCAAGCTCAACACCTACAACGAGCTCGAGGTCTCCGTCTCTCAGGAACTCCCGCTAAGCGGCCGCAACCAGCTCCGCGCAAAGGCCGCCTCCGCCGAGGCCGGCGTCGCCGACGCCGAAACCCGCAAACGCGAATGGATGCTCCTCAACCAGGCGCGCACGGCGTTCACCAAACTCGCCGCCGCCGATGAACGCCTCGCCGTCAACCGCCGCCTCCACGACAACCTCGCCCAAACGCTCGCCCTCGCCCGACGCTCCTACGAGACCGGCCTCCGCCCGCAATCCGAGTTGCTCGCCCTCGAAACCGATCTCGCCCGCACCGACGCCGACCGCACCGAGTTGGAATCGGCCCGCGCCCAGGAAAGCGCCGCCCTCAACGCCCTCATGCTCCGCCCCGTCGAGACGCCCATCGCCGCGCTCACGTTGCCCGCGTCCGCCGCGCCCATGCTCAGCCTGCCCGACGCCGTCGCCCGCGCCCGCGCGATGAGCCCCGACATCTCCATCGCCCTCAAACAAGCCGACGCCGCCCAAGCCCGCCTCGCCGTCGCCCGCAAAAACCGCGCCATCGATCCCGAAGTCACCGTCACCGCCCGCCAGATGAAAGGCTCCGGCGAGGGCATCAGCAGCTACGACACCGGCATCTCGTTTTCGCTTCCGTGGTTTCAATCCGGCCGTTCCGACGGCGAACGACGCGAGGCCTTGAGCCGCCTCGCCGCCGCCCGCGCCGACGTCGAGGCCGGCGCGGCCGAGATCACCGGCATGGTCGCCTCCGCCCACGCCCGCGCCACCTCGGGCTACACGCAGGTGAAACGCTACGAGAACGAACTCGTCCCGCTCGCCCGCGCCTCGGCCGCCGCCGCCCAACGCGACTACGAAACCGGCCGCGTCCAGCTTCCCTCCGTGCTCACCGCCGAAAAAATGCTCCTCGAAACCGAGCTCAAGCTCACCGACACCCGCGCCGAACAGGCCCTCGCCGGGGCCGAAATCTGTTTCCTCACCAGCCAGGACGTCACGCCATGAACGCCAAACACATCCCCTTCCTCGTCCTCATCGCCGCCCTCGCCGGCGGCATCGGCTACTACGCCGCCAAGGTAGGGCGCGTTATCCCTAACGCGCCGGGAGCCGCCGCCACCACGGACACCGCGCGCAAAATCAAATTCTACCAGTCGCCGATGCACCCGTGGATCAAGTCCGACAAGCCCGGCAAGTGCACGATTTGCGGCATGACCCTCGCGCCCGTGTATGAGGGCGAGGCCGGCATCGCGACCAACTCCGACCTGATCACGCTGTCCGCCAGTTCCGCGACCGCCGTCGGCGTGCAGACCGCCAAGGTTGTCAGCGGCCCGCTCGTCCGCACGCTGCGCGTCACCGGCGTCATCGACGACGAGGAAACCCGCCATCGCTACCTCGCCAGTTACACCGACGCCCGCATCACGAAACTTTTCGTCCACACCACCGGCGTCGAGGTGACCGCCGGCCAGCCGCTCGCCGTTCTCTACAGCCCCGACCTGCTCACCGCCCGCCAGGAGTTCAACGCCCTCGCCACCACCACGCCCAACTCGCCGCTCGTCGCCGCCGCGCGCGAAAAACTCCTCCGCCTTGGCCTGCTCGACACGCAGATCGACGCCCTCGCCACCGCCAAGGACGTTTCCCGCGACACCGAAATCCTCGCGCCGCTCACCGGCACCGTCGTCGAGCGCAGCCAAACCGCCTACGAAGGCGGCTACGTGAAGGCCGGCGAAATGATCTTCGCCATCGGCGACTTCAAAAAAATGTGGTTCATGTTCGACGCCTACGAATCCGATTTCCCCGCGCTGAAGTCCGCCACCCGCGTTGATGTCACCGTGCCCTCCCTCCCCGGCGAGGTGTTCACCGCGCCCGTCGCCTTCATCGACCCCAACCTCGATCCCGCCACCCGCACCGCGAAGGTCCGCGTCATCCTCGACAACGCCGACCGCCACCTCCTCCACCGCCAGACCGCCTACGGCCGCGTCGTCAGCCAATCGCCCGAAGTCCTGCTCGTCCCTCGCGCCGCCGTGCTGTTCACCCAAAAAGAACCCGTGGTTTACCTCGACGTCGGCGGACACGCATACGAACCGCGTCACATTAAAATCGGCCGCGCCGGCGACGACGCCTACGAAGTCCTCTCCGGCCTCGAAGCCGGCGACGAGGTCGTCACCCAAGGCGCGCTCCTCATCGACGGCCAGGCCCAGATCAGCCGCCCGCAGGGCGGAATGACCAATGCCCAATGACCAGTGACACAATGAATTCACGAATTTCCTCTCATCAAGGTAGGGACGGACCGCTGGGCCGTCCGGTTAACGCCTCGGCGGGCCCAGCGGTCACGCCCTACCTAAAGCCATTCCGCCAACCTCCCTCCGCCCATTGGTCATTGGGCATTGGCCATTGGTCATTCGCGCGCGTCTGAGCGCACCCACATCCCCTCCATGCTCATCGCGCGCGTCATCCGCTGGTCCCTCCACAACCGTTTCCTCGTCGTCGCCGCCCTCATCGCGCTCTGCGCGTGGGGCGTGGTCGCGCTCCGCACCACCCCGGTTGACGCCATTCCCGACCTCTCGGAAAACCAGGTCATCGTCTACACCGACTGGCCCGGTCGCTCGCCGCAGGAGGTCGAGGACCAGGTCACCTACCCGCTCTCCGTTTCGCTCCAAGGCCTCGCCGGTGTCAAAACCGTGCGCGCCTCCTCGATGTTCGGATTCTCCTTCATCACCGTCATCTTTCGCGACGACATCGACAACTACTTCGCCCGCACCCGCGTCCTCGAACGCCTCAACTCCCTCGGCGAACTCCTCCCCGCCGGCGTCACCGCCCGCCTCGGCCCCGACGCCACCGGCCTCGGCTGGGTTTACCAATACTACCTCAAGGACACCTCCGGCACCCACGACCTCGGCTCGCTCCGCACGCTCCAGGACACCTACGTGCGCTACCAGCTCGCCGCCGTCTCCGGCGTGGCCGAGGTCGCCAGCATCGGCGGCTTCGTGCGCCAGTATCAGATCGAGGTCTCATCGCTGAAACTGAAGCAGTTCGACGTCACCCTCGGCGACGTCATGGACGCCGTCGGCGCGAGCAACGCCAACGTCGGCGGCAAAACCCTCGAAGAAAACGGCGCCGAGTTCGTCGTGCGCGGCGTCGGCCTCGTCACTTCGCCCGCCGATCTCGAAGCCATTCCCATCAAGGCGCGCAACGGCACGCCCCTCTACCTGCGCGACCTCGCCACCGTGCAGATCGGCGGCGACTTCCGCCGCGGCGCGCTCGACGTGGACGGCCGCGAAGTCGTCGGCGGCATCGTCGTGATGCGCTACGGCGAAAACGCCTACAAGGTCATCCAGGACGTGAAAGCCCGCATCGCCGCCCTCGCCCCCGGCCTCCCCAAAGGCGTCACCGTCGAGTCGTTCTACGACCGCAGCGACCTCATCTCCCGCGCCATCGACACGCTCAAGCACGCCCTCACCGAGGAGATCATCCTGGTGACGCTCGCGCACATCCTCTTCCTCTTCCACTTCCGCAGCATCCTCATCGTCACGCTGCCCCTACCCGCCTCGATCCTGATCGCGTTTGTCCTGATGAAACAGTTCGGCATCCCGTCGAACATCATGTCGCTCACCGGCATCGCCATCTCCATCGGCGTGCTCGTGGACGCCGGCATCGTCATGACGGAAAATGTCATCCGCCACTGCGAACGCGCCGAGGAGGAATTGAAACGCCGCCTCACACCGCCGGAGGTGTTTCAACACACGCTCGAAGCCGCCACGCAGGTCGGCCGCCCGATGTTCTTCTCGATGATGATCATCATCCTCGCCTTCGTGCCGGTCTTCATGCTCTCGGGGCAGGAAGGAAAACTCTTCCACCCGCTCGCCTATACGAAGTCCTTCGCCCTCCTCGGCGCGGTCGTCCTCGCCATCACCGCCGTCCCCGTTTTCTGCACCTGGCTCGTGCGCGGCCCGTTCAAGCCCGAGGACAAAAACTGGCTCATGCGCGGCCTGCTCAAGCTCTACGACCCCGCCCTCGACTGGGCGCTCACCCACCGCAAAAGCGTCCTCGCCCTCGCCTTCGCGCTCCTCGCCTCCGCCTGCGTCGTCGCCTTCGGCCTGCCGAAACCCGTGCTGAACCGCCTTGAACCCGTCGCCCCGCATCTGGCCGCCCACCTCGGCGGCTTCGGCTCCGAATTCATGCCCACGCTCGAAGAAGGCTCCCTCCTCTTCATGCCCGTGCTCCTCCCCTCGACCTCGCTCACCGAGGTGAAACGCATCATGGCGTGGCAGGACAAAACCATCGGCAGCTACCCCGAGGTCGCCTCCGTTGCCGGCAAGCTCGGCCGCGCCGACACCGCCACCGACCCCGCGCCCGTCGAGATGATCGAAACCACCATCATGCTCCGTCCGCCTTCCGAATGGCGCGCCGGCGTCACCAAGGACCAGATCATCGCCGATCTCTCCGAACGTCTCACCCAAATCCCCGGCTACGTCCCCGGCTTCCTCCAGCCCATCGAGAACCGCATTCTCATGACGAGCACCGGCATCCGCGCCCAGGTTGGCGTGAAACTCTTCGGCGACGATCTCGACGCCCTCCAGCGCAAGGCCTACGAAATCGCCCGCGTCGTCGCCACCATCCCCGGCGCCACCGGCGTCGCGCCTTCCCGTTCCCTCGGAAAACCCTACCTCGAAATCGCCGTGAAACGCGACGTCATGGGCCGCTACGGCCTCACCGTCGGCGACGTGTTTCGTTACATCGAAACCGGCATCGGCGGCACCGCCGTGACCACCACGATCAAGGGCCGCGAACGCTGGCCCATCCAGGTCCGTCTCGACCGCGCGGACCGCGACGACATGGAAAAACTCGGCGAACTCCTCATCCCCACGCCCTCCGGCCCGATGGTGCCGCTCAAGCAGGTCGCCGACATCAAGCGCGTCGTTGGCCCCGCCGAAATCCAAAGCGAAAACGGCCGCCTGCGCGTCTTCGTGCAGACCAACGTCCAGGGCCGCGACCTCGGCGGCTTCGTCGACGAGATCAAGGAGCGCATCACCCGCGACGTGCAGCTCGATCCCGGCATGACCATTGACTACTCCGGCCAATACGAAAACCAGATCCACGCGCGTCGCACGCTGCAGATCGTTTTCCCCGCCGCCATCGCGATCATTTTCATCCTGCTCGTGATGACCTTCCGCAGCGTGGGCGAAGCCACGCACGTCCTCCTCGCCGTGCCCTTCGCGCTCACCGGCGGCGTGATCCTGCAGGCGATCCTCGGCTACAACTTCAGTGTCGCCGTGTGGGTCGGCTACATCGCGCTCTTCGGCACCGCCATCCAGACCGGCGTCGTCATGGTCGTCTATCTTGAGGAAGCTGTCGTGGAGCTGCGCACGAAACTCGGCCGCCAACTCACCCGCTCCGAACTCGTCACCGCCATCAAGGCCGGCGCACGCCTCCGCCTCCGTCCCAAGGTCATGACCGTCGCGACCACCGTCGCCTCGCTCCTCCCGATCTTCTGGAGCGCCCGCACCGGCGTGGAAGTCATGCGTCCCATCGCCGCCCCCGTCATCGGCGGCATGCTGTCGTCACTGGTTCACATCCTGATCGTGACGCCCGTGATCTTCGCTTGGCTCCACGGTCGGAAACTCGCGAAGAGCTGAAATCGGTTAGTATATTTTAGATTACTGAGCCTTGCATAATAGAGTGACGATTTCCAGGTAGGGCGGGACCGCTGGGCCCGCCGCGATTTACCACTGGGCACCGCGCAACGGACGGTCCAGCGGTCCGTCCCTACCTGTCACCCTATTACGCTAGACTCAGTAAACTGTAGCCGAAAAGGAGGTCGGACCTCCCGGTCCGACCACAGCGGAATCCCGCTCATGACCATCAGGACGGACCTGGAGGTCCGTCCTCCGCGATCCGATCAGCGGCGATGGTTTTCCTGCAACTGCTCTAGCTTTGCGCTGCGGACGCCGGGGTCGTCGTCACCTTTTCAGCGGCCGCCTTCTCCGCCGCCGCCTTTTCCTTGGCGGCCTCGGCCTGCGCGTAGGCCGCCTTGATCGCCGGCTCGAGTGTCGTTTCCAACTCGGGATACACCGCGATCGTAGAGGCCAGCGCCTGTTTGTAGGTCGGCTGACCCGCGAACTTGGCATGCAGGAACACGGCGTAGTCCTCCAGCGAGTTGAACGAATAGTCGGACGTCTTCTTGATGAAATCCGAACCGCCCACCGCCGCCTTCGCACCCAGTTCCTTGCTCTTCTTTTTGGCGAACGGCGACAACAGGCCCGCGCCCGGAATCACGCTGCCCGCCGCGCTCACCGCCATCCCGCCCGCCTTTTCTCCGGCGAGGGAGCCTACGTTCGCCTCAAGCGCCTTCTTGCCCCAGGCATTGAGTTCGCCATCGGCCCCGTAAGGCGCGAAATATTTTCCGGATTTGTCCGTCAACGGCGCGGGCGCGGTCAGGACGAGGTCCTTGCCCGCATACTGGCCGGAAATCAGGAGAACCTTGCGCACGACCTCTTCGATGCGGACGACATCGGCGGCCGAGCCGAATGTGGTGAGCGCGCAAACACTGGAAAACACCAACGTCAGGAAAAAACGGACGAACGATTTCATGGAGATTAAGTGGAGTGGATGGTTGAAGCGTGGAATCGTGACGCGCGGACGACGCGTCACGGCGGCGATGGTTGCCTAAACACCCATGAGAAATCCAGCCGGAATCCCCGTGATTGCGCCCCCCCGGTCGGATCACCACTCTCGACGTGTCATGCCCCTGATACCCCGACTCGGATCCGCGTCTCTCCTCGCCGCCTTGATCTTCGGCACAAACCTCCCGGCCGCCCCCATCCCGCCCGTCCCGCTCAAAGACTTCCTTGGCATCTGCGGACACACCGTGCAGTTCCACCCCGACCGCTACGCCGGCGTCGTCAGCGTCGTGCGCGACTACCACCCCGTCGCCTGGGATCTCGCCGACGACACCTCGACTCCCGCGCCGCTGCCGTTCGCCAAAAACCGCGTCAGCTGGGAGCAAATTTACGGGAGTTGGAACAAGGCCGGCATGCGCGTCCACGCCAGCCTGATGATCGACAGCATCCCCGCCGCAAAATGGAAAAACCTCGAAACCGACGCCCGCGCCTACGGACGCGCCTTCGCCAAGATGGCCGGCCCCGGCGGCAAAGCCTGGCTGGAAGCCGTCGAGATCGGCAACGAACCGGGCAACTACTCCGACGCCGACTACGCCCGCGCCTTCGACGCCATGACCGCGGGCATCCGCGAAGGCGACCCGAAGCTCAAGATCGCCACCTGCAACGTCACCGTCGGCAAGGGCGGCAAATACGACAAGCCGCTCTCCCTGTTTCTCACCCGCCTCGACCGCGTGGATATTTTCACCGTCCACACCTACGCACAGACCGACGGCTGGCCCACGTGGCACCGCACGTTTCCCGAAGACCCGGCCACGCCCTACCTCAAGGACGTGCGCGACGTCATCGCCTGGCGCGACGCCCACGCGAAGGGCAAGCCGGTGTGGGTGACCGAATTCGGCTGGGACTGCGCCACCAGCCTCGCCGGCCGCAAGGGCGACTTCGCCAAGTGGGCGGGCAACGTGACCGACGCCGCGCAGGCCGCCTACCTCGTGCGCTCCATCCCGCTTTTTCTCAACGAAGGCGTGGAGCGCGCCCACATCTATTTCTTCGACGACAAGGACGAGCCACAGATGCACGCCGCCGCCGGCATCATGCGCAACGGCAAGCCCAAGCCCTCGTGGTATGCGCTCCGCCAGATGCAGTCCCTCCTCGGCGACGCCCGTCTCGAACGCCTCGACCATGACGGTGCGTTTTATATCGCCAGCTGGCGCAAAGCCGACGGCTCCGGCTGGCTCATGCTCTGGACCGCCGAGGCCGACCGTGACAACGCAGCAACCCCGCGCACGTTCGCCGCCGCGCGTGTCGGCGACGCGATTTCCATGACGCTCGACGACACCACGCCCGCCGTTCTGCGAGCCACGCCCGCAGGCCCCGGCCGCTGGAGCCTGCCTGTCGGACCGCGACCGATTTTTGTTCCGGTGAAGCCATAACGTTGGCGCGGCAGCGCCGGTAGGGCGGGACCGCCGGGCCCGCCGGTCTGGGCGTGGGAGCGAGCTTGCTCGCGATGTTCGATCCTCGCGAGCAAGCTCGCTCCCACGAAAAACCGGACGGCCCGGCGGTCCGTCCCTACCCTCAAACCATCCGCGCCCTCAATGATCCTTCGCAATATCCCAGCGGTTGTCCAACCGCCGCGACAAATCCACCGGGTCGCCCACGTTCACGGTGCCCGGCGCGACTTGGTAGGCGTAGACCTGAAAATGCGCCAGATTCGCCCCGCCGTAGATCGTGGAAAACGCCCCGTCCACCGCGTCGAGCCCGCGTGACACCGTGATGCGCCCGATGCGCGGCACGTGAAAACGCGCGTCCGTGGTATACCAGTTCCCTCCGAGGTAAACCTCCGCATACGCGTGGAAATCCATGTGCCCCTCCGGATCGGGAAACCCGATGTCGGGCAAATGTCCGGTGATGTAGCGCGCCGGCACGTTGAACGTGCGGTTGAGTGCGATCGCCAGATGCGCGAAGTCGCGGCACACACCGTAGCCGCGTTGCAGGATGTCCCACGCCGAGAGATCGGGGCGACCCGACATGTAGCGGTATTCGATGTTCTTGTTCAGCCATAGGCTGATCGCCTGCACGCGCGGCCAGCCATGCTCGACCTGGCCGAAGTGCTCCCACGCGAAGTTGGTCAGCTTGTCCGAATCGCAATACCGGCTCGGCATCGTGTAGCGCAGCAGCTCCGGCGGCAGCTTGTCGGGCGTGACCGGCGCGAGCCCGATCAGCTCGTGGTTGTCCGATCGAGAGGACACCGAAACCAGCGCATCGTGCGTGATCACGTTGGGGCCCGGCTGAAGCGCAAGCCGCACGACCCGGTTGCCATGGACGTCCGTGAATTCATCGAAGCACAGGCCGTCGCCGAGCGTCAGTGCTTCCGCCAGCACGGCGTGATGCGTGCCCGGCCGCAGCTTCAGATTGAGCAGCAACGTCGCCGGCCCCGTGGCCTCGTAAACCAGCCGGCATCCCACCCGCAGGGTAATGTCCAGATCCGGCAAGGCTGCTGGCAATGAAGTGTTCGTGCTTTGATTGGCTGCACGAAGCGTGCCTCAGGCAATTTTATTTCCCTACGGTGAACACCCCATCGGCACACCGGAAACAAATGGTTTCGCGTGGCCTCGCCACGAAGCTTCTGGTGGGCTTCCGCCCGTGATCCCCACCCGCAAACACCTCGACTACGCCTTGGGCTACATCGAGCTCGGGCTTTTCCCCGAGGCGCGCGAGGAACTCTCCCGCATCACCGCCGCCGACCGAAAACAGCCTGCCGTCCTCGGCGTGCTGCTGGAACTCGCCATGGCCGAGGAAACGTGGACCGCCGTGATCACCTTCGCCCCGCAGGTGGCCGACGCCGATCCGTCCAACGAACGCCCGTGGATCGCCTGGGCCTACGCGTTGCGCGAGCGCGGGCAGATCGCCGAAGCCCGCGACGTTCTGCTGCGCGGCGCCGGCCTCATCTCCGAACCCTCCGTCCTCGTGGACTACAATCTCGCCTGCTACTTCTGCCTGCTCGGTGACCTGGCGGAAGCCCGCCGCCACCTCGACTTGGTCTTCGCCCGCGACCCTCACTGGAAAAAAGACGCAAGGCAGGACCCCGACCTCGCGGCGTTGCACCCTCAAAAAAGTCATTAAAAAGCCAAGGGATTCCCCTCCTTGCCGCGTATAACCACCGAACTCATTCCCTCCACCCACATGAAATCCACCCAATCCGCCCGCCTCGTCCTTGCCCTCGTTCTCGGCTTCTGCGCCGCCAGCATCTCCTTTGCCGCCGACGCTTTCGATCTGGCGAAAGCCAAGGCCGCCTACCCGCTCACGACCTGCGTGGTCTCGGGCGAAGCCCTCGCCGACGGCGACATGGGTCCGCCCATTGATTACGTTTACAAGGCTGAAGGCCAGCCCGACCGCCTTGTGCGCTTCTGCTGCAAGATGTGCGTCGGCAAGTTCAAGAAAGACCCGGCCAAATACCTCAAGGTGATCGACGACGCGGCCGCCGCCAAAGCCAAGGCCACGCCCGTCGCAAGCACCTCCGCCGGATGTCCCGCCGGCAGCCAAATGGGCTGCTGCGCGCAACCGGGAGTATAACGCCTCTGCGCGGCTGACGTCCCGGAGACGTCTTTCATGCCTTCATCGGAACAAATCCTCGCCACGCTGCTCACCCGGCGTGGCGAGTTGCATGCTTTCCTCTCCGCCCGCCTAGGCGGCAACCACGCCGATGCCGAGGACGTCCTGCAACACGGCTTCGCCAAAGCCCTCGCTTCCGCCGGAGCCCTCCGCGACGACGAGCGCCTTGTGCCGTGGTTTTATCAACTCCTCCGCCACGCGCTGATCGATCACATCCGAGCCCGCCGGGCCGCCACCGATCGCGAACATCGCTGGGCAGACGAATCCCCTGCCCTCGCGTCCGTCGAAACCGAGCGCCACCTCTGCCGCTGCCTCGAACCGCTCGTCGCGACACTCCCGCCCGCCCAAGCCGAGCTCATCCGCCGCGCCGAACTTGGCGATGAATCCGTCTCCGCCGTCGCGTCATCCCTCGGCCTCACCGCCAATGCCGCCAGCGCCGCCCTTCACCGCGCCCGCGCTTCCCTCCGCGCCAAGCTTGTCTCTTTCTGCGGCGACTGCGCTTCTGGCGCCTGCCTCGACTGTGATTGCGAACCGTAAGATCATTCGAGCGTCTCCGTCTTACAGGCGCCATGCACTCACAACACCACACCGCCTCGCCTGACGCCGCCCCCTCGGCTCCCGCGCCCACCGCCCCCGTTTACATGGGCCTGCCCCATGAACGCATCCTCCGCCCGCGTTTCTGGGTCGCCCTCGCCCTCGCGATTCCCGTTCTCCTTCTCGCGATGGGGCCGATGCTGATTCCCTCGCTCGCCCACGCCATCCCGCAGCGCCTTTCCGCCTGGCTGCAACTCGCGCTCACCACGCCCGTTTTTTTCTGGAGCGGATGGTTCTTCATCGGCCGCTGGTGGAAATCCCTGCGCGAGCTGGACACCAACATGTTCACGCTCACCGTGACCGGCACCGGCGCGGCGTATTTCTACAGCGTCGCCGCCGTGCTCTTCGGCGACCGCTTCCCCGCCTCGCTTCACCTCGGAGGCCATGGCGTGCCGCTTTACTTCGAGGCCACCGCTTTCATCACGACCATCGTGCTCCTCGGGCAGATCCTTGAGCAACGCGCCCACGCCCGCACCGACGCGGCCATCCGCGCCCTGATGGACCTCGCCCCCGCCACCGCCCACCGCGTGCGCGACGGCCGCGAAGAAGACGTCCCGCTCGCCGACATCGCCGTCAACGACACCCTCCGTGTCCGTCCCGGAGAAAAAATCCCCGTGGACGGCACGCTCACCGAAGGTGGCAGCGACGTGGACGAGTCCATGCTCACCGGCGAACCCGATCCCGTCTCCAAACAACCCGGCGCCAAGGTCAGCGCCGGCACGCTCAACACCACCGGGTCCTTCCTCTTCCGCGCCGAACGCGTCGGCCACGACACGCTCCTCGCGCAGATCATCCGCCTCGTCGAGGAGGCTCAGGAAAGCGAAGCCCCCATCCAGCGCCTCGCCGACCGCGTTTCCAACTGGTTTGTCCCCGCCGTCGCCGGCATCGCCGCGCTCACCTTCGTCCTCTGGCTGACGCTCGGCCCGGCGCCCGCGCTCATCCCCGCGCTCGTGAACGCCGTCGCCGTGCTCATCATCGCCTGCCCCTGCGCACTCGGACTCGCCACGCCCGTCTCGCTCATCACCGGCATCGGCCGCGGCGCGCAGGCCGGCGTCCTCGTCAAAGACGCCGCCGCTCTCGAACGTCTCGTCGCCGCGACCACCGTCCTCATCGACAAAACCGGCACCCTCACCGAAGGAAAACCCCGCGTCGTCGGCATTGAGGTAGGGCGCGTTATCCCTAACGCGCCGTCGCTCACCGAAAACGACCTCCTCGCCCTCGCCGCCGCCGCCGAATCCCCCAGCGAACACCCGCTGGCACGCGCCCTCATCGCCGCCGCCAGAGAGCGCAACCTCCCCCTCGCCCCCGCCACCGATTTCAAAGCCGAACCCGGTCAAGGCGTCAGCGCCCGCGTCAACGGCCGCTCCGTCAAGGTGGGGCGCGTTGACCCCAACGCGCCTTCCGAAAACCCACCACGCCCTGAGGACAAGTCGCCCCACCTCACAACCCACACCCTCGTCGGCGTCACCCTCGACGGCGTCTTCGCCGGCACCATCTCCCTCGCCGATCCGATCAAGGCCACCACCCCAGGAGCCATCCGCCAACTCCACCGCCTCGGCCTGAAAATCTTCATGGTCACCGGCGACCGCGAGGCCACCGCCCGCGCCGTCGCCGCCGAACTCGGCCTCGACGGCTTCCACGCCGGCGTCACCCCCGCGCGCAAGCAGGAGATCGTCCGCGAACACCAGGCGCGCGGCGAAGTCGTCGCGTTTGCCGGCGACGGATTGAACGACGCCCCCGCGCTCGCCGCCGCCGACATCGGCATCGCCATGGGCACGGGCACCGACGTCGCCATGCACAGCGCCGGCCTCGTCCTCGTGAAGGGCGACCTGCGCGCCCTCGTGAAAGCGGTCCACCTCAGCCGCGCGACCTTGGGCAACATCAAGCAGAACCTGTTCTTCGCCTTTTTCTACAACGGCCTCGGCATCCCCGTGGCTGCGGGGTTGCTCTATCCGTTCACCGGCTGGCTGCTCAGCCCGATGCTCGCCGGCGCGGCCATGAGCCTCAGCTCCATCAGCGTCGTCGCAAACGCCCTCCGCCTCCGCCACGCCCGGCTGTAATGTCACTTATTAAGTGACAAGTTCCCTCTCTTTCTCTGGCAAATCTCGAATCCGGTTTGTCACTTATTAAGTGACAAACCGGATTGTTCGACGGGCCTGCTTGCGCTTGGGAACCCCCGGATTAAATTCAACCCCATGAAGCTCCGAAACGTTTTGATTCTCGTGTTCGCCGCCGCCCTGCTTGCGCTCACCGGATGCAGCACGTTTGAAAGCCGTTCCAAGCAAAAGGCCGCCGCGTTCTCCGCCCTCGACGCCGCCACGCAGGCGCGGCTCAAGGTCGGCGAAATCCACCTCGGGGACACGATGGACGAGGTCTACATCGCCCTCGGCCACCCCGACGAAAAACGGGAAATCACCACCGAAAAGGAAAAAACCACCGCCTGGATCTACAGCCGCTACTGGCAGGAATATCAGGGACAAGCCTACGCCGGCGCGCGCCCCGTCTACACCAAAAACCCGACCACCGGGGCCGTGTCCGTTTACTACGAAACCGTGCGCCAGCCGGTCTACGCCAACCGCAGCGAGGAACGCCTTCGCATCACCTTCAAGGACGACAAGGTGACGATCATCGAAAAGGCGAAATAGCCGCTCGCACGCAGGCTTGCCCAACGGCATGCGCCCGCCACTCTGGGCCGCGCATGCCCCACTCCACTGATCGTGCTGACACGATTCACAGCGAAGCCTTTCTGGCCTCCCTGATGCGTCGTCAGCTTCGTTTGTCCATCGCTTGCGCCGCCGCGTTCCTCGTCGCATTGCTCGGTCTTCCGCTCGCCAACTACTTCGCCCCCGCGCTCATGGCCACGCGCGTCGGCGGCTTCACCCTCACCTGGCTGATTGTAGGCGTATTGTTCTTCCCCTACGTCTGGCTCATCTCGGGCATTTTTATCAAACGCTCGCTCAAGCTTGAGGCCGACGAGGCCAAGGAGGTTCTCAAATGAGCGCCCTCCCTCTCGCTTTCCTCGGCGGCGTTGATCCGTGGATCTTCGCCCTTTCGCTCATCACCGTGGGGCTCACGATCTACATGGGCTTCCGTTCTGCGAAAAGCTCCAAGACCGCCGGCGACTTCTTCGTCGCGGGCCGCTCGGTGTCCGTCGGCTGGAACGCCTCCGCCATCTCCGGCGAATACCTTTCGGCCGCGTCCTTCATGGGCATCGCCGGCATGGTCATGGCCGTCGGCTACGACGCGCTGTGGTATCCGGTGTGTTACGCGTGCGGCTACCTGTTCCTCCTCCTCTTCATCGCCGGACCGTTGCGCCGCTTCGGCGCCTACACGATCCCCGACTTCGCCGAGGGCCGCTACGACTCGCCGGTCTTCCGCAAGATCGCCGTGTGCTTCGTTCTCTTCATCGGCTTCTTCTACACGATGCCCCAGATGAAGGGCGCGGGCACGACCCTCGCCTACATCTTCCCCGGCCTGCCCTACTGGGTCGGCGTCGCCGTCGTCGGCGCGGTCATCACCCTCAACGTCGCCCTCGGCGGCATGAAGGGCATCACGCTCGTGCAGGCCATGCAGTATTGGCTGAAACTCTTCGCCATCACCGTGCCGGTCTTCGTGCTCATGGCCGTCTTCGGCGGCTATGGCTCCAACCTCGGCGTCAACGACGGGCGCGTGCTCACCGCTCCTGCCATCTCCTCCTCTGTCGAGGCCTCTCTCCTCGCTCCCGCAGCTTCGTCGGAAATCGTCCGCAAGCCCCTCGGCGAAAAGGCCCCTGCCGACGCCGCGTGGATCTCCCCCTTCGGCCCGCTCACGACCAAGGCCGCGAAGGCCGCCGGGCTCACCCCCGAGCAGTCCAAGCCCTACTCACTCCTCTACACCTACTCGCTCATCATCGCGCTGGTGTGCGGCACCGCCGGCCTCCCGCACATCCTCGTGCGTTTCTATACCAACCCGGATGGCGTCGCCGCCAAGCGCACCACCATGTGGGTGATGATCCTGATCGGCGTCTTCTACGTGTTCCCGCCCGTCCTCGGCGTGATCGGGCGCAACCTCCTCCCCGAGCTCTACGCCGCCACCGGCGCGAAGGGCACCGACAAGGTCGTGCTCGAACTGCCGCGCATCCTACACGAACACTACGGCGTCTGGGGCTCCATCCTGAGCGGCGTCGCCTGCGCCGGCGCGTTCGCCGCCTTCATGAGCACGTTCTCCGGCTTGCTCGTCTCGATGACGGGCGCGGTCGCCCACGACGTTTACGGCCGCATGCTCCGCCCCAACGCCACGCCCGAGCAGCGCATGCGCATGTTCAAGTTCGCCGCCATCGGCATCGGCGGCGTCTCCGTGATCCTCGGTTCGCAAGTCGAGCAGCTCCAGATCAACTTCATGGTCGGCCAGGCCTTCGCCATCGCCGCCGCGAGCTACTTCCCGCTGCTCTTCATGAGCGTCTGGTGGCGCGGCATGACGATGAAGGGTGCGGCCACCGGCATGCTTGGGGGTGGTATCGCCGCCCTGCTGTGCATGACGCTCATCAACCTGAACGACCTGAAGATGATCGATCTGAAGGCATTCTGGGCCGGACATCCGCTCCTGCGCATCCTCTGCGAACAGCCCGCCATCTGGTCGGTCCCGCTCGCCATCGGCCTGATGATCGTCGTCTCCAAGGCGACGTCCAAGGATATCCCGAAGGACATCCGCATGAAGATGCTCGTCCTCCACGCCCCCGAACAGCTCGGCCTCAAGAACGAGTATATCCAGGAGCACCAGGCCGGCGCCGGCCACTGATCAACTCCGGCTTCTTTCTCTTTCCTCTTAATCTTTATCTTTCTCGCTCCGTTGATCAGGTTGTCCGGCCTTCCTGACGAAAGAGAAAGATTAAGAGAAAGAAGAAAGACCGGACACTGTCGCATCACTCCCTCTTCAGCTCGCGCGTCATCAGCGACGCAAGCGCGGCGGCCGGAGCACGGCCTTCGTAAAGGATGCGATACGTCTCTGCGAGGATCGGCGCGTCAATCCCACGCTCCTTGCACAAGCCGGCAAACGACTCCGTCGTGCGGTAGCCCTCGACGACCGACTTGCTCGCGGCGAGCAGGTCCGCCGCCTTTGCGCCTTCGCCCAAATGCTGGCCGAAGGTGCGGTTGCGGCTCCACGCGCCGGTGCACGTCGCCACCAGATCGCCGAAACCACTCAGCCCGTAAAACGTGTCGACCTTCGCACCGAGGGCCGTGCCCACGCGGACCATCTCGGCGAGCGCACGCGTGAGCAGCGCCGCCTTGGCGTTGTCGCCGAGCTTCAGTCCGTCGCAACAACCGGCGGCGATCGCGTAAACGTTCTTCAAACAGCCGCCAAACTCGATGCCCGCAACATCATCGCTCGTGTAAACCCGCAGCGTCGGCCCGCTGAGCGCCGCCTGCACCTCGGCGAGAAACGCATCCGTCTTGGTCGCGGCCAAAACCATCGCGGACGGCTTTCCGCGCGCCACCTCGGCCGCGTTGGTCGGCCCGGTGAGCGAACCGGCCGCATACTCCGGCAACACCGCCGTGATGACTTCGCTCGGACGCAGGTGCGTGCCGAGTTCGAGTCCCTTGGCGAGCGAGATGATGAGCTTGAGCTGCGTGGCGAGTCCGAGATTCGCGCGAAGACGCTCGCACGTCTCGCGCAACGCCTGCGACGGACACGCCAGCAACACGACCTCGGCCTCCATGAGAATCGGTGCGAGTTCATGTCCGATCTGAATGCTGAGCGGCAGCTTGAGCCCCGGCAGGTAGTCGGTGTTTTCGCGTGTTGAGGCGATGGCCAGCGCCTGCTCAAACCGCCGCGGCACGAGCGTGACCGTATGCCCCAGCCGCGAGAGATGGATCGCAAACGCGGTTCCCCAAGCCCCGGCCCCAATGACGGCAAAATTCATGAACAGAAATTAGCCCACGGAACACACGGAACACACGGAAAAAAGGCACCCGAAAGTAGACGCGGCATCTTGCCGCGTTGTTATCCCGGCAAACGCGGCGAGACGCCGCGTCTACCCAAATCCTCCTACCTTAGGAACGCCGGGATCTTCTCGCTGGCGATCTGTTGCTCGAAGGTTTCGCGGGCGTTGATGAGTTCGAAGGTGCCTCCATGCACCAGCACCTCGGCGGCCATCGCTCGGGTGTTGTAGCGGCTGGCCATCGTGTAGCCATACGCGCCGGCGCTCATGAAGGCGATATACTCGCCTTCGCCGACTTCCTGGAGCTGGCGGTCCTTCGCAAAACAGTCGCCGCTTTCGCAGATGGGGCCCACCACGTCGGCCACCAACGCGCGGCGTCCCGAGTCGCGATGCAGCGGCACGATCTCGTGGTAGCTCTCATACATCGCCGGACGCACGAGGTCGTTCATCGCCGCATCGACGATCAGGAAATTCTTCCCCGCGCCGCGCTTGAGGTGCTCGACCTTCGAAAGGAGCACGCCGGAGTTGCCCACCATGAAACGTCCGTGCTCAAGCACGATCTTGAGGCCGAGCGGCTGGAGGAGCGGCACGAGGGCCGCGCCGTAGGTCTCGGGCGTGAGCGGCCGCTGGTCGGACGGCTGCGCGTCCCACCAAGCCTGCTGGCCGCTGGCGAGCGCGTCCTTGTAGACGATGCCCATGCCGCCGCCGATGGAGAAATAGGTGATGCCGTAGGTCGCCTTGAGCTGCTCTACGAAGGGCGTGATCTTGCGCACGGCCTCGACGAACGGGGCGACCGAGGTGAGCTGCGAGCCGATGTGCATCTGCACGCCCTTGATCTGGATGTTGGGATACTTCGAGGCGGCCTCGTAGGCGGCGGCGGCGTGCTTGAGCGGGATGCCAAACTTGTTGTCGCTCTTGCCGGTGGTGATCTTGGCGTGGGTGTGGGCATCGACGTCCGGATTGACGCGGATGGCGATGGGGGCCTTCACGCCGAGCTTGCCGGCGACGTGGTTGATGCGGGCGAGCTCGGGCTCGCTCTCGACGTGGAAGGAGAAGATGTCGTTCTGGAGAGCGAGCTGGATCTCGGCCTCGGTCTTGCCGATGCCGGCGAACACGCTGCGCTTCACGTTGGCGCCCGCCGCCAGCACGCGGCGGATCTCGCCGCCGCTCACGAGGTCGAAACCGGCGCCTAGGTTCGAGAAGTGGCGGAGGAGCGCGATGTTGGAGTTGGCCTTCATCGCGTAACAAATCTGGAGGTCGAGGCCGGATAACCCCTTGGCCAGGCGGGCGTAGTTGTCCGCCATGGTCGCGGCGCTGTAAACATAGGTCGGCGTGCCGTAGAGGCGGGCGATCTCGGCTAGATCGACGGATTCGCAGTGGAGGTTGGGACCGACGTAGTTGAAGTGGTGCATTGTCTGGAGGAGCTAAAAGGCCGTTAAAGAGGGCGAAGTTTCAAGTTTCCCCTTGAAAAAACCACCCTAATTTTGAGTCCTAGACTCGTGTTGCGCGTCTTGTCTCAAATTTTCCGCCGTCCGCCGATCCGCATGGGTCGGGTGGACAACCGCACCATTCGCACGACAGTCGTGCGCAACGCGCAGTTCGTGAGCTTCATCTCGTCCAGCGGGGCCGCCGCCCGGCATCACCCCGACCGGCATGACCGCCGCCTGCGCCGGCAAAAGCTCACGCGGCTGGCCATCGGCGCCTCGCTGACGGCCGGAGCCGCCTGGATCGCCATCGAGAGCGCGCAGGCGCTTTCGATTTTCTGAGGCCTAAAAGCCTTCACGAAAAGGTTCGGACGGAACACCTGCGGGTTTGCACCGCGCCCCAAGACCTCCTTGGTTTGCGTCCATGGTTACACGAACGCTTTCACTCGCCGCTTTTTCCTTGGGGTTGCTGATGCTGGCCGGCTGCGGCTCCGCCCCGAAACTGGAAAAGATCGGCGTGCGTGTTAAGGAAATCTCCCCGTCGGGCGCCACGATGACCCTGCTGTTCATAAACCCCAACAACGTCCCGCTGGTCGTGCCAAGCACTGAGCACGCCCTTACCCTCGACGGAGCCTCCATGGGCGTCATCAAGAACACCAAGCCCCTCGGCATCCCTCCTCTTGGCACGATCACGGAATCGGTCCCCTTGTCCGACGCGGTCGCCAAAAAAATCGCCCGCGCCGCCGCCATCCACCCCGGCCCCTCCACCTACGTGATCGACAGCACGCTCAATCTCACCTGGGACGACGATATCCACGCCTACAAAACCAGCGACCGCGGCAGCGTGACCCTGGCGCCATCGCCAGTCGTCGCGCCCTGAGGCCTCGCCCTCTCTCAATAATGCGGCGGACGCTCGTCGGCGGGATTGCCCTCTTCCACCGTGCCGCCGGACTCGGAACGCAGCCTGAGCCTCGTCAACTCCGCCTTCAGCCGGTCGATCTGGCCGGCCATTTCGAGCATGGCCTTGTCCTGCTCCGTGACATGACGCTCGAACCAGGCCAGCCGCTCTTCCAGCCGGTCAAGTCTTTCGCTGGACATGGGGCTTCGACGGAGGTTTCGGCGCGGCGGCGCGCAATTTTTCCAGCTCGGGCATCACCACGCGCTGGTAGCAGTCGGGGCATACGGAATGGCTGAAATCGGTGCCGGTGCGCTCGTTGATGTAGCTCTCGATCTGCTGCCAGTAGTTTTGGTCGTCGCGCACTTTCTTGCAGTAGCCGCAGATGGGGAGGAACGCCTCCAACTGGCGCACTTCGGTCGCGTAGCGCAGGATGCGCTCGGCCACGCGCAGACGCATCCAGATGTCCTGCGCGTTGAGCGGCTTTGAGAGAAAATCGTCCACGCCCGCCTCGATGGCCTCGCGCTGGTTGTCCACGTCGGCCGTGCGGCTGGTGAGCAGGATAAAATAGACGTAATCGGCCTGCACCCGCCCGCGCACCGCGCGGCACAGGGCCAGCCCGTCCATCTCGGGCATCATCCAGTCGCTCACGATCACGCGCACCGGTTCTTTTTCCAGCAGCCGCAGGGCTTCCGCCCCGTCGGCGGCGTCAACGACCTCATGCCCCAAGCGGAGGAGCGCTTGGTGGAGGATCGCACGGGCGACAGGATCGTCTTCTACGGCGAGGATTTTCACGGGAGATCGGCCCCCAGATAAGGGTCATCAATCAACACAGTCGAGCGTAGTCTGCATGCCGGCGGGATGCCAACCGGGTCGTCACGCCAATGTCCGTCTCGCCCGTGATTTTTTGTCCCGCTCATGACCGTTCTCGCCCCCGCCGTCGGGATGGGCGGAAGCCATGCCGGCAAAGCGGGCGATCTCCTCGATCACCGCGCTCCCCAGAAAAGGCTTCGAAAGCACCACCGCCGCCCCGGCGCACCTCGAACGCACATCCACCTCCAGCCCGGGCCGGCCGGTCATCATCAACACCCGCATGTTTCGGGTGGCCGGGTTGTCCCTTAGGGATTTGCACACCGCGATCCCGTCCAAGCCGGGCATGTCCACGTCGATCAACGCCAGATCGAACCGCGTGCTCTCGGCCAGCCGCAATCCCGCCGGACCGTCGGCCGCCGTGCCCACCTCATGTCCCTCGGCGCGCAAAACAAGCCGGAGCATGTCCAACAGGGGAGCATTGTCGTCTATCACCAGTATCTTTGCCATAAATCAGCGGCGGCGCGCGGCCGGGGATCCTGCATCGCGCTCCAATGCCTCGTCCAACATCCGGGCGACCTCGCGACACGCGAGCCGGTCCTCCTTCGAATGTTGCAGGCGGCCAATCTGCAGGCAGATGCCTTTGAGCGTCGTCAGAACACGCTCCCGCCTCAGACGGCGGGTTTCTTTCCCGCGCACGCATGCGGCGGGAATGGATGCGGGCTCTTGCATGTTTACACTTTTTGTGTGCTCCTATTTTTTGTCAATGCAAACTCATGGAGGCATGTCCGCCCGTGCGTTGACAGGGCCGCCCCCGCGCCGCTACTCCCACTGGATGCATTACACGCAGCTTTTCCGAAGCCTTCGCGAGGCCAAGGGCCTCACGCTTGAAGGGCTCGCGAAACGGGCGCGGTGCCATCGCAACACCGTGATCAACGTCGAGTCGGGGCGTCCGGTAAAGTTCAAGACCATCGCCGATCTGATGGAAAAAATGGGCTATCCCGCCCTGTCCGACGAATTGAAAAGCCTCGCGCTGCTCTGGCTTGAGGCGACGAGCGGCATTCCTTTTTCCCGCAAGGAAACGGAAACGGCGGCGCGCAAAACCATCACGACCTACCGCTCGACCGCCCGTCAGGCCGCCCATCTTCTGGAAACGGAGGCCATCCGGACCAATCTCACGGTCGAGCAGATCAACCTGCTGGTCTTCGCCCTGCGCCACCCCGAGATGCTCGCCATCCTGGAAAACATCCGCGATCTCCTCGCGGCGAACGCACATGGAGAGGCCGGCGACGGCCTCCAGCTCAAGGTCGCCGAAGACGAAACCTGATCCGCCCGTCCGCGGCCACGGGGTCACCTAGGGTATTTCAAGTAAAGCTGTGGCCGTAATCGGCTGCGCGATCGGATGGGGTCACGGGGATTGCGCCCCGTAACCCTTCCACACCACCGGACATGCGGTTTTCCGCATCCGGCGGTTGGAGGACAGAGAAGTCCTGCACTGACGGATCAAACGCGCCTTGCCGGTC
>JBAZSJ010000065.1:0-24612 GCA_041662485.1 Opitutaceae bacterium | reverse complement strand
ACCGACGCCACGCGCCGACTTGGTCTTACGCCGCAGGAACATGCCCGGCAGGATCGCAGAAAACCCACCGCCCATCAACGGGGTGTTCGGCACTACATGACTCCGAAACGCGGCCTTCTCTCGTGGCGGTCCGAACTCGAAAACGCACTCTGCTCTGAAAGTTTTTCAGCCGAGCTTCCCAACTGACGAACTCGGGTTAAAATTGCCTCCAATTCCAGAAACGAAAAGCCCCGGCGCGCGGTGAGGCACGCCGGGACGAGTTGTTCGCAAAATCAGCCAGGCTGTGTATTACGGAACGATGCCGAGATTGAGCGCATGCTGGGTGAGCCAGGCGAGGGTCATGGCGAGGCCGAAACTCCAGAGGGTGCCGATGAGCACGTATTCGGCGACCGGCTGCTGCTTGGCCTCCTCGAAACGCAGGATGGACTTGGCTGCGACCAAAAAGCCGATGCCGGTGGGCTCGCCCACCAGAATGAAGGCGAAGATTAATGCGCGCTCCAATCGGCCGATTTGTTTACCGCCGTCTTTGAGGCCGTCTTTGATGGTTTTTGCGAGGTGCGTGTTTGCGGAAATAAGCGCATTGGCGACCGCACCGACATAAAAGCCTACGCCCAAAACAACGGCGACAAACCCCGATAGGCCGACAATCCATTGCCAGCCATGGCCACCAAAGGGTGCGCACTTGTGCAGGATAATGGCTGATGGTGCGATTATAGCCAAGGTAAGCACGTGGGCCGCCTGATCCCAGGCAAAAGCCGCCGCAGTGGCCTCGCGGCGACTCTTGAGGAAATCAATCAACCCGTGGAGCACGGCCACCGTCACGGGCACCTGCCAGACGCACCATTGCTGCAAGAGGCCATAAACCAAGACCCCGTGAAGGGCAGCATGGATGAGCAACACCCACCACTTACCCTTGTTCTTGGCGATGGCATCTGTCTGGAGCAAGAAATCTCCTAAGATGTGAGCGCACAGGATGATGATGAAAATTTCTAGCATAAGTGGGAAGCAGGCTCCAGAGGTTGCAATAGCCAATAGCAACCTGTGTAGGTTGCATACCTGGAGGTCTTGGCGAATGGGCTGAACCGATTCATAGCGTCGGAGGGAGGTCGAGGATTTCGACGGCCTCGTTCAAAAACGGGAGCAGGTGGCTGGCCCAGTAGATTCGGACGAGGGCTTTTTGGATAGCTTGTCGCGTGGGGGCATTTCCTTCTTTGGTGCGGGCTTGGGGCAAGGCGGCGATTTCATCCTGAGAGAGATTTCGCAGAGCGCCATAGACGGCGACGGCTTCACGCTGCGTCCAGCGGGCGATGTGGGCATCGAGCAGGCCCACACCAGCCACCAGCGGGTGAGCGTAGCCACCGACATCCAAGTAGCCCGCCCCGTCGAGAGCGAGGGCGCGGTGCTTACCCAATTTATCCAAGGTTCGACCGCTGTGCGCAAACGCCGGTCCGCTAGATTCACTGATGCGTGATTCGTTTAGACGCTCCACCGGGCCCAGGCCGATGCCGATGCGGGTATCTAAATCATCGGCCTTGAAGCCGGCGCGGATGAAGACGGCGGCGGTTACGGCGAGGGCCGGACGTTTAAGACAGAGTTGCCAGCTATCGCCGCGAAACACGTCGGGCTGACCGACGACGCTTTCGGGGTGGGTGTGTTCGAACTCCTTGGCGAGACGGCGCAGCAGGGACATGGCGGCCTCCAGGCGCTCCGGGCCGAGCTTGGTAGAGCCGATGATGTCTCCGGTGAGGACGGCGTAGGTTTTCATGGTCAGGCACTCTTGGGTTCAGGGTGTTTATCAGGAATTACAACCCCTTTGGGAGGGAGGCTGAGGAGAACGAGTAAGAAAACGATTCGGAAAGCTGCGTAAACGGGTTTGCCGACGCGGTTGAGGTTACAACAGCGAGCCTTGGTCGCCGCCGGTGGCGGATTTTATCCCGATGGCGGCGTAGCCTTTGGTCGTGAGTATGCGGCCTTGCGGGGTGCGCTGGAGGTAACCTTCCTGGATGAGGAAGGGCTCGTGGACTTCTTCGAGAGTCTCGGTCTCTTCGCCGACGGCGACGGCGATGGTGCCTAGGCCGACGGGGCCGCCTTTGTAGTTTTCGGCCATTACGCGGAGCATACGTTTGTCCATTTCGTCGAGGCCGGCGGCGTCGATCTCAAGGAGCTCCAACGCGGCGGCGGCAACGGGTTTCGTGATTTTGCCTTGGGCGCGCTCCTGCGCGTAGTCGCGGCAGAAGTTGATCAGGTTGTTCGCGATGCGGGGCGTGCCGCGGGAACGGGTGGCGATTTCCTTGGCGCCGCCGGCGTCGATGGAGACTTTGAGGAGTCCGCAGCTGCGGGTGACGATGCCTTCGAGCGTGGGGATGTCGTAGTAGTCGAGGCGCGTCTGGAGGGTGAAGCGGGAGCGGAGCGGGGCGGTGAGGAGGCCGGCGCGGGTGGTGGCTCCGATGAGGGTGAAGCGGGGGATCGAGAGGCGGACGCTGCGGGCGTTGGGGCCTTGGTCGATCATGATGTCGAGGCGGAAGTCCTCCATCGCGGAGTAGAGGTATTCCTCGACGGTTTTGGAGATGCGGTGGATCTCGTCGATGAAGAGGAGGTCGCCTTCTTCGAGGCTGGTAAGGAGGCCGGCGAGGTCGGAGGCTTTTTCGACGACGGGGCCGGAGGTGACGCGGACGTTGCGGCCCATCTCGTGGCCGAGGATGAAGCTGAGGGTGGTCTTGCCGAGGCCGGGAGGGCCGGAGAGGAGGATGTGGTTGAGGGGATCGCCGCGGCGCTTGGCGGCGCCGACCATGACCTGGAGACGTTCGACGGTCTTGGGTTGTCCGGTGAAATCGGCGAAGGAAAGCGGGCGCAGCGCGGCCTCGACCGGCGACACGGGCGTGGCGAGCGTCGAGGTGATGTAGCCGAGGCCTTTCGAGGAGTCTTCGTTAGATTTAGGCATCGTAATGCGAATGGGGCGTGGCGGTGGGCGTCGAATGACCAATGACCAATGACCAATGACCAATGAAAAGGCGGGCAGACGTGAGGTGTTGGTGGGGCATTAAAAGGTGGTCGGGGAAGGGGTGGATGTGATTCACGGGCGGAACTTCATTCGGCATTGGGCATTGGTCATTCCCGTGCGCTGTGCGCACGGGCTACTTCCACTCCACTTCGGCGCCGAGGGAGCGGAGGTTTTCGACGAAGCGGGGGTGGGCGCGTTTGATGATCTCGGCGTTGCGCACGACGGATTGTCCGGGGATCGCGGCTGCGACCATGTAGAGCGCCACTGCGGCGCGGATGATGTAAGGTGAATCCACGACGGCGGGGCGGAGCGGGCGGTTGCCAAAAACGACGATGCGGTGCGGGTCGCTCACGAGGGCGTGCGCGCCGAATTTCGCCAGCTCGGGAATCCACGAAAAGCCGTTTTCGTAAACCTTGTTCCAGAAATGAATCGTGCCGTCGCAGCGTGTGCTGAGCGCGATCATGAGAGGGAGAAGATCGACCGAGAAATACGGCCAGGGGGCGGCCTCGATCTTCGGGAGGAGGTTGGTCGTGAAAGGCGTTTCGATGACGAGCTTCTGATTGCGGCGGACGATGACGGCGTCGCCCTCGTGTTCGATCACAACCCCGAGTTTTTTGAAGGCCTTGGTGATGAGGTCGAAGTGGTGGGGGAGGGCTTTTTCGACGCGGACCTCGCCGCCGGTGATGGCGCCGAGGGCGAGGAAGGTGACGATCTCGTGGTAGTCGGAGTTGATGGTGATCTCGGCGCCGTGGAGTTTGGCGACGCCGGTGATCTTGAGCATCGAGGTGCCGAGGCCTTCGATCTTCGCGCCCATGGCGACGAGGGCGGCGCAGAGGTCCTGCACATGCGGCTCGCTGGCGGCGTTGATGAGCGTGGACTCGCCGGTGGCGAGCGAGGCGGCCATGGCGAAGTTTTCCGTGACGGTGACGGACATGTAGTCGCACCAATGGCGCGCGCCTTTAAATCCGTGCGGCAGGCCGATGACGAGCGGGTCGCCCTCGTTCACGATGGCGCCGAGGACGGAGAGGATTTCCAGGTGCGGGTCGATCTCGCGGACGCCGAGGGAGCAGCCCTTGGTGTTGGCCTGGATGGTGATTTTCTTCAGGCGGTTGAGGAGTGCGGGGTAGAGCAGGACGGTGGAGCGCATGTCCTGCGGGAGCTCGTCGTTTTCGAGGGTGCTCTTGAAGGTGGCGTGGCAGACGCGCATCTCGCCGCGCTCGCGGTTCCAGTCGATCTTCGAGCCTTGCGACTGGAAAAAGGCGACGAGCTTGTTGAGGTCGGTGATGTCGGGGACGTTTTTCAACGTCACGGGCTCGTCGGTGAGCAGGGTGGCGCAGAAAATGGGCAGGATGGAGTTCTTGTTGCCCGAGGGGACGATGGTGCCGGAGAGCGGCTTGCCGCCGTGAACGATGAGATCAGACATGTGAAAAGTGGGAGGTGGAACGCGACCTCCGGGCGCGTTTGAAAACGGGTGCGATCCAACGGCGCTCGGAGATCGCCGTCCACCTCGTGAGGGTGAAGCGCAAAAAAGGCGTCCGTGGTGAAACGGACGCCTTGAAATGCGTTCGGCCTCAGGGGCCTTGGCAAGGTTTAACTCATCACGGAGCGGCCTGACGCAAGGTCAGGCCCTACGTTAAGCGGCAGGGCCGGGACCGGCGCCGCCTTCGGGGCGGGGACCGCCACCTTGGCCGCCGCCGGAGCGACCGCGACCACCGCGACGACGGCGACGACCGCCGCCTCCGCCTTGGTCACCCTGGCTCTGGCCGTGGTGTTGACCTTGGCCGCCGTGGTTGGGGCTGTGGCCTTCGGGGCGGGGACCGCCCGCTTGGAAGCCGCCGCCGCCGCCGGAGCGACCGCGACCGCCGCGATGACGACGACGGTTGCCGTCGCCGCCGGGCTGCTGGCCGGGGAGACCGGGCTGGGCGGGTTTGTCCGTCGCGGGAGCGCCGGCCGCAAACAGACCCTTGAACCAACCGACGACACCGCCGGCCTTTTTGGGTGCTTGGGCGGACGGCGCGGATTGCTGGGGCTGGCCGGATGAGGGCTGGGGCTCGTAGTCGCGCGGATCGCGGTGTTGACGCGGTTGGCGCGGCTCACGTTGGTCACGCGGATCGCGCGGCTGACGGGAGTCGCGGGGATTGCGAGACTGGCGAGGATCGCGTCCTTCGCGACGTTCCTGCGGGCCGCTGGCGTTGGGAGCGGAGTCCAGCATGGGCACTTCGCTGCGGCGCACCGGGCGGAAGACATCGCGTTCGTCGCGGGCGCCGACGGCGGGAGACGACGGGGCGGGAGCGGCGGAAACGGGCTTCGCCGCGATGGCCGGGCGGGGAGCGGAGGGAGCGCGGTCACCCTCGTAAGGGAAGGCGGGAGTTTCCCAGCTCTGCGCGGGGCGCTTGAGTTCGGCGGGGGGGAGGATGTTGAGTTCGGCCTTTTCCTCGATCACGGGGACCGGGGCAGGTTGGACGGGGGCCGCGACGGGCGCGACCGGAGCGGAAGCGGGGGCTTCCACTTGGGGGACAACAGCAGCGACCGGCGCGGGGGCGACGATCGGTTCGGGCGCGGGAACCTCGTCCGCAGGGGCGAACGGGTTCTTATATTCGCTCGCCGCGGTCATGATCTGAACGGCGGAGGGCTTGTAGGTGCCGAGGTTGCTGGCGGGGGCCGGCGCGGAGGCCGGCGAACTGACGCGTTTACCGCGCGCAAGGCCCGAACCGCGGTTGGCGCCAAAAGAGGCGCCGAAATCGGCGGCGGGCGCGGAAGGCGCGCTGGAGGTCTCGGCGGGGGCCCCTGAGGGCGTGCCACCGGACGTGGATGTATCTGACATGTCTGTATTTATCTGTGGGTTTAATCGCGCTCACCGCGTCGGGCGGAAGCTGCGAGGTTGTGCCGGCTGCGGAGTGCGGATGCGCTCGACGCGGGCAACAAGGGCCAAAAGTCGCGGTTTTGGGTCTGTGGCGCAACTGTTAATTTAGGAGGAGGAGGCGGACGACTGACGGACGAATGGACTGATTAATCGCGGATATTATTGTCTGATGGGCGGTTGCTCGGACGGGTTGGGTGTCTGCTTGCTGTCCGGGGGTGTTTGGGGGACGAGTGGAGGCAATCTTAACCTGATTTTTGCCCATGTCCGATGTCTCTTCCTGTGTAACCGAGTGTCTGGTGATCCCTCCCGTGGAGGGCTTTGCCTTGGATGATTGGGAGGCGACGGTGCTGGCGATGAAGGCGGGGGTGAGACTGGATTTGCGCCAACCGTGGTTGACGCAGGCCGAAGCGGATTTCCAGCCCGCCCAGGTCTGGTTGGGAATTCAGGGCGATGAACTGGTCGCCTATGCGTGGCTGCGCGACGATCAACCGTCCAACCGGACGGTGCAATGGAACGAGGCGACCTGGATGAAGGGCGACGTGCTCGAGCTTTTTTTCCACGCGGAGGGCCGGCCGGGGTATTTCGAATTTCATGTGACGCCCGAGAACCAGCGGTTGCAGTTGTTTTTCCCGAGCGCGGCGGCTTTTCGCGAGCGTCGCAAATTTCACACCTGGGCGATCGCCGAGAGCCGCTTCGAAAGTGCCGCGCGCATCAACGACACCCGCACCGGGTGGGAGGTAGCCATGCGCATCAAGCTCGCGCTGGTGCTCGACGGACCGCGCGACGACGGATCGCGGCGCTTCCGGTTTTCGTTCAGCCGTTATGATTACCAGCCGGGGCGGGTGCGCCCGGTCACCTCGGCGACGCCGCCGTTGAGCAAGCCGGACTTTCACAACATGTCCGAGTGGTCCTGGGCCGAGGCGGCGCGCGGGTGAGGGAGGGTTCGGTCACTTGCCACTTGATCCGGGACGCCTGTCCGCCAAGCCTCCGCACATGGACAAGCTCGAAGAAATTTTCCGCATGCAGGAAGCGCTCAACGCGCGTATCGGCGTCAAGCTCCCCCCGGCCACCGAGGAGGAGAAGACCAAGTGGATACTCAACTACACGCGGGCGATGCAGCAGGAAACGGCCGAGCTGATCGACTCCGTGCCGTGGAAGTGGTGGGCGAAATACCAGAAGTTCGACGAGCAGAACGCCAAGGTCGAGGTCGTGGACCTGTTTCATTTTCTCGTGTCGCTCGCGCAGACGCTCGGCATGAGTTCCGACGACGTCTACCAGGCCTACCTCAAGAAAAACGCGGTCAATCACCAGCGCCAGGAGACCGGCTACGTCAAGAAGGACGCCGAAGACTCGAAGCACATCTGAGCAGGCTTTGTTCGTGGCGCGTTCCCGGCATCCGCCGGACGAAGGCGGCCGCGATTTAGGCCAGGCCGGCTGCTTGTTCTTGTGCGACGGCGCAGGTCGGGTTTGGCTATTCGGAATGTTATCCCCCGACAGGATGGGAATGCTTTTGAAGAGGGCGTCGCGTTTTGCGACCATTGCCACGATGTTGGTTGCGGGCTTTGGCTCGGCGTCATCCGTGATCGGAGGGACCATCCCGACGGAACAGCGTCCGGACGATTTTCGCCGGGTGATCAACCGGGCGAAGGAAAACGTGTTTCCCGCAGTCGTTTACCTGCGTTGCGTGGTGGAAAACTTCGAGATGGGCAAGCGGCTGAGGCACGGCATCTCCGGCAGCGGGGTGGTGATTTCGGCCGACGGCGAGGTGGTGACGAACTGGCATGTGGTCGAAAATGCGCTGGAGGTGCGCTGTCTGCTGAACGACGGGCGGGCGTTCGACGCCGAGGTGGTGGGCAGCGACAAGGACACCGATATCGCCCTGGTGAGGTTGAAACTGCCGGCGGGCGAGAAAGTGCCGTTTGCCGTGCTGACGGACGAGAGCCCGTTGCAGGAGGGGGATTTTGTGATGGCGCTGGGCGCGCCGTGGGGACTCAACCGTTCGGTGTCGTTCGGCATCGTCGCCTGCGCGCGGCGTTATCTGCCGGAGGGCAGCGAATACAGCACATGGATACAGACCGACGCGTCGATCAGCCCGGGAAATTCGGGCGGCCCCCTGGTGGACACCTCGGGGCGCGTGGTCGGCATCAACACGCGCGGCGCGATGCAGGGAGGCGACATGGGGTTCGCGGTGCCGGCCGGGATCGTGAAGCTGGTCGTGCCGCGTCTGCGTGCCGCCGGAACCGCCGGCTGGGCATGGACCGGCTTGCAGTTGCAGCCGCTGAGGGATTTTCAGCGCAACATCACCTTCCCCGGCGACTCGGGCGTGATCGTTGCCGGCACGGATGCCGACAGCCCGGCTCGCGAGGCCGGCTTGAAGCCGCACGACCGGTTGCTGGCCGTCGCGGGCCAGCCGATCACGGCGCTGATGGAGGAGGATTTGCCCGAGGTGCGCCGCCGCCTGGCCCTGCTGCCGGTCGGCACGCCCGTGCCGCTTAAGATCACCCGGGACGGGACCGAGTTGACGCTCAGCCTCACGTCGCGGGCCAAGGGAAAGGTGCTGGGAGAGGAATTGTCCTGCCCGCGCTGGGATTTCACGGTCAAGCAGGTCAACCAGTTCGAAGTGCCCGACCTGCATTTTCAACTGCCGGCCGGGCTCTATGTGCGCGGGGTGCGTTCGCCGGGCAACGCCGACGGCAGCGGACTCAGGCCGCGCGATCTGCTGCTGCGGATAAACGGCATCCCGGTCAGCCGGATCGAGGATGTGCGCAAGCTGCACGAGGAATCGCTGGCCAAGCTGCGCGACGGCGGTCCCCGGCGCCTGGTGCTCGCGGTGCTTCGCAACGGCCAGGACATGCAGATCGTCGTGGATATTTCACGCGACTACGCCAACCCGTGACCGGCCGCCCGTCTTTTCGTTTTTCCTTTTCCCCCCATGAATACCCTGCGTCTTCTTCGTCCGTTGTTCGTTTTCACGGCTGGCCTGTCGCTGGCTCTCCGCCTTGGCGCGGCGGGAGTGGCCGACGGCGAGCTGCCGCCCCCCGTCGCCTCGGCGCTGGTCAAGGTGGAGGCTTTTGTGCGGTCGGCCGACGGCGAAGAGCCGCAGGCCGCCGGCTGGAACAAGCGTTGTCCCAAGTGCGGCAATTTCCACGACAACGCGCTCGACGACGCCTTGCGCGACGACCGGCCCGCGACGGTGTCCGGTTTTCTGGTGGCCCCGGACCAGGTGCTCACGGCCGACCCGCTCATCCAGTCGCGTTTTGTGCAACGCTGGCAGGTCCGCGTGGGCCACGAGGTGATCGGGGCGCGTCCCTCGGCCTGGGCGCTTGATCGGTCCGCGATGCTGCTGACGCTGGATCGTCTGCCCGCCTCGGCGCGTCCGCTGACGTTTTCTCCCAAGGGCAAGGAACCGCTTTACACGGTCCATCACGGCGACGAAGGCAACGGCTGGAGCACTTGGATCCAGCCGTATCAGGCGGCCGGCTGGCTGCTGCAGGACGGTCGCCGAAATCGCACGGTCGCGGCCGGTTCGCTGTTTGTGGACGCCGCCGGCACCCCCGTCGCGGTGAGCATGGCGGAGCGTTTGCCCGCCGGCGATTCCTGGCGCGAAGCCTACACCGCCTGGCCATGGATCGGTCAAAAGGACTACGAGGCCGTGCTCGCGAAAATCCGCGGCATCGCCGAGACGCGGTTCCTGCAGGCGGAGCTTGTATTGCGGGCGTTGCCGGTCCGCCCCGGCGAGGAGGCGAACCGTTGGAATCGCGACGATGCCGAGCAAAAACTCGAACGTGTGCAGACGGCCGTGGTGATTTCCCCGCGCCGGGTGCTGGTGCTGGCCGCGCTTACGCCGAGCCAGACGGCCCGACTGGACACCGTTCATCTGCGTCTTTCTGACGGCTCGCCGGTCAACGCCACCTTTGTCGGCTCGTCGGAGGAATACGGCGTGTTCGTGGTCGATCCCGGCCGCGATCTGCCGTCGCCGGTCGCGCTGGCGGACACGCCCTGGGAGGCCTTGCGCGATCGCATGCTGTTTTCGGCCGACATTCGCATGGAGGGAGAGGAGCGCATCATCCAGTGCGGACACCTGCGGCTTACGGCGATCAAACCCGGCTTCAAAAGCCATCCCGTGCCCGCGTTCGGCAAGGGAGTCGAGGCGACATTCATCTTCGATTCAGACGGCCGTTTGGCGGGCCTGCCCATGGCCAGACGGGTGAAGGCCCAGAAAAACAAATGGGACAATCCCGGCGCCTTTACCGCCGCCGGCTCCGAGGTGGCGAGGTTCAACGGCGAAGCCTCCGGTTGGGCCGACGCGCGCAACCGTCCGTTGTCCGAGGCGGAGTCCCGCCGGCTTGCCTGGCTCGGGGTGGACCTGCAGCCGCTCGATGCCGAACTCGCCCTCACGCACGGTGTTTCCACCCAGACTGAAAACGGCGGTCACGGCGCGCTCGTGACCTATATCTACCCCGACTCGCCCGCCGCCCGCGGCGGTTTGAAAACGGGTGACGTTCTGTTGCGCGTGCAACCCGAGGGCGCCGCGAAACCTGTCGAAATCAGAGTGGAGCGCCACGCGTTTTCGGACCGGCCGTTCCCTTGGGATCGCTACGACGAGATCAACGAAACCTACTTCGACCGCATCCCGCTGCCCTGGCTTCCGGCCGACAATTCCCTGAATCGTCAGCTCAAGGACTTTGGCGTGGGCACGGCCTACCGGCTCGATTATGCCCGTGGCGGCCGGGTCGCCTCGCTCGACCTCAAGGTCGAGGCGGGCCCCGTCTATTTCATGACGGCGCCCGAATCGGCCCGCGACGAACTCGGGCTTCGGGTTCGCGAGCTCACCTTTGAAACCCGTCGTTTCTATCAATTGGCGGACGACGTCCCTGCCCTTGTCGTGGCTAGGGTGGAGGCGGGCGGGGCCGCCGCCGTCGCCGGGCTCAAGCCCTACGAACTCATCACCACCGTCAACGACCGGCCGATGGGCGACGTCACCGCCTTTGAGGGCGCGGTCGCTTCCGGCGGCGTTTTGCGGATCGGCGTGCGGCGCATGAACCAGAGCCGCGTCGTGGTTCTGGATGCCCGGGCAAAAGCTCCCTCGATCAAAACGCAGCCTGCCTCGCCATGATCGGAACGGGCCGGAAAATCGCCACGGGCTTTTCGCTCAAGGTTGTGCAAGCTGGCGCGGTGCGCGAGGTCGCGTTCCGCGACCTGCTCACGCGGCCGACCATCGTGTCGGTTTACATGAAGAACAACACGCCTTCGTGCGACCGGCAGAACGACTCGCTGGCCGCGCATGCCGCCGAGTTCGGCCGGCTTGGCTACGGATTGATCGCGCTGAGCCGCGACACTTGCGGTTCCCATCTGAAATACGCCGCGAAAAAAGAAATCCCATACACGCTGGCGAGCGATCCGGACGACGCGTTTGCGCGCGAGACGGATTCCATCGTGGAGAAGTCCATGTATGGACGGACCTACCAAGGTCCGGCCCGAGCGGCCTATGTGATCGCCCCTGATGGCACCGTTCTCGCCGTGATCTCAAAGATCGATACGAAAGACCATGCGGCCCAGCTCAAGGCCGTGCTGGCCACTTTGTGATCTTCCGGCCGGTTGGCGGCTTGCCGATTTGGAACGCGGCGTGCATCGTGTCCGCCAGTGAAAAATCCAGCCAATATCCAGGACATCCGCGCCGATCTGGCGCATGCGCAAAAAGCCGGTCATCGCCGCCGCCGGTGGCTGATCCTCGGGGGCGTCGTGACCGTGTTCGTGCTCTTTGGTTTTTTCGGCCTGCCGACCATCATCAAGACCCAGGCGATCAAGCAACTCTCCGCCACGCTGCATCGCGAAGTCGCGATCGGGAGCGTCCAGGTCAACCCGCTCGTATTTTCCGTCACCATCGAGGGGCTTGCGATCAAGGACCGCGACGCCGGTCCGTTCGTCGGTTGGAAGCGGCTCTACGTCAACTTCGACTCGTGGTCGTTTTTCATCGGCGAGTGGCGTTTTCAGGAGATCGCCCTCGACGGCTTCTCGAGCCGGATCGAACTCAACAAGGACGGTTCGTTCAACTTTTCCGACCTGATCCCGCCTCCCTCTCCGGCGCCCGCGCCCGCCGCATCCTCCAAACCCGGCTGGCCGCTGCGCATCAAGAAACTCGCGGTGACCTCGGCCGCGTTGAAGTTCAACGATCATTCACGCGCCGCGCCGTTCACGACGGTGGCGGGGCCGGTGAGCTTCACGCTCGATCATTTCCGCACGGCCGGCGATCCCAAGGCGCCGTATTCGTTTTCCGCCGTCACCGAGGCGGGCGAAACCTTCAACTGGCGCGGCACGGTCTCGATCGATCCGGTTCGCTCCACGGGTGATTTCAGCGTGGGCGGGATCGCCCTCAAAAAATACGCGCCCTACTACGCCGACCGCGTGCGCGCCGACGTGCTGGGCGGCACGCTCGACGTGAGCGCGCACTACGCCCTCGATTTCGGGGCGGAACCACATGTCATGAAGCTTGAGAATGCCGCGGTGAAACTTTCGGGTCTCCAGGTCGCCGAGCGCGGCGCGACCACGCCGGTCATCGAGCTGCCATCATTCGTGATCGAGGGGCTGTCCGCCGACGGGCTGAAGCCCTCGGCCACCATCAAGCGCATCGCGCTCGACCAGCCCAGCCTGCATGTGCGGCGCGACAAGGACGGCTCGATCAACCTCCTCACCATGCTGACGCCCGCGCCGTCCGCCGCCTCGTCCGCCGCGTCGGTGGCGGTTCCAGCAACCCCCGCGACTCCCGCGGCTCCGGTTGCGCTGCCCGACGTGAAGCTCGGCGAGTTTGCGATCAACGGCCTTTCGGTCGCCCTTGAGGATCTGGCCACCCCGACCCCCGCGAAAACCACCATCGAGAAGATCGATCTCTCGGTGAAAAACGTGTCGCTCGCCGAAGGCGCCGCGCCGATCGCATTGAAACTTTTCGCGATCCTGCCGCCCGGCGGAGAGATCGCGGTCGAGGGCTCGGTCGTGCGCGAACCGTTGGCGGCCGATGTCACGATCAAGGTCGCGACGCTGCCGCTCGCGGGCATCACGCCCTACGTCGAGCCGTTCCTGAATCTCCGCATCGCCGGAGGCGCGGTGTCGGTCGATGGCAAAGCCCGCCTTGCCGGATCGGTCGCCTCGTTCCAGGGTGACGTGAACGTCGGCCGCTTCGCCACGGTCGATGGCAAGCGCGCCGAGGACTTCGTGAAGTTAACCTCCTTCAGCATCCTGGGCATTGATGCGATCAGCCAGCCGCTCACCGCGAAGATCGCCGAGATCAACCTGGTCGATCCCACGGCGCGATTCGCCATCAACGCGGACGGCTCGACCAACTTCTCCACCGTGTTGCGCCAGGCGGCGCCGGCTCCGGCCGCACCTGAACCCGTGCCCGCCGTTTCGTTTGCTCCCGCGCCTCGGGTTGCCGCCGCGCCATCAACGACCGCTCCGGCTCCCGTCTGGTCGCTGGGGAAGTTTACCATCACCAACGGCAAGTTCATGCTCACCGACAAATCGGTCCAGCCCGCGGTGCAGACCGCGCTCGACCAGTTTTCCGGCACGATCACGGGGCTTTCCTCCGCCGATCTCCAGCGCGCCGATGTTGATTTCCACGGCAAGGTGGACGGCGCCGGCTCCATCGCCATCACGGGCAAGTTGAACGCCCGCGCCGCCACGCCCGCCCCCGACGCCTCCACCGACATCACGATCGATATCAAGGGCGTTGATCTGTCTCCGCTTTCCCCTTACGTCGGCACCTACGCCGGTTATGAACTCGCGCGCGGCAGCCTGATGGTGGACGTGAAAACCCATCTGGCGCAGCGCAAGATCGACAGCGCGAATGTCGTCACGCTGAACCAGTTCACCTTCGGTCAGGCCACCAATAATCCACAGGCCACCAAGCTGCCCGTCCGTCTCGGCGTCGCGCTGCTCAAGGATATCGACGGCAACATCGTCATCGACCTGCCGGTGAAGGGCAGCCTCGACGATCCCAACTTCAAGATCGGGAAGGTTGTCCTGCGCGTGATCGTCAACCTGCTCGTGAAGGCGGCGACCTCGCCGTTTTCGCTCATCGGTTCGATGTTCGGCGGCGGCGGCGACGAACTCGCCTGGCAGGAATTCGCACCCGGCGCGGTCAGCCCGCTCGACACCGAAACCAAGAAGACCGAAACACTGCGCAAGGCCCTCAAATCCCGCCCGGCGCTCAACCTCGACATCACGGGCAGTTACGACGCCGCGAGCGACACGGATTCCCTGCGCCAGCAGCAGCTTGACCAGCAGGTGAAGGCGCGGCTGTGGGAACAGCTTCGAGCCAAGGATCCCGCCACGCCGCCGCCGGACCAGATCACGGTTTCCCCGGCGGACGAGGCGCGTCTGGTGGCGGAGCTCTTTGCCGTGAAGTTCCCCTCGGGTGCGGTCGAAAAGTCTGACGGTGCGGTCATGGCCGTGTCGCCGCCCAAGGCTCCTCCTGCGCCGAAGCCACAGGCCTATCAGCGTGGCGAGCCGATTGTCCGTTACACCGGCGCCATCCCCGCGCCAAAACCCCTCGTGCCCGCCTCATCCATCGTCAGCGTGTCCAATGACATGAAAGTGCAGAGCGTTTCCGTCGCGCCCGCCCTGGCGGACATGCGCCGGTTGCTTGCGGCCGACATTGCCGTGACGGACGACGATCTTCGCAAGCTGGCCGTCTCCCGAGCCCAGCACGTGCGCGACGCTCTGCTGGCCGGCGGCGAGGTCGAGGCGGCGCGGCTTTTCCTCACGCCCGTGCCCGCGCAAAGCAAGGGCGCGAAGGTCCTGCTCCAGTTGAAGTAAAGATCCTGGGGAAGCCCCAAGCATTTGATCATACCACCTATCATGTCGTCATCACGTTTTCCGATTCTGGTAGCTGCGAGCGCCAGCGAGTGGACGACTGACCACTCGCTGGCGCTCGCGGCTACGTCAACCAAGCCGAAGCACGCTGCTTCGGGGTATCGGACCCATTGCGAATGAACACGGCAGCCTTCCCGCTAGCCTGCCGCGCCGGTTGCGGGGCGTGCTGCATCGCGCCCTCGATCACCTCGCCGATTCCCGGCATGCCTCAGGGAAAGCGGGCCGGCGAACGGTGCGTGCAGCTTTTGCCCGACATGCGCTGCGCAATCTTCGGCCAGCCCGAGCGCCCCGCCTTTTGCGCGAGCCTGCGGCCGACGCAGGAGATGTGCGGCGCGAGTCGCGAGGAGGCGCTGGCGCACCTGACCGCGCTCGAACTCGCCACGCGCCCGTAAGCCGGCCAACTTTGCACCATGCCGAATCTCTTCGTGATCGCGGGGCCCAACGGTGCTGGCAAGACGACCTATGCAAAGCGTTTTCTACCGGAGGAAATGCGCACATGTGAATTCGTGAACGCCGATCTGATTGCGGCGGGGCTGTCGCCCTTTGCGCCGGACAAGGCCGCCTACGAAGCGGGCCGCATCATGCTGAACCGCCTGCGCGAACTCACGGCGCGACGGGAGGATTTTTCCTTTGAGACCACGCTTTCCGGACGCGCCTACGCGCCGCTGTTAAAGGAGATGCGTGCGGCGGGATATTATATTCGCATGGATTTTCTGTGGATTCCTCAGCTTGGCATTACGCGTCAGCGGGTGCGGCAACGTGTGGCGAAGGGCGGCCACGACATTCCTGACGAGGTGCAGCAGCGACGCTTTCATCTGGGCATTCGGAATCTCTCCACGCTTTACCGTCCGTTGATTGACCATTGGAGGCTTTACGACAATACACATGACCGGCCGTATTTGGTGGCAGATGAAAAGAACGGCCTGATTGCGGTTGTCGATGCCGCGAGGCTTGCGCAGATCGAGCAGATCGCGCAGGTTTCCATCATGCCTGATACGCGGAAAGACAACATGGTCGGAGAGCCTGCGGCCTATGTTCCATGCGAGGAGACGCGTCGTTCGATGCGTGCCATGCGCAAGGCCTATGCCGACGCCGTGCTGGAGAACCTCCGCTTCGGTCTGCCGATCATCCAGTATCGCGACGGACAGATCGTCGAGGTGCCCGCCGAAGACCTCGCGCCGCAGGCCCGCCGCATCCTGGAGGCCAACGGCGAACTGCTCCCCGAGGAAATCGCCGCCGGGAAGACGCTCTGAACAGGCGGACGGTGACCTCCGGGCGCCGTCACGAATGCCCAAAGCCCAAGGCTACCGCCCGCCAGTGGCCGGCTTGGTCGGCAGAGGCCAAAGTCACGGTTTTGAGGGACGGATTCAGTCTTGCCGAGGACGACATGTCCTCATTTCTGTCTGCGGACAGAGCCTGAGGAAGTCGCGTGGCTTACCGAGTTCGTTGCAAACACCGTCCCTTGAATGCGGACGGCGCGAGCAGGGTTGCTCAGGGACAGCGGATAGAGGGGAGGGACTTTTCGTTGCCACGTTCGGATGGTAAGATTCAAACCGCAATCGGTCCCTGTTTCGAGAAGCTACTTCGGGGAATCCAGTTTTTATCAATGGCCTTGGCATGGAACGGCATGCTTTCGGCTATTGGTTGCCTCTTTCCTGGGTGCGTTTATTTGAAAAATCCGGCGGATCCGCTAGTAACTTCCAACCCGGAAGCGAAAACCAGCGGATCTTTGTTTCATGGTCATTACCCTCTTCCTGGATAACGGCACAGGAATTATCCTTTTCTATATATATGGACAGCCACCCGCCCGGCTTTGTCTTTCCAATTAAAAATCCATTCAGGCGAAAATCGATTTCATATCTATTATTATTTCCTTTATGCAATCTAACGGATGGACTCAGTGCCGCCAATCGAACCTGATAGCCTCTGAGAATCTCTTCGGGGACCATTATCGATTTCCCCATTGCCACAATGTTCAAGCGAGCATCGTCTATTTGTATAGCAACCCTATCATCCGAATCGAATGGGCCATAGAGCGCTTTTTCGGAGCGTAGCACATAATCAAGATCGGCGGCATATGCCGACTGAAGTAAAAGAAGAATCAAAAATATTTTCATGGTATATTAATAGGGGTCATACTGCCCCCATGGCTGCTGGACATAATGCTTACTCCAAGACATTTTCGCCTTAGTCGCTATATCTCCCGGAGAGCGTGGCCCGGATTCGGGGTGGACATGCATGTCGGCGACGCCTTGCAGGCAAGGGTCTTTCTTGATAAAGGCCTTGTATAATGTTTCATAAGCGTCATACATTGAAACTGAAGTGATGGTTGCGTCCTTTTTCGTCCACTCAACCGCCCATTTGTCACCTTTGCCATCAGGGCAAATTTTCACTACTACTGCCCCAATTTCATTTCCAAATATGCTAGCCCTCCGCTTTCTGAATTGGTCATTTAGATCGCCTGACGGCACTTTTGAAGTAATGAGATCGCTCATTATTTGAGTCTGGATTCCATTCTTAAATGCAATAAAATCCGCTTCGGTATTGTAATATTTGTGGTATTGCGCATCAACTTCCCGAAGTAGCAGTATGCGTAGCCCGCTGGCCATGGTATCAATCGCCTCCTTCTCGGATTCACATATCTTATATGCGCCTAGGTAATCGCTTGAATTAAGACTATCGTTTTTTATAAAACTATAAAGTCCCAAGCTTGCTATTTCAGAAAATGGATCGCGGCTTAGCCAGCGCCCTGTTGATACATTTAGATACCGCAGACCATAATACGCCAAGCCCGTTTCCTTGTCCGTATATTTAGACGAGAACCCAAACGGCACACTGCCAGCCGAGCCGGACACGCGCAGGGCCTCGCCAAATGGGCCGTATTCACGTTGGCCTACAACTGTTCCGTCGATCAGGTTGGTCCACGCCACGATGTTGCCGTTCCCATCATACGCCGACGCATAGGTCCCACTACCCACGGTGGCCAACAACAAGCCGCCGACACCGCCTGCGCCTTGCGGCCTGCCGCTCAGGTCCAAGCCCCAGACGTAGGTGCCCACCGCCGCGTTGGACGCCTGCGCGTCCACTTCCGCCACCAAATTCCAGCCCTCGTAAACAAACCGGCGATAGGAGCTGAGCACCCACGCGCTCCCGTTCCATGCCGACACCTTTTTGACGATGCGCCGGCCGTATGCGTCATACGCAAAATCCAGCTTCTGCCGGGGGAGCGCGGTGAGGATTGTGGCCACGTCGGTGCGTGTCTGCATCGAAACCAGTTGGTTTTCCGCGTCCCAAGTGTAGTTCCAACGTCCGTCCTGGCTCAGGTTGCCGTCGTCATCGTGGCTAAAAACCTCGGGGGTTTGGGGCAGAAAGAGGTGCCCGGTGTTGAGCCGCGCATACACATCGGATCCGCCTTCCTGATGAACCGCGACCACATCGACCAAGGGATAGGCCGGTGCCGAGCTGTTGTCCGTCGGGACGGCGGCGTAGAAGCGATCCGCCGTGCGGGTCGCCAAGACGTTGTTGACGGCCACGCGGGCATCGGCGGCGGCAACGCCCGCCACGTCGAGCGCTCCGGGCACGCCCCTCTCGTTATAGCGGTTCAACTCGTCGGGCGTGTAGCTCGCGCTGCGTCCATTGGTCGTCGTCGTGCGCCGGTTCCCAATCGCATCAAACGTATAACCGAAAGCCCGGCCGGGGACGGCCTGCGTGGTGCTCAAGGCCTGGTTGCCGCTTTGCACCTGCCCCAGCGAATCATAGCCGTAAGTCCAACGGGAGCTGTCCGCCAGATCCACCGTGTCGCGTTGGTTGTGCGCGTCGTAATGGTAGTCGTAGGAGGCAAACGAAGTGGAAGCCGACGATAGCTTCGTCGCAATCGTCTCCACCCGGCCATAGCCGTCCGGCGTGCGCGTCGTCGCCACCGTGGCCGTGCCGTTCACCTTGTGCGTCAGCGTATGCAATAGTTTAAAATCAACAAACAACGGATAGGCGCCCTGCGGCTTCTTTTATTTTTCCAGCGACCAATCTATCAATAAGTGAATATAAACAGTTTTATCAGTCCAAACGGGTTCTTCTACCATAGAAACCATTTCAACCCTTGTTTCTTTGAGCTTAATGCCATCTTTCGATAAACGAATCTTTCCCGGCGCGTCGCCACTTTGTCCAGGCATACCCATTAGCTCTTCTTTTCTGAAAACTTCTAGTTTATATTTACCGTCTGGACTGTTATAAGTCTTAAATGGCTTCCAAGCACAGCCACTCAATAAAATAACGCCAAGAACCAAGAGACTTATTTTTTTCATGGCACAGTAAATGTGAATTCGGGGGATAATATTGTAGTGACGATGTCTGAAAAAATCAAGAAGTCAGCCCCGCCACCAAATTTTTGGAAATCGGAATTATTTATAGGAAATCCATGAAATGGATTCTTCCCCCCGTAGTTAGTTGATTTATTCCAAAAGCCAAGGAACTGATCACCCTTAAAATCATAACTATCCTTTATATAAACCCCGATTTTCCTCAAGGTGATAGAATTGTCCCCACAGATCTTCCCCTCCACCAGGACACGAAAGTTAAACTTACCCAAAGCGGCATACATATCATCAACTGGATCGGTCATCGATCCGACAGACTTATACTGAATGGACTCCGAATCAAGCAACGCAGAACTGCCACTGGCCGATCCAAAAATCCCCGAGTTTGAGGATGACGCCCCGTATTTTCTGGCCAGCTTAACTATCTCTCTTCTTGCGCTTGCTGTCGCGTATAGTTTTTGGCTAAAGATCTGGTCATAGGCCGTTTTTGCCCGCGCATATCCTAGAGCCCAGCTCATAGTGACATCAGTTGAATTATAAACGCCTGAGCCAGCAAACCAATAGTCCATTAAAGCAGCCCCTGTAACCCACCCATTGGCGCGCATAATTGCAGGCAAATCAGTTACCCCTGGTTGCCCACGTATTAGTCCCAATGGATCAAAATAACCAATGGGGTCATTTTCAACCATTCCATAAAGGTTCAAGCCCCCGCCTTCCTCAATCGGATCACGGCCCAGCCAGCGCCCTGTTGATACATTTAGATACCGCAGACCATAATACGCCAACCCCGTCTCCTTATCCGTATATTTGGACGAGAACCCAAACGGCACACTGCCAGCCGAGCCGGATATGCGCAAGGCCTCGCCAAACGGGCCATACTCGCGCTGACCCGCTAACGAACCGCTCGCCAGATCGGCCCAAGCCATGATATTCCCGTTACCGTCGTAAGCAGGAGCGTAGGTCGTGTCACCCACCGTCGCCAAAAGCAGCCCACCCACACCACCCGCACCTTGCGGAGCGCCACTCAAATCCAATCCCCAGACGTAGGTGCCGACCGGGGCGTTGGACGCTAGAGCGTCTACCTCGGCCACCAGATTCCAGCCGTCGTAAACGAACCGATGGAAAGTGTTTAGCACCCATGCGCTGCCGCTCCATGCCGAGACCTTCTTCACGATACGGCGACCGTAGGCGTCGTAACCAAACGCGAGTTTTTGCCGGGGCAGGCCGGAAAGAATAGTCGCCACATCAGTGCGGGTTTCCATCCCCGTCAGACGATTTTCCGCATCCCAAGTATAGGTCCAGCGTCCGTCCTGCGTCAGGTTCCCATCGTCGTCATACTCGAACGCTTCCGGAGTCTGGGCCAGAAACAGGTGTCCGGTGTTGAGCCGCGCATACACATCGGCTCCGCCTTCCTGATGAACCGCGACCACATCGACCAAGGGGTAAGCCGGCGCACTGGTATTGTTCGCGGGCACCGCTGCATAAAAGCGGTCCCCGGTGCGCGTCGCCAGCACATTATTGACCGCAACGCGGGCATCGGTGGCCGCTGCGCCGGTGATGTCCAAAGTTCCGGGAACCTCGCGCTGCGTATAGCGGTTGAGTTCGTCGGGCGTGTAGCTCGCGCTGCGTCCATTGGTCGTCGTCGTCCGGCGATTGCCAATCGTATCATAAGTGTAGGCAAAGGCCTGACCAGGGACCGGCTGGGTGCCGGTGGTGCGGCTGCCGCTCTGCACCTGCCCCCGTGAGTCGTAGCCGTAAGTCCAGAGAGACGCGTCCGCCAGCGTGACAGTGTCGCGCTGGTTGTGTTCATCGTAATGATAAGCGTAGGAGGCAAACGGACCGCTCGCGCCGGCCAGCTGCGTCGCAACAGAACCAACCCGCCCCAAGAAATCCGGCGTGCGACTCGTGGATAGCTTGGTCGTCCCGCCTATTTTGTGAGTGAGAGTGGAGAGGTAATTGGACTGGTCGGCGAAGCCATGGACTACGGTATAAGTTCCCTTGGTCACCGTATCGAGCAACCCGGTGGTCGGCTGGTAGGCGTAGTTTACCGAGAGGAAGGGAGTGGTGCCGTTGCTCGCCGTCAGGGAGGATGCGCGGTAGGCCGCGTCAACGGGATTGGAGACGGACAGCCCGGCGAGTTCTCCGGTGGAGTAGGTTTCGCCGCTCGCACGCCGGGCGGTATCGTAATCAAAGGTGCGGCTTCCGGCGGCATCCGTCAGGGTGTCGGGCTGGCCGTCCCGGGCGTAAACGACCGTGACCGACGGCGTGCTGTCGGAGTAGGTGATGCCCTGCAAAAATCCGGTATCGTAATAGGCGTAGTTCGCGACCAGCGGGCTGCCGCCGACGGTGCGCGCCCAGGTGCGGGTTTTCAGATTGCCGGAGGGCCAATAGGTATAGGTCGGCCCAAGTCCATAGGCATCCGTTTTGGAAACGAGCAAGCCGGTCGCCTCATCGTAATTCCACGTGGTGATGTCGCCGTCGGCCCATGTCGAAACCGCTGGGTCGGCAGGGACAACCTGGAAGGTATGAAGTTTATGCAGGCGCCCGAAGGAATCATACTCATACTGGACGGGATAGGTGTCGCCCCAGGTGTGGAGCACGTTGCCCCGCAAGTCGTAGGTGTAGTGCGTGGTTCTCCCGGCTTCCGTGCGCGTGGACACTTGCCCGGCCCCGAGCTCGTTCTGCTGAAAATAGGTCACGCCGGACACAAGCGATCCCGTCCCGGAGCCCTGCGTGACGCTTTCGGGCTGGTCGTCCAACGTATAGGCGTTGGTTGTCACGGTGCCGCTGCGGGGATCGGTCGTGGTGTGCAGCCGGCCCAAGTCGTCGTAGGTGTAGGTGACCGGCTGCGTCTGATACGGGGCCTGCGCGGATTGCAGCAGGCCGTTGCGGGTCACGCGGATGAAATCGTTGGTCGTTCCGGGCGAGGTCGTGGTTTCGGTGACGAGCGCATTGTCCCTGTCCACGGTCACCGTGGAGGTGGTCTGGCTACCCGCCGCATCCATGCTGATCGTCTGGCGCAGCATCGTGGTCGGCAAGGTCAGCCGTTCTTTCATGGTGGCCACGGTCGAGGCGGCCCCGCTGCCGACAGTCCGGTAGGTGGATCGGGTGGTGACGCGATACCATACGCCGCTTTCCAAGGCATACGCAGTTTCGGTCTGCTGGATGGGTTCGCCGGAGGCAATGTCCAGCGTGCCGTTGCCATTCAGGTCCAGGCCCGTGCGATACACCGCGCCGATGGAATCGTATTCCGTGAGACGGTCGGCCTGGCCGGTGTTGGTTTCCTTCCAAAGTTGGTCCTTGGCGTTATAGAACAGGTGGTGGGTTGCCGTTGCCGAGCCGGTCACCGCGAAGGCCGGACGCTCTTCTTTGATGGTGCGGCCAAAGACATCGGACGTGGTTGTAAGGTAATTGGCGGAAGTGGCGGTGCCATAGTCCACCCGCTCCCAAGTCGAGCCGTCGGCGTTCGTGCCGTAGGTGTGATACTCGGCGGTGACAGCGGTGCCGGTGATGGTGAGCAGCCGACCAGCGGGATCGGACGTGCGGATTTCCGTGCCGGTGCCGGGATGGGTGGTCGTCTCCACCGTGTTGCCCGAAGAATCCGTGGTCGTGACAAAGGTGGTGGTGAGCCCGTGGACGGTGCTGGTGGTATCGGTGCTGACGGTGATGCGGCTAAGGGTGCCGGACGTGACCGTGGTTGTTCCGTCTATCGAGGTCGTCACGATGTCGGGCTGGGCGGGGTAGGTTCCGGAGGCCGCCACTCCCCGTTTTGTCGTTGTCGTGTCGTCGCCAAGAGTAAAACCCGTGATCACGCCCGTTTCATCCGTCTCGGAGGTTTTTTGGCCGTAATCATCGAGGGCCGCAGAATAGACCGTGCGCCCATCGACGGTTTTCAGGGTGAGCGTATTTCCCCAGGTGTCGTAGGCGCAAAGGGTCGTGTTCACGACCTGGAACGCCGAGCCATTATACACCTCGAAGGTCTCGGACCAGGTGTTGTCGCGCTGCGTGTTATCGGAAATCCGGGTCGTGCGCGTGCTGCGATTTGCAATCAACGGAGTCGTGTCGTTGGCCGCTCCTTGCGTGGTGATGGTGCGCAGGTAGTCGCCGGTGCCGTCGGTGGAGGCGGTAAACACGTGGGTGGCGGTGTCGTATGAACCCGCCGCGTAATCGTAGGACTCGCGACTGCCATTCGGATAATCGACCGATATGGGCTTTTCCGCATACGGCGCGGCGGCCAGATAGCTGTAGGTCTTGCGGATTGTAGGCGCCCCCCGAGTGGTTCCCACCACCGGGGTTTCAGTGATTATATAGGCGGGCTGACCGTTGATCGTGGTTGAGACTGAAACGGTTTCGGTCGTCGATCCGCCGTTCTGCACGGCAATACGCCCGTCCACCGTCGAGGTGTAAATATAGGTTTTACCGGAGATGACATTGCCGACCATCTGGCGGAAGGTCAGCCGGGGCCGGCTTTCAAAGGTCGAGGCATCCACCCGCCAACCAGCCACCGCGACCGCTCCGGAGGCAAGTTGATACACCCCGCCGGACTGGCCTGTCACGGAGGCGGGATCATACATGGCAACCGTATAGCCTGTGCTGTCCTTGGTGATCACGGCCAAGGCTGTGCTCGTGTTCACCTGAATGATGTGGCCGTTGGTATCGGTAACGATCACGCCGGACCCGACTACACCCGCCGTGATTGTATCGCCGGTAAGATTGCCGGCTACGGAAGGTTTTACAGGAAGATTTAGCCAGCCGGTTTCATCAGCGGCCGTATCCGTCCCCATGCTCACAATAAAGCAGTTGCCGTCCTTCTCTGTCGCCCACGTCTGGCCTGGCGCAATGATGGCACACAGTCCAATCGCGAGAACGACCCGCCGAAACATTGTCGGCAAATGAAAATTGAGTTGAAGCATTTTGGGGAGTGGCGCGGTCATTGCCGGAAAATCAACATGAAGTGAAACTGCTTACTGAGGGGCCGATGGAGTGCTTGCCGCCCCTGCCGACTTCACGGTCCGGACTGTTATGTAAACCGGCGTATCGAAACTTATATAATTGGGGAATTCCGGCCCCAAGGTTTCCGCTTCTATTGAAACGGAAATTGCAAGGCCACATGAGTTCCAAACATATAACTGATAGTGGTAGGCATACCCCATCCAATCGTCTTCGCGCCACGGAGGGTTTGTGGCAAAAAAGGGGGTTCTCACTCCTTCTTCAAATTCAACCTCGATCTGGCCACCAACCCAATATGTGCCTGCCCCCGGATAGGTGATGTATTTGCCGTTAAAATGGGTGTCAAAAATACTGAAATCGCCGTCAAAATAGGTTACATAACCCGTGGTTGGTCCTGCGGATAATGAGCACTTAATTTTCCGCTTTGGAGCGGAGGTTTGGGCCTCTAAGCTAAGCGATAGAGCCAACCCGACCAGTGCCAACATCACTAATTCCAAGTCGCATTCAAGATGAGCCTATCTCCACGCAAAATTTCCTGAGCTGACCCTCAGGGCCACGTCTGAAATGTAGCCCGCTGAGTGAGCAGAGGTATCCGAGTCGGGCTCAGCTTGAACGCA
>JBAZSJ010000064.1:0-24643 GCA_041662485.1 Opitutaceae bacterium | reverse complement strand
TCACGAACTCACCGCAGGCGGGGAGGGCCGGCCGGCCGGCCGACCCTCCCCAACACCGCTGGCCAAGGGCAGCTTGCTTTACGCCTCTGCCCTTGGCCAGCGGTCCTACAAGGTCCGACCTCCTTTCCGTTCTCATTCTCCGGATCGGAAAATCGGAACCGGAAGGAGAACGAGTGGGACACCAAACGGCGGGTTAGGGATAACCCGCCCTACCCTTGCGGGCGGCGGTTGAGGCGCTCGGTCGGAGGGAGTTCGACGGGGGTTGGCGGGGCGACGGGGAATTTTTCGGTCGGCTCCAAAACCTGACCCGAGGTCGTCTCGAGGCGGCCGTCCTTCCACTCAACGTCTTCGACGCGGTAGAGCGAGCCGTCGGGTTTGAAGAGGAAGGTGTTGAACTCGGCCTCGGTGAACGGACGGCTGCCGCGACGGGCGAAGACGACCGTCTGGTGTCCGCTTTCGTCGATCACGCGGTCGCGGTCGAGTCCGCGGCCCACGGCGACGGCCGGGCCATGCGTCGGATAGGTGGCGATGAGCTTGGGGTTCGGCGGCGGGCTGAAGCCTTGGTAGCCGGGCACGTTTTCCGGCGAGATCATCTGGATGACGCGCAGGCCGTTTTTTCCGTCGGCCACGAGGGCGAACATCGAGGCGTTGACCGAGCCGATCTGCACGGCGCGGACGTCGTTGAGCGCGCCGCCGGCGGTGAACATCTGGAAGACTTTGGGCGCGTCGGGGTTCTTGATGTCGATGATCGCAAGGCCGTCGGCGCCGGCGGCCACGTAGGCGTAGGTGCGGGCGACGTAAATGCCTTGGGCGTCCTTGAGCGAGATGGTCGCGGCGGGCACGAGGCGCGGGTTAACGGGGTCGGTAAGATCGAAGACCTTGAGTCCGTCATCGTCGGTCACGAAGGCGCGGAGGAACTGGAGGGCGATCTTGCGCGGGTTCTTGAGCGAGCCGGCGGGGGCACGACCGATGACGCGGGGCTTCGACGGCGTGGAGATGTCCACGACGACCAGGCCGGCGGTGCAGGTGACGTAGAGGCGGTCGCCGGCGAAGGCGGCATGCGTGGCGCCCGTGAGGAGACCGTCGGGGTTGAAGCGGGTGACGTCCTTTTCGGTGAAGAAATTGTTCTTCGGGTCGCCGTCCACGAGGGTGCCGACCATGACGGTGACGAGGCCTTCGTCGCGGTCGGTCACGTAGACGTAGCCGTAGGTGAGCGAGATGGGCTGCTCCTCGTTGACAGGGTTGCGCGTGCGCAGCGGGTCGATGCCGAGCGTGCTCGGGAGGACGACGCTGGTGGCGAATTTCGTTTTCACGCGGGTGTTCTGGCCGAGGGGCGAGAAGGGCGCGGAGGTGATGCGCTCGGAGAAGCCCTTGTGGTCGATGTTGGCGACGTCGAAGACCTCGAAGCCGCCGGGGCCGTTGGCGGTGTAGAGGTATTCGCCGCGCTGAGTGAGATCGAGGATGTCCTCGCCGTGGTGGTGGTGGGCTTCCTTGAGGATGCCACGGTTGGTTTCGACGTGGGTCTTGTAGTTGTCGGGATAGGCGAGGCGCTGGAGGTGGCTGCCGATGGCGGCCTGCGGCTCTTCCTGCTCGGTCCAGACGACGGCTTCGAGTCCGTCCTTGCCGGTGCCGACGTAGGCGTAGCGGCCGAAGAAGTTGACCGTACCGGTGCCGAAGCCGAGGAGCTGGGTCATCCAGGCGTTGTTGTCGTTGGCGGCGGAGAGGTGGCAGTCGGTGCAGCCCTTCGTCGTGCCGACGGAACTCGTGGTGTGGGCGAAGTGCGGGTTGAACGCCTGCCCGCTGTAGCCCTCGGCGGAGACGGTCTGCTGCTGGGAGTAGATCCACTCGCGATTGGAGTTTTGAGAGCCGACGATGATGGCGCTGGACGAGCGGATGACGGCGAGGCGGTTGTTTTTGTAGGTGGCGTCCTTGCCGAGCATGAACACGTCGTCGCGCACGACCTGCGGGTTGTAGCCGGTGTAGTTGCGCGTGGTGGTGCCCTCGAATTTATTGGCCTCGACCTTCTTGTTGGCGCGCATCGGCAGGTGGCAGCCGAAGCAGCTCGTGGCCCACGAGGTGTGGCAGATCTGGCAGGAGACGTCCTTGTTCGCGTGAGCGAGAGCGAACTTCGGATCGGCGGAGCCGGGCTTCACCTCGACGGCGGGTGCGCTTCCCCACGACGTGCCGTCGCGGCGGAGGGTTTTGGCGTAGGCGGACTTCGCGTTGTAGTGCGAGGACGTCGGGTCGATGGTGTCCACCGTCTGCGGGACCTCCCACGTGATGTCGGGGCTCATCATGGAGCGCTGGAAGAGTTTGGCGCCCTGCCAGTAGAAACGCGGGCCCCACGGCGTGGTGCCCTTGGCGAGATCGTTGGGGAGGACCTGGCCGTTTTCGAGGCGGCCGCCGGTGCCGCTGGTCAGGAGCGTGGGGCGTTTTTCAATGGTGCCGTGGCAGTCGATGCACTCGATGGCGGTGGCGGCGCGGGGCTCGCCGTAGAGCAGGCCGTTGCCATGGACGTCGGTCGTGAAATGGCAGTCCACGCACTGCATGCCGCGCGCGAGGTGGACGTCCTTCAGGTGGACGGCCTTGGCGAACTTGGCGGGGTCGGTGTCGGCGATCTTTTTGTCGTCGAGCGTGAGGAGGTTGCCCTCCTTGTCCTTCTTGAAGACGGCGCGGAAAATCCAGCCGTGGCCGTGGTAGTCGGCGAACTGGGTTTGTTTCAACTGCGGGTTGAGTTCGGCGACTTTTTCGAGGAACTCGGGGTCGCTCCACTTGCCGCGGACGGCGGCGGCCTCGGGGTTGGCGAGGAGGGCGTCGGCGGTTTCCTGCTCGGTGGGGTTCTTCTGCTTCTTGGGATACATGAACTCCCCGTCGCTCTCCTGATCCCACCAGATGTAGCCGAGATACGGGTTAACGAAGAGATTTCCCTGGTGCATGTGGCAGCTCATGCAGGAGCTCGACGGGATGCTGCGGGTGAACTGGTGCTTGATCGGGTGGCCCTTCTCCTTCTTTGAGATCATCGGGTCGGCGGAGAAACTCAGGCCCTGGTGTCCGTATTTGGACCACCAGCCGGAGTTGGTGGGCGAGCGGTCGTTGGCATAAACAACGTGGCAGGCGGTGCAGCCCGAGGAACGATAGTCGCCCGGGTGGTTGTTGGTGCCCATGAAGCCGAGGAGCGGATCGTTCAGGCGCGTCTTCTGGAGATTGAGGTAAACGGGATCGATGCGGTTGAGCGTGCCGAGACCGCGCTCGCTCAGGCGGCGGGCGGGCTTGCCGGGCGGCTCGAAGGCGTTGGGGTTGCCGAGCTCGGTCTGCTTTTCGCCGCCCTGTTCGAAGATGCGGAGGATGTTCGAAGGCTGGCCGATGGCGAAGCGCGGCAGCGGGTCGAGGAACGGCAGGATGCCGAGGTCGCGGGTCATCGCCTCGGTGACGGGAATGGGGCTTTCGAGGCGGAGGGGCACGCCGTCGGCGCCGTAGGCCTGGCCGTAGCGGTAGTTTTTGTCGGGGCAGGCGCCGTTGTTGTAGAGCGCGGCGCCCCAGAGCATGGCGCCGTGGTTCATCATGCTGTGACCGACGGCCTTGTTGATGTCGCCGTGGCAGGGGCCGCAGGACTTATCGGAGACGCGGAGGTCGCCGGGATTGACGAAGCGGATGAACTCGGGGGACTCGTGGTTGAGGAGGACGGAGGCCTCGTTGGGGTTGGCGGAGCTCTGCCAGAACTCGGGATGACGCGGGGCGACGTGGGCCTTGCGCATGGTGAGGCCGGGCGTGGCGTTGCCGCCGTGGCAGTCGGTGCAGCCAAGCACGACGTGGGGCGAGGCGTGCATGTCCTCGATGTTGGCGTGGCACTCGATGCAGCCGGCGCTCTTGAGGTCGGCGGCGGCGCGGGACTGGTCCACGAGGTTGGCGGGCTTCGGGGAGGCGGAAGGCGTGGCGTTGGGCGTGCGCGGCACGGCGATGGGCGGGCCGAAGATGCCGTCGGCGGACGACGGGGCCTCGGGATCGGCGAGCACGACGAGGGAGGCGAGCGCGACACCCCACACGGCGGTGGCGAGCAACGTCAGGCGAAAGATGTGTCCGGAGTTCTTCTTGCGCATGGTTCAGTAGGTAAAGGTGACGGCGGCGACGGCGCTGTAGAGCCAGTCGTCGACATGGGAGCTTTGGCCGGCGGGCGTGTAGCCGGGAACGCCGGGTTGGGTGGTGCCGTAGATGTCGCGAAAGCCCTGGCCCGGCAATAGCACGCCGTAGCCGAGCGAGACGATGATGTTGTCCTTGAGCAAGGGCCGCCATTGGAGGCCGAGGCCGAGGTCGATGCCGAAGTCGTCGCTGACCTCGTTGGTGAGAAGCGCGGTCTTGATCGGCTCGGTGGTGGCGAAGCGGATGTAGTTCGCGCTGAGAAACGCCTTCAGCTTCGGCGTGACGTCGATGTCGGCGCCGAGGCCGAACATGATCAGGCCGGGGTTGACGAAGTTGGACTGGCCTTGGGTTTTGCTCGTGCGAAGGTTGGGAAGGAGGCTGAAGCGCTGCTTCACGCCCACGGCGGTGCCGGCGAGGTTGAAGCCCTGGCGGACGAAGTAGCTGAAGGGGCCGCCGTTGAAATTCGTGTTGTCCACGATGGAGTCGAAGCCGGTGGCCTTGCCGTCGGAGGGATCGCTGTCGCCGGAGGCGTAGAAGACGGAGGCCTTGTAGCGGATCCAGTCGCGGTCGTAGCTCACCTCGAGCGCGGCCATCTGCGCGCAGATGTCGACGGAGCGGCCGGCGAGTCCGTTGAAGTCGTCGTGCCCGACGACAAGGTAGGCGGCGTGGGAGACGTTCCAGCGGCCGATGTGGCCGTCGCCATTCCAGCCGAAATAGGCGGACTCGACCTTGTGCGGGGCGACGGCGCCGATCGGCGCGGGGCGGACGATGTTGCCGTTGGTGTCGTATTGGGTGCCGCCGTCGTCGTAGTTGCCGAGAAAACTCAGCTGGGTGGTGTAGCCCTTCCAAATAAAATCCTGCCGGTAGAGGTTGGCGATGAACACCTGCTGGCCGCGGGAATCGAAGGTGTTGAGCTCGGAGTTGGTGTCCTTCTCGCGCATGTCGAAGAGCGCGACGTTATACTGGTAAAGGTTGTTGTCGGCGTTGCCGAAGAAGCGCACGCCAAGGTTGGTGTCATTGAAGACGAAGCCGCGAAAATCGCTGTTGAACGTCTGGTTGCCCGCCTTGACGGCGACGAAGTCGTAATTGGTCGAGAGATTCTTGAGGTGGACCTCGACGAACGCCTCCTGCAACGCGACGTAGGTGGTGGTGCGGGTGGTGGCGGCGCCGTTGAGATTGCCGGCCGCCGTCGCGCCGCCGATGACGCCACCGACGTCGCCGGGATTGACCACGGGGCCGCCGCCGGGCGAAGCACCGCCGCCGCCCGGGCCGCCGGGATTGGGCGAGACGATGCCGGTCTCCTTGAAGTCAACGTGGTTGTAGTTGAACACCGGCTTGATCTTCACCGCCCACTCGACCGGCTTGAAGACCGTCTCGCCCTCGAACAGGACGGCATCGAACGCAAAGTTGGACACGAAGACGGTCGAGCGGCTTTTGCCGAAAAAATCGGCCGAGCCGGGGCTCGACGCGCTGGCGCCGCTTGGGACGGTGAGCTTGCGGTCCTCGTAGAGCAGCTCGCTCGACGCGGTGAGCGCCAGAAACACGTCCTGTCCGTGGATCGGCAGATCGCCCTTGAGCAGACTCTGGCGATAATGGTCCCACAGACTCGACTTGGTGTCGGCGTAAGGCATCTCGTTCGTGTCGCCGCTCGTGTAGCGCCGCCACGGCGTGAATCCGGCGTCGCGCCAGCGGTCGGGCACGGGCTTGGTGTCGCGCGGGATGCCTTCTCCGGTGGCCACGCTGGCATACGATTCGGGTGCGTGCCATTCGGTGTCGATGTAGAGGTTTTCGCGCGTGCCTGCCCGCGGAAGTTTTTCGCCGCCGGCCAGGGGCGCGAGGCCGTAGCTCGGCGGCGCGGCGGGCGGCGCGGGCACGAGGCTTACCTGTTCGAGCGGGCCGCGCGGCAGGGCGAGCGCGGCGGGCACGGGAGCCTGCTCGGAGTGGACGAACTCGACCCGGTTGGTCTGGAAATAGGGGGCTTCCACCGGCACGGCCGAGCGCGGCGCGGCGCCGGGGTCGGGATTGAAGAGGTCAGGCGAAAGCGCGGGCGGCACACCGGCGGGCGTGGTGACGCGTTCGCCGCGAAAGCGGCGGAGCTCGAGCGGCGGGAGAGGCGGAAGCGGCGCGCCCGGATCGGCCGGCGTGGCTTCGGGCACGGCGGGCGGCGGCGCGAGGTCAACGCGCTGGGAGGGCCGAGCCGTGTCGGCGGGCGTGTCGCGTTCGCCGGGCGCGGGCGGCGCGGCAAACGCGGTCGCCACAAGGAGCGCGCAGGAAACGGCCGGCCGCAGAAACTTTGCCCGCACGCCGGTCATTCGAGCGGGTGCGCCGCGGTCGAGGGGGAGGACAACGCGGGCGGCTTTGGATTGTGATAACCGTGGCAGGTGACGCAGGCGTTGGCCACGCCGCCCTTGGGACTGTGGCAGGTCGCGCAGCTTTTCACCGAAGGCATGATGACGTCGGCGGTGGCGGCGCTCTTGGCGGCCGCATGGCAGTCGGTGCACGACATGGCGGTGTGTTTCGAGTGATCGAACTTCGAATGCATCATCCAGCGGTCGGGCGTCTGCGGCGGCGTGATGACCGGCGTGGCGTCGCCGCGCGGGGTGACCTCGTGGCAGTAGGCGCAGCCGGCGAACTTGGCGCGGGCGAGACCCTTCACCCCGGCGATGATGGTCGCCTCGCCCGTGCGGGCGTCGGCAAAAAAGACGGCGCGTTCCAGGTTTTCGCCCGTGAGCGTGCGTTGGCGGAGGTCGGTCATGCGGGTCTGGACGAAAGCGGCGACCTCGTCCTTGCCGGTGATGCCAAGGGTGCGCGTGGCGTAGTCGGCATACTGGGTCGGCAGGCTGCGCAGGTAGGCGCGCGCATAGACGGCGTCGCCGTGGGGGAGCTGCATGCCGGGGGTGTTCTCGTCGAAGTTGAGCGCGTGGCAGACGCGGCAGTTTTGCTCAAAGGTCAGCCGTTGCATGAAGGCTCCCGAGGCGTCGGGGCGGTGACAGTCGGCGCAGGCAAGCGGCTTGCCGTTCAGCCGCGGGATGTCGCCGGTGAGATGCGTGCGGTGGTTGAACTTGAGCGTGTTGGCGTCGGCGTGCTTTTCGCGGAGCACCTGGAACTCGGGGTGGTCGGTCGCGAAGGAACCAATCACCCGGGTGAAGCCCTCGGACGGACGCGTGGCGGGATGGATGACCAGGCCGGGCTCGGTCTTGCGCTCGAACAGGGCGGCGGACAACGCGCCGCCCTTCTTGGAGGACGCAAGCATTTGGGCGGCGTCGCCGTGGCAGGTCGTGCAATGGCTTTCGGAGACGGAGGCGAGCGAACCGGCGCCCTGGTGCTCGCGGTGGCAGACCGAGCAGGAGACGGCGTCGACCACGGCGGCCTCGTGGAAGGATTTGTCGGCGTGGCAGGCCATGCACGACCGGTCCATGCGCGAAAAATCCTTCGGATGGGGCGAAACGAATTTGCCGAAAGGCAGCGAGGTCTTGCCGGCGGCGAAGGCGCTGGCGACCACGGCGGCGTAGCTCAACCGCACCTCGGCGTGGCAGGCCGCGCAGTCGCTGGCGCCAAACTTCGCCGCCAGTCGGTCGAACGCCGGACCGGTGTGGTGCGACGAGAGCGGCGCGGGATTGATGAACGCCTCGCGAAGCGGACCTCCGAGACCCATGAAGAGCAGGCCGATGCTGACGAGCACGACCACGCGCGTGACCAGGCCGCGCTTGGCGCGAAGGCTGCGCACGGGCTGGCATTTCGGGATGGCGCGGCAACAGGTGCCGTCCGGCAGCGGGCCGGTTTCGCACGGGCCGCCCCACTCCTTCGGCCGCGCGCATTTCCATGTGCCCTTGGCCTCGCCTTTCTTGACGACGAGCTGCGGTTTGCACTCGGTGGTGGCGCGGCACTCGCCGGCCGGGCTCGGCCCTATGCGGCACGGACAACCGTCGCAGGTGTGTCCGCAGACCCAGTCCTTGCTGGGACGGTCGTAGTTCGACTCGTTGAAATCCGGCGTGGGAACGCGACCTTCGCTCATCGGGCACCTCCGGAATAGGCGTAGACAAGGACGACGTGCACGAAGCTGAACACGAGCAGCCCGTAGGTGAGCGGGATGTGGACGAAGAGCCAGGCCCGCAGCAGAAACTGCTTGGCCGCGTGGAAATCGAGGGCGTCCTTCTGCTTCACGAGATCGGCGAGCTGCCCGACGGTTTTCTTTTCCTCGGCGTTGAGGAAGCGGCCGAGCTCGGCGAGCTGGTCAAGCAGGGTGTTGAGGGAACGGCGCGATCCGAAAACGTGCGCCCAGAAATGGTTCTCCGCGGCAAAATAGCCGGCGAGCCGTCCCGCATAGAAATCCGCGAGGGTGGAGGCCTTGGCGGTGGGAATGCCCTTGATCACAAGCCCCTCGGCCTGCTCGCGAAGGGAGCGGCGGATGATCGGGATGCGCTCGTAGGGAACTTCGCCTCCGACGGTGGTGAGCTGTTTCGGAATCGTGCGGGAAATCCACCAGCCGACGAGGCCGCTCAATGTGACACCCACGAAAAGCGCCGACAGCAGGCTCTCGAACCAGCCGGTGGGCCAGCGCCAGCGCGAATGCAGGAGAAAAACCAGTCCGGTGAGCAGCCCGAGATAGATGTGCATCTGCAACCACAGGCGCGAACTGACCAGCGGGAGGAACGACAGCTTCTTGCGGGAGTTGTAGGCCGTGAGGTAGAGCATGAGCCCGAGCAGGCTCCAGCCCGTGAGATAAACGAGGTGCGGATGCGTCGGGAGCAGACGCGCGTGCCAGACCACGATGAACGCCGAAACGGCGAGAAGGACGGCCATGAAGACCGCGCGGCGGATGAGAAAACGGCTGTTCATCGCTGGAGCCACGCCGCGAGTTCGTCGAGCGTGTTGAGGTTCATGCGCTTCATGGCGTCGTGAGGGCAGGCGCGCTCGCAGGCGGGGCCGCCGTATTGGTCGATGCAGAGGTCGCACTTCGTCGCCTTGACGATGGGCTTGGCATCGCTGGCGACCAGGATGTTTCCGTCCTCGTCACGCAACTCGACCATGCGGATGGAACCGTAGGGGCAGTTGTTGGCGCAGGCGGAACAGCCGATGCAGGTGGCGGGGTTGATGACGACCTCGCCCCCGAAGGCGTCGCGGTGAATGGCTCCGGTGGGACAGCCGATCATGCAGATCGGATCGGCGCAGTGCATGCAGGCCTGCGCGACCATGATGTTGTCGTGGATCGGGCCGCTGCGGAGGAAACGCGGATTGTTGTCGTGCGTGGCGGCGCAGGCGCGCACGCAGTCGTCGCAACGTGTGCAGCGGTCCATGTCGATGACCATGGTCTCGGTGCCGTTGAAAAAGCGGTTCTGCGTGAGGAACTCCATCATGCCGGAGCCGACGACCGCCTCGGGTTCCGCCGTCTTCTTCACCGCGACCGTCTTCTTGGGGCCGGAGGGTGAAGATTTCTTCGAGAAGGGAGTTTTGGTGAAAGGCGAGTTCGTGAAGGGGGAATTCGTGAAAGGCGTGTTGGTGAAGGGCGAGTGGGTGGACGGCGAACGGGCGCCCGTCCCCTCTCCTTCCGTCTCAAGCACGGGCGGCAGCCAGTCTTTCGGCAGCGACGGCAGGACGAGCCGCTCGATGACCGGCGCGGGGATGACGAGGACGTGGGTGTAGCCAATGACGCGCAGGCTGTGCTGAAGCGCGATGGCGCGGTCGGGCTGGCGCCAGTTGTGCGCGATCTCATCAAAGCCGTAGATTCCGCCGGAGCCGAGGTAGTTGAGGGTGCGGTGGCCGTCGCCGTAGCGCTGCGTCATGCGGGCGAAACCCGACCGCACCATGACGACGCCGTTGGGATAGTCGCCCTCGCTCGCGATCGTCTGCTCCTGGGCGGCGGAGGCCCCGGACTTGACGAGCTTCTTGTAATCGCCGGACCAGTCGTAGTCGCCGTAGGTCTCGAACTGCGTGGCGTCCATGACCTGCTTCTTCGCCTCGGCGGAGAGAAACTTCATGAACGGAATCTCCTCGAGGTAGGTCGCGAGCGCGCGTTCACGGTAAACGCGGTCGATGTGCTGGCGGAGCTTGGGGTCGTAGCGCATCAGGTCGCGCAAACCCTGCCAGCGGATTTCCAGAAGCTCGGTGCCGTCCTCCTCCGCAAAGATCGTCGCGGTGCGCGGGATGCGCGAGAGCGCCGCGATCTCGCCGAAGAAGTCGCCCTCCTCGATGGTCGCGGTGCGGTGCTTGTCGAGCACGCGGGGCACGTCCTGAAGGACGATGCGAACATCCTTGGCATCCTTGCCCGCGCCGCCGCGCCGGAGAAAACTGCGGCGTTCGCGCTGGCGGACGACCTCGTCCTCGCGGGAGTTGCCCCAGAGCTGGGCCAGGGCGCGGAAGAGTCCGCGGCGCGCGGGCTCCCGGCGGCCGATGTCGGACGGCGGCAGGCTGGGACCGATGACCACGCGGGCGGTGCCGGCGAGGACAAGAAAGGCCGAGGTGCCGTAGTCGCCTTCGCGGACGATGATCTCGCCCTTCTTGAAACTGTGGAGACGCGCGTCGTTTTTCAGCACGTCCGGGAGAGGCGCCGAGCGCGGGAAGCTCTCGAGGTTCATGTCCCTGAACGGCTCGCGCGCCATCAGGCGCTGCACGTCGGCATCGGTGATGTCGTCGCTGAAGGCCGCGTCCCAGCGGCGCGGACGGTCCGGAGCGGATGTGATCGTGCTCATCAGGCGTCGAGAACCAGCGCGCCCTTGGGCTTGCAGATGCAGGCGAGGCAAGAGCCGCGTTCAACCTCGGCGCCGTGTTCGACCAGGTATTCGACCTCGCCCGACTTGATCGCGACGAGACAGGAACCGCAGTTGCCCGCGCGGCAACCCGCGTCGATCTTCACGCCTTGCTCGTCGGCGAGGTCGAGGACGGAGCCAAAGGATGCCTTCCACGCGACGGTCTTGCCGGAACGCGCGAACTGAACCTCGAACCCGGACGCCGGCGCGGCGGCCTTGTCCTCGGCCTTGGGCGCACGTTTGACGGAAGCCGGACCGAACGCCTCGAAATGCACCCACGCATCCGGCACGCCCCAGGCGCGCAGATCGTCGGTGATCGTCTGCATGAACGGACCGGGGCCGCAGAGGAAATAGTCGTAGTTGTTCGAGGGCAGGAGCTGTTTGAACAACTCCACGCTCACACGGCTCTCGTGATGGTAGTCGCGGCCCTTGACGTCGGTCGGATGAGGTTTCGAGTAGCAGACCTGCATGCGGACGTTGGGATGTTTCGCGGCGAGCTCGGCCATGTATTCCTTGAACATGTGATCCTCGCCGCTGCGCGCGCCGAAGAAAAACCAGATCTCGCGCGTCGAACCGGCCTCGACGAGGGCGTTGGCCATGCTGACCATGGGCGTGACGCCGATACCGCCGGAAATCAGCACCACCGGACGCTCTTTCTCCAGATCGAGGAAGAAGTGACCGTTGGGCGCCTTGACGTCGAGGATGTCGCCCTCCTTCACCGCATCGCAGAAAAACGAGGAGCCGAGCCCTGGCGGATGCTCGGTTTTCGGAGGGGGAAGACAACGCTTGATGGTCACGCGATAGTGCGTGGGACGGGCGCAGTCGGAGAGCGAATAACACCGGACCAGCGGCCGGCTCTGTCCGGGAATCGCGAGCTGGAAGGTGAGATACTGGCCCGGCTTGAACGGCGGAAGCGATTTGCCGTCATGCGGCTTCAGGTAGAACGAGCAGGTGTCGGCGCACTCCAGAACCTTTTTCTCGACGGTGAACTTGCGGACGCCGTTCCAGGCGGACTTGGCCTGTTCCACCGTTTGGATGCGCAACCGGGCTCCCTGGATTTCCAAGGTGAGCCGTTCCTGCTCCAACCGTCCGCGCTGCCGTTCAAACCAAAGGCGACGGGCGCTGCCTGCCGCCAGAAGACCGACATGCAGCAAAAGACCGCCGACAATGAACCAGCCGGCGACATAGGCCGGGTTCGCCATGATCCCGTTGAGAATTTCTTTATACATAATACTGCGGCAAAAGGATCATCATTGGTTGCGACGCCTCGGGTGAACGGCCGGATTGTTCACTCCGTGCGGCTTGCGAAAGGTTATGAAAATTTGACGCCGCCATGAAAATCACACAAACCCCCAATAAGTAAGCAGAAATTATGCGATGCATTAAAAAACATGCCGTTACATTGCGGCGACTGATCGCCGGCGGCGCGGTCGGCCTCGCCGTCACCACATGGGGCGAAACGCCCCCCTCTCCGGCCTCGGTGTTCATCCATCCGACGATCCTTGGCGCCGGCTCGTGCTCGACCAGCGGCTGCCACGGCGGCGCGGACGAAAAAAGCCGCCAGCACATCGTCTGGTCGCAAGCCGATGTCCATTCGCGCGCCTACGCCACCCTCACGACCGCGCGCTCGGCCCGCCTTGCCGAGGCGTTGCGCATTCCCGACCCCGCCACCAGCGCGCGTTGCACGACCTGCCACGCCCCCGCCCTGACGGTCCCCTCCGTGCAGCTCGCTCCCAACGTGAAAGCAACCGAAGGCGTCTCCTGCGCCAGTTGCCACGGCCCCGCGTCAAACTGGCTGCGCAGCCACACCCGAGCCGACTACACCCACGCCGATCGCGTGGCCACCGGCATGCGCGACCTCGCCAACCTCCACGTGCGCGCCAACACCTGCGTCGCCTGCCACCAAAACATCGATCCCGAACTCGTGAACACCGGCCGCCACCCGCGGCTCATCTTCGAACTCGACGGCCAGGCCGCCAGCGAACCGAAGCACTGGCGCGAACGCGCCGGCTGGAACGGCGCGCAAGCCTGGTATGTCGGCCAGGCCGTGGCGTTGCGCGAGATGAGCGCCGCCCTGCTCAGCGGCAAGGCCGACGCCGTCCGCGAATCGCCGCGCTGGGAAGGACTGCTCTGGGTGCTCCAACGCACGGGCGATCAAAATGCCCGCACTCTCTCAACCCCCTCCGCCTCGAAAGACTCCTCCGTTTACGCCGACGCCGTGGCCGCCTGCGATCAACTGGCCAAGACCGCCGCCGCCAGTTTTTCTCCCGCGCAGACGGCCTCCTTCCTCTCCCGCCTCGCCGCGACCCATCCGGAGTTCAACGACCGCTCCATCTCCCGCGAGATGCACGCCTGCCGCGCCGAACGCCTCGTGCTCGCCCTCGACCGCCTGCTCGCCGCGCTGCCCGCCGAGCAACGCCCCCCCGCCGCCGGTCCGGCGCTCGACCGGCTCTTCCGCTACGTGCAATCCGTGCCCGATTTCTCGCCCGGCGATTTCGCGGGAGCTCTCGCCGCGTTTTCCAAAACCGTTCCGGTCCCCGCGGCCAACTGATCCGATGGTCAACCCTCATCGCTCCATTTTCTCATCGGGCCTCGCGCTCGCGGCGCTCTCCGTCTTCGCCACCGCGGCCGGCGCCGCGCAGCTCACGTTCAACGATCTCTCCACGATCTACACCCAGGCCTCCGCGCGCGCCGCCGAGATCGAGCCCAACGCCGTCATCGCCATCGTCGATCTCGACGGAAAAGCCCTTCTGGTGCGCCGGGCCGACGGCGGCGGCGCCGTCACCGCCTCCGAACGCGCCATCGCCGTCTCCAAGGCCGGCACCGCCGCCTTCCTCAGCAGCACGCAGCACGCGTTCAGCACACGCACCGCCGGCTTCATCATCCAGCAGAATTTCCCGCCCCGCGTGCGCAACACCCCGACCGGCCCGCTCGTCGGCGTGGGGTTTTCCAACCTCGCGTTTTCCGACGTGAACTATTTCCGCGAGGCCGACGGCACCACGCGCATCGCCGGCACGCGGCTCTACGGCTCGCCCGGCGGCGTCCCCCTTTATCTCAACGGCAAACTCGTCGCCGGCATCGGCGTGACCGGCGACGGCACCGAGCAGGAGGACGCCAGCATCACCGGCGCCGACAACGACGAGGCCGTCGCACTCGCCGGCCAGATCGGCTACGCTCCCTCGTCCGCCCTCTGGGGCTCCAACATTTTGATCGGCGGCATCCGCCTCGCCTACATCGCCACCCCGATCAAGGCCGCCACCGCCACCGGCAGTATCCTGCCGCCCGCGGCCGATCCCGCCGACCTCGCCGTCTGGCCGGTCGGATTGTTCGGCGGCGTCCTCGGAGAACTCCGCGCGCCGCTTCAGGCCGACCCGTTGCCCGGCACGTTGAGCGGACAACCCCGCCTCACCCGTGACGAGGTCCGCCGCATCATCGCCTACGCCGCCTCGCGAACGCTCGTCACCCGCGGCGGCATCCGCCTCCCGGCGGGCCAGGCCGCGCAGGTCTTCATCACCGTCGTCAACAACCCCGATTCGGCCGGCGTCGCGCCGACCGTGCTCGGCACCTTCCGCACGCCCGGCGCCACGATCTTCTCGTGGGACGTCGCCGTGCAAAAGGCCCGCACCGCCGTGTTTTTCTCCAACAACACCCGAGCCTACTCGACGCGCGCCGTGGGCTTCCTCGCCCAGTCCCACTATCCGCCCGGCATCAACGGCAAGCCTCCGGGACCGTTCAACGGCCTTCAGGAAACCTACGCCACCCCGATCCTCACCGGCGTGGGCTCCCCGAATCCGAATCTCCCCAACGGCATCACCATCTTCCCCGGCGGCTTCCCTCTCTACCGCAACGGCGTGCTCGTCGGCGCCATCGGCGTCTCCGGTGACGGCATCGACCAGGACGACCTCATCGCCGCCTCCGGCACGGCGGATTTCCTCGCGCCCAAGGCCATCCGCGCCGACCGCACCGTCCATCTTCGCGTCCGGCTGCCCTACGCGAAATTCCCGCGCGGCCCCCTCCTTAAACCGGCCGCCGCGCCCATCCCCTCCGACTATCAGGATTTCCAGACGGTTTATTTCACCCCCGGCGAAATCACCGCCGGCCTGATCAGCGAACCCGGCCAAAATGCGGACGGCGACGTCCTGAGCAACCTGCTCGAATACGCCTTCGAACTCGACCCGCGCACCGCCGATCTTCCGGCGGCGTTGCCCGCCGCCACCCTGAATACATCGGTCCACCACATGCAGATCGTCTTCCCGCGCGAATCGCTCGCCCGCGATCTCACCTACACCGTGGAGGGCTCGGACGACGGCATCACGTGGACCGCCATCGCCCGCAGCACCGGCGGCCGTCCCGTCAAAAAACTCCCCGGCGGCGCCCTCTCCGTCAGCGAAAGCGGACTCTTTCCCGTCACGGTCACCGTGGTGGATCGCAAGATCACGCTGGTCACGGGTGTTCGGTTCTTGCGCCTCCAGGTCACCCAGCCCTGATTTCGGGCGTTTTGCCTGAAACCTCCGCTTGATTTTCCGCCAAGCCCGCTAAAAGTGCGGGCTTTTCCGTCTCAATCCCCCGACACTCTTCCTTTCTACCAACCATGTCCACCGCCACACCGCAGAAATTCGAGTTCCAAGCCGAGATCAAGCAGCTCCTCGATATCGTCATCCACTCGCTCTACACCGAGAAGGAAATCTTCGTCCGCGAGCTCGTTTCCAACGCCTCCGATGCCCTTGAGAAATTCCGTCATCTCCAGCTCACCGAGAAGGAGATCGCCGACGACCAGCTCGCCCTTGAGATCAACCTCACGACCGACGACAAGGCCAAGACCCTCACCATCCAGGACGCCGGCCTCGGCATGACCCGCGCCGAACTCATCGAAAACCTCGGAACCATCGCCCACTCCGGCTCCAAGGCCTTCCTCAAATCCCTCTCCGAAGGCGGCCAGAAAAACGCCAACCTCATCGGCCAGTTCGGCGTCGGCTTCTACTCCGCCTTCATGGTCGCCAAGACCGTGAAGGTTTATTCCCGCTCCTGGAAAAAAGACGAACCCGCCCACGTCTGGACCAGCGACGGTTCCGGCAGCTACGAGATCGAGGAAGTCGCCGACCAGACCCGCGGCACCAAGATCGTCATCGAGCTCAAGGACGACGCCCACGACTACGCCACCGAATCCCACATCAAGGACATCCTCGAGCGCTACAGCGCCTTCGTCTCCTTCCCGATCAACCTCGACGGAAAACACATCAACACCGTCCAGGCCATCTGGCTCCGCTCGAAAAACGAGATCACCGACGAACAATACACCGAATTCTACAAGTTCCAGTCGCACGCCTACGACGAGCCCCGCCTCCGCCTCCATTTCAGCGCCGACGCCCCGCTCCAGATCAACGCCCTCCTCTTCACCCCGAAGAGCAACACCGAAAAGTTCGGCATGGCCCGCCTCGAGCCCGCCGTCTCGCTCTACTGCCGCAAGGTCCTCATTGACGCCAAGCCCAAGGACCTCCTCCCCGAGTGGCTCCGCTTCCTCAAGGGCGTCGTCGATAGCGAAGACCTTCCCCTCAACATCTCGCGCGAAACCATGCAGGACCGCGCCCTCATCGAGAAGTTGAACAAGGTCATCACGAAGCGCTTCCTCAAATTCCTCGCCGACGAGGCCGAGGCCCGCCCCGACGGCTACAACGAATTCTACGCCGAGTTCGGCATTTTCCTGAAGGAAGGCGCCGCCCTCGATTTCACCCACAAGGACCAGCTCGTTAAACTCCTCCGCTACGAGTCCTCCCTCACCGAGAAGGGCAAGACCACCTCGCTCGCCGACTACGTCACCCGCCTCGGCGCCGAGCAAAAGGAAATCTATTACCTCGTCGGCCCGAACCGCGCCGCCATCGAAAGCGGTCCGTATCTCGAAGGGTTTAAAGCCCGCAACCTCGAAGTCCTCTTCTGCTACGAGCCCGTTGACGAATACGTGATGAACAACGTCCGCGAGTTCGACGGCAAGAAGCTCACCGCCGCCGACCACGCCGACGTAAAGCTCGCCGACGCCCCCAAGCCCCCCGCCGCCGAAGGCGATCTCTCCGAAGACGACGCCAAGGCTCTCGCCGAATGGCTCAAGACCAGCCTCGGCGACCGCGTCGAAGCCGTGAAGCCCAGCGACCGTCTCGTCGATTCGCCCGCCCTCGCCGTCAACGCCGACAAGTTCATGACTCCTCAGATGCGCCGCATGATGAAGGCCATGAACAAGGACGGCGCCGACTCGCCCGTGAAGGTCAACCTCGAGATCAACCCGCGCTCCGCCGTGATGAAGCACCTCAACGCCGCCCGTGCCGCGTCGCCCGAGAAGGCCGCCCTCATTGCCGAGCAGATCCTCGACAACGCCCTCATCAGCGCCGGCCTCTTCGAAGACCCGAGCAAGATGGTCGCCCGCCTCTACAAGCTCCTCGAAACAGTCTGACCGACACGCCTCCGCTGCATGTCTTAAGGTAGGGCGCGTTATCCCTAACGCGCCACGCCTCCGAGGGTGGACGGCGACCTCCGGGCGCCGTCTCCGATAGCTCTCAAAGCCCCTCCCCTCCCGTCGGGGCTTTTTCATGCCCCTTCCGCTCAACACCCCACCGAAAACCCAATCCGGTTTGTCACTTATTAAGTGACAAACTATTATAAAATTTTATTTTTAATCATTTTAAGAATCTCATTTTTATCTCCCTACAGAAGTATGGCTCGTGAGCCATACTTTAACCTTGCACGATATGGCTCCATAGCCATACCTTCACCCCGCCATGAAAATGACCATGCATATCGACGAGGATGTTTTGGACCGCGTGATGAAGATCACCGGTGCCAAAACCAAGCGCGCGGCCGTCGAGATCGCCCTCAACGAGATGGCCCGCCGCCATAAACTGAAGGAAATCCTCTCGCAAGGCCTCGGCCTTACGGGCGACCAACTCGCCGCCGAATTCGCTCCCGGCCCGGCCGATGCGCTCGACAGCCACGGCCTCAACGTTGCGGAAAATCAGGCTCCTTATGGCGACAAACCAACTGCTCCCTGACAGCAACTTCTACATCAACTGCGCGCGTCGTAATATCGATCCGTTTCTGGAGCTTGCGACGCGCGCCCATGATTGGGACCTCGTCACCTGCGGCATGGTGGTCGTCGAAGTCACACGCGGACGCCGTGACCCCAATGTGCTCCGCCGCTTCAAAGATGCCTTCGCCGTGATGAGCTATATCAACACGACCAGTGATACGTGGGAACGCACCGCCCACCTCACCTGGGCGCTGGATCGACAGGGAATCGTATTGCCCGCGACCGATGTGCTCATCGCCGCCTGCGCCCTGCAAACGGGCGCCGCCGTGCTCACCTTCGACGAGCATTTCCAAAAAATCCCCGGTCTCCGCGTGCTGGATCGGCTGCCGTAAACCAATCCCGTCGCCGTGCTCGACATACGCTTTGTCCTTGGGCCTGCCGGTTTTTCCACAACACTGCGCGCCGTGATTGTTTCGCCATGAGAGCCTATTTCCTGCGCCGCCTCCTGCTCATCCCGCCCACGCTGCTCGGCCTCACGCTCATCGTTTTTTTCATCACCCGTCTGGCTCCCGGAGGCCCGCTCGAACAGGCTCTGATGCAAGCCCAACAATCGAGCCTCGAACACGGCGCCGGCCGCGCCTCCGGCCAGGGCACCGCCCTCTCCACCGACCAGATCGACCAGCTCAAGCACTACTACGGCTTCGATAAACCGTGGTATGTCGCCTACGCGCAGTGGCTCGGCAAGGTCGCCCAAGGCGATCTCGGCACCTCCTTCCGCTACAACGAGCCCGTCTGGGATCTCATCCGCGAACGCTTCCCCATCTCGATTTTCTACGGACTGACCACCCTCGTCATCACCTACGCGGTCTGCGTTCCGCTCGGCATCGTCAAAGCCATCCGACATCGCACGTGGGTGGACACCGGCAGCTCGATGCTGATTTTCGCAGGCTACGCCGTGCCCGGCTACGTGCTTGGCGCGTTGCTGCTTGTTTTCTTCGCCGCGCGCCTGCGCTGGTTTCCGATGGGAGGTTTCACCGGCGACAACTTCGCCGAGCTCTCCTTTTTCGCCAAGGCTTCCGACATGATCCACCACGCCATCCTGCCCTTGTCGTGCTACCTCGTCAGCAGCTTCGCCTTCGTGACCTTGCTGGTGAAAAACAACCTCATGGACGCGCTCGCCGCCGACTACATGCGCACCACCGTGGCCAAGGGCGTTTCCTTCCGCCGCGCCGTCTTCGGCCACGCCCTGCGCAACTCCATCATCCCGCTCGCCACCAATTTCGGCCAGAACCTCACCCTCTTCTTCGCCGGCTCCTTCCTCATCGAAAATATTTTCGACATCAACGGCTTCGGACTCCTCGGCTACACTTCCACCCTCGACCGCGACTACCCGGTCGTCATGGGCGTCCTTCTGCTGTCGTCGCTGCTCCTCCTGCTGGGCAACCTTATCTCCGACGCCCTCGTGGCGCTCGCCGATCCGCGCATCCGCTTCGGTTGATCAACGCCCCCGTGCCGCTCCCCCGCCTCCAGTTCAATCCGCAGACCCGCCGTCGCCTCGCCCGCTTCCGCGCGATCCGTCGCGGCTACGTTTCGTTTCTCGTCCTGGCGTTTCTCATCGTCCTCTCCGTCTTCGGCGAACTCCTGGTCAACAGCCGCGCCCTCGTCGTGAAATACCAAGGCGCGTATTACTTTCCCACCTACGGCGCCTTCCACGCCGGCACCGACTTCGGCGAAGATTACTCCTACGAAACCAACTACCGCCACCTGAAGTCCCGCCTCGCCGCCGAGGCCCGCGGCGACTGGGTGCTGCTCGCGCCCGTCCCCTACAACGCCTACGAAAACGACTTCCGTCCCGGCATCTACCCGCCCACCGCGCCGTCCGCCGCCGAACGCCACTTTCTTGGCACCGACACCACCGGGCGCGACATCCTTGCCCGCCTCTTCTACGGCTTCCGCATCGCCCTGATTTTTTCGGCCTTCTACATCGGCTTCGTCTACCTCATGGGCGTGGTCGTCGGCTGCTCGATGGGCTGGTTCGGCGGGGCCGTCGATCTGATCGGGCAACGTCTCGTGGAGATCTGGTCGAACCTTCCCTTCCTCTACATCGTCATGATCGTGGCCTCGCTCGTGCGGCCCAACCTGACCCTGCTGGTCTTCATCACCGGACTGTTTTCGTGGACCGAAATGACCTACTACATGCGCACCGCCACCTACCGCCAGAAGGCGCGCGATTACGTCGCCGCCGCCGAGGCGCTCGGCGCCTCCACCCCGCGCATCATCTTCCACCACATTCTGCCCAACACCCTTTCCACGCTGGTCACGTTTCTCCCCTTCACCCTCGCCTCGGCCATCACCCTGCTCACCGCGCTCGACTTCCTCGGCTTCGGCCTGCCTCCGCCCACCCCGAGCTGGGGCGAACTGCTCGGCCAGGGCACCGCCAACCTCAACGCGCCGTGGATCGTCTCCTCCGTCTTCTTTTCCATGGTCTTCGTGCTCACCCTCGTGACCTTCGTCGGCGAGGCCATCCGCGAAGCCTTCGACCCGAAAAAATTCACCACTTACCAATGACACCCGTCCGCCTCCTCATCCCCGCGCTCGCCCTTCTGGTTCTCACGCTCTCCGGCTGCGCCAAAAAAGCCGTCGAAGCCGCCCGCGACGTCACCCCCGAGGTCAACGCCTACTACAAGGCATTCCCCGATTTCTTCACCTTCGCCAAACCCACCGACCTCCCCGCCGACCTCGCCTGGCAGGACGGCCGTGACGTCCCCGAGTTCTCCGCTCCCGAGGCCAAACGCGGAGGCACCCTGCGCAGCTTCATCGACGATTTTCCCCGCACGCTCCGCTTCATCGGCCCCGACGCCAACGGCTCCTTCCGCAGCTACATCCTCGACGACAACGCCCTCACGCTCATCCAGCGCCAGCCCAACACCGGCCAGTATTACCCCGCTCTCGCCAAATCTTGGGCGCTCTCCGCCGACGGCCGCACCATGTATTTCCGCCTCGACCCCGACGCCCGCTACAGCGACGGCGTTCCCGTCACCGCCGGCGACTACCTCTTTGCCTTCTTCTTCTTCCGCGCGACCTACATCAACGAACCTTGGTATAACAACTACTACACCGAGAACTTCACCAACATCACCCGTTACGACGACCACACCATCGCCGTCACCTGGAAGGAGTCGAAACCCGACATCTACGACCGACTCGGCTCTATCTACCCCGTGCCGCAGCATTTCTACAAGGAACTCGGCACCGACTTCGCCCAGCGTTACCAGTGGCGCCTCGAACCCACCACCGGCCCCTACACCGTTCTCCCCGAGGACATCCACAAAGGCACCTCCATCGAACTCACCCGCGTCAAAAACTGGTGGGCCTCCGACAAGCCCTGGTTCCGCCACCGCTTCAACTTCGACCGCGTGCATTTCGATGTCATCCGCGATCCCGACAAAGCCTTCGAAGCCTTCAAGCGCGGCGACCTCGATGTCGCCGGCCTGACCCTGCCGAAATACTGGTATGACAAACTTCCCGACGCCGACCCGCTCGTGCAGTCCGGCTACGTCCACAAGGTCGTTTTCTACAACGAAATCCCCCGCCCCACCTACGGCCTCTACCTCAACTCCGCCCGCCCGCTCCTCGACAACCGCGACATCCGCACCGGCATCAACTTCGCCACGAACTTCCAACTCGTGATCGACCAATACTTCCGCGGCGACTACCAGCGCATGCAGTCCACCGCCGACGGCTACGCCCTCGTGCCCTTCCCCGGCATCAAGGCCCGCCCCTTCTCCGTGGACGACGCACTCGCTTCCTTTGCCAAGGCCGGCTTCACCAAACGCGGATCTGACGGCATCCTCGTGGACGACAAAGGCCGCCGCCTCTCCTTCACCGTCACTTCCGGCTACGTAGCGCTGAAGGACGTCCTCTCCATCCTCAAACAAGAGGCGCTCAAAGCCGGCCTCGAATTCAACATCGAGGTCCTCGACGGCACCACCGCTTGGAAAAAAGTGCAGGAAAAGCAGCACGACATCACCTTCTCCGCCTTCAACACCGGTATCGAAATGTATCCCCGCTACTGGGATAATTTTTCCTCGGCCAACGCCAATAAACCCCAGACCAACAACCTCACCAACATCGCCGATCCCGAGATCGACGCACTCATCAAACGCTATGATCGCGCCACCTCGATGGACGAGATCCGCGACCTCGCCGTCCAGCTCGAAACCAAAATCCGCGAGCAGGCCGTCTTTGTTCCCGGCTTCGAAATGCCGTTCTATCGCCCGGGCTTCTGGCGCTGGATCAAGTGGCCCAAGGATTTCAACGTCCGCCTGAGCCAAGGCTCCATGGACCATGGCCTCGCCTGGATCGACGAGGACACGAAGAAGGAAACCCTCGACGCCCGCGCCTCCGGCAAAACCTTCCCTCCCTCCATCACCACCTACGACCAGTGGAAACGTAAGGACTGAAGGTAGGGCGCGCCTTCCGTCCTCCGCCTTCCGTCCTCCGACCTCCGATCCGCCCTCCGCCTATCCGTCCTCCGCCCATGCCCCCCCTCCTCCACGTCCGCCAGCTCGCCGTCGGTTTTGAAACCGACGACGGCCTGCTGCGCGCCGTGGACAACGTCAGTTTCGAGATCGCCCCCGGCCGCACCCTCGGCCTCGTCGGCGAGTCCGGCTGCGGCAAGAGCGTCACCGCGCTCTCCCTCATGCGCCTGCTCCCGCAGCCCGCCGGAAAAATCCTCGGCGGCGAAATCCTCTTCGAAGGCCGCGACCTCCTCACGCTTCCGCTCGCCGAAATGCACCGCATCCGCGGCGCCCGCATCGGCATGGTTTTCCAAGAACCAATGACCGCCCTCAACCCCGTCCACACCATCGGCCGCCAGCTCTCCGAGGTCTACCGGACACACGAGGACCTTTCCAAAACCGAGGCCTGGCGCCGCTCCGTCGCCATGCTCGCCCGCGTCGGCCTGCCCTCCCCCGAACTCCGCGCCGCCGAGTATCCGCACCACCTCTCCGGCGGCATGCGCCAGCGCGTCGTCATCGCCATGGCCCTCGCCCTGCACCCGCGCCTCCTCATCGCCGACGAACCCACCACCGCCCTCGACGTCACCATTCAGGCGCAGATTCTCGACCTCATCAAAGACCTCCAGCGCGAGCTCGGCATGGCCGTTCTCCTCATCACCCACGATCTCGGTGTGATCGCCGAAACCTGCGACGACGTCGCCGTGATGTATGCCGGCCGCATCGCCGAACAAGCCCCCGTCGCAGAACTCTTCGCCAATCCCCGTCACCCCTACACGCGCGGACTCCTCGCCTCAATCCCGCGCCTCAGCACTCCGCGCAAAACCCGCCTCCCTACTATCGAAGGCATGGTCCCCGGCCTGCGCGACCTCCCGCCCGGCTGCCGTTTCCAAAACCGCTGCCCTCACCGCCAGGACCGCTGCGCCGCCTCCGCGCCCGCCCTCGAACCCGTCTCCCCCGGCCACGACGCCGCCTGCTTCCGCTGGCGCGAGATTTAATCATAGGTCCCATCAGTCCCATAGGCCCTATCCACCCTCACTCGATGCTCCCCGCCCCCACATCGCCCCTCCTCGAAGTCCGCGACCTCAAGACCCACTTCCCCGTCAAAGGCGGCGTCTTCCGCCATGCCGTCGCCACCAACAAAGCCGTGGACGGCGTCAGCTTCACCCTTCGCGCCGGCGAAACCCTCGGCCTCGTCGGCGAGTCCGGCTGCGGCAAATCCACCCTCGGCAAGACCATCGCGCGCCTCCTCAAGCCCACCGCCGGCAGCGTCCGCTTCGACGGACACGACCTCGCCCCGCTCAGCCGCGGCGAACTCAAACCCTTCCGCAAGCGCCTCCAGATGATCTTCCAAGATCCCACCGAGTCGCTCAACGCCCGCCACACCGTCGGCGAAATCCTCGCCGAGCCCTTCATCATCCACGGCCTCGGCAACGCCGACGAACGCACGCGCCACGTCGCGCAACTCCTCGCCAAGGTCGGCCTCGATCCCGACGCCGCCCGTCGCTACCCGTTCGAGTTCTCCGGCGGACAACGCCAGCGCATCGGCATCGCCCGCGCCCTCGCACTCAACCCCAGTCTCATCATCTGCGACGAACCCGTCTCCGCGCTCGACGTCTCCATCCAGAGCCAGGTGCTCAACCTCCTCCTCGATCTCCAGCGCGAACTCGGCCTCTCCTACCTCTTCATAGCGCACAACCTCGCGGTCGTGAAACACGTCTCCGACCGCATCGCCATCATGTATCTCGGCCGCATCGTCGAGCTGGGCGACGCCGACGAAATCCACGCCAACCCGCGCCATCCCTACACCCGCGCCCTGCTCGCCGCGATTCCCGTGCCCGACCCGTCGGTCCGCAAACGCGAACGCATCGGCCTCACCGGCGACCTCCCCTCGCCCATCAACCCGCCCAGCGGTTGCCCCTTCCACCCCCGCTGCCCCCACGCCACCGACCGTTGCAAGATCGAGGTCCCCGTCCTCCGCGAAACCGCCTCCCCCGGAGCCGCCCCTCACCCCGTCTCCTGCCACTACGACCTTTGATTCCGCCTTAAAGGAGAACGGACCTCCCGGTCCGTTTCACCCCTGGCCAACGCGCCCAAAAAAAACGGACCGGGAGCAACCGTGTCAGTCGGCAAGAACAAAGTTGGGATCTGCGAGTAGGCGATTGAGCAGGACGATGAGTTTGCGCATGACGGCGGTGAGGGCGACTTTGACGGGTTTGCCGCGAGCG
>JBAZSJ010000063.1:0-26293 GCA_041662485.1 Opitutaceae bacterium | reverse complement strand
CAAACCCGTCAAAGTCGCCCTCACCGCCGTCATGCGCAAACTCATCGTCCTGCTCAATCGCCTACTCGCAGATCCCAACTTTGTTCTTGCCGACTGACACGGTTGCTCCCGGTCCGACCACAGCGGACGCCCGCTCACGACCATCGGGACGGACCGGGAGGTCCGTCCTCCACGTTCATCCTCATCCGCGTAATCCTCGGAAAAAACCACCCCTCCCCGCGTGTCGTTTCCAGAAAAGCTCCTCCGCTCAAAGGCATTTGTCTGGACGCTGATAATTCTCCCCGGTCTCTGGCCCCTCGTGCCGCTGCTCCGCCACGACCCCACCGTCGGCGCCGACCCGCTCAAATACATCCTGCACCACCTCGGCTTCGTCGCGTGCATCCTGCTCGCCGCCGTGCTCTCGTTCACGCCGCTGCGCGTGATTTTCCCTCGGTCGAAACTCGCCCTCGCGCTCAACCGCCACCGCCGTCTCGTCGGCGTGAGCGCGTTCGCCTACGCCGCGCTGCACCTCGCCACGCACCTCGTCTACGAAGGCGGTTTCGGCGTGCTCGCGAGCGACATCACAAAACCTTTTCTCGTCACCGGACTGATCGCGTTTGTCATCCTGCTCGCGCTGACCGTCACGAGCCTCAACCGCCTCGTCCGCGCGCTCGGCGCGAAGCATTGGAAAACGCTCCACCGCCTCGCCTACGTCGCCGCCGCGCTCGCCGCCTACCACCAGGCCGCCGCGCGAAAACTTTTCCCGATGCAGGTGCTGTGGATCTTCGTCCCGCTCGCGTTGCTTGAGCTCGCGCGCATCGTGATCCAACGGCGGAAGGCGGCGGAGAAAACCGCGTAGGCGCGCCCGCGGAGTCTCAAAAGCGATATTGCCGGGGCGGCGCGTTTGACGCAGCCTGCATGGTTTCCGACTGGCGGCGCCCAACCGTCCGCACCCCCGCTTTGCCTATGAAACCCATCCGATTCCTCCTGGTCGCAGGCCTCGCCGGCGCCCTTTCCGCATTCGCGCAAGACGCCGCCCCGGCGCCCTTCGCCATTCCCGCCGTGCCGGCGTCCGCCGAGGCCCGCGTCGCCGCCGTGCAGGTGCGCGTCGCCCCCGACCGCGCGGGCTGGACCTACGCCGTCGGCGAGCCGGTGAAGTTCACCGTCGTCGTCACCGCCGACAACCAACCGCTCCCCGGCGTCACCGTCCGCTACAAGGTCGGTCCCGAGATGCTCCCCTCCGACGAAAAAACCTCCGTGCTCCCCGCCGACGGCGGTCTCGTGATCGACGGCGGCACCCTCAAGGAACCCGGCTTCCTCCGCTGCATCGTCACCGCCGTCGTCGCCGGCAAAACCTACCGCGGCCTCGCCACCGCCGGTTTCTCCCCCGAAAAAATCCAGCCCACGCAGACCGACCCCGCCGACTTCGACACGTTCTGGGACGCCGGCAAAGCCGATCTCGCCAAGGTTCCTCTCGAAGCCCGCCAGACGCTCCTGCCCGACGCCTGCACCGACACCGTCAACGTTTACCACGTCAGCTTCCGCAACATCGGCGGCACCCCGTGGAACAAGCTCACCGCCCGCGTCTATGGCATCCTCTGCGTGCCCAAGGCCCCCGGCAAATACCCCGCCGTCCTCGGCGTCCCCGGCGCCGGCGTGCGCCCCTACACCGGCATGAAGGACCTTGCCGCCCGCGGCGTCATCACGCTCCAGATCGGCATCCACGGCATCCCCGTCAACCTCCCGCAGGAACTCTACGACCAGCTCGGCACCGGCGCACTCAACGGCTACCCGACCTTCAACCTCGAAAACCGCGACACCTACTACTACCGCCGCGTTTACCTCGGCTGCGTCCGCGCCAACGACTTCCTCGTTTCCCTCCCCCAATACGACGGCGTGAACCTCGCCGTCACCGGCGGCAGCCAGGGCGGACAACTCTCCATCGTCACCGCCGGCCTCGACCCCCGCGTGAAGGCGCTCGCCGCCTACTACCCCGCCTACAGCGACGTCACCGGTTACCTCCACGGTCGCGCCGGCGGCTGGCCGCACATGATGCGCCCCAACGAAAAAACCGGCGCCCCCTCCGGCGCGGCCACCCCCGAAAAAATCGCCGTCACCGGTTACTACGACGCCGTCAACTTCGCCCGCCGCATCAAAGCCCCCGCCCACCTCGCCTGGGGTTACAACGACGAGGTCTGCCCGCCCACCTCGCTCTACGCCGCTTACAACGTGATCCCCTCCCCGAAGCGCCTCCTCCTCGCCCTCGAAACCGGCCACAACACCGTCCCCGAGGAAAACGAAGCGTCCAACAACTGGCTGCTCGCGCAGCTCGGCGTGAAGTAAAAATACCCCGGAGCATTTTCGATGTAGGAGCCCATTTGTGGGCGATTCGTGGCCGCGAGCGCCAGCGAGTGGTTCGTCGGCTCGCTGGCGCTCGCCGCTACACCCGAAGAGCGCTGACGCAGTCAAAAGCCCCGGCTTCACCGCCGGGGCTTTTTATTTTCCCCAGGTCTGCCTACTTCGGCTTTTCCGGGTGAGGCGGCTTTACGCCGCGATTGATCGACGTGGGAGCGAGCTTGCTCGCGACGATCGGTATCGCGGCGTAAAGCCGCTCCTGCATTTTCCGGCAATGTCCGGGGCTTGCCCGGTGGATATTCACTTCGTCACCGCCGCCAGGAACCACTCGATCGAGTAGCTCGTGAGCTGTCCGGACGGGCCGTAGAGATTGTAGTCGAACGCGTGCGTCGCCCACGGCAGCGAGACGAAGGCGTTGGGCACGCCCAGCTCGTCGAGCAGCTCGTGCATGCGTTCGCTCTGCTTGTGCCACACGAGCGGGTCGTTGGCCCCGTGCACCAGCAGTGTCGGAAGCGAGTCCCTCGTCGCGATCAGGTAGGCGGACGCCGAGGTGTAGGACTCCGCCGCCGTCTCCGGCGTGCCGCCAAGAAACTGGCGCAGCAGTTTCGTGGCGTTGAGTATGTCGTCCTCGCGCGAAAACTGCCACGCGAAGACCTGGTCCTGCGGACCGTAAAGCGAGATCACCCCGCGCACCGCCGGATCGAGGGATCCATAGGCATACGCGGTCGCGAGCTGCCCGCCCGCCGAACGCCCCATCAGCACGAAATTCTGCGGATCAATGCCGAGTCCGCGCGCCTGCTGCTTGAGAAACTCGAGCGCCGCGCCGATGTCTTCGGCCTGCGCCGGCCAGATGTTTTGAGGCGCCAGCCGGTAGGAAATCGCCGCCACCGCGTAGCCGCATTGCGCGAGATGGTGGTTCATGGCCGCAAGCTGCGAGCGGTCGCCGTTGTCCCAGCCGCCGCCATGGAGCACCACCACGCACGGCGCCGGCGTGGTGCGGCCCGCCGCCGGATAAAAATCCAGCGCCAAGGGCTCTTTCCCTCCCTCACGCATAAACTCCATGCCTCGCGCCTTCGCCTCCTCGGGCATGACCTGCAGGAGCGTCGCGAAGGAAAACGGCGCGCGTTTCAACTCCACCCGGCCAAAGGCCTTCTCCAGTTGCCCGGGCAGCTTCGGCCCCATGAAAGCCGCCTGCACCACCGGGCGGAGCAACAACCCGATGGCCAGCAGGGACAGGATCAAGATGGGCACGCCCATCTTCCCGCCATGATACCACGCCAGCCAGATGACGAGCAGCGGCACCACGATCAGCAGGTGCCCAAACTCCCCCGTCAGAACGGAGACCTTCCATAAAAACAAGGTCGGCGCCTTGAAAATCGTGAGCGAGGAGGCCGCCGTCACCGACAGCGCCAAAAGAAAAAGAAACCAGCGAATCATAAGGGTTATAGCGTCCATAGCCTGCAAAGGGGCGCAAGGCGGCAAAAGATTTCGTGTTTTCGCCGCTTTTTTCGGCCACTGGTTATTCCCCCCCATGCGCCGCCTCGACCAACTCCTCGCCAACCTCGGTTACTGCTCCCGCCGCGAAGCCCGCGATTTCCTGAAAAAACACGCCGTCACCGTGAAAGGCCAGGCCGTCCGCGATCCGTCGGAGAAAGTTCACGCCGCCGATGTCCTCATAAATGGCGAACCGCTCGACCATCCCGACGGCCTGCTGCTCCTGCTCAACAAACCCCTCGGCCTCGTCTGCTCCCACGATGAACGCGAAGGCCCGCGCGTTTACGATCTGCTCCCCGAGCGTTGGCGCGCCCGTAATCCGCAGGTCACCAGCATCGGCCGCCTCGACAAGGACACCTCCGGCCTGATCCTCCTCACCGACCGCACCGAGCTCGTCCACAAATACACCTCGCCCAAGCACAAGGTTCCGAAGCTCTACCGCGCCACCACCGACCGCGACCTGTCTCCCGATCTCGTCCCCCTCTTCGCCGCCGGCACGCTCGTCCTCGACGGCGAGGATGCGCCGTGTGCCCCCGCCGAACTCCGCATCCTCGCCGACCGGCGCACCGCCGAACTCGTCCTCACCGAGGGAAAATACCATCAGGTCCGCCGCATGTTCGCCGCCACCGGCGCGACCGTGCTCACGCTCCACCGCGTGCAATTCGGCCGCCTCACGTTGGGCGACCTTGCGCCGGGCGAGTTCCGCCTCGTGGGCGAAGATGAAATCTAAGCCGCCTCATCCGCCGCGTTCTGAAAAGGTAGGGACGGACCGCCGGGCCGTCCGGTTCGACGCTCGGCGGGCCCAGCGGTCCCGCCCTACCTTAATCATCGTTCTGCTCACGTTCATCACCCTGCCGGCGCTCTTCTCCGAACCTCCGCCCGTCACCGAGCTGCTGCCCCCGATGGTCGTCACCGCCACGCGTGCGCCGCAGGCCGCCGCCACGCTGCCCGTCACGGTGGACATTTTCACCGCCGACGATCTGCGCAACTCCCCCGCCGCGACCATCGACGACACGCTGCGCCAGTCCGCCGCGTTCTCGTTGTTTCGCCGCAGCGGCAGCCTCACCGCCAACCCCACTGCGCAGGGCGTTTCGCTGCGCGGCCTCGGTCCGAGCGGAGCCAGCCGTTCGCTCGTGCTTCTCGACGGCGTGCCGCTCAACGATCCCTTCGGCGGCTGGATCGCGTGGACCAAGCTCCCCAAGCTCTCGCTCGACCGCGCCGAGATCGTGCGTGGCGGCGGCTCGACCGCCTGGGGCAACGCCGCCCTCGGCGGCACCGTGCAACTCTTCACCTCCCCGCCCTCCTCCAACCAAGCCAAAGTCGAAGCCACCGTGGGCGATCGCAACACCCTTGGAGGTGAAACTGTCGTCACTCGCGCGTCCGCCAGCGGCACGACCGTCGTCCGCGTGGACGCCGCCGCCTTCCACACCGACGGCGCCGACCTCGTGGAAACTCCCGGTCGCATCGACCGCCCCGCCGACCTCGACACCCAGCGCGCCCAGGCGACCTTCCTCGCCGCGCTCAACCCCACGACCACGCTCATCGTCGACACCCGCGCCTTCGCCGAGGATCGCGGCAACGGCACGCCCCTCCAGCGCAACGCCTCCCACGAAGCCTTCCTTTCCGCCACCCTCGCCGGTTCCAACGTAGCCGCGAGCGCCAGCGAGTGGTCCGCCATCATTTACTTCCAGACCCAGTCGTTCTCCTCGTTCTTCACCTCCGTCAACGCCGCCCGCACCGCCGAGACGCCCGCGAGCAACCAATACGACGTCCCCTCCACCGCCGCCGGCGGCGCGTTCACCGCCACGTGGGCGCACGACCCCGACGCCACCACGACCGCCGGAACCGACGTCCGCTGGGTCACCGGCGAAACGCGCGAAGATTACCTCTGGAGCGTTCCGCTCAACCAGTTCACCCGCCGCCGCTACGCCGGCGGCGAGCAAACGTTCCTCGGCATCTTCGCCACCCACGAACGCGTGCTCGCGCCCGACTGGCGCGGCTCGCTCGGCGCCCGCCTCGACACCTGGCAAAACACCGACGGCCACCGCCACGAGTTCGCCCCCTCGACCGGCGCCGTCACCCGCGACGACCACTACGCCGACGAAGACGGCTTCGCCTTCAGCCCCAACGCCGGCCTCGTCTGGCAGGCCGCGCCCGAAATCCGCGCGCGCGGCTCCGTTTACGAAGCCTTCCGCGTCCCCACGCTCAACGAATACTACCGCCCCTTCCGCGTCGGCGCCGTCACGACCGACGCCAACCCGAACCTGAAGCCCGAGAAACTCACCGGCGGCGAACTCGGCGTGGACTTCGGCAACCCGCACGCCGGCCTCACGCTCACCGCCTTCGCCAACGAAATCCGCGACGCCATGGCCAACGTCACCCTCGTCCCGCCCAACACCCGCCAGCGCCAGAACCTCGACCTCGTGCGCGTCCTCGGACTCGAAGCCGGCGCGCATTGGCAGGCGCACCCCGCGCTCCGCCTCGAAGCCGATTACCTCCTGTGCGACGCCCGCGTGATCGACGGCGGCGGAACCGCCAGCAGCCTCGACGGCAAACGCCTCGCCCAAGTCCCGACCAACACCCTGACCACCGGCCTGCGCTGGTCCGCCCCCGGCAAGGTAGAGGTCACCGCGAATCTCCGCTGGATCAGCGCCCAGTATGACGACGACGTGAACACCCTCCGCCTCGCGTCCGCGACCACGGTTGATCTCGGCGTCTCGCGCAAGTTCGCCCGCGGCTGGGAAGTCTTCGCCGCCATCGACAACCTCTTCGACGCCACCATCGAAACCGGCCTCCCCTCCCCCGGCGTCGTCAACGTCGCCCCCCCGCGCACGATCCGCGGCGGCGTGCGCTGGTCGTGGTGAATTCGAAGTGTCAGCGGAATTGACTAAAAATACTCCCAGAGCCAACGTCTCCCCATGGTCCTGACCAGCCAGCAAATCACGGAGGCCGCCCTTCACCTCTCCGAGCGTGAACGATTGGGTGTCACCGCCGCGCTCTGGAAAAGTCTGGGCGGAAATGACGAAGCCATTGCCGATATTCAGGCCTTGGCCCGCGCCCACGAACTCGATTCCGGCCAAGTTCAACCCAAGTCCCACGCCGATGTTTTTCGCAACGCCCGTGCTGCGCTCGGATGAAGCGGTGGTATCACCCCGAGTTTGAGACCGATCTGATTTCCGCCGCCCGCTATTACGAATTTCAACGCGCCACTCTTGGCCGCGAGTTTATCGCCACGGCGGAGGCCACCGTAGAAACAATCATGGCCGCGCCGGAGCGCTGGCCTGAGCGGCAGGCCGGCATACGCCGCCTCCAGCTCGAACGCTTTCCGTTTTTGATCCGCTACCGCATCACGGCCGACACCGTGCAGTTCCTCAGCATCCTCCACGGCGCCCGCCATCCCGACACGAGCACCGGTCGCATATGATCCCATGAATACTGGAAAAATCCTCACCGGCATCGCCGTTTTGGCCCTCGTGATAGCCCTGCTCTATGAAACATCCGAAGGCCAAAAATCCCGTGATGCCCTCGCCGCCGCCCAAAAGCAACAGGCCAGGTTACTCGCCAAAGTGCACCGTTTGGAAAACAGCCTTACCGCCGCCAACGCGCGCCTGAAAGCCTCGGAGGAAGACGGTGCCAAGCTTCTCGGTGTCATCGACAATGCCACCGCCAACGCGACCTCCGGCGCCGTTCGCGTGCCGATCACCCACGATTACGTCGAAGCACGCTATAAGCACGCCCAGGAACTCGCAAAAACCGGAAACAACGAGGAGGCGTTGAAGGAATTTCTCTGGTGCTACGACGAAGGCATGCCGCCCATCGCCGGTTATGGCGGCGTGCGCTACAGCTTCCTTCTTCAGATGATCGCCAAGCTGGGTGAAACTTATCCCCCTGCCCTCGCCGCGATGCGCGAACGCCGCGACAAGGCCGAGCAACGGATACTCGCAAGCGCCAGCGATTTTGACGCCACGATGAGTTTTTCGAGTCTCAACCACTACCTCAAGGAGGACGCCCGCAACATGCGGCTCTACGAACGATTGGAACCGGACGATCCCCGAAAATCGACCGTGGGCATGATGGTTTACTCCGAGTTGGCGACCGCCCGGCGATACCGTGAAGCAGCCCAAGCCAAGCCCTACGCGTCAATGCGCAACATGGTCGAGGCGCTCACCGACACTTCAGGCCCCCACGCCGCCCTTATCCGTCAATCACAGCGAATCGAAATCGTCAAAACCACCGCCGGCTACGTCGAAGTGTTGGCCGGCACCGGCGATCTGCCCCACGCCCGCGAACTCGCCGCCCGCATCCTCTCCTACGATGGCTCGCCGGAAGCGCAGACAATTCTACAGGAGCACGCCACCCGCGCCGGCCACCCCGAGCTGCTGACCGCTCCCAACGCGCCCTGACATCGCCTTGCGTGGAGATCGGGCGACATGGACTTATACGGAAGGCCCCAACCGCCCAAGCTGGACAGTGCCAACCCCGACACACAGCGTCGGCGGGTGAGTTTTCTCCCCCGACTACTCCTCCCCTGCCTGTTGATCGCATTGCCTGCATGCGGGGAAACCATGCCTTCGGTCATCACCGATCCAACATGGTCACAGGTCGAAACCGCCCCGACCCAGCTCGGCTTCATCCGCGCCCTGACCCGCTTTGCCCTCACCGCCCCCACCGGCGATTTTCCGTCGGCGATGGATGCAGTTTCCCATTGGCCCCAAGAAACCCGCAATCCCCCGCCCAGCCTCCCGTTTCTCTTCAACAACACTCCCGGAGGAATGGAAAAACGGCGCATCGACCGGGCGAACCGTGTCATCGCCCATGCTTTCACCACCCGTGCGACCGAGACGGCCATCCGTTATCACGCCAGCCTTCCCGCCGATGCCGCCGCCCGCTTCCGTCCCGGTTTTTTCACGGCCCTCACCGCCCTTGATCCGGCCCGCGCCCACGCCGAACTTCTAAAAATCCCCGCCGGCCCCGACCGCCAGGCCGCCGCACAGATCAGCGTGACCGCGCTCGCCCCCAAAGACCCCGCCGCCGCGCTCGCCCTCGTCAAGGAAATGGGCGTCACCGACCCGGTGATCGTGTTCACCGCGCTCCGACACCTCGCGACCGCGCATCCCCTGCAAGCCCTCGCCTCCGTGGCCGACCTCCCTGAAAACTGCCGCGACGACGCCCCCTCCGACATCCTCATCACGTGGTATCAGACCGCCCCAGATGACGCGGTCGCCTGGTTAAATCACAACATTCCTGTCGGCCAACGTCCGCCTCTGTTCGAAAAGATGTTCGGCCGTTTTGGCCGCGACAACTTCGCCCGCGCACTCGAATGGGAAAAAAGCTCAGACCCCGTCATCCGCGCCGCTGCAACCAAGGCCATCGAAAATCAACTCGGCTCGCAGCCCATCTCCGTCGCCTGGGACAGGATTCTTTCCAAAGGCTGGGACCGCGTCCCGCTCGGCACGGGTCGTTTCGATTTCTTAAAAGTGTCACTAGGCACGCTTCTCCAGTTCGCCGCCGCCCAGCCTCTGGAAGAAATCCGACAGGCGTTTCGCAACATCCCCCAAGGCTCCTTCAAAGACCCCTACAACGTCCATCAAATCGTCTCCCTCTGGACCCTCCATGACCCCGAAGGCGCGCTCGCCTGGGCCGGAAAAATTCCCGATGCCGTCATCCGTCACGACGCGCTTTTGCGCATCAATCCGCTGCTCACCGAGACCGACCCAAAACTCGCCTTCGCGCAGATAGACGCCACCCCGCCCGGCCCCTTCCGCGTCGAACTGGTTCAAGCCACGATCAAGGCTCTCGCCCAAAAAGACATCACGGGCGCGCTCGACTGGACGCTCACCCTGCCCGCCGGCCCCGAAAAGGCGGAAGCCGTGGAAAGTCTCGTGCAAATCGGTTCCGACTACGATCCCGCCGCCTGTGTCGCCGCATTCTTAAAACTCCCGGCCGGCCCCGCCTCCGACAGCGTCATGCAGCCGTTCGTTGATCAGTGGATTCAGCGCGATACCGCCGCCGCCCTCGACTGGTTCACGCGCCTGCCGGCCGGCCCGCTTCGCGAAAAACTCCGGAGCAGCACGGCGGATTTCGCTGCGCGCTTCGAACCGGACCGGGCCTTCTCCCTCGCCCAAACCCTGCCCGCCGGACCCGAACGCTCCGCCTTCATCCAGGCGCTCGCCGACAACCAAGCCGCCGGCCGTCCCGAAGAAGTTCTCGTTCTCGTCAATACCCTGCCCCCAAGCAGCGGACGCCGGTTCGCCCAGGAATCCGTCCTGCGCTCGGTGATGAAAGAAAACCCCTCTGCGGCCGTCGCTCTTTTTGAAACGGGCGCCCTTGGCCCGAGCACACCCAAACTTATCGAGCGCGTCGCCGTCGAATGGGCGGACCTCTCGCCCGCCGACAGCGCCCGCTGGCTCGCAGCCCAACTCAAGGCACAGGACAACGACTCCCTGCTCGTTTTCAGCGGCGTAGCGCAAGTGGCCAAAAAGTATGCGGCCCAAGATCCCGAGGCCGCGCTCGCCTGGGCCGCCGGACTCGCGGACCCGCAAGCCTCACGACGCGCATCCGGCTCTGTCATCAATCAGATGGCCGAACGCTACCCCGAGCGCGCCTGGCAGGCCGTCATCGCGCTCAGTCCCACTTACAAGTCGGTCCTGCCCGTGCTCGAAAAAATCAACCGCCAAAACCCCGCGACCGCGCGCCGCCTGCTCGATGCCAGCGCGCTCCCGGACGACGTCAAGGCGCAGCTTCAAAGCGTCTCCCTCCGCCCATGAAGCCGCCTCGCCTTCCCCTCTTGATCGTGGCGCTCGCCGGCATCGGCGGACTCTGGCTTTTTTTATATCCCAGAGTCGTCTCGGAACCGACCGCCGCCGAAAAACACGCCCTTGATTCCCCCCGCGACCGGAGCCCGTCCGCGACCCTCGCCCGCATTCTCGCGGAGCCCGATGAAGTCCGGCGCCTTCACTTGCTGTCCGCTTGGCTCGAGGCTCACACGCTGGAGGAAATCGGGCCCGTCCTCGCGTCCATTCCCGAAGAAGCCAGGAACGCGGTCAACGAACTCGTGACGCTCAAGCTCTACGATCTCTCCGCCACCCTTTCAAAATCCGAACTTCTGCAACGCGAGTTCGCCTATATTTCCAGCTTAAACCCGCGTCCGCCGCTGCCGCCCACGCTGCATGATTCCCTGCTCTCCCAGGCAGCAACCGATCCCGTCGCGGCCTTTCGCCGCACGATCAAGACTCATATGTCTCCGGAGGATCGCGAAAACACATTGCGGGATATTCTCGGCCTCCTCGCCACAAAAGATCCTGCGCAAGCCCTCGCCCTTCTCGCCACCACCCACGCGCTGAATCAAAATCACGCCCGCCAGTGCATCGCCGAAAACTGGACGCTCACCGACCCTAAGGCCGCGTTTGCCTGGGCCTTGTCCCAACCGCCCGCTCCCGCCCAAACGCTCATCTCCGCCGTTCTCTTCAAGTGGGGCGAACGCGATCCGGAAGCCGCCCTCGAAGCCGTCACCGCCCTTCCCTCCAACCCTGCCGACAACTACGTCACCGGCTGGCTGCTGACGAAATGGCTCCGGCTTTCGCCCGGCGAATCCGCCGCCTGGATCAAAGCGCAGCCCAATCCCGATCCCGTTTTGATGGACGCCGCCATCAAGGCCCTCGGAGCCACGCAGCCAGCCGTTGCCGTCCAGCTTCTCGAAAAAACCATGAGCGACGAAGCGCGTCTTGTCAGAACGAAGACGCTCACCGAAATCTGGTCCCGCTCCGATCCGCTCGCCGCCGCGCAATGGCTGCAAATGCGCCCCAAGGACAGCACCTATCTCGCCGCCGCCGAATGCGTGGTCGGCCCGCTGGCCGCCAAAGATCCCGCCGCCGCCCTCGCCTTTTATCGGACGCTTCCCGCCGATACCAACCTTGGCGCAATCGTCAGCCAGCTCGCCTCCGGTCTTGATCGCACCCAGGCCCTCGACTGGCTCCTCGCCCTTCCCTCCTCGGCCAACACCGCGCGCGCGCTTGAAGCCACCCTTGATCGGATGAGTTTCTCTACGCCGGCGCAGTTTCTGGCGCTCCTCGGCCGGATACCGCCCGGCCCGCAGCAAGACCCCGTTTACATCGCCGCCACCCGCAACCAAATCAGCTTCGACCCCGCCGGAATGTCCGCGTGGCTGGGCAAACTGCCGACCGCCGAGACGCGCGACTCCGTCCTCCGCGCCGTCGCCGTCGACTGGGCCAAGGCCCGCCCCGCCGAGGCGGCCGACTACGCGCGGAATCTGCCCGCCGGTCCCATGCTCGACACCCTCGTCCGGCCCGTCCTCAGCGAACTTCTCGCCCGCGATCCCGCCGCTGCCGCCGACTGGGCCTTGAAACTGCCCGACGGGAAAGTCGTGCGCGCCGAGATCGCCCGATCCTTTGCCGCGCTCGCCGAGCACGCGCCCGAAGCCGCGCTTCAACGCCTGGGTGCCCTCCCCGCCGGTCCCGTGCGCACCGCCACCTTGGGCGGACTCGTCGACGGCCTGGCCAAAACGCGTCCCGAAGAAGCCGCGCACACCTTGACAACGATAGGATCTCCCTCCGAACAGTTGGCCCTCGTCGGTCAATTGGCCAATAGATGGGGCTATAACGAACCGGCGGCGGCGACCGTCTGGGTCAAGACTCTCCCCCCCGGTGAAATCCGCGACCAAGGTCTGGCCAAACTCTCCGGCACCATCGTCCGCAGCGATCCCGCAGCCCCGCTGGCCCTGCTTTCGTTGGCAAGTTCCGGGGAAACGCGCTACCTGCTCGCCCGCGAGTCGTTGCTCGCGATTCAAACACGGGACGAAAGCGCGGCCCGCACAGCCCTCAGTCAGCTCTCCCTTCCGCCTGCGGACATGGCGCGCCTTAAAGACCAACTCGACTCTAGTCGCTGATCTAGCGCACCGTTCGTGACAATGTCCGCTAGGCGTGGTGAGCGCGATTATTCCGGCTTACGTGCGGTATGCGTAAGCGAAAGCACACGCAGCGTGCGGCGGCTTTCGTTAAACTGAAACCGTAACCGATACGGAAATCGTCGAAGCAACACGACCCGCACGCCGTCCTCGCGCTCACGAAAGACCAAAGGAGAAGCCACGGCCCGGCCGCAAGCCTCGTCAAAAGCGGCGGTTAATTGAACGGCAAGACCAGGTCGAATCGCTCCGTAATAATCGGCTATCTCGACCAGCTCCGCCTTGGTGCGTGCGCTGACCGTAAACTTCATGCGCCGACCCGTTTCGCACGCTTACCCTTGGGAGACTTGGAGCGTGCAAGCGCAGAGTATTTTGCCCGCAGCTTCCGGGTAAATGCCTTCATGTTCTCACCGCTGACGACGAACCTCGCGGGATCTTCGTCCATTTCGGCGGAGCGGGCGAGAGCTTCAAGATCGGCCGCACGCTCGGCGTCTCCCTCCTTGGCGATCATGGCGGATGCAAGGCGCAGACGAGCAGACCGGGGCAGGGCAAGCGCGGCGGCGGTGATTTCGTCATTGCTCATGGACGAAAATTTGCGACACGCCCAGTGCTTCGTCAACCCGCCAAACGAAACCCGCGAGACTCTATCTCCCCACTTTCCCTTTGCCTCCGCCCGCCCGCCCGCGTTGCCTCGTCGCCACATGTATGACTTTCCCCTCACCGGCGCGCAGAAAACGTTTCTCCGCAGCCTCGGCCAGACGATGGAGCCCGCCCTCAAGGTAGGCAAAGGCGGCCTCACCGACGAATTTTTCAAGGAGCTCCAGAACCACCTCAACGCCCGCGAGCTGGTCAAACTCCGCTTCCTCGGCGCCGACCGCCAGACCCGCTCCGAACTCATCGCCCACATCGCCGACCAGGGCCGCTGCGTCCTCGCCGGCGCCGTCGGCATGACCGCGCTGTTCTACCGCCAAAATCCCGACAAAGCCCGCCGCGTCATCGACCTGGGCTGATTCCAAGGTAGGGACGGACCGCCGGGCCGTCCGGTTGGCCAGACACACATGAAAGCCGCCCTCAGTCGCGGCGGGCCCAGCGGTCCCGCCCTACCCTCCGCTTCGACGGGGAGTTGCATGACCAGAGGTGATCGTTTGTCATCGGCCGACACCGGACTCTCCGCACGCCTGCCATGACCCTCGCCGACCTCGGGTGGAACGACACCCTCATCCAAGCCTTCGCGCCGCACGCCGCCGCGGGGCTGGAGCCCGCACGCGTGGTCTGCGAACTGCGGCGCAACTTCTACGCCGTCCACACCGCCGACGGCGAGGTCCTCGGCGAGTGCGGCGGCAAGTTTTTCCACAAAAACCTCACGCCCGACCAGTTTCCCGCCGTGGGCGACTGGGTCGCCGTGAAGCGCCGCGCCGGCGAGCAGCGCGCCGACCTCCACTTCGTGCTCCCGCGCCGCACCAAGTTTTCCCGCCGCGCCTCCGGCTCCGAGGAGATCGAGCAGATCATCGCCGCCAACATCGACACAGTGTTCCTCGTCAGCGGCCTCGACCGCAACTTCAACCCCAAGCGCATCCAGCGTTTTCTCGTCGCCGCCAAGGAAAGCGGAGCCGAGGCCGTCGTCATCCTCAACAAGTCCGACGTCTGCGAGGACGCCGAGGAAGTGCGCGCCGACATCCAGGCGCTCATCCCCGGCGTGCCCGTGGCCATCACCAGCGCCCACACCCGCAAGGGCCTCAAGGCGCTCGCCGCCACCTACGCGCAGCCCGGCAAGACCCTCGCCTTCATCGGCTCCTCCGGCGTGGGCAAATCCAGCCTCATCAACGCCCTCACCCGCGACGACTCCATGCCCACCGCCGAGGTGCGCGAAAAGGACAGCAAGGGCCGCCACACCACCACCCGCCGCGAACTCGTGCTCACGCCCTCCGGCGCGCTCGTGATCGACACGCCCGGCATGCGCGAACTCCAGCTCTGGGGCATCGAGGACGGCGTGGAGGAGGCGTTCGGCGACATCAAGGCGCTCGCGGCGACCTGCCGCTTCACCAACTGCGGCCACAGCAACGAACCCGGTTGCGCCGTGCTCGCCGCGCTCAAGGACGGCACGCTTGCACAGGAGCGCTGGGACAACTATCAAAAACTTCGCGCCGAAAAACTCTCCAAAGCCAAACCTCTCAGCAAACTCCCCCCTTCCGACAACCGCACCAAGTGGCGTAAAATAAACGCCGAACGCGACGCCTGGAAAAAGAACGCCGGACTCTGAAACATTTTAACAACCCTCATTTCACACACCCGCCCATGCTCATCCCTCCGAAAGCAGCCTTCACCCGAAAATCAGCCTCCTTTTTCTCCCGATCACTCGCGGTGACGGCCGGTTGCGCCGGTCTCGCGCTCACATCAGGCTGCATGTTTGTCGGAGGTTCCTCCGATGGCGGTCCGAATCAAGTCTGGGTGCTCAAGGAAACCCCTCCTCCGCATAAAGTCGTGGTGGAGAAAGGGGGTTCGCCTCCCACAGCCAGCGTGATTGATGTGAACGGATCGACTCCTCCCCCCAAGACGGAGGTCATGGGCAAGCAACCGAGCCCCAAGCACGTCTGGATGGCCGGCAACTGGCGCTTTTACAGCGGCCGCTACGTCTGGATCAAGGGCCGGTGGTCCCTGCCTCCGGAGCCGAACGCCGTCTACACGCCCCCTCTCTGGGAAATCGTGAACGGCAACAGCATGTTCACCGAAGGCTACTGGCACTTCTGAAAAGAGGGACGGACCGCCGCTCCGATGTAGGCCCGACCGCTGGTCGGGCTGCCGTTACGACGATCCAACCCGACCAGCAGTCGGGTCTACACCAACCTACACCACGCGGTCCGTCATCGTCGCGCCGTCCTTTTCGAAAGCGGCGAGGTTCGCGAGGAAATGCTTCACCAGCGCCACGTCCTGGTCGCTGCGTCCGCCCGCCGTGTGCGGCGTGATGAAACAGTTGGGCGCCGTCCAAAGCGGATTCGACGGCGGCAGCGGTTCCTCGGCGAACACGTCAAGGTAAGCCGCGCCAAGTCTTCCGCTTTCGAGCGCCTGCACCAGCGCGCGTTCGTCCACCGTGGTGCCGCGGCCGATGTTGTAGAAACGCGCGCCCGGCTTGCAGGCGCCGAGCCGGCGGGCGTTGACGTAGTTGCGCGACGCCTCGTTGTCCGGAAGCAGGTTCACGATGTGGTCGGCCTCGGCCAGCACCGCCGTGACGCGATCCTCGGCAATGATGTGCACGCCGCGCTCGCTGCGGGCCTTGCGCCGCACCGCGTAGATTTTAACGCCGAACGGCGCGAGCATCTCGGTGAGCCGGCGCGCGATGTTGCCGTAGCCGAGCATCAGCACGGTCTGGCCGTTGAGCAGCACCGACGTCGAACGGCGCTCGAAAAACTTCCACTGACGCTCGCCGAGCTGTTCCGCGTGCGAGGCGAGCAACTGCCGGCCGAGAGCCAGCATCATCGCCATCACGTGCTGCGCGCACGGCTCGGCAAAAACGGTCGAACTCGTGGAGAACGCCGATCCGCGCTCGCGAAACGTTTCCAGAAATTCCGGCGTATCGTAGCGGCCATAGCCGGCGCTCGTGACGGCGACCCACTTGATGCGCTTCAGCCGCAGGCATTCGGCGGCGGCGGGCTGCCCGAAAACGACATCGGCCTCCGCCATCGCGGGATCGGCCGGCCCGGCGACCAGCACCGAGGCGGAGCGTTTTTCTGCAAAGACCAGACGGTGCTTCTCAAGGCCGGCGACGAGCAGGCGTTCGGCGGGTTCGGCCAGCGCGGCGTTGCACCAGATCGTAAGACTCATGTTGGGGTAGAATCACTCCGTCTCGCTGAACTCGCACAGGGCGTGGACGTTCAACCCGGCCGCGCGCAGTTTCTTGGAGCCGCCGAGCTCGGGAAGATCGATGATCGCCGCCACGCCCACCACCTCGGCACCGAGCGCACGGATGAGTTTCGCCGCGGCGAGCACGGTGCCGCCGGTGGCGATGAGGTCGTCGACGATCAGCACGCGGTCGCCGGCCTTGCAGGCGTCGGCGTGGATCTCGATGGAGGCGCTGCCGTATTCGAGGTCGTAGTCGGCGGCGACGGTGCGGAAGGGGAGTTTGCCCTTCTTGCGCACGAGCATGAACGGCTGGTGAAGCTGGTAGGCGAGCGCGCCGGCGATGATAAAGCCGCGCGCATCGACCGCCGCGATGAGGTTGATCTTGTGCCGGTGGCAATCGAGCGCGAACGCCTCGACCGACACGCGGAACGCCTCGGGGTCCTGGAAGAGCGTCGTGACGTCGCGGAAATTGATGCCCGGCTTCGGCCAGTCGCGAACGGTGCGGATCTTGGATTTAAGGAAGTCGGCGTGATCGGCGGTGCTCATGACGGATAGGGCCATGACGCCGCGCCGGACGGGCGGGCGCAAGCCCAAGGTTGCACCTCGTCCCCGACCGTGTTGCGTTGGCCGGAATGTCCGCCTCGTCCCATCCCCACGCGCGCCTGCTTACGCTGCTCTGCTACGGCGCGATGATGAGCCTGGCGATCGGGATCAACCTGCTGCCCGTTTTTCTCACAACCTTGAGCGCGACCTACGGCGGCGCGGCGGGCCTCACGCAGGAACAACTGGGCCGCCTCGGCGGACTGACCTTCGGCGGACTCGTCACGGGCATCCTCGTCACCGGCCCGCTCGCCGACCGCTGGGGCGCCAAGCCCTTCGCGCAACTGGGCAACGCGCTCATCCTCGGCAGCCTCGTGGCCATGGGCTTCGCGCCCGGTTACGCATGGCTGGGCGTCGCGGTGTTTTTTCTCGGGCTGGGCGCGGGCGTGCTCGACATGGTGCTCAGCCCCATCGTCTCCGCGCTCAACACCGGACGCCGTGCGGTCGCGCTCAACTGGCTGCACTCCTTCTACTGCGTCGGCGCGGCGGTGACCGTGCTCGTCGGCACGCTCGCCATGCGCGCGGGCTTCGGGTGGCGCGGCTCGTGTCTGCTGCTGCTGCCGCTGCCCGCCGCGTTGCTCGTGGCCTTCGCGCCGCTGAAATTCCCGGCGCTTTCGACCGAGGGCGGACGCATGCCGCTGCGCGCGTTGCTCAAAAACCGCTGGTTCCTTCTCGCTTCCGTCGGCCTGTTCCTGGGCGGCGCGACCGAGGTCGGCCTGGCGCAATGGCTGCCCGCCTACGCGGAGACCTCGCTCGGCTTTCCCGTCTGGGTGGGCGGCGGCGCGTTGCTGTTGTTCTCCGTGGCCATGGCGCTGGGACGCATGGTCGTGGGCCTGGCCGGCAAGCGCCTGAACTCCTTCGAGATCATGGCATGGGGCTGCGGCTCGACGGTCGCGTTGTTTTTGCTTGGCTCGTTTCTGCCAATCCCGTCGCTGGCGCTCGCCTGTTGCATTCTCGCCGGTTTCACGGGCAGCTGCCTGTGGCCGACGATGCTCGCCGTGACGGCGGACCGTTATCCCGAAGGCGGCGCGAGCATGTTCGGCGCGCTCGCCGCGATGGGCAACGCCGGCGGCATCGTCATGCCGTGGATCGTCGGCTGGGTGGCGGACCTTAAAAATCTCCACTGGGGCCTCGCCCTCGCCGCGCTCGCCCCGGCGATCATGCTCCCGCTCGTGCGGCGGCTCCGCGCGACCTGACTCCGCCCCGACGCCCCCCTGAAAAAAAACAGAACCACTCCGCCCGCGCACCCAATCCCGTTTGTCACTTAATAAGTGACAAACATTTATTAAGCACTTCGGACTAAATTGATACAAAACGTCATTTTAGCGTTTTGAGACGCCTGCGCGCAGGCGCTCGGCGCGGGCGTTGATCTGCGCGAAAAGCTCCGTGTGCTCGACCGCCTCGCGGTCGTCCACGTGCACCAGCCCCGCGCCAAACGGCGGAATCTCGTCCGCCTCGTCGGCCCAGCGCGCCCATTCGTAGCCGATCACGGAGGGATGCGCGCACGCGGCGGCCAGCGCGCGGCGGCCGTCGCGCAGCATGCGTTCGAGCCGCGTCGGGCCGGATTGGATTTTGAACGGCGCGGTGCGGAAGCGTTCGTTGGACAACCCGAACGACGTGAGCAGCAGCGGCATCCCGGCGCTGCACGCGTAGATCTCCGCGTGCAGCGCGAAGTCCGGCCCGTGGCAGTGCCACGAGACGACGTCCACCTGCGGATAAACGCACTCGGCCAGCACCGTCGCGCCCGGCGGCTCCGCGAAGCGGCAGCCGAGCACGAGATGATGCGGATCGTGACGCCGCAGCGCCGCCGCCGTGGCCTTGAAATAGCGGTTGGCCGCCTCGCGCGCGAACCGCTCGTGGTCTCGCAGGTAACCCGCCGTCGCGAGCGGACGCTCCTCCAGAGTGCGCTGACGGATCACTTCCTTGTTTGGCAGATCGAGACTCCACGAACGCCCGAGCGCGTCCAAGTCGCCCCCGTGCGGCGCGAGCACAAATTCCCACGCCGCATGGTAGGCGGCCAGCCCCGGCTCCAGACTCAGACATACCTGCAGCAACGACGGCCGGTCGGCGCGCGGCGCGCCCCAGCCGAGCACGTCGTCGGTGAACGTGCCGATGAAGCCGGGACGCCCCGCCCACGCCGCCGTGACCTTTTGCGCGTGAAGATCGCACAGCCCCGGCCAGCCCGAATCAAACACGTCGGGCAGACTCACGCCGTGTTCGTGAATCACCGGACCGCCCGCATGCCGGAAGTCGGCGAGCGCCGTCGCATGCAATCCCGACCCGACCAGCGCGGGTTCCGCCCAAGGGCCGAGCGTGTTGACCTGCCAGTGCCGCAGCCTCTGCAACGCGACCCGCGCAAACTCGGCCGAGTCCTCGTAGCCGTAAAGCCGGTCCACCGCGACGGCGTAGGCCCCGCGATGCGTTGAGGGCGGACCGGCGCGTCCGTAGCGGTTCACCGCCGCCACGCTCTTCGCGAAAAACGGCCGGTCCTGCGGATCGAGCAGCCACCATTGTCCGCCGGCCGTCTGGCCGACGCGAAAAAATCCGGCGGTCCCCCGCAGGTTGTCGGTCTTGAACGAACGAAAAGAAAGAGGCTCCGCAGCGCGGGCTTTCGCCATGGCTCCGACGTTAGCGCCGGGCACCGCCGAAAGGGAAGCCCGCAGGCGAATCCCAATTAACGCCTTGCGGCGCAGGGCCGTCCCATTGCTCATTGCATTTGCAAGCCCGTCCCGGCGTTCCTCCCTCAAGCCGGCTCAAACTCCAACCTTTTTCCCGGTTGCCCGTGCTCATTTACTCCTCCCTGTCCCGCCATTTCCTCGCGCTCTCACGCCTCCGGCGCGTCGGCATCGCCGCCCTCCTGCTGGCAACGCTGGCGGGACCGGCCGTTTCCCCGTCACGGGCCGACGTCTCCCGCGAGGCGCCCCCGCTCTACGCGGAGCAAATCGTCCCCCTCCTCACTCCCCTTTCCCAAGTCATCAACGGCGGCGCCTCCTTCCTCGCCGACAATCCGTCCGCCCTGGTTTTACTGGATGAACACCTTCAGGTCGTGGACGCGGAGGGCAGGAGATTCAGCGTCTATCATACCGTTTACAAAAGCCTGACCGAAGCGGGCGCCCAATCGAACGCCGACGACGTTTACACCTACCGTCGCAAGGAGCAGGCCTTCCACCTGGTGCTCGCCGAAACGATCCAGCCCGACGGCTCCGTCATGCCGGTGAAACCCAACGCCGTGCTGCTGCAATCCCCGCAGCGCCAGGCCGACTACGCGCTCTACGACGACCTCGCCGAGGTGAAGATCATCTACCCCAACGTGAAACCCGGGAGCCTGACCCACACGATCGCCATCACGCAGGACCTCACCACCCGCATGCCGGGCGAATACACCCAGCGCCACGTCTGGGGCGGCAGCTGGCCCACCGTGCTCGAACGCATGGTCGTGACGATGCCCGCCCCGCTCGCCGCCCGCCTGCGCATCAACGCCCTCGGCTCCGACCAGCCCGACGCCGCGCGCGAGACCCTGCCCGACGGCCTCGTGCGCCTCAACTGGCGCCGCGAAAACATCCCCGCCCGCCGCTACGAGGTGCACCGCGCCCCGTCCGCCCAGGTGGGACCGTCGTTTCAAATCGGCACGATCGCATCCTGGGACGACATCGGCCGCTGGTTTTCCGGACTGCTCGCCGGACGCGACGAACTCTCGCCCGCGCTGGCGGCCAAGGTGGATGACTGGACCAAAAAAACGTCCAAGCGCGACGAACTCATCCGCATCCTCCTGGACAAGGCGTCACGGGAAGTGCGTTACACCGGACTGGAATTCGGCAAGGCCGATTACCAGCCCCACTCCTGCAACGACGTGTGGGAAAACCAATATGGCGACTGCAAGGACAAGGCCAATCTCCTCGTCGCCTTCCTTCGACGCAAGGGCATCGAGGCGCACATCGCCCTCGTCAACACCACCCACCTCGGCCTGATTGACCGCCGCGCTCCGGATTTCCGCATCTTCACCCACGCCATCGTGGCGATCCCCGACGGCCGCGGCCGCTACGAGTTTTGCGACCCGACCATTGACTGCGCCGAACCCGGCATGATCGGACCTTCCACCGCGGACCGCGACGTGCTCGTCGTAAAAAAAGACGGCGCCGAGTGGGTTCACACGCCCTCTCAAAAAGCCGGCCGCCTCGACTACCGCTTCGACCTGAAACTCGCCCCCTCCGGCGAAATCTCCGGCTGGCTCAACCTGACCGCCTCCGGCTACTACGCCGCCGACCAGCGCTCGCGCTTCCGCAAGATCGATGTTTACGAAAGCCGCCGCCAGCTCGGCGAAATCGTGCGCGGCTTCTTCGCCGGCGCCGAGGTGGTGGACGTGGTCACGGCGGCGACTCCTCCCGCCGACTCCGGCCCCGACACCATCAAGGCCTACTTCATCGTTCCAGCCCAGGACGGCGCGCAGACCGACCGCCGCTCGCTCCCGTTCCCCCGCAGCTCCTCGCTGTTTCTCGACATGGGCACGACCAGCCGGCGCGACTCGACCTATTTTCTCTGGCAGGACGAGATCGCCGTGACCGCCACGCTCGGCCTTCCCCCGGGCTTGAGCGCCGACGCGCTCCCTCCCGCCTACCAGGTCGAGACGCCCACCGGCTCGGCCTCCGCGCAATGGCGCGTCGAAGGCCCGACCTTGACCGCGGAACTGCGTCTCACCCTGAGCCGCCACGCGCTTCCCGCGGGGGAATTCGGCCGGTTTTACCAGGCCATGCAATCCCTCCAGACTTGGTTGGCAAAACCCGCCGTGCTCACGGCCGACGCCACCCGGCCGGCCACCGCCAAGGACGCCCTCCAGGTGGACCTGCCTCTCATGCCGACCGGCGAAGGCCAGCTCGACCTCGTCGAAAAACGCTACCCCGCAAACGGCAACCACGCCCTCCGCCGCGCCGCCCTCAACAAAACCGCCGACTATTTCGCCAACGACAAGCTCACCGTCTTCAAGGCCCGCCTGCGGTTGATCATCCTCGATTGGGACGAGGACAAAAACCAGCAGGCCCTCGATCAGGTCGTGCCGCTTCTGGCGGCCTACCGCGCCAACATCCCCGCCGAAACCTACGCCTGGGGCGAAAGCGTGCACGGCCTCCTTCTCCAGGACCTGAAACGGACCGACGAGGCGCTCGCCATTTTCACCCGCATGACGGCCGACACCGGCCTTTCGGACGAACGCCGCGCCCTCGAAAGCCTCCACTCCGCCGAGCTGCTCGAAGCCGCGTCCCCCGACAAGGCCGTCGCCCTCCTCGCGCCCGCCGCCGTGATGAACACCTCCTACCAGCCCGCCGTGAACACGCTGCTCGCGCGGCTGCGCCTCAAGCAGTCGCAGCCGGATGAACTTCGCCGCCACCTCGCCGCCCTTCTGCAAAGCCAGCCCGAGGACGCCGACGCGCTCCTGACACACCTCGTCACCAAAGCCGGAGACTGGAAATCGCCCCCCGACAAAAACCTCCAGGCGGAACTCGCCGCGATCGTCCGCGCACTCGCCCCTAATCCGAGCGACGCCCTGAAGTCCACCCTCGCCAAGGCCGACCAAGGCCGGCTCGCGCGCGAACGCTCGGCGGAAATCTTCGCCACGCTCAAGGCCCGCCTTGCCGAGCCCGCCTTCGCCTCCCTGCTCCCCGCCGTCCGCGATCCCGCGCTCAAGACCAGCGCCGACTTCAAGCGCGCCATCGAGGCCGCCGCCGCAAAAAAGGACGACCTGCTCACCCTGCAACTCGCGTTGCAATCGCTGATGGAGCAGCCGCTCGGGGACGATTTCCCCGAACGCCTCTGGCTGGCCGCCAGCTATGCGGACTGGCGCGAGATGCGCGCCGGCAAAGCCCTCGACGAACCCATCCATCTCCTGCTCCTCGACCTCGCCGACCGTCTGCCGCCGATGGACGACGCCTTTCTCGACTCCCGTCTCCTGCGCGCCTACCACCTCGCCCGCAAAAACGACCCCGCCGGCGAACGCCTGATCTACACGACCATGCTCGCCACCCCCGGACTCCCCCCGGGCTTTCAGCGCGCGGCCAACGGCAAGCTCGGCCAGTCCCTGGAAAAAACCGGCGACTACCCGCAGGCGCTCGACGCCTACAAACGGGTCGAGCCGTTCGCGGCCGATGACGTCGCCGGCTCCGACCGCCTGCTGCGCGCCGTGCTCATCAACCTCCAGCTCGACCGGCCCGACGAGGCCCTGCGCATCATCAAGGTCCTGGAAAACACCCCGGACAACATCCTCAAGAAAACCACCGGCGAATATAACATCCGCGAGTTCATCGCCCTCGCCCGCACCGGCCGCGCCAAGGAATTCTGGTCGGCCCGCTCCTCCTGGTGGACGCTCTGGCAGGACGTTGAGCGCAAGCTCAACCTGCCCGCGCCCGGACTGGAAACCGTCGTGCCCGTGATCCCCGAACTCACCGACCTCGGCCGCGAGCTCGGCCAGGCCGAGCGCACCAAGACCCCCGCGCTTTATTGGGCCGCGTTCCGCCGCCTGCAAAGCGCCGCCCGCTGGCTGCCTTCGCTCTCTCCCGAGGCCGGCAGCCTCGTTGACCAGGCCTGCCGCATCGCGCCCGACTGCGCCCGCGATCTGCGCAAGGCGCTCATCGCGCAGCTTGAAGTTCCCGCCCCCATGGGCTCCACCGCCGATCAGCGCATGCGCCAGCTTCATCTTGCGATCAACTACCACGACGGCGGCCTGCCCCGCAAAACCCTCGATGTCGTCGCCGTCTTCCAGTCCGCGACCCAGCCCGACGACGCCATCTCCCGCGCCATGCACCGCGTCTGGGGTATCGCCGCGCGCACGACCAAGACCCAGCTGACCGAGGCCGCCGCCCGGCTCGCGCAGGATCTCGCCAACCCCGACATGGCCGACTCCCGCTCCTACTCCGTCGAGCTGCTCGCCGATCTCTACAAGCTCAACGGCAAGGTTTCGGCCGAGTCCGACCTGCTCGCCCGCGAACTCGCCAACCCGACCATCGTCGCCGACACCAACACCCGTGACCGCCTCGCCAGCCGCAAGGAGCGCCTCGGCGGCAGCGCCCGCCTCGCCAAGCAGTCCGCCGAATGGGTGCGCACCCTCAACCTCCCGTGGTATGACTTCGCCGAACCCGCCGACCTCAAGGACCCCCGCCTGCGCAATCTCGACGAAGTCCTGCGCAACCCCGCCCGCATCTTTAACGAACCGCAGGTGATCAAGCTCCGCCTCCTCGTCGCCCAGGACGCCTCCGGCTCCATCGAGCGCCAGCGCGAGGCGCTCGTCGAGGCCTACCGCGGACTCCTCCGGCTCGCCGTCACCCATGAAGAGGCCCGCCTCCTCACGACCGGCGCGCTGGCGGAAGGCGCCTTCAACGACGACCTCCGCACCTCGCTGCTTTGGTCCACCCTGTTCGACGCCTTCTACATGAACCGTCCGGAGGACTATCGTCGCTGGCTTGCCCATCCCCTGACCGCCCGTTTCAGCGACTGGCAAAAAAAATCCCTGGTCCCCTTCACGCGCTTCCTCGAAGTTGACCGCAACTCCGTCGGCGACCTGAAGGCGCTCGTCGGCGAGTTCACCGCCCGCGAACTGGCCGTCGTCGATCTCGATGTGATCTCCTACGCCGTCACCGACCTCATCCGCCTCGGCGACCTCGACGCGACCCGCGCGGTCGTCGCCGGCGTGCCCGATTGGAACCTCTCCACCGATGTCACGCAGACCAAGGAATCCCTCCAGCTCGACTTCGCCCGCCAGCTCCGCGCGGCCGAGGCCGTTCATCCGGTGCGGGAAGCCCTGCTGAAACTGGCGGCGGCTCGCCTGCCCGCTCCGCCCGCGGAACCGCCGGCCGCCTACGCGGCGCGGCGGTTGCGGACACGCGTCCCGTCGTTCTCGCGTCCCGTCACCTACGAGACGCTGCGTTATCTGCTCAAGGTGCACGCCACCTCGCCCACCAACCTGTGGTTCTGGCATGCTTTGATGGATTCCTTTCCGTCCACCCCGGAAAACCGCGCCCTCGCCTTCGACCTCATCCAGGCCGCGCTGACCGCCGCGCCCGACGACGCCGTCCGCGCGGACGTCATAGACACGCTGGCCAACGCCCTCGACAACGACGAACCGGAAATCCGCGCGCGCATCATCGCGCTGATCACGCCCTACGCCCAGCCCGTCGAGGCGCCGCTGACCACCGCGCAAATCCGCCTGTTTGAAATTCACGTCGCCCTGCGACTCGGCCAGCCCGTGGATCTGCCCGCCGCCTTCGACCTCATCAAGGATCCCGAGCTCAAGCAGGCCCGCGACGAAGTCATGCTGGTCCACTACACGCAGACGCGCGACATCCGCATGCTGAAGCAAACGGTGGACGGACTGAGTTCCGCGCAGCTCCTCGCGCCCGCGTTGATCGAAAACGTGATCCCCGCGCTGGACCTGCTCGGCAGAAAATCCGAGGCCGCCCTCGCCCGCGGCACCGCCCAAAAAGAGCTTAAAAACGCCATCCTGGAATCATGGGCCGAAGCCAATCCCTTCGACGTCAACAAGGCCCTCACTCTGGCGGAAGTGCTGGGCTCCCCCTCGCCGTTTCCCGCCGGCTGGGTCGAATCCGTGTGCGCCCGCGTCACCTCTCCCAGACTGCAGGGGCGCGTCCGCCTGACAGACGCCTGGCTGCGCCAAGATTGGAAGGCCGTCGCCAAGGAAGCGGCCGCGGTCGTCCGGGAGTATCCTTCGGTCTATCATTATTACTGGTATCAGGGCTCGGCCCTCGCCCGCCTCGGCGACAAACCCGCGGCGATCGCGGCGCTCACCCTCTACACCCGCTACTCGAAGGAGGAGCTCGAATATCCCGCCGCCCTGGCCCTGCTCAAAGAATTGGGCGAACCGGCGAATACGCCCGCAAGTCCGTCCCGCGTCCGATAACAATCCTCGCCGCCAAATGTAGGAGACAGGCTTTACGCCGCGATGGTTCGACCGTGGGAGCGAGCTTGCTCGCGATGGTCGGAATCGCGGCGTAAAGCCGCTTGTGTAAGCCCCAACGTGAACCGAGTTCTGATAAAACCGGAGGGGCGCGCGGAGCCCCCGGCGAAGCGCAGCGCGCCCCTGCCGGGGGGAGGATATGCGCAGCCTGT